>NZ_JBSSHK010000003.1:0-879954 GCF_053891155.1 Roseomonas sp. F4
CCCCCCCCGCCCCCCCCCCCCCCCCCCCCCCCACGGCGTTTCGGCCCAGTTACGCGGCCACGATGGCCCCGCTCGGCGACGGTGGGAATCGACAAACACGCGATCCTGCTTCAATCGGATCGAAGTGAAGCGGCCCAGGATGCACGAGCGATGTGCTTCGCGGGACCGGCGACCCTGGTGACAACGCAGGGCGTCGGCAACCGGCGGGACATGGCGAACCCACAGCACGGCGCTGGCACTTCGCCATCGCCCTCATCCGAGATGGAAGGCTTCCACCATGAAGATCCCGCAGCTGATCCAGCGCGCCGCCCTCGTTGCCGGCGTCGCCGTCATCACCGGCCTCGGCGGCAACGCCGCGCAGGCGCAGAGCCGCAACTGCATCGACACCCTGGCGGGCCTGCCCGACGCGTCGCGCTTCGTCGGCGTGGTCAGCCGCAGCCACCTGGTCGAGGATCTGCGCCAGGTCGGTCCCTTCACCATCTTCGTGCCCACCAATGCGGCAGTGTCGGAGGTCACGCCGGCGCTGATCAACGTGCTGTTCCCGATGGGCGCCCCGGGCGAGGGCGGCACGGCGGACCCGGTTCTCGCCCCGGCCGCCGTCAATGCGCATATCCTGGAGGGGCGCTACACCTCCGTGGCGCTGGAGCCGGGGCTGACCATGCCGGCGCGAACCCGCGCGGGGAACACGATCGAGGTGACGAATGCGGGCGGCAAGGTCACGCTGCGCGCCACCAACGGGGCGGTGGCCACTGTGGTGCGCGGCGACATCCCCTGCTCCAACGGCGTCATCCACATGATCGACCGCTCGCTGGTCCACTGACATCGCCTTTCCGCCACGTGGCCGGGTGGCCACGTGGCGGTGCTTGATCCTTGCAGAACCGAAGACCCCGCGTCGGCATGCTCAGCCGAGCAGGGTCGCCTCCAGCAGGGCCTTCACCCGGCACAGATTGGCGACCGGGCAGGTCGCCTGGGCACGTGCCGCGAGCGCCTGGAAGGCGCCATCCTCCAGCAGCGGGATTCGGGCCTCCAGCGTCAGGCGGAGCGCGCCGATGATGAAGCGGCCGGAGGAGCCGGTCAGCGTCACCTCAACGGTGGTATCCATCCGCGCCGCGATGAAGCCGGCCTCGGCCAGCAAGCCGGCCAGCGTCATGGAAAAGCTGATGGCGTGGGCGGCCGCGATCATCTCCTCGGGGTTCGTGCCCAGCCTGCCGCCCATCCGGCTGGCCAGGCTGAAGGCATGGTTCACCATGGCGCCACTCCGGGTCGACAGGGTGCCCGCGCCGTTCTCGATGCCGCCCCGCCACACGGCGCTTGCATAGGTCTTCATTCAGCGCCCCCTGGACCGCGCCTCGGCCTGATGCCGCCGCCCGCGCAGACTGGGCGCTGCAAGGCGCCGACGATTGACCTTTATCGCCGTGGCGGGGCTTCAGGCGCGGCTGGCGAGCAATGCGGAGGCTGCCTGCCAGTCCGCGGTGCCCTGGGCTTCGGCAAAGCGGGTCAGAAGCGGTGCCAGGATGGCGTGCCGCGCATCCGGCCGCAGCCGCGCCAGGCTGTTCGCGGCGCGCAGCTCCCAGGCGAGTGCGCCACTCTCCCGCGCCTGTTCCAGCGCGCGCCGGAACAGGGCCTCGGCCGTCGCCGCATGGCGCCCGGCATCCGCCCGGCGCAGCAGGGCCTCGCCCTGTCCCCGCAGGATTTCGGGGGCGCACCAGCCAGCCTGGCCGGCCTCGGCCCGCGCCAGGGCCAGGTCATCGACGAACCCGACATGCAGGGTGGCGAGGATGTCGCGGTGGAACGGCCCGGCCGACGTGTCGCGGAGGTCGATCCCAGCCTCGCCCTCATGCAGCGCAATCGCCGTCTCGTAGCAGGTGACCCAGGATCGCCAGTATTCGAAGGACAGGTTGGAGGACAGCCGGTGGAGCCTGGCGACCAGCGTCTTCGCCCCGGCGATGTCGCCGTTCCAGATGGCCAGCGGGCAGGCGGCAGCGACCAGCAGGTGGCACATCGGCGGCGGGTATTCCAGCTGCTCAGCCAGGGTGAGCGCTTCCTCCACCATCTGCCCCGCCTGGTCCGCGCGGCCCTGGATCCAGAGGATGCGCGCGAGGTGCGAGCGGACGGCGACCTGGTGGTCGTATTGCAGGAAATTGCCATGCGCGCTGCGCAGCGACGGCGCACGCCAGGCCATCGCCTGCTCGGCGTGCCGGCGGGCCTCCTCATGCTGCCCAACCAGATGCAGGCCCCAGGCCATGACCCGGTCATGCAGCGCGTGCGCCTCCTCCCCTCCGCCCGACCCGGCCAGCGTCCCGATGCGGCGGCAATAGGCGAGCGAGGCGGCGTAGTCGCCGGTGACGCAGTGGTAGCCGCCGAGGCCCCAGGCTGCCTGGACCCGCAGGGAAGCATCGGGCTGCGCTGCGGCGAGCTCCGCCGCCCGCGTATAGGCCAGCAGCATGCCGGGTCCTGGCCCATCCGTGTTGTAGCGCGCGGTACCGAGCGCGAGATGGATCCGCGCGGCCAGCGCCGGCTCCTCCGCCAGCGCCGCCCCGCCCAGCGCTAGCGCGCGCTCCAGCCGCTCCCGGTATTCGTCGACCAGCGCCAGCTGGAACCAGACTGGCGCGGAGCTGGCGGTCAGCCGGCAGCCAAGTCCCGCATCGCCCTCCGCCCCGAAGGCCCAGTCCAGGGCGAGCCGCAGGTCATCGATGCTGCGGCAATAGGTCTCCCGCCACTGCGCAGCCGGCTGGTCCTTCCAGGCCTGCGCCGCGCCGCGCATCAGCGTCTCGCAATAGGTGGCGTGGCGGCGGGCGAGGGCCGCCACCTCCGGTCCATCCCCCAGCCGATCCAGCGCATAAGCGCGCGTCGTGTGCAGCAGGCGGTAACGCACCGTGTCGCCGCCGAGGTCGACCGCCAGCAGGGATTTGGAGGCCAGACGCGCGATCTGGTCGACGATGTCGTCGCGGTCCGCCGCCTCCGGCACCACGGCGATGGCGGCATCCAGCGTGAAGCCGCCGGCGAAGATGGCCAGGCGGTGCAGCACCTGGCGCTCTGCCTCGGAAAGGAGGCCGTGGCTCCAGTCCAGCGTCGCACGAAGCGTCTGCTGGCGCGGCAGCGCGGTGCGGCGCCCACGGGCCAGTAGGCTCAGCCGGTCCTTCAGCCGCTCCGACAATTCCTGCACGCTCAGCATGCCGAGCTGCGCGGCGGCAAGCTCGATGGCGAGCGGGATGCCGTCCAGCTGCCGGCAGATAGTGGCAATCAGTTGCGCGGCGGCTTCGGTCGGCCGGAAGCTGTCGCGATGCGCCGTGGCGCGTTCGACGAAAAGCTGCACGGAGGGGAAAAGAAGGAGCTCTTCCGCCGCCGCCCCATCCGCCTCCGGCGGCAGGCCGAGCGCATCGACCCGGTGCACCCATTCGCCCTCCGCCAGCAGCGGCTCCCGGCTGGTGGCCAAGATCCGCAGCCCAGGCGCGCCGCGCAGCAGGGCCTCGGCCAAGCCGGCCGCGGCATCGATCAGGTGTTCGCAATTGTCCAGCAGGATCAACAGCCGGCGTTGGCCGAGCGCGCCGACGAGACCCGCGAGCGGTGCCTGCGACGGTACCGAAAGCCCGAGGGCGGAGGCGACGGCGGAGGGCACCAGCGCCGGATCGGCCAGTGGCGCCAGGTCGACAAAGCACAGGTCGCGCATCCCGCCATCGACCATGGCCCAGCCGGCCGCCAGCGCGAGGGAGGTCTTGCCGATGCCGCCCGGCCCGACCAGCGTCACCAGCCGCCGCTGCCCCAGAAGGCTCGCGATGGACGCCAGCTCTGCCTCACGCCCGACCAGCCGGGTCAGCAGCAGCGGCAGCCGCGCCGGGCCTGGGGGCGGTGCGGCCGGGGGGGGCGCCGCGTCGGGCACCTTGTCCAGCTCGGCGGCCGCGATGGCCACAACCGGCGCCACGAAGCTGTAGCCCTGGCCGGGCAGGTTGAGGATGAAGCGCCGATCTCCCTGGCCATCGCCGAGCACCTTGCGAAGGCCAGCGATGTGGACCCGCAGATTGGCATCCTCGACATAGACGCCCTGCCAGACGTGGCGGCGGATCTCCTGGTGGCTCACCACCTCGCCCGCGCGTTCGGCCAGCAGCCGCAGGATATCGAAGGCGCGGTTGCCAAGGCGCAGCGGGCGTCCGTGCTCAGTCAGCAGCTTGCCCGCCACCAGCAGCTCGAAGGCGTCGAAGCGCAGGACGGCAGGCCCGCGGCCCGGCTCCGGCGCGTCGCGTCCAGCTTGCGGACCGATCCCTGGATCGGCCACCGATGCCTGCAGCAACATGGCCCATTGCCCCTGTCAGCATCCATTGGAGGCGGACGGGCAGGGTTGTTGCAATCATACCAATGTATAGGCGCGGCCGGACGAGGCTCGCGCCGCCTCTCAGGCGGTGGTTCGGATGAAGCTCGCGATGTAATCGGCTGTCGCCTCAGGGTACTGGTGGTGCGGCCCATGGCCGCTGCGCGGGAAGGTCAGCAGTTGCAACGTCGGCAGTTGCTGGTTCAGCGCGTACCAGTTCTCGATCGGGAAGACGATGTCGTGGTCGCCGCCGATATGCAGGACCGGGATCGTGGTCGTCTTCAACATCTCCAGCAGGCTGTCGACCGGGAAGATCGGGTTTGCGGGCTCCCGGGCAAGGGCGGCCTTGGCCCAGGGCTGCGGCACCGGGATGCTGCGCCCGGAAACCCGGCTGGCGATCCGCTGCACCGACTGCCGCGCGGCGTCGCGGCTGCCAGCGGAGGCCGGCTCGAAGAACAGGATGGTTTCATCTTCCAGCGTGTAATCCGGCTTCGTCGCGGTGTCGTAGAACAGCTGTTCACCGGCCTTCACCAGCGGGCCCGGCGGCGTCGTGCCGATCAGTACCGCGTGGCTGATGCGGTCCGGGAACATCGCCATCGCCAGCTGCGCCGCCATGCCGCCGAGTGACCAGCCGCTGATCACGACCTTGTCGAGGCCGAGTGCCTCGATGAGATCGCCGGCATCCTGCGCGAGCGCCGGCGGATCATAGGTCGGCGTGCCGGTAGACAGGCCAAGGCCGGTATAGTCGAAGGTGATCACCCGCAGGCCATTCGCCACCAGGGCGTCCAGAAAGGCAGGATCCCAGATGTCCATGTTGCCTCGATAGCGGGCACAAAGAAGAATCGGCGTTCCCTGTCCGATCGAGCGATAGGCCAGCCTGCGGCCCTTCACCTCGACGAACTGATTGGCGGCATGCACGGCGGCGCTGACTGGCATGATCGTGTCCATCTGCTCTCTCCTCATCCAGATCGGGGTCAGGCGGCCATCGCGACGGGCGGCAACTGCGCCAGAAGATCCGCGGTGGTGAGAATGGCATGGGCATAGGTCGGGCCGTTCAGCTCGTGCGCCGCATGCATACGGTCCTGGCTGAAGGCGGCTGTCGCGTCGCGGACCAGTGTGACGTGGTAGCCGAGTTCGACGCCGAACTTGGCCGTCGTCTCGATGCAGGTGTTGGCCAGCAGGCCGATCAGGATCAGCTTGCGGATGCCATGCTGCTTCAGCTGCATGTCGAGGTCGGTATTCGCAAAGCCGCTGCTGCCCCAGTGCTCCTGGACGACGACATCACCCGGCTGCGGCGCGAATTCGGGGTGCCATTCGCCGCCCCACTCGCCGCGCGCAAAGACCTGCACTGCGGCGGCCTGCTTCTGGTACGGCGTCGCATGGTGCCAGCATGCGAAGTCGCCGGGCTCCGCGCGGTGATGCGGAACGATGAAGACCTGGATGCCGACGCTGCGCACGGCGGCGAGGATGCTGCGCAGATTGTCCAGCAGCCCGATCTCCTCCGCCACCGACTTCACGAGGGGCCACATCTTGCCGCCTTCCGAGAGGAAGTCGTTGTAGGGATCTATGAAGAGCAGGGCGGTTTCGCGCGCGATGTAGGGAGTGTCGTGCATGACGGAGCCCTTCGACGATGACGTGCCGAAGGATGATCCGCGGACCCCATGCTGCATTGTCGGAAGTTGCGCTCCCCGGCCGCCCGCGCAGGCAGGTCATGAGGCACCGGGGGGACCTTGCTCAACGGAACGCGCTGATGCGCTGACTGGCGTCGTGCCATCCGGCATGCATCGCAGGTGGCGTGCGCTGACGCTGAGTGGCTAAGCCATGCCTAGAGGCCGGACATAGCGGTCTCACGCCCCTCACCGTCCAGCACGGACCGGACGGTGAGGCCCTACAGCAGGGTGCGGGGGCGATGTCCGCGGCCAGCTTTAACGACGATGCCGGCCCGATGCGGCGGATGTTCGCCTGGTCGCCGGCAGTCAGCCTGGAAGGCTATCATTCGCGGAGGGGTGCTCAGCGGCCAAAGCGGTCCTTGGGGCGCTTCAGGCCAAGATTCTCCCGCAGCGTGAGGCCCTCATAGTCGCGGCGGAACAGCCCGCGGCGCTGCAGTTCCGGCACCACCAGGCGGGTGAAGCGCTCGAGGCCGGTGGGCACGACAGGCGCCGCGATCATGAAGCCGTCGCAGCCTTTTCCCCGATACCATTCCTCCATCACGTCAGCGACCTGAACCGCATCACCCTTGAACATGTTGCCCGCCATCTGCGGCAGGATTCGCTTGTAGGTCTGGCGCACCGTGAGGGACTGTTCCCGGGCGACGGCCACGATGGCCCGGCCGATGCCGGTATGGCCGACATGCTCCTCCTCGAAGGCCGGCATCGGGCCGTCAAGCGGATAGTCCTTCATGCTGCGGCCGAGCATTTTCGACAGGTAGTCGACGCCGACCGCCGGCGGCACGAGGTCGTCAAGCTGCCCTGCCAGATCATCGGCTTCCTGCGCCGTCTCGGCCACGAAAATGGTCACGCCGCTCAGGATCTTGAGGTCGTCCGGCTGCCGACCGAATGCCGCAAGGCGTCCCTTCAGATCCGCATAAAGCGCCTGCGCGGCGGGCAGCGTCGCCTCGATCGCGAAAACGCAGTCGGCATGCCGCGCCGCGAGATCCTTGCCCGCCTCCGACTGTCCGGCGGAGAAGACGACCGGGTGACCCTGCGGTGGCCGCGGCGCGTTCAGCGGGCCCTCCACCCTGAAGTGCTTTCCCTTATGGCCGAGCACATCGACCCGTGTCGGGTCGAGGAAGCGGCCGCTCGCCTTGTCCTGCGGAAAGGCATCGTCGCCCCAGGAATCCCAAAGCCCCTTGACCACATCGGCGAACTCGTTGGCGCGCTCGTAGCGCTGGTCGCGGGCAACATGCTCCGCATGGCTGAAATTCAGCGCATCGCCTGGATTGGAGGTCGTGACGAGATTCCAGCCGGCGCGGCCACCACTGATATGGTCGAGCGAGGCGAATCGTCGCGCGACATGGTAGGGCTCATCGTAGGTCGTGGTCGTGGTGGCGACGAGGCCGACATGTTGCGTGACCATGGCGAGCGCGGAGAGCAGGGTGACAGGCTCGAGGACGCCGGGGCGGTCGGAGGGCGAGGTGGCGGCGAAGAGGTCCGGCTTGTCCATCTGCCGGACGCCATTGCCGTCCGCGAGGAAAAGGAGGTCGAGCTTGCCAGCCTCGGCGATCTGGGCGAGGCGGACGGCGTTGGCGATATTGGCGGCCGGCCGGTCCCAGGCATCAGGATGGCGCCATTCGCCAACATGGCTGCCTTGGGCATTGGCATTGGCGGCGAGGATCATCGGCATGGGCGGCTCCGGTCGACGGCATTGGCACAAAACTGCTTGCGTCGCGGGGCTGTGTCCAGCATTTTTGAATTCAATAATGCGATGACCCGATCCCCTTACCTCAACCTCCCGGAGCCCGGCCCGGGCGCGCATGAGGCCTATCCGAGCCTCCCGGCCTTCGTGGCCGCACAACTGCGCGAAGCCATCCTGTCCGGTGCGATCCAGCCGGATGCGCTGCTGCGGCAGGAGGATGTGGCGATCCGCCTCGGCGTCAGCCGCCCGCCGGTGCGCGAGGCCCTGAAGCAGCTCGAAACCGAGGGGCTGGCGCAATCGCGCCCGCGGCGCGGCTATGTCGTGGCCGCGCTTGACCCGCAGGACATCGCGGAAATCTTCGAGATCCGCGCGCTGTTCGAGGAACGCATCGGCCAGGCGGCGGCGCAGCGCCGCAGCGCGGAGGACCTGGCCGCCCTGGAGGCGCATCTCGCGGCGATCGAGGCGCTGCCGGCCGGGACACTCGAGGGCGGGCACGCCTTCGCCGAGCACAACCGGCATTTCCATGACCGCATCCACGCCGCCAGCGGACGCCGCGTGATGGGCGAGTTGCTCGGCACGCTCGGTAACCGGGTGGAACGCTATATCCGTCTGGGCGGGCAGATCGCCAACAGCCGGGACCAGGTCAACAACGAGCACCGCGCCATCCTGGCCGCGTTGCGGGAGGGGGATGGCGACCGGCTGGGCCTTCTGCTGCGCCTGCATGTCCACGATGCCGGGGCTCGGCTGCTTCGATCTCTGCGCGGGCGCTGAGAGAGCACCTGCGTGTCGCTTCCGCGGCACTTTGTCGCCCCTGCGGCATCCGGCGCTGGCTTCAGCTTCCCGGGTCACGGGAGTTGGGCATTGCAAACTGAATTCAAATCCTGTGGTATTTCCCCAGAGGGCGCCAGCCACAGCCAATGTCGCCGGCAATGACCGGCCCCGCCCCATGCCGGAGCCTTGCCCCATGACCTTCGCCACACGCCGCCATGCACTGGGCCTCGCCGCCGCACTCGGCGCCGGAAGCCTGGCCCGCACCGCCGATGCCCAGGCCGCCTGGCCGGCCCGATCGATCCGGGTGATCGTGCCTTTCGCGCCGGGTGGCGGAACCGACCTGATGACCCGACTGGTTGCCGACAATCTGGGCGCGCCGCTCGGGCAGCAGGTGGTGGTGGAGAACCGCGCCGGGGCCTTCGGCGTGATCGGTGCCGATGCCGTCGCCAAGTCGCCGCCCGATGGCTACACGCTGCTTGCCGGCAGCCCCGGGCCCATGGCGGTCAACGGGCATGTCTACCGCGCGCTTCCCTATGACCCGGCGCGCGACTTCTGCGGCGTCTGCATGGTGGCCAATATCCCCTATGTCATGGCGGTGCCGGCATCGCTGCCGGTTACCACGGTGCAGGAGTTCATCGCGCTGGCCCGTGCGCGCCCCGGCACCATCAACTTCGCCACCTCCGGCATGGCGTCCCGCCTGACGGTGGAACTGTTCCGCGCCATGGCCGGCGGGCTGGAACTGGAGATGGTGCAGTACCGTGGCGGTGCGCCGGCGAGGACTGATCTACTGGCTGGGCGTATTCAGCTGGTCATCGAGCAGGTGCCGTCCTTCCTCGAGGATTTTCGCACCGGCCGTCTGCGTCCCCTCGCCGTCGGCACCACGCGCCGCTTCTCCCTGCTTCCCGATGTGCCGACGATGGCGGAGGCCGGACTGCCGGGCTACGAGGCCAGTGCCTGGATGGGCTTTGCCGCGCCCGTCGGGACGCCCATGCCGATCCGCCGCCGCCTGGCGATGGAGATCGACCGTATCATCAAGCTGCCCGCCGCCCAGGAGCGCCTGGCCTCCTGGGGCTCCGAGCCGCTCGGCGGCACACCGGAGGATATGGACCGGATGCTGACCGAGGATCGCGAACGCTGGGGCCGTGTGGTCCAGATGGCGGGCATCGAGAAGGAATAGCCCGGCCGAAAGCATCGCGGTTGCCCTGGCTCGACCACATGTCTGGCCGCCTGCCTGTGCATCGCCGATCATCAGGCTCCCAGTCGCCGTGCCAGTTCGAACAGCAGCGCTTCCCCGCCATAGCTACTGACCAGTTGCACACCGATCGGCCGGCCATCCGGGTGCGGCTGGCCGGGGACCGTCAGCCCCGGCCAGCCCATGGCATTGACCCAGGTCGCGAAGACATTCTGGGCGCGCGCATGGCCGGGCTTGCCGTCGATCACGGCTGGGTATTCCTGCTCGACGGGCCAGGCGGGCGCCGCCGCGCTTGGCAGCAGCAACACGTCATAGGCGCCCCAGCGCGCCGACACATCGGCGCGGAACGTCGCCAGCCGGTCCAACGCCTCGACATATTCCACCGCGGGCATGGTCGCGCCGCGCACCGCCATGGGCTTCAGGGAGTCACTCGCTTCCGCCTCCCAGCGCTCCGGCAAGCGTGCGGCCATGCGCGCGACGCCCGCCGCCGTCAGCACGCCCCAGATGGCGCGCAGCTCCGCCAGGTCATAGGGGATGGCGCAGGGCGCCACATCGCAGCCCTCCGCCGCGAGGCATGCCGCGGCTTGCGCAACCGCTTCGCGGACTGCGGGGTCCACCAGCTCCCCTTCGATCGCGGCGCACCAGCCAACCCGCAGGCGCCGGCCTGGCCCGACCGTTTCCTCGGGTGGCAGGCGCTGGGAGGTCGGGTCGCGTGCATCCGGCCCCGTCACCGCCGCATAGAGCAGCCGCAGATCCGCCAGTGTCGCCGCGATCAGCCCCACCGCCTGAAAGTCCAGCGCCATCGGCGGAAAGCCATGGCGCCGCGCGATCCGCCCGTTGGAAGGCCGCAACCCGACCAGCCCGGTATAGCTCGCCGGCAGACGGGTGGAGCCGCCCGCATCGGTTGCCACCGCCAGCGGCACCATGCCGGCTGCGACGGCCGCCGCGGCCCCACCGCTCGACCCGCCCGGCGTCAATGCCGGGTTCAGCGGATTGCGTGTATGGCCGGTCAGGGGGCTGAAGCAGCGCCCTGACAAGGCGAATTCGGGCGTGCTGGTCTTCCCCAGAATCACCGCGCCGGCGGCCCGCAGCCGCTCCACCACGATGTCGTCCCGCGCCGGCGCGAAATCGGCGAAGAAGCGGCTGCCCCAGCGCGCCGGCATGCCCGCGACATGCAGATTGTCCTTCACGCTGACCGGCACGCCATCCAGCGGCCCCAGCGGCGCGCCGGCACGGTGCCGCGCGGCGGAGGCCGCGGCGGCGACAGCCGCGCCCTCGGGGTCCAGATGCACCCAGGCATGCAGGGTGCTGTCCAGCGCAGCGATGCGATCCAGGCAGGTCCGCAGCAACGTCTCGGGCGTCGCCGTGCCGGCAGCCAGCCTGGCGGCCATCCCGGCCGCCGTGTCGCGGGGAAACAGGGTCGGCGTCATCATGCTGTCCTCATCCCAGGGCCTCGGCATCCTGCGGGGCGGATCGTGCCAGCAGCGCCGCCAGCGCGGTCGCCTCCCGCAGCAGCAGCCGCGCCACCCGTTCCAGCCGCGGCGGCGCCAGGCGTTCGGAGATGGCCACGATCGACAGGGAGGCGGCGGGCAGGCCGCGATGCTGTGGCACCGGCACGGCCACACCGCGATAGCGCGCGACGAAGCGGCCAGTGCTGACCGAATAGCGGTCCCGCCGTGCCTGCTCCAACGCCTCCCGCACCCGGGCATCGGTCAGGCGGTAGCGCGGGAAGCGCGCGGCGTTCCGGGCCAGCGCGGCCTCGGCCTCCTCCGCCGGCAGCGCGGCCAGCACCGCGAGCGCCCCGGCGCCGACGCCGAGCGGCCGCCGGTTGCCGATTTCCAGCGGCAGGGCCTTGATCGGAAAGCCGCCCTCGCAGCGATCCAGGCACAGCGCATCCTCCCCGCTGCGGATGGTGAGATAGGCGCTGTCGCCGCTCTGCTCCGCCAGCCGTTCCAGGCTCGGCCTGCACAGCGCCCGCAGGTCGAGCCTGGGCGCTGCGGCGAGGCCGAGTTCATACAGCAGCGGCCCCGGCCGGTAGCTGCGCGCCGAGGCCTCCTGCGCCAGCATCTGCTCGGCGACCAGGGCCTGCAGCATGCGATGCGCGGTGGGCCGTGCCAGCCCGGTGGCCGCCGCCAGCGCGCCCAGCGAGGCGGCCTGGCCGCGCGCGGCGACAATCTCCCGCAGCAGCGCCGCGACGCGGTGGATGGTCTGCGCACCATCACGCGGCGGCGCGGATGCGCCGGCCTGTCTCAGATCAGAGTCCACAATACGGAACTCCCAATTGCGCGGTGGTACGGCTGACAGCAAGCATAGACGGCAACGAGGGCTGGCGGCGGTGTAAAGTCCACATGGTGGACTCTGCCGCGACTGCCCCGCTCGGAAGGAGAAAGCCCGTCGCTCGGCCCATTCGGACCGGGAGATCGCATCATGTCTGACGCTCGCCACACCACCCTTACCCGCCGTGGTCTGCTGGCAACCGCCGGGGTCCTGGCCGCGGGCCCCCTGCAGGCGCAGGGCCAGAGCTTTCCGAACCGCCCGCTGCGGCTGATCGTGCCCTTTCCCCCTGCCGGCGCCGCCGACGTCATGTCTCGCGTGGTCGCGGAGGCCGCCCGCGCCGCCTTCGACCAGAATGTGGTGGTCGAGAACCGCTCCGGCGGCGGCGGCACCATCGGCACCGAAGCGGTGATGCGCAGCGCGCCGGATGGCTACACGGTGCTGATGGCCAACCAGTCGACCCATTCCATCAATCCGGAAATTCGCGAGAATCCCGGGCTCGACCCGGTGACGATGGTGCCCATCGCCTCGGTCGGCAATGTTGCGCAGGTGCTCTATGTCCGCCCCAGCCTCGCCGCGCGCTCGGTGCCGGAGCTGATCGCCCTGGCAAAGGCCAATCCCGGCCAGCTCACCTACGGCACCGCCGGCATCGGCACCGGCGGGCATCTGGCGATGATGCTGCTGGAAGCCCATGCCGGTATCGCACTGAACCACATTCCCTTCCGCGGCACGGCGCCCTCGACGGCCGCCGTGCTGGCGGGGCAGGTGGACATGATGATCGATACCATGCCGACGGCCCTGCCCCATATCCAGAACGACGCCGTCCGGCCGCTCGCCGTCACCACCACCACGCGCCACGCGCGGCTGCCGCAGGTGCCCTCGCTGACCGAGGCAGGCTTCAATGACTACGAGGCGGTACTCTACTACGCGCTCTTCGCCCCGCCAGACACGCCCGAGGCCATCGCGGCGCGGCTCGGTGAGGGCTTCGAGGCCACCGTCGCCCTGCCCGCCGTGGCCAACCGCCTGACCGAGATGGGCTGCGATCCGCTGCCCGTGCCGCGCGCCGCGCTTGCCGCCCATGTCGCCGCCGATCGTGCCCGCTGGCGTGCGGTGATCCGCCGTGCCGGCATTCGCATCACCTGACCCTCAAGAGGAAACTGTCATGGAATTCGTCGACCTGAGCCGCGAGATCTTCCACCGCACCCAGACCCACCCTTCCCACCCGCCGGTGGTGATGACGGTGTGGAACGACCATTCGGAGCCGAAGCGCGCCGGCAATACCACCTTCACCAGCAAGGCGCTGTCCATCGCCTTCAGCGACCATGCCGGCACCCATGTGGACGCGCCGGTGCATTTCGACCCGCGGCCGGAGGCGCTGTCGATCGACCAGGTGCCGCTGGAGAAATTCTACACCTCCGCCTTCTGCATCGACCTGTCCCACCTGCCGCTGAAGACGGCCGCGACGTTGGAGGAGGTGCAGGCGGCGGTGGCCAAGTCCGGCGAGACGATCCGCCCGGGCGACACGGTACTGATCCACATGGCCACCAATGACCGGCTGCTCGGCAAGCCCGGCTATGCGCATGACTTCCCGGGCCTGTCGCTGCCGGCGATCCATTGGCTGGCGGATCAGGGCATCGGCATGTTCGGCGTGGAGGCGATCAGCCCGGCGCCGGAGGGTGAGCCCAACTTCCAGGCGCATATGGCCTGCGCCGAGCGGGGCATCACCCACATGGAATGCCTCGCGAATCTGGACAAGCTGCTGGGGCGTGGCCGCTTCACCTTCATCGGCTTCCCCCTGCGCATCCGCGGCGGCACCGCCAGCCCGATCCGCGCGGTGGCGATGTTCGCCTGATCGCCTGATCGGGCGGTGACGCCGACCGCCCCAGCGCACCGCTGGGGCGGTCAGCCCGTGAAGCTGGGTTTGCGCTTCTCCCGTTTCGCAGCGCGCCCCTCGCCGTAGTCCGCGCTGGCGTAGCAGGCATCCTCGGCGGCCTGGACCCGAGCCAGGTCGACGGCTCCTTCGCGCCGGGTGAGCTCCTGAAAGGCGATCTTGGCGGCCTTCAGGCTCAAAGGCGCGTTCTCCGCCAACTCCCGGGCAAGGCTTTCCACGGCAGCCTCCAGCGCCGGTGCGTCGGGAAGGATCTGCTGCGCGATGCCAAGCGAGAGCAGCTCCTCCCCGGCATATTGCCGGCCCAGCAGCACCATCTCCCGCGCCCGCGCCAGACCGACCACATCGACCACCTTGACGATGTCCTCCAGGCGGTAGGGCAGGCCGAGGCGCACCGCGGGGATGCCGATGCGTGTATCCGCCTGGCAAAGCCGGAAATCCGACATCAGCGCGAATTCGAATCCGGCGCCGAGGCAATAGCCATGGATCGCGGCGACGATCGGCTTCTCCAGCCCCTGCAATGCCGTCGCGACATCCCGCTGCCAGACGTTGTAGCGCGCGGCGGCGGTGGGATCGGCACGGATCGTGTCGAATTCCGAAATGTCGTTCCCGGTGCAGAAGGCGCGGTCCCCGGCGCCGGCCAGGACCAGCACCCGGATGGCACGATCCTCCGCGACGCGCGCCAGCAAGGCCGGCAGCGCCTGCCACATCTCGGCATTCACCGCATTCAGCCGGCGCGGATTGTCCAGCGTCAGGCGGGCGATGCCGCCGTCGACCTCGAAGCGGATCAGGCTGGTCACAGCGCCTTCTCCGCCCGCAGCGCCGCGATCTCCGCCGGCGTGAAGCCGAACTCGGCCAGCACGCTGTCGGTGTGCTCGCCGCGATCCGGCGTCGGGTTGCGCGGATTGGCCACGCCCGGCATCTGGATCGGCGTGCGCACCAGGTTGATCTCGCCCAGGCGCGGATGCTGCACCGGGAAGGCCAGGCCCAGATGCTGCACCTGCGGGTCGGCAAAGACCTGGTCCATGGAATAGATCGGGCCGGTCGGCACACCTGCCTTGTTCAGCCGCTCGATCCAGTTGGCCGCCGTGTCGCCCAGCAACTTCGCCTGGAGCACGGCATTCACCTTGGCGCGGTTCGCCCCGCGCGCCTTCTCGGTGGCCAGCTCGGGCGCCTTGGCTTCCTCGGCGATGTCCAGCGTCTCGACGATGCGGCGCCACATCTCGTCGCCGCCGGCGGCGACATTGATGATGCCGTCTGCCGTGTGGAACACGCCCGTGGGCACCGTCGTCGGATGATCGTTGCCGGTCTGCTCCGGCACCTGCCCCGCCATGGTCCAGCGCGTCGCCTGAAAATCCATCATGGCGACCATCGCCTCCAGCAGCGAGGTATGCACCCAGCGGCCGCGCCCGGTGCGCTCGCGCTCCACCAGCGCGGTCAGGATGCCAATGGCGCAGAACAGGCCGCTGGTGAGGTCGGCCACGGGAATGCCGACGCGCACAGGCCCCTGTCCCGGCAGCCCGGTGACGCTCATCAGCCCGCCCATCCCCTGGGCAATCTGGTCGAAGCCGGCGCGGCGGGCATAGGGGCCATCCTGGCCGAAGCCGGAGATGGAGCCGAGCACGATGCGCGGATTGATCGCCGCCAGCGCCTCATAGCCGATGCCGAGCCGGTCCTTCACATCGGGGCGATAGTTCTCCACCACCACATCGGCCTGCGCCACCATGCGGCGGAAGGCGGCGAGACCTTCGGGATGCTTCAGGTTCAGCGTGATGCCACGCTTGTTGCGATGGACATGCTGGAAGTCCGGGCCATTGCGCGCGCCACCCATGCCCTTGCCGGTGTCGATCTCGTCCGGCGCCTCGATCTTGATGCAGTCGGCGCCCCAGTCGGCGAGCTGGCGCACGCAGGTGGGGCCGGAGCGCACGCGGGTCAGGTCGAGCACGCGGATATGGGATAGCGGAAGGGTCACGCGACGGTCTCCGTCTGGCGGGCGGTGGTCTGCGCGGCCTGCGCAAGGCGGATGACGATATTGCCACCGGCTTCCACGCTGGCACGGGCGCCTGGGGGAATCAGCAGGGTGGACATGGCTTCCTCGATGATCGCCGGCCCCGCGATCTCGGACCCGGCGGCCAGTCGCCGCCGGTCGAGTACTGGCGCGGCCACCAGCCGGTCGCCGAAATGCGCCTGGCGGGTGCCGGTGCGCGGATCGCCTTCGGCCGTGCTGGGCACCTTGGGGTCCAGCACGCCGCCGGCGGTGCTGCCGGTGACCGAGACGCGGATATTGATCAGCTCGATCGCCGCGACGGCCGGGCGGCGGGCGAAGACGCGCTGGTAGCCCGCCTCGAAGGCGGCGCGGATGGCACCTTCCGCCTCGGCGCCATAGGGGCCGGGCGGCAGATCGGTGATCACCTCATAGCCCTGGCCGAGGAAGCGCAGATCGGCGCTGCGGCGCAGGGTGAGGACGGCATCTGCGCCCAGCGTCGCCGCTATGACCGCTCGCGCCTCCCGCTCCATGGCGGCAAAACCTTCCTCCAGCATCGCCCAGTCCATGCCGTCGAGGCGGCGGGAGATGGTGGCGACGCGATCGACCCGGGCCGGCGCCAGCAGCAGGCCCAGCGCGGAGGCCACGCCGGCGCCCGGCGGGCAGATCACCTCGCTGATGCCGAGGCGGCGCGCCAGCTCCGCGCCATGCAGCGGGCCGCCGCCGCCGGTGACGAGCAGCGCGAAGTCGCGCGGGTCGTGGCCCTGCTCCGCCACATGCACCCGCGCGGCGGCGGCCATCGTCTCATTAACCACGGCATGGATGCCGGCGGCGGTGCGCAGCCGGTCCAGCCCGGATTGCGCCGCCAGGCCGCCCACTGCCGCATCCGCCGCCGCGGTGTCGAGCCGCATGGTGCCGCCCGCAAAGGTTTCGGCATCCAGGTAGCCGAGCAGCAGGTTGCCGTCGGTGACGGTCGGCTCGGTGCCGCCGCGGCCATAGCAGGCCGGGCCGGGGGTGGAGCCCGCACTGCGCGGCCCGACCTTGAGCAAGCCGAGCGCATCATGCGCCGCGATGGAGCCGCCGCCGGCGCCGATCTCGATCAGCTCGATGGTGGAGATGTTCAGCGGCAACCCGCTGCCGGAGGTGAAGCGGCGTTCCCGCCCCGCCTCGAAGCGATGCACCACCAGCGGCTGGCCGCCGGTCACCAGGGCCAGCTTCGCCGTGGTGCCGCCGAGGTCGAAGGCCAGGAGGTCGCCGCGCCCCGATCGCTGGCCGAAGAAGGCGGCGGAGAGCGCACCGGCAGCCGGCCCGCTTTCCAGCAGTTGCACCGGCACGCGCTTGGCCTCCTCCACATGCGTCAGCCCGCCGTTGGACAGCATCATGAACAGCGGCGCGGTGATGCCGAGCGCGGCCAGGTCGTCGGACAGCCGGTTCAGATAGCGTTCCGCCAGCGGCTTCACATAGGCATTGGCGACGGTGGTGGAGGTGCGTTCGAATTCGCGGATCTGCGGCGAGACATCGCTGGACAGCGACAGGATCAGCCCGGGATGCCGCGCCGCGATCAGCCGCGCGGCCTCCCGCTCATGCGCCGGATTGGCATAGGCGTGCAGGAAGCAGATCGCGACGGATTCGACACCCTGCGCCACCAGCGCATCCGCCGCCGCCAGCACGCTGGCCGGGTCGAGCGCGATTTCCACCGCGCCGTCCGGCGCCAGCCGCTCCATCGCCTCCTGCCGCAGGGCGCGGCCGACCAGCGGGCGCGGCAGCGGCAGGTGCAGGTCATAGAGCTCGTATTTGCGCTCATGGCCGATTTCCAGCGTGTCGCGGAAGCCGGCGGTGGCGATCAGGCCGGTGACGGCGCCACGCCGCTCGATCAGCGCATTGGTGAACAGCGTGGTGGCATGCACCACGCGGCCCACGGTCGCCGGGTCCACCGCCTCCGCGGCGAAGAGATGCCGGATGCCGGTCACGACACCCTGGGCCGGATGCTCCGGCGTCGTCAGTTCCTTATGGGCGGCGAAGCGTCCCGTGGTGGCGTCATACAGCACCACATCGGTGAAGGTGCCGCCGATATCGATGGCCAGCGCGTGGCGTTGCGCGATCATGCCGAAGCCTCCGGAACCAGGCCGTCGCGGCGGTCCTGCTCGATGAGATGGGCCGGCCGCTGCGCCGGGTCGCCGAAGCCGCCGCCGCCCGGGGTGCGCAGCTCCACCGTGCTGCCCGGTTGCAGGATGTGCTGGCGCTTGGGGTCCACCAGCACGCCATCGATCAGCACGCCGCCCGGCGTGCCGGACCCGCCGCCATCCAGGCCGCGCGCCGCGGCTTCCTCCCGCGTGCGCTCGGCCATGAAGGTGATGGCGACGGGGGTCGCGGAACGGCTCTCAAAAGCCCATTCCTGGCCGGTGCCGCCGCGATGCCGGCCGGCGCCGCCGGTGCCCTCGCGCAGGCGGCGATGGCGGATGCGGAAGGGCGCGCCCTGCTCGATCATCTCGACCGGCGCGGCGGAGACATTGGACGGCCAGCTCAGCACATTTGCGCCGTCGCGCGCCGCACCGGCCCCGTAGCCGCCATTCATGAAAAACTGATTGGCGATCGGCGTGCCATCCGGCCGTACGCCCGCGAAATTCAGGCTCCAGAGCGGTGAGCCGACGCCCGCGATCACCCGCTCCGGCAGCGCCTTGGCCAGCGCCTCCAGGATCATCGGCGGGATGAAATGCCCGGTCAGCGCGCGATTGGCGCCGGCGGCCGGCGGCGTGGAGTTCAGGATGCAGCCCAGCGGCGCGGCGACGGTGATGGGCCGGAAGGCGCCTTCATTGTTCGGCACCTCCGGGCAGAGCGCCGCCTTCACCGCAAAGGCGGTATAGGCCAGCGTATAGGCGAGGCAGACATTGATGCCGCGCGGC
Organism: Roseomonas sp. F4; assembly: GCF_053891155.1. Classification (NCBI taxonomy): domain Bacteria; kingdom Pseudomonadati; phylum Pseudomonadota; class Alphaproteobacteria; order Acetobacterales; family Roseomonadaceae; genus Roseomonas; species Roseomonas sp. F4. The sequence goes on from NZ_JBSSHK010000003.1 coordinate 18,673, forward strand.
ACCTGCGGGTCGGTGCCCGCATAATCCGCATGGATCGATTCGCCCTGCTTATGCAGCGCCAGGCGCAGGCGGATCGGCTGGTCCAGCCCATCGGTCAGCACCTCCGCATGGTAGGTGCCATCCGGCACGGCGCGGATCGCCGCGCGGGTGGCGCGTTCGGAGCGGCCATGGATCTCATCGGCCAGCGCCTCCAGCGTCTCCATGCCATGCTCGTCGAGCAGCGCGCAGAGGCGGCGCTCCATCAGGTCGAGCGCGGTGAACTGGGCATAGAGATCGCCCATCACCTGGTCCGGCACGCGGGTGTTCTTGCGCAGGAAGCGCACGAAGGTGTCGTCGATGGTGCCCGCGCGCACCACCTTCATGATCGGGATCTGCAACCCCTCCTCATAGACCTCGCGCGATTCGGCGGTGCGGATGCGGCCGCCGATATCCGGCGCATGGGCGACGGAGCCGGCGAAGCCCAACAGCCGGCCGCCGCGCATGATCGGCTTGGCCACGGTGATATCGGGCAGATGCCCGGTGCCGAGCCAGATGTCGTTGGTGATGAGGATATCGCCCTGCTCCAGCGTCTCCGGCGGATATTCCGCCAGGAAATGGCCGATGGTGCGCGGCACGGTGCAGAGGAAGGACGGCACGCCATCCGTCGCCTGCACCAGGGAATGACCGCGCGCATCGGTCAGCACGCAGGCGAAGTCGTGCGATTCACGAACGATGGTGGAGAAGGAGGTGCGCAGCAGCGCCGCCCCCGCCTCGTCCACGATGGAGACGAGACGGGTCCAGAGCAGCTCGAGCGTGACCGGGTCGAATTGGGTCATGAAAGCCTCAGTTGAGCCGGATGCCGGCGGTCTCGATCACCCGGTTCCACTTCACCGTCTCGCTGGCGAAGAAGGCACGGGATTCGGCGAGCGTGCCGCCGACCGGGGTGATGCCGAGCGCGGCCAACCGCTCGCGCAGTGCCGCCGTGCCCAGCACGTTGCGGGCATCGGCGTTCAGCCGTTCCAGCAGCGGCTCCGGCACGCTGGCCGGGGCGGACAAAGCGAGCCAGGCGGTGGCGACATAGCCCGCCACGCCCGCTTCCACCGCCGTCGGCACATCCGGCATCGCCGGCGCGCGGACGGGGGATGTGACGGCGAGCGGGCGCAGGGCATGGGCGCGCGCCAGCGGCGGGATGGTGGGCAGGTTCTCGAACATCACCTGGATATTGCCCGCCACCAGGTCGGTCAGCGCCGGAGCGCTGCCGCGATAGGGCACATGCGTCATCTGGATGCCGGCGGTCAGCATGAACAGCTCACCCGCCAGATGCGTGGAGCTGCCATTGCCGGCGGAGCCGAAGCTGATCTGCCCGGGCCGGCTGCGCGCCAGCGCGACCAGTTCCTGCAGCGTCTGCGCCGGCACGCCCGGATGCACCACGATGACATTGGGCAGGTCGCCGAGCACGGTGACCGGCGACAGTTCCTTCGCCGGATCGTAGTTCAGCCGCGGATAGATGGCGCTGGCGCCATGGATGCCCAGCGTGCCGAGCAGCAGCGTGTAGCCATCGCCCGGCGAACGCGCGACGTATTCGGCGCCTATATTGCCGCCGGCGCCGGGGCGGTTCTCCACCACCACGGGCTGCGACCACAGCGCACCGAGATACTCCGCCATCAGGCGGGCGAGCACATCCCCCGATCCGCCTGGCGCGAGCGGCACGACGATGCGGACCGGCTTCACGGGGAAGGCCGGCGGGGTCTGGGCGGCGGCCGGCAGCGCGGTGAGCGCGACGGCGAAGGCGGCGGCGACGATTTGACGCAACATGGCTCATCCTCGTTCAGGTTCAGCCGTGCGACCTGGCGGTATCCCGGTAGACTTAGGTCTTGAGCGTGGCCGTCAGCACGCTGACATAGACGGCACGGCCGGCGGCGATGTGGCGCCGCATGGCCGTCTCGGCGGAAGCAGCCTGGCCGGCCTCGATGCTGGCCAGGATCTCGGTATGCTCCTCGGCGATGCGGCCATGCCGTTCCGGCACGCCGCGGGCGAGGTGGCGGTAGCGCTCGAAGCCCAGCAGCACCTGTTCATGACAGGCGGCGGCGGAGGCATTGCCGCTCAGCCGGCGCAGCTCCTCGTGAAAGTCGAAGCCGACGGCCAGCGTCAGCTCGGCGTCACCGATGCCGAGCACGCGCATATGCCGGGCATGGATGCCGCGCAGCCGCGCGGGGTCCGCCATGCCGCGCGCGACACGGTCGGCCGCCGAGGCGGCGAGCAGCCCTTCCAGCACCTCCCGCGTCGCCGACAGGTCGTGCATCTCCTCCATCGACAGCGGCGGCACGCGCAGCCCCCGCCCCGGCTCGCGGATCAGCAGCCGCAACTGCTCCAGCCGCCTGACGGCATCGCGCAGCGGCGTGCGGCTGACCTTGTAGCGCGCGGCCAGGCGCTCCTCCGTCTCCACCGTATCGGCGCCGAGGTCGCCGCTGGTGATGGCGCCGAGCAATTGCCGGAACACCATCTCGGCGGCGGTCATGCCGGAGGGGGTGCGCTCCAGCTCGTCTCGTGGGTCGGTGGTCCATCGCATGGCGCTATGAATGCATGTATACATGGACACAGCAAGCCCCAAAAATGGCCCGTCCCTCAGCCCGCCGGCGCCTGCCCCAGCAGCCAGTCGCGGAAGGCCCGCAGGGCCGGCACCTCCTCCGCCGCCTCGGGATAGGCGAAGCGGTAGGCCGCCTCGCCCGCCAGGGCACGGGCGAAGGGGGTCGCCACCCGGCCGGCGGTGATGTCCGGCTCGACCAGGAAGCGCGGCAGCAGGGCCACGCCGAGCCCGGCGGCCACCGCCTCCGTCACCATCGCCATGTGTTGGAACAGCGGGCCGCGCAGCCCGTCGATGCCCTCGACCCCCGCCTCCGCCAGCCAGCGTACCCAGCCCTGCGGCTGCGTGGTCTGCTGGATCAGCATATGGCCCGCGAGATCCGCCGGCTCGCGGAGCCGCGCGGCCAGGGCGGCGGCGCAGACCGGCAGGCGCGCATCCTCCACCAGCCGGTGGCTGACCACGCCTTCGGGCGGCGTCTCCGACATCATGATGGCGGCGTCGACATCCTCCGCCGCGAAATCCAGCGGCCGCAGCCGCGTGGTGTAGTTGCGGAAATTGAGCATCACGCCGGGATGCGCGGCCCGGAAAGCCGGCAGGCGCGGCACCAGCCAGCGGGCGCCGAAGGTGGGCGATATGGCGAGGTTCAGCGTGCCGCCGGCGCCGCGATGCGCCAGCAATTCCAGCGTCGCGCCTTCCAGCCGTGCCAGGCTGACGCGCACGCGCGGCGCATAGGCGGCACCGGCGGCGGTGATGACCAGGCGCTGCCGCACGCGCTGGAACAGCCGCAGCCCCAGCAGATCCTCCAGCCCCGCGAGCTGCCGGCTGACCGCGCTTTGCGTCAGGCGCAGCTCCTCCGCGGCGCGGGAGACGCTGAGATGTCGGGCACAGGCCTCGAAGGCCTGCAGGGCGGCGACCGGTGGGACATGGCGGCGCATCGGGGTTCATTCCAATCCGGCATGAAGATATGCGGCAGTTTCATTTGCCGATCCGCCATTTCGCGCGGAACCTGCCACCCAGCCAAGGCGACCCGCCGGTACCGGCGCGGAGGACCATGCAGGATAGGCATGATCCCGCCCCAGCGTAACAGAGCCATCCGGGCATGGATCCGGCGGCCGGGAGATCATGCCAGCTGCGCCCATCCTGCCAGGAGATGAGCCGATGCCTTCTATTCGCCACCCACGCCGCGCCATCCTTGCCGGCGCCGCCCTCACCGCCTTGGCCAGGCCGGCGCTCGCCCAGCCCGCCTGGACACCGCAGCAGCCCATCCGCGTGCTGGTCGGCTATCCGCCGGGCGGCGCGGTGGACATCCTGGTGCGCGTGGTGGCGGAGGGCGCGCATCGCCTGCGCGGCCTGACCATCATTGCCGAGACGCGCAGCGGCGCCTATGGCTTCATCGCCGCGCAGACGGCGGCCCGCGCCGCGCCGGATGGCCTGACGCTCGCCAGCGCCATCATGGGCATGATGAGCGTGCTGCCGGCGATCCCCGGCATTCCGGTGCCGCTCGACCTCGATCGCGAACTGACGCCCATCTCCGCGTTGGCCGGCACGCCGATGGCGCTGGTGGTGCGGCCCGACGCGCCGTTCAACGATATCGACGGGCTGGTCGCCTATGCGAAGTCGCGCGACGGCGCCGCGACCTATGCCTCCTCCGGCAATGGCTCGATCAACCATCTCGGTGCCGCGCTGTTCTGCGGCGCCACCGGTATCACCATGACGCATATCCCCTATCGCGGCGGCGCGCCGGCAACCCTCGATGTCTCGGCCGGGCGCGTCGACATGATGGTGGCGAATGTCGCGGAAGTGGCGGAGCAGATCAGGGGCGGCCGCCTGAAGGGTCTGGGCGTCACGGCGAAGGAACCGACGCCGCTGATGCCGGAACTGACGCCGCTGGCCCAGCGCGTGCCCTCGATGGAGATCAACAACTGGTTCGGCCTTGCCGGCCCCGCCGGCCTGCCGCCGCATATCCGCACGGCGCTCGGCGAACTCTTCGCCGCGGTGGTTGCCGATCCGCAGACGGCGCGGACGCTGAACGAGCGCGGGCTGATCCCGCTCGGCGAATTCGGCACGGCCTTTGAGGAACGCATCCAGCGGGACCGCGCGCGCTGGCGCCAGGTGGTGCAGGCCAACAACATCCGCGGCGACTGAATCCCTTCTTCTTTCTCGCGACGCCATTCCAAGGAAGCGCATGTCTGCAACGCACTCGCCCGGTTCCCTGTCACTGGGGATCGATATCGGCGGCACCTTCACCGACCTCGTCATCCTCGATCCCTCCGACGGCAGCGCCTCCATCTGGAAGGAAAGCACGACGCCCGATGATCCCTCCCGCGGGGCCATCACCGGGCTGGAAGCGCTGCTCGCCCGCAGCGGCATCCAGGCGGGGCAGATCGGCCGCGTGGTGCACGCCACCACGCTGTTCACCAACGCGCTGATCGAACGCAAAGGCGCCGCGACCGGCCTGCTCACCACCGCCGGCTTCGCCGATGTGCTGGAGATCGCGCGGGAGCGGAAATACGAGCTCTACGACCTGTTCCTCGAAATGCCGCAGCCCCTGGTGCCGCGCCCCTGGCGGCGCGAGGCGCGGGAAAGGCTGGGGCCGGATGGCAGCGTCGATGTGCCGCTCGATGTGGAGGCCGCGCTGGCCGAGGTGGCGGAGCTGGTGGCGCAGGGCGTCACCAGCCTCGCCATCTGCTTCCTGCATGCCTATGCCAACCCCGTGCATGAGCGGCAGGCGGCGGCGGCCATCGCGGCGCGCTTCCCGCAACTGTCGCTGTCGCTGTCCTGCGACATCGCACCCGAAATCCGCGAATATCCGCGCACGGTGACCACCGTCGCCAATGCCTATGTGCGGCCGATTGCCGAAACCTATCTCGACACGCTGGAACTGGCGCTGAAGCGCGCCGGCATTCCGGGTGGGCTGTTCCTGATGTTGTCGAATGGCGGCCTGACCCATGTGGCGGAGGCCAAGCGCGCGCCCGTGCAGCTGCTGGAGAGCGGCCCGGCGGCCGGCGCGCTGGCGGGCGCCTGGTTCGGCCGCCATGCCGGGCTGGACCGCGTGCTGGCCTTCGACATGGGCGGCACCACGGCAAAGCTCGCCCTGGTGGACGATGGCGAGCCGCTGGTCGCCTGGGGTTTTGAGGCCGCGCGCACCAAGCGCTTCCTGCGCGGCTCCGGCCTGCCGGTGCAGATCGCGACCGTGGAGCTGATCGAGATCGGCGCCGGCGGCGGCTCCATCGCGCGGCCGAGCGAACTCGGCACGCTGCATGTCGGGCCGGACAGCGCCGGTGCGCAGCCGGGGCCGGTCTGCTACGGGCGCGGTGGCACGGAGCCCACCGTCACCGACAGCGACCTGGCGCTCGGCTATCTCAACCCCGACTTTTTCCTGGGCGGTACGATGCGGATCGATCCCGCGCCGGCGATCGCGGCGCTGGAGGGACTTTCGGCAAAGCTTGGCCTTGGCAGCGGGCGCGCGGCACCTGGCATCCATGACGTGGTGAACGAGAACATGGCCGGCGCCGCCCGCGTCGCCATCGCCGAACGCGGCCGCGTGCCCCGCGACTACGCGCTGCTGGCGACGGGCGGCGCGGCGCCGGTGCATGCCTGGAACGTGGCCCGCAAGCTCGGCGTCGCGCGCGTGGTCTGCCCGCCCGGCGCGGGGGCCGGCAGCACCATAGGCATGCTGATGGCGCCGGCGCGGATCGACCGCGTCGCCTCCCGCAACCAGCCACTGGCCCAGGCCGACTGGGCGGAGATCGACGCGACCTTCGCTGCGCTGGAGCAGGAGGCACTGGCCATCGTCGCCGAGACCGGTGCCGATCTGGCGCACCGCAGCGTCCGCCGGCTGGCCGATATGCGCTATGTCGGCCAGGGATCGGAAATCACCGTGACGCTGCCCGAAGTGCTGGACCAGGCCGCCGTGCTGGCCGCTTTCGAGGCCGCCTACAAGCAGCTGTTCGGCCGCACCCCACCCGGCGCGGCGGCGCAATTCGTGGCGCTGCGGCTGGCGGTGACGGCGCCCATGCCAGGCGCCGGCGGCCAGCTGCGGATCGGCGGCACCACGGGCGGTGTCGCGCTGAAGGGCAGGCGCATGGTCCATTTCCCCGATGCCGGCGAAATCGAGACGCCGGTCTATGACCGCTACGCCTTGCCCCTGGGCACCACGCTCGAAGGCCCTGCGGTCTTCGAGGAGAATGAAAGCACCTTCGTCGTCGGTCCCGACGCGCGCATCCGCGTGCTGCCCGATGGCGCGATCCTGGCGGAGCATCTGGCGTGATGGAAACGGAAACCGTGCGCCGCTTCGATGCGGTCGAGATCGAGCTGCTGTGGCGCCGCCTGATTTCCCTGGTGGATGAGGCCGCGGCGGCGCTGGTGCGCACCAGCTTCTCCACCCTCGTGCGCGAAAGCTACGACTTCTCCTGCGTCGTCACCGATGCCGCCGGCCAGTCCCTGGTTCAGGCGACCGAGAGCATCCCGAGCTTCATCGGCACGCTCCCGGAGACCGTGAAGCACTTCATCCGCTTCTTCCCGGAGGAGACGTTGCAGCCGGGCGATGTGCTGATCACCAATGACCTCTGGCTCGGCACCGGCCATCTGCCGGACATCACCGTGGCCAAGCCGATCTTCCGCGACGGCAAGCTGGTGGCCTTCAGCGCCTCCACCGCCCATGCCCCCGATATCGGCGGCAAGATCCGCAGCCCGGAGCCGCGCGAGGTGTTTGAGGAAGGCCTGCAGATCCCGCCGATGAAGCTGCTGCGCGCGGGGCAGCAGGACGACACGCTGGTGGCGCTGATCCGCAAGAATGTCCGCACGCCGGACCAGACCATGGGCGACCTATGGGCGCAGGTGGTGGCGCTGGACCTGATGGAGGAACGGCTGCTGGTGCTGATGGAGCAGGCCTCGCTCACCCATCTGCGCGACCTGGCGGCCGAGATCCACGATCGCTGCGAGACGGCGATGCGCAGCGCCATCGCGGCGCTGCCGGACGGCACCTATCGCAGCGAGTTGCAGACCGACGGGCTGCTGGACAAGCCGGTGACGCTGAAGATGGCGCTGACCATCTCGGGCGATTCCATCTCGGTCGATTACAGCGGCACCGATCCGCAGGTGGATCGCGCGATCAACTGCGCGCTTTGCTACACTTATGCGATGACCATGTACGGCGTGAAGGTGTGCACCAGCGCCACGCTGCCGAACAATGAGGGTGCCTGGCGGCCGATCAGCGTCACCGCCCCCGCGGGCTGCATCGTCAACCCGGTGTTCCCGGCCTCCGGCGGGTCGCGCATGCTGATCGGGCATTACCTGCCGATGCTGGTCTTCGGCTGCCTCGGCCAGGTGGTGCCGGACCGGGTGATGGCGGCCTGCGGATCGCCGATGTGGGGCATGAACCAGTCGGGCGTGAATGCGGCCGGGAAGCCCTATGCCAATATGTTCTTCTTCAATGGCGGCATGGGCGGCAATATGCGGGGCGATGGGATTTCCTGCCTGTCCTGGCCCTCCAACGTCTCCTCCACCCCGGTCGAGATCACCGAGCACATCGCGCCGCTGCGCGTGCACCACAAGCGTCTGCGCCCCGGCAGCGGCGGCCCCGGGCGGCATCGCGGCGGGCTGGGGCAGGAGGTGCTGATCGAGAGCCGCTCCGAGAGCCCCATCGCCGTCTCCTTCCTCGCCGAGCGCACTATCTTCCCGGCCTTCGGCATCGAGGGCGGCGAGCCCGGCGCGCCGGGCATGCTGCGGATCAATGGCGCGGCGGTGGACCCCAAGCGGCAATATGTGCTGGCGATGGGCGATACGGTGCTGATGGGGACGCCGGGCGGCGGTGGCCATGGCAGTCCCGCGGAACGTCCGGAGGGTGCCAGACAGGCGGACCGGCAGTTCGGCTACACGCTCTGAGCGTCAGCGCGGGGACGCGGCGGACGGCCTCAGGCAAGGCGATCGACGTCGTGGCTGAGAGGGTCACGACGCAGGCTGGGCAACGAATCCCTCAGCGCGTTGGTACGCCGTTTCGGCGGAACCTAGGCTTGCGCGCGCGCCTGTGCGGCGAGGCGGGGTCGCAAGCGGAGCCGGCGCGGGCGGCCATCGGATCCGGACATACGGCAGAATTATAGCGCCGACATTCTCGGGGCTCCGCAACACGCCGGAGACCCCGAAGATGAACAGCCCCCAGGCACACGCCCTGCACGCCACTGCCCGCCTTTCCACCGGCCAGGGGCGGCGCCCGGCATGACGCAGCTCATCGTCAACAGCAGGCCCGTCACCATCACCGGCCGCGACGACACGCCCCTGCTCTGGGTGCTGCGCGAGGATCTTGGCCTGCTCGGCGCGAAATACGGCTGCGGCGTCGCGCAATGCGGCGCCTGCCGCGTGCTGGTGAACGGCATATCCACGCCCTCCTGCCTCGTGACGTTGGGCACCTTGCAGGGCGCCTCGGTGGTCACGGTGGAGGGCCTGGCCGCGGCAGACGGAACGCTCTCGCCTGTGCAGCAGGCCTGGATCGAGGAGCAGGTGCCGCAATGCGGCTTCTGCCAGCCGGGCTTCCTCGTCGCGGTCACCGCGCTGCTGGATCGCACCACCCATCCGACCGATGCCGAGATCAACGCGGCCATCACGAATATCTGCCGCTGCGGCACCTATCCGCGCATCCGCCGCGCCATTCATCGCGCCGCCACGGCGCGGGCCACGGATCGCGCCGCCGCGGCGCCGGCGGAAGGCTGAGGCCCGCGCCATGGCACGCCTCCCCTCCCGACGCAGCATCCTGATCACCGGCGCGGCCCTCGGCGGCACGGCGCTCGTCGCCGCCGTGGCCGGCGCCGGCTACCTCGCCACGGTCGATGTCGATGGGCCCGCCGGCTTCCTCGCCGGCGATCAGGCCGTCTTCAACGCCTTCCTCGCCATCCACGACGATGGGCGCGTGGTGGTCCAGGCCCCGCGCAGCGAGATGGGCCAGGGCATCCACACCGGCCTCGCCATGCTGGTGGCGGAGGAGCTGGACATTCCCTTCGACGGGCGCATCTCCGTCGAACACCCGGTCGCGCTGCACGCCGTCTATGCGCAATGGGCGGTGCCGCTCGGGCTGCGTCCGGAAAACGCGCGTGGGCCCCTGGCCTGGATCGGCCGGCGGGCGATCTCCGCCGTGCCGCTGATCGTCACCAGTGGTTCGGGGTCCATCTTCGGGCTCTGGCACCCGATGCGCAGCGCGGGCGCCGCGGCCCGGCAGATGCTGCTCGCGGCCGGCGCCGCGCGGCTCGGCGTGCCGCAGGCGCAGCTCAGCACGGCCGATGCGGCGGTGCATCACGCGGCGAGCGGTCGCAGCATCCCCTATGCGGCGCTGGCGCGGGACGCCGCGCTGCTGCCGCCGCCGCGCGCGCCGGTGCTCAAGCCCCGCGCCGCATGGCGGCTGATCGGCCGGTCGCAACCCCGTCTCGATCTACCCGCAAAAGTCCGGGGTGCGCCGGTCTTCGGTGCCGACGTGACGCTGCCGGGCCTGCTGCATGCCAGCATCCGCCAGGCGCCGGTACATGGGGCGGGGGTCGCGCGTATCGCCAACGAGGCAGCGATCCGCGCCGCGCCAGGCGTTCTCGACGTCGCGGTGATCGACGGGCGCAGCGTGGCCGTCGTCGCGGCCTCCTGGTGGCAGGCTGAGCAGGCCGCCGGACAGCTCGAACTGGCCTGGACGCGCACGGAGGCGGACAGGGTCTCGGGCCGCGCGCTCACGGCCCGGCTGCACCGGGCGCTTGAGGGCGAGGACCCGCACCAGCACCTCGCACAGGGCGCGGCCTTCCCGTCGCAGCCGACCGGGCTGGTCGAGGCCCGCTACGAGGTGCCCTTCGTCACCCATGCCTGCATGGAGCCGATGAACGCGACGGTGCTGGTGCGGGAGGATGGCACGGCGGAGGCCTGGATGCCCTCCCAGTCGCCGACCAGCCTGCGCTGGGGCGTGCAGCGCGGGGCGGGCTGGGCCGGCGTGGAACTCAGCGAGGTCACCTGCCACGTCACGATGAATGGCGGCGCCTTCGGCCGCCGCAGCGAGATGGATGTGGTGACCCAGGCCGCCTTCCTCGCCGCGCGGCATCGCGGCCGCCCGGTGAAGCTGATGTGGCCGCGGGAGGAGGATATCGGCCGCGGCATGTTCCGCAGCCACGCCGCCGCCAGGCTGCGCGCCGCGCTCGGGCCGGACGGGCTGCCGCGCGCCTATGACGCCATGGTCGCCGCGCAATCGGTCGGGCAATCGACCGTCGCGCGCAACCTCGGCGTCTCGCGCAGCCCGGAGGGTGACTACTGGACCGTCGAGGGCCTGCACAAGGCGCATTACGCCATCCCGTCCCGGCGCCTGCGCAGCCATCACGTGCCGAGCCATCTGCCGATCGCCTATTGGCGCTCCAACGGCTTTTCCTTCGGCACCTTCTTCTCCGAATGCTTCATCGACGAATGCGCCCATGCGGCCGGCCAGGACCCGCTCGCCTATCGGCGCGCCCTGCTGCGCGACAACCCGCGCCACCGAGCGGTGCTGGACCGGGTCGCGGCGATGTCCGGCTGGGAGGTGCCGCTGCCGGCGGGGCGCGGCCGTGGGGTCGCGATCGAGCAGTGCTACGAGAGTGTGGTAGCGCAGGTGGTCGAGGTGACGGTCGCCGCGGATGGCGAGCTCATCGTGGACCGCGTCTTCTGCGCCGTCGATGTCGGCATCGTGGTGAATCCCGATTCGGTCGCCGCGCAGATGGAGGGCGGGCTGCTCTTCGGCCTCGGCACGGCGCTGATGAACCGCATCACCATCCAGGACGGCGCGGTGGTGGAATCCAATTTCCATGACTTTCCGGCACTGCGCCTGCGCGACGCACCGGAGGTGGTGGTGGAGATCCTCGACAGCGACCTGCCGCCCGGCGGCGCCGGCGAGCCCGGCACCGTCCCGGTCGCCGCCGCGCTGGCCAATGCGATCCACGCCGCCACGGGCCGCCGGCTGCGCGCCCTGCCCCTTGCGGTCACCGAAACCATCGACGCGGGGCAGACACGGCGCGTGCTGCCACCGGAGCCCGCCGCATCGTGACGCCCTTTCAGAACGAGAAAGACCCGAGAATGACCACAGCCACGCAGACCCACGACACCGACCGCCGCCCCGCCACAACGACCGCCGCCGCACGATGGACGGCCCAGAACATTCCGCCGCAGCATGGAAGGCTGGCCGTGGTGACCGGCACCGGCGGCCTTGGCTATGAGACCGCGCTCGCTTTGGCCGTGGCCGGCGCGCGCATCGTCATCGCCGGCCGCGATCCCGGCAAGGGCGCGGCGGCGGTCGCCGCCATCACCACCGCGATTCCGGGTGCGGAGGCGCAGTTCCTCCGGCTCGATCTCGCCAGCCTGGACTCCGTCGCGGCCTTCGGCGCGGCGCTGACGCGGGAAGCCGAGCGGGTGGATATCCTGGTCAACAATGCCGGCGTGATGACGCCGCCGGCGCGCCGCCTGACGCAGGATGGATTCGAGCTGCAATTCGGCACCAACCATCTCGGCCACTTCGCCCTCACGGCGCATCTGCTGCCGCTGCTGCGGCGCAGCCGGCGCGCGCGCGTGGTGACGCTCAGCAGCATCGCGGCGCGCAGCGGGGCGATCGATTTCGACGACCTGCAGGCGGAGCGGGCCTACAGGCCGATGCCCGCCTACGCCCAGTCGAAGCTCGCCTGCCTGCTCTTCGCGCTGGAATTCAGCCGGCGCAGCGCGGCGCAGCGCTGGGGGGTGGAGAGCCTGGCCGCGCATCCCGGCGTCTCCCGCACCGATCTGCTGCCGAACGGGGCGGGGCGCGGCAGCCTGCCAGGCCTCATCCGCCGCTTTCTGCCCTTCCTGTTCCAGCCCGCGGCGCAGGGCGCGCTGCCCACGCTCTTCGCCGCGACCGACCCTGCGGCCCGCGACGGCGGCTATTACGGGCCGCGCGGGATCAGCGAGCTGCGCGGTCCTCCGGCGCCGGCCGCTGTGCCGGAGCAGGCCCTGGATGCGGAGACGGCGCGCCGGCTGTGGGAGGAATCGCGGAAGCTGACAGGCCTCAGCTTCGGCTGAGGCTGGCGGCGAAGAAGCCGTCCAGGCTCGCCACGGCCTGGTCCACGAAGACCGGCCTGTCGTAGAGGTCGTAGTGACCGGCGCCCTCGATCACCACGAGGTCGCGCCGGTTGGGCGCGCTGGCCCACAGCCTCCGGCCATCCTCGTCGGACCGGGTGCTGCCCGGCACGCCGCCGATGATCACCTGAAGCGGCTGCACCAGCAGATCCGGCACCAGGTGGAAGGCATCGAAGCCCAGCAGCAGGGCGTGGCTGCGGAACAGCAGCCGGTTGGTGGAACGCGGATGGTGGCCGCGGGGCGTGCGGTAGTAGTCTACTGCCTGCAACGTGGCCGGGTCGCGGAGGCCGGCGGCCTCGGCCTCCGCTGGGCTGTCGGGGATCCAGGGGTCGCGGCGCGGGGCGGCACCGCGTGCCTCCGCCGTGCGCGCCGCGCCGATCGCCTCCAGCAGCGTCTCGGTCGTGCCGGCCTCCGCCTGCATCCGGCGGAAGGCGCGGCCAATATCGCTGGCTACGACGGTGCCGAGGGCCTTGATGCGGCGTTCGGTCAGCGCCGTGCCCACCGCATAGCCGCCACCGGCGCAGATGCCGAGCAGGCCGAGCCGATCCGCATCGATGCAGGGCAGCGTCACCAGGAAGTCGATCGCGCAGCGCAGATCCTCCATCCGCGTCGCCGGATCCTCGAGGTCTCGCGGCGTGCCGCCGCTCTCGCCCTGGTGGGAGGGGTCGAAGGTCAGCGCCGCATAGCCGCGCGCGGCCAGGCGACGGCCGTAATTGGCGCCGATCTGTTCCTTCACGCTGCTGCCCGGCGTGGCGAGAACCAAGGCCGGACGCGAGGCTCCCGTCTGCCCTTCGGACGGCAGCCAGAGCGCGCCCACGATCTCGTTCGGGCCGTTACGGAAGGTGACGCGGCGGGGCTGTTCGGTCATGACAGTCTCCAGGGTTGCAGGGCGGGCGATGCGCGACGCCGGCGCCAGAACCAGGCGAGCAGCGCGGCCGTTCCCTCGGTGGTCAGCAGCGCGGCCAGAATGGCGAGGCCGGCCTCGCCGGCCGTCCAGCCCTGGCGATGCAGCAAATGGCCGGCGCCGGCCAGCAGCACGATCCAGCCCAGTGACCCCAGCGCGGTGGCGGCCAGAAAGGGCACCAGCGGCAGCCGCAGCACGCCGGCCGGCAGCGCCTGGAAGATCCGCACCGTGGGGATGAGCTGCCCCAGCAGGGTCAGCCAGCCGGGCCGCCGGCGGTAATCCGCCATCAGCCGGCCATAGAGACGCGGCGAGAGCAGCAGCCAGCGGCCATGGCGGGTCACCAGCGACAGCGTCCGCCGCTCCCCCACCCAGGCGCCGAGCCCGTACCAGGCCAGCGCGCCGCCCAGCGATCCCGCCATGGCCACCAGGCAGCGCGCTGCCAGCGACCACAGGTCATCGGCCCCGATGCCGATCGCCGGATAGAGGACGTAGGAGGGCAGGATGGGCAGGAACTTCTCGATCATGGCGGCGAGGAACACCGCCTCCAGGCTCGCCGCGCGCAGCAGCGCATCCAGCCCGCTCACCACGTTGCGACGGCCTGCGGGCCCATCAGGCGGTAGGTCCAGACCCGCGCCGGCCACAGGTTCCACCAGATCATGCCGGAGCCATGCGCGCGCAGCCCCGGCCGCGGCGCGGGCACGGGCGACCTGACGAAATAGGTGAATTGCACGAAGGGCGCGCCGCGGACCGCCTGGCGCAGGCAGCCCATGACCAGCCGCAGCCGCTGCGAGGGCGGGCGGATCAGCAGCGGCAGCCCGGCCACCACAGCCGCGACAGGCCTGTCGAAATCCCGCAGCAGGGCCGGCGTGTCCCAGGCATCGGCCTGCAACACGCTAGCCTGCGGCCAGCGCTCCCGCAGCAGCGCGCAAAAATTCGGGTCCGCCTCGACCAGCACCAGCCGGGCGGGGTCCACCCCGCGCTCGACCAGCGCGCGGGTGACGGCGCCGGTGCCTGGCCCGAGCTCGATCACCGGGCCGGGAATGGAGGGGTCGACCCTGGCGGCGATGGCGCGCGCCAGGTCGGGGCTGCTCGGCTTGAAGGCGCCGGCGCGCAGCGGCGCCTGCATCCAGGATTTGAAGAACAGCAGGTTGTCGCCCGCACCGGGGCTGTCATGCCGTTCAGGCCTGGGCGTCGTATCGTGCAGCGCGGGTTGGTTGGCGGTATCGAGCGGCATTCGGAAACCTCGGCCAAGCGGTTGTGTTGCGGCGGACCGTGGGGCGGCTTCGTGTCTGTGATGTTTCCTCCTATGCTGTGCTGCGGCGCATTGGCGGACATCCGCCAGAAACATCCGCGCCTGATCCGGTGCCCCATTCTGCAAAGGCAGCTGCGATGGATGACGGCAGGCACACCGTGCTCGTGGTGGATGACGATGCGGGCATCCGCGAGGTGATCGGGGAGAGCCTGCGCGGCCATGGCTTCCGCACGCTGGACGCGCCCGATGCCCGCAGCATGGCGCGCGTGCTGGCCGCCGAGGCGGTGGACCTGATTCTGCTGGATGTGCTGATGCCCGGGGAGAATGGCCTGTCCGCCTGCCAGCGCCTGGCCGGCGGCCCGCATCCGCCGGTGGTGATGCTCTCGGCGCTGGACACGCCGCCCGACCGCATCGCGGGGCTGAATGCCGGCGCCGACTATTACGTCGGCAAGCCGAGCAGCCCGGCGGAGCTGCTGGCGGTGGTCCGCGCCACGCTGCGCCGCGGCGCGCGCGCCATGGGCGAGGATTTCCGGCCCCATCGCGTCAGCTTCCTGGGCTGGACCGCCGATTTCAGCGCGCATGAGCTGCGCGACCCCGCCGGCGTGCTGGTGCACCTGACCGATGGCGAGCTGTTCATGCTGAAGGCCTTCGTCGAACGCCCACGTCGCGTGCTGACGCGCGACCAGCTTCTGGATGCCGCGCGCGGACCCGATAGCGAATCCTTCGACCGCGCTGTCGATGTCCAGGTCAGCCGGCTGCGGCGCAAGCTGCGCGCCGGCGGCGACGAGCTGATCCGCACCATCCGCAGCGAGGGCTATATGTTCGTCCCCGCCACCCGGCGCTGCTAGGAGACATGCCCTTGCCATCCAAGGCCGTTCCCCTCGTCGTCCGCAGCGCCGGCATCGTGATCGCCTGCGTGCTGCTGGTGCAGCTGCTGAACCTGGCGGTTTTCGCGATCTGGCCGCCGGTGCCGCTCGGCCCGGTGAATTTCGAGACCATGCAGCAGGCGCTGGCGAAGGGCGGATACGTGCGCGGGGTGGAGGTGCGCGACATCCCGGCGCATGACGTGCCCGTGCAGGACCCGCTGCTGGCGCCGATCCGCGACGTGATGGCGGCGCGGCTGGGGCTGCCGGAGGATCATCTGCGCGTGCAGTTCGTCTCCATGCTGCAGGCGCTGAAGGGCACCGCCTATGCCGCGCGCCGCATCGCCGATGGCGGTGACGATCCGGGCATCCGGGAAATGGCGACGATGGACTTCTCCGGCGGCATCACCCTGGCCCGGCTGCTGGAGGATGGAAGCTGGCGCGTGGCCAATCCCTCCGGCTCGCTCTTCCGCAGCCGCGTGGCGCTGGCGACCATCTGGCTGCTGGGCACCATCCTCTTCGCGATTCCCTGCGCCTGGCTGGTCGCGCGCTGGCTGGCGCGGCCGATCCGCCAGTTCGCCGAGGCCGCCGAACGTCTGGGCCGCAATCCGCGCGAGCCCGACCTGGAGCCGGACGGGCCGCGCGAGCTGCGCGGCGCGGCGCTGGCCTTCAACGAGATGAAGGGGCGGCTCGGCCGCTATGTGGACGACCGGCTGAACATGATGAGCGCGATCGCGCACGACCTGCGCATTCCGCTCACGCGCCTGACCTTCCGCCTGGAGCGCGTGCCGGAGCCGATCCGCAGCCGGGCGGAGGCTGATATCGCCGAGATGCAGGGCATGCTGGCGGCCGTGCTGTCCTTCGTGCAGGCGACGCATGCACAGCGTCCGCGCCAGCCACAGGAACTGCGCTCGCTGCTGTCGAGCATCGCCGACGACATGGCCGAGACCGGCCGCAATGTCAGCCTGGAGGAAGGCCCCGATGTGGTGCTGCATGCCGATGATATCGGGCTGCGGAGCCTGTTCACGAATCTGATCGACAATGCCGTGACCTATGGCGGCGCGGCACGGGTACGGCTGACCCGGGAAGATGGCGCCGCGGTGGTGGAGATCGAGGATAACGGGCCAGGATTGCCGCCCGAGGAATTGGAGCGGGTGTTCGAGCCGTTCTATCGCACGGAGAAATCGCGCAACCGCGCCACCGGCGGCATCGGACTGGGCCTCGCGCTGGTACGCTCCGTCGCGGTGGCGCATGGCGGCTCGGCAAGTTTGGAGAACCGGGCCGCGCGGGGGCTGCGGGCGAGGGTGGTGCTGCCGGCCTGAGCGGATCAACGCGGCCGGGTTTTTGCCCAGGCCGCCGACTCCGCCAGGAATGCCAGAAAGCGCGGATCGCTGGCATAGGCGACGTTGACCCGCATCATGGCGGGACGCGCCTGCTGGTCCGGTTCGGGTCGGAAGATGGAACCAGGTGCCAGGAAGATGCCCTCCGCCGAGGCGCGGTGGCAGATCTCCGCCTCGTCCAGTCCCTGGGGGAAGGGAACCCAGAGGTAGAGCCCACCACCCGGCGGCAGCGGCACCGGCCAGCCGGCCTTGGCGAGCGTCTCGACGGCCAGGGCGGTTGCCGCCTCCACGCGGCGCCGCAGGCGGCGCAGGTGCCGCAGATAGTGGCCGCCCTGAATGAGATGGGCGACGAAGCCTTCGGCATAGGTGGAGGTCGAGACGACCGTCAGCATCTTCACATCGTTCAGCGCCGCCACCACCGGGGGCGAAGCGGCGAGATAGCCGACGCGCAGCGAGGCCGAGAGGGTTTTCGAGAAGGTGCCGATACTGATCACCCGCCGCAGTCCATCGAGCGCGGCCAGCCTTGTGCTGGTCGCGGGCAGGATGTCGGCAAAGGGATCGCATTCCACGATCGTCACGCCATGGCGCTCCGCCGCCCCCAACACGCGATGCGCCACGGCCAGGGAGAGGCTGCCCCCCGTGGGATTATGCGCCAGGGACTGGGTGAAGAAGGCCTTGGGCCTGTGCCTGGCGAGCAGGGCCAACAACTCATCCGGGTCCGGGCCGTCCGGCAGGCGCCGGACACCCACCGCGCGCAGGCGTGCCAGTTGCAGCTTGCCGAACAGCGGATAGTAGCCGGGATCATCCACCAGCACCGTGTCGCCCGGCTCCGCGATGTGGCGGATGACCAGGTCGAGCGCATGGTTCGCGCCCATCGTCGTCAGCACCTGTTCGGGCGCGCAGGAGATGCCGCGCTCCACCAGCGACAGGGCGATGCGCTCGCGCAGCGGCAGGAAGCCCCAGGAGCTGCCATAGCCGTGCTCCAGGCTGCCGCCGGGCCGCCATTTGCCGCCGGCGAACTGGGCCGACAGCTCCGACCCCTCCATCCAGCCCGGCGGGGGCCGGCCATCGCCCGGCCGGACCTTGTGCTGCGCCTCCAGCTGTTCCCGCAGCAGGGAGACGGTGTCGATCGCCTCCGCCAGATGGGGGGGCACGCGCGTATGCGCGGAGCGGGCAGCGGCGGCGGCGAAGGTGCCCGCGCCGCGCCGCGCCTCCAGATGGCCGGAGGCGATCAGGCGGTCATAGGCCTCCGCCATGGTGTTCTTGGAGACGCCGTGGTCCTCCGCCGCGCGGCGGACGGAGGCGAGCCTTTCCCCGGGCTTCAGCAGGCCGCGGTCGATGGCATCCGCCACACGCTCGACGATCTCGCTGACGCGGGTCGCCGGGCGTTCCCTGTCCTGCGCGCTCACCCCTGCCATCCCCTGCCGCCCGGTTGGGCCAGGGAAGCTAGGCCGTCCCGCGCAGCTTCGCGAGTTCCTCCGCCGCCACGTCCGGCCGCACCTGGCGACGGGCGACGAGCAGTGCGGCGACCTTCTCCACCTCCGCCCCCACCGCACCGGCGGCGATGGCGACGTTATGGGCGTGCAGCGCCATATGGCCCTGCTGGATGCCCACGGTCGCCAGCGCCTTGATGGCCCCGAAATTCTGCGCGAGGCCGACGGCGGCGATGATGCGCGCGAGTTCTGCGGCGGAGCTGACGCCCAGGATCTTCAGGCAGGCCTGCGCCGTCGGATGGATTTTTGTGGCACCGCCGACCAGGCCCACGGGCATCGGCATCTCCAGCATGCCGGCGAGCGAGCCATCCGCCGTCACCTCCCAGGTGGTGAGGCTGGTGTAGCGGCCATCGCGGGCGGCATAGGCATGGGCGCCGGCCTCCACCGCGCGGGTGTCGTTGCCGGTGGCCAGCACCACGGCGGAGACGCCATTCATGATGCCCTTGTTGTGCGTGGCGGCGCGATAGGGATCGGCCTCCGCGAACTGGTAGGCGGCGATCATGCCATCGCGCACCGCCGCACCACCGATGGCCTCCACCGGCCACACCGCGCGGGCGCGCGCCAGGCGGCGATCCGCCAGGTTCGACAGGATGCGCAGAAACACCTTGCCGCCGGTCCAGTTTTCGATCGAAGGCGCCAGCGTCTCCGCCATGGTGTTGACGGTATTCGCGCCCATCGCATCGCGCGTGTCGATGATGAGATGCGTCACCACCATGGTCCCGCCCTTGGAGGGAACGAGGCGCACCTCCAGGTCCCGGAACCCGCCGCCGAGCTTCACCAGCATGGGATCGCAGCCATCGCAGATCGCCGCGATCTCCTCCCGGTGCTCAAGAATCCGCAGACGGGCATTGCCGGGATCGGTGAGGCCCACAAGCTGCACCTGCGCGATCATCAGATTGCCGGACAGCGAGGTGACGAAGCCGCCGCTGTCGTAGCACTGGCGGGCGGAGTTGCAGACGGCGGCGACGACGGAGGATTCCTCCGTCGCCATCGGCACCAGCACATCCCGCCCATCCACCTTCATGTTCGTCGCGACGCCGACCGGAATGGCGATGGTCGCGACCGCATTCTCGATCATGTGGTCGGCGAGATGCGGATCGATATTGCCGGCGCGGCGGAGTTGCTGCACCGCCGTGTCATCCAGGCCCGCGAAGGCCGCGACCGCCGCCAGGCGTTCCTCCATCGTCATGCGGTGGAAGCCGGAAATGCGGGAGGTCAGGTTGCTCAGGGACATGGTCCAGTCCTGTGGGAGGGCAGGGAAGGCAGCGGGCGCGAACCTCACTCCAGGCGGATGCCGGCCTCGCGGATGAGGTTGCCCCAGCGGGACGTGTCTTCCGCCAGCGTCCGGCGCAGGGTCTGCGCATCGCCGGAGAGAAGCTCGACGCCCTGTTCCGCCAGCCGCGCGCGGTTGGCGGCATCATCCGTCGCGGCCCGCAGCGCCGCGCCGGCCCGCTCGATCACCGCGGCCGGCGTGCCGGCGGGGGCAAACAGGCCCTGCCAGAAGAAGACCTCGAAGCCCGGGATCGTCTCATTGATCGGGGGCAGGGTGGGATAGTCGGCCAGCCGCGTCGGCGCGGTGACGGAGAGGCCGCGCGTGACCCCGTCGCGCAGCGTGGGCGCGGCTTCCTGCGGCGCCTGGAACATCGCATGGACGCGGCCAGCCCGCAGGTCCAGCGCCGCCGGCGCGCCGCCGCGATAGGGCACATGCACGATGTCGATCCCGGTGCGCGCCTTGAACAGCTCCAGGCACAGATGGCTGACGGCCCCGGTGCCCGGGGAGGCAAAGAGCACCTTGCCGGGATTGGCCTTGGCATAATCGATCAGCTCCGCCGTCGTCCGGACCGGAAGCGATTCATGCACGTGCAGGATGAAGGGTGTGCGGAAGACCATGCCGATGGGGTCGAGCTCGCGGCCCGGGTCGCGCGGCGTCAGGGTCGGCTGCAGGGTGTTGTTGATGGCGAGCGTCGTGGTGCCCATCACCAGCGTGTAGCCATCCGGCCGGGCGCGGGCGACATAGGTGGCGGCGACGGAGGTGGCGGCGCCGGGCCGGTTCTCCACCACCACGGGCACGCCGAATTCCCGCGCCATGCGGTCCGCCACGGCGCGGGAGGCGAGGTCCGTGACGCCGCCGGGGGGATAGCCCTCCACCACCGTCACCGCGCGGTTCGGCCAGGCGCCGGACTGCGCCTGGGCGCGGCGTGACAAGGCAAGGGCCGGCAGGCCGAGGCCGGCGGCGAGAATGGTGCGGCGTTGCATGGGGTGTTCCATGGGCGCGTCCCTCCTAGGACTTTGTCATTGCCCCATGAGTGTCCCAATCGAGCGCCAGGCAGAAGGGACAGTGCGGCCGATTCTTGCTGGGACAGTGCGACGGCGAGCGCTCAAGGCCTGTCCGCGCCCGCAAGCCAGTCATAGGCGCGGAGGTGGTCGAGGAAGGCGCGCATCGCCGCGCCGGTATGGCGCCGGTTGGGATAGTAGAGGAACCAGCTCGGCAGCTTCGGGCTCCAGTCGCGCAGCACCTCGACCAGGTCGCCGCGCGCGACATGGGGCTTCGCATAGTCCTCGAACACATGCGCGATGCCCTGGCCGGCCAGGGCCGCCTGCAATTCCTGTTGTGCCGAGCTGAGCGTCAGGCGTCCCTCCGGCGTGACGTCGAGGGCTTCGCCGTCCTTTTCGAAGCGCCAGGTGGCAAGGGTTCCGCCGGGGAAGCGGCGGCGGATGCCGTCGTGCCGGACCAGGTCGTGCGGCGTGTCGGGCGCGCCCCGCCGCCGCAGGTATTCGGGCGCGGCGACGATGGCGTAGCGCAGGGATGGTCCCAGCGGCACCGCGATCATGTCCTTCGCCACCTGCTTCCCGAAACGCACGCCGGCATCGAAGCCCCGCGCGACGATGTCGACGATGGCCGCATCGCTGATGATCTCGACCTTCACCTGCGGGTGGCGCCGCATGAAGTCGAAGGCGAGGGGGCAGAGCACATGGTCCGCCGCGGGCCCGGGCGCGTTGATGCGCACGCTGCCCGAGGGACTCTCCCGCAGGTGGTCGAGCTCGGCGATCGCCAGCCTGATGTCGTCCAGCGCCGGGGCCAGCGTCTCCAGCAGGCGCGTCCCGGCTTCGGTCGGGGCGACGCTGCGCGTCGTGCGGTTCAGCAGGCGGATGCCGAGCGCCGCCTCCAGCGCCGCCACCGTCTGGCTGAGGGCGGAGGAGGAAACCCCACGCTCCGCCGCCGCGGCCCTGAAGCCACCGCATCGGATGACCGCCGCCAAGGCATCCAGACTGTCGAGACGAAGCGGCGGCATTGCAAAGCCCAGCTTATCAAGCTGTGCAGATTAACAGCGGTTATGCGCAGACGTCGACAGGGTCATCTCGGCAGCGCGCCAGACCTGGCGTGACCACGGATGAAGGAGACGCCGCATGCAGGATGTGATGGGCTATCGACGCAGGACGGCGCTGGGCGCCATGGCCGGCGCGACCGCGCTCTGGACGGGGGGCATTGCCCGCCAGGCCATTGCGCAACCCGCCGTGCCGCCAGGCGGCAACGCCGGCCATTATCGCTTCCGCGTCGGCGAGATCGCCGCGACGGTGCTGAGCGACGGGCTGATCGGCGGCCCGCCCCGGATCTATGCCATCGATGCGCCGGAGGATGCGCTGCGGGACACGCTGCGCCGCGCCTTCCTGCCGACCGATCACCTGACCCTGAACCTGAACACGCTGCTGATCGAGACGGGCGGGCGGCGCATCCTGCTGGAGGCGGGCGCGGGGCAGACCATGGGGCCGAATGGCGGCCGGCTTTTTGCCCATCTCGCGGCCATCGGGCTCAGCCCCGCCGATATCGACGCGGTGGTGATCTCCCACACCCATCCCGACCATGTCGGCAATCTCCGCGCCGCCGATGGCAGCCGGGCCTTCCCGCGCGCCACGGTTTTCATGCCGCGCGCGGACTGGGCCTTCTTCGTGCGCGGCGAGCCGGACCTGTCCTACATGCCCGTGCCGGAGGATTTCCGCCGTCGCTTCGCCGCAGCCATCAAGCGCAGCGTCGAGCCCGTGGCCGCCGGCGTCGAGCTGTATGAGGGCGGCACCGAGATTCTGCCCGGCCTCGCCACCATCGCGGCGTCCGGCCACACGCCCGGCATGGCAGCCTTCCTGGTCCATTCCGGGACCGACCAACTGCTGCTGACCACCGACCTCGCCTACCACCCCGTGATCAACGTGGATCGCACCTGGCGCCCTGGGCCGGATCGCGATCCGGAGGCCGCGCTGACGGCGCGCCGTAGCCTGTTCGACAGGGCGGCGACCGACCGCATCCCGGTGCTCGGCTTCCACTACCCCTTCCCCGGTGTGGGTCGCCTGCTGAAGACCGAGGCCGGCTACGCCTGGGTTCCGGCGGCCTGGCAGTTCTGATGCGCGAGGATTCCAACAGGAAAGGCGACGCCATGACCGATCAGTTCTCCCCCGCCGGCCGGCGTGGCTTTCTCGGCGCCGCGGCGCTCGGCGCGACCCTGGCCGGCGCGCCTGGCGCGCTTGCGCAGACCGGCGCCGGCACGCCCGCCACCGCGGCCGCAACACCGGTGCTCACGCGGCGGATCGGGCGGACCGGCCAGACGGTAACGGCGCTGGGCCTCGGGACCTTCCTGACCTACGACCTGAAGCCGGGCGACCGGCGCGACGCGCTGCGCGAGGTGCTGCGGCGCTACGTCGCCGGCGGCGGGCGCCTGGTCGACACCTCCCCGCTCTACGGCTCCGCCGAAGTCAGCGTCGGCGCCTTCCTCGCCGGCCTGCCGGAGGCGCCGGAGGTTCTGGTCGCCAACAAGATCTGGTCGACCGGCGAATACCTGGGCGATGAGAGCCATGCGCTGGCGAGCCTGGAACAGTCCCGGCTGCGCATCTGGCGCGCCTCGATCGACATCATGCAGTGCCACAGCATCGTCAACGCCCCCGTCATCCTGCCGCTGTTGCAGGCCTGGAAGCAGGAGGGGTTGATCCGGCACGTCGGCGTGACCCATCACGAGACGGCCGCGCAGGACGAGTTGGCGCGGATCGTCGAGGCAGGCGGCGTCGACGTGGTGCAGACGAACTACTCCATCTTCTCTCGCGGTGCCGAGGACCGGCTGCTGCCCGCCGCAGCCGATCGTGGCGTGGGCGTGCTGGTGAACCTGCCGTTGGAGAAGGCCCGCCTGATGCGGGTGGTGGAGGGCGTGCCCCTGCCCGGCTTCGCGCGCGAGATCGGCGCGACGAGCTGGGCGCAGTTCTTCCTGAAATGGGTGATGGGCCATCCGGCCGTCACCTGCGTTCTCTGCGGCACCTCCAATCCGGACCATGTCACCGACAACCTGCAGGCCCTGCAGGCCCTGCGTGGCCCGTTGCCGGACCAGGCCATGCGCCGCCGCATGGTGGCGCATATGGAGACGATCCCGGGCTTCGGCGATATCGGCCGGATGCCCTGGTATCCGGGCAAGGACGGGATGTACCAGGGCCTGATCCGCGCCGCCCAGGCCCGTGCCAGGGTACGGCTGACCCAGACGCGGTGACGGAGCCAGGGGTCAGCGGGGAAGAGCATCGGCCGGGTTGCGCAAGAGGTCGGGTAACGTGCCGGTCATCATGCGCCGCCCGGGCGCGGATCACGCGCCGGCGTAGTAACCCGGCTGCGCGATATCGGCGAGCAGGCCGGGGCCGCCCGGCTGCCAGCCCAGGGCTTCGCGGGTGGCGGTGCTGTCAGCCACCATATCCTCCCCCGCGAAGCCGGCGAACCAGCCGAAATGCGCGGCCTCCCGCGGCGCGACCGGCAGGCCGAGCTTGCGGCCGATGGCCTCCGCGATCTGGCGGAAGGCCACGCCCTCCTCCCCCACCGCGTGATAGGCGGGCTGCGTCGCCTCGGTCTCCAGCGCCAGGCGATACAGGCGCGCGGCGTCGGAGACATGCACCGCGGGCCAGCGGTTCGCCCCCTCGCCGATATGGGCGGAGACGCCCGTTCGGCGCGCGAGGTCGATGAGCATCGGCACGAAGCCATGCGTTTCGCCGACCCCATGGACGGAATGCGGCAGCCGCAGGCAGGTGACGCGCACATCCTGCAGGGCTCGCGCCGCGATTTCGGAGCGGCGCGGCAGGGCGGGATCGGCGACGGGCAAGTCGGCCTCCGTCGCGGCGCGCCCGTGCACCTGCAAGGCGGAGAGCGTGCCCGTCACCACCAGCGGCTTGCCCGTTCTCCGCAGCGCCGCACCCAGCGCGCCGATCACCCGCTGGTCCTGCGCGGCATTCTCGGCGTAGCGCGAAAAATCGTGGTTGAAGCCGATATGCGCCACGGCATCGGCCTGCCGCGCTGCCTCGCCCAGCGCATCGAGGTCATCGAGCGTGCCCGACAGCACTTCGGCCCCCATGGCGGCGAGCGCCTTGCCCTTCTCCGCCGAGCGCGACAGTCCGAGCACCCGATGCCCGTGGGCCAACAGATCGGCGGTCACCGCCCGTCCGATCCAGCCCGTGGCGCCTGTCACGAATACTTGCATATCCTCTCTCCGATCCTGTTGCGGCGGATATGCGCGGCGCCGACATGCCATAAAAGACGAGACGTTATCCCGGTATAATGACCAACAGGATTGCGCGATGGCCGAGCCTCATCTGGGACTTTACCTGCGGGAACGCCGCGAGCGCCTCGATCCGGCGGCGCTCGGCGTGGCGGGCGGCCGGCGCCGCACGCCCGGGCTGCGGCGGGAGGAAGTCGCCCAGCGCGCCGGCATCAGCGCAACCTGGTACAGCTGGCTGGAACAGGGGCGCGGCGGGGCGCCATCTGCGGCGGTGCTCGACCGCGTGGCGCGCGCCCTTCTGCTGACGGATGCGGAACGCGACCATCTGTTCCTGCTCGGACTCGGGCGACTGCCCGCGGTGCGCTATCGGCCGCCGGGCGAGATTTCGCCGCGGCTTCAACGCGTGCTGGATACGATGGGGGCGAGCCCGGCGATCATCGCCACCATGCGCTGGGATGTCATCGCCTGGAACGCTGCCGCCGCCGCCGTGCTCACCGATTACGGCATGCTGCCGCCGGAGGAGCGCAACGTGCTGCGCCGCGTCTTCCTCGATGCCCGATCGCGGGCGATGAACCTGGACTGGGAGGGCGTCGCGCGCATGACGGTCGCGGTTTTCAGGGCCGGCATCGCACGCGCCGGGGCGAGGGACACCGCCGAGGAGCTGGTGCGGGAGCTGCGACAGGCCAGCCCGGATTTTGCGCGGATCTGGGATGAGGGCGATGTCTGCGGCCTCAGCGACGGTATCAAGCATCTGCGCCATGCGACCCTGGGTGAGATCGCGCTGGAGTATTCGGCCTTCGCGGTCGATGGCCGGCCGGACCTGACCATGCTGGTCTTCACCCCGACACGCCGCGAGGATGCCGACAGGATCAGGGCGTTGATCGCGCCCGCCTGACGTGATCGACCAGGGCGCCATTGTAAGCGGCCGGTTGCGGTCGGGGAGAAGGCAAGGCAAGAAGCCCGCATGTCCCGTCTGGCAGCCCGCACGCTCCGGCTGATCTTCGCACTGGTCTTCTGCTTGCAGAGCGGCCTGGCGATGGCCCATTGCGCGCGCCTGGCGGTGCAGGGCCCGGCGATGCCGGGGGCGCTGCAGATGGTGATCTGCACCAGCGACGGGCTGGTCACCATGGACATGTCCGATCCCGACCAGGATGGGCGCGGCACACCGCAGCAGGCCGTGTCGGATTTCTGCCTGGCCTGCCACGTGCTGCCGAGCGCGGACCTGGCGCCCCCTGTCGAGGTGCCGGCTCCGCGGCTCATTGCGGTTGATGTGCCAGGTGTTTCGCGCAGCTCGGTGCTGCCACTGGGTGCGCGCGCGCCGCCCTACCGCCCCACAGGTCCCCCAACTCACCTCTGACGTCTTGCTGCGCCCCCGGCCGCCTGCGGTCTGGGGCGTCGTTGTTGGAGCTGGGGGTGTTTGGGATGGTGGGAGCAGGTGGCGGCAGCGCCATGGCCGCGCGGCGGGTTTCGGCCCCCGCCCGGTCGATGCCCTGGCGCGGCCGGGGCCTTATCGCCTGCCTGCTGGCCTGCCTGTTGCTGTGCCAATGGATGGCGACCCCGATGGCGCATGCGCGGGGGATGGCGCGGCTGGCCGATAGCCAGGCGGTCGAAATCTGCACACATGACGGCATCCGCATCCTGCTGCTGGATGCGGAGGGCCAGCCCATCGAGCCAGTGAAGGCGATGGAATGCTGCGCCCTCGGCCTCGGCCCCCTGGCCATCCTGCCCGCGCCGCCCACCGCGCTGGCCATCCGCTCGACCTTCGCGATCCTGCCCACACCGCGCCGCATGGCCGGCCTGCCGCCTTTCCCGCCGCGCGCCCCGCCACAACAGCCCCGCGCCCCTCCGATCGCCTGACGACGCCCCTCCGGCCCCGAGCCGGATGCCTTTCGTCACGACAAAATCGGAGAGACATCATGTCACGCCCATCCGCGCGCGCCTGCCTTCTGGCAGGTGCCGCCTTCTGCCTGTTGCCCGGCGGCCTTGCCGCGCAGACCACTGCCCCGGAACCCTTCGCGCTGGGCGAGATCATCGTCACCGGCACCGCGCCGGAGGCGCCGGTGAACTGGCCCTCCAGCGTCGATCGCGTGGACCGGCGCAGCATGGATGCGCTGGATGCCAACCGCGTTGGCCAGGCGCTGGAAGCCGCCCCAGGCCTGTCGCTGAACCCCGGCAATCGCGGCGGCGCGCGCGGCGAGGTCGGCTTCTTCCTGCGCGGCTTCGACCAGTCCCGTGTGCCGGTGCTGGTCGATGGCATTCCGATCTACGTGCCCTATGACGGCTATCTCGACCTCAACCGCGTGCTGACCAGCGACCTGGCGGAGATCGAGATCACCCGGGGCTTCGCGCCTTTCGCGCTCGGCCCCAACGCGCTGGGCGGTGCCGTCAACCTTGTGACGCGGCGGCCGGTGCGGCCCTTCGAATTCGATGCCAGCACGGGCCTGGATATCACCGGCCGTGGCGATTTCGGCGGGTCCCGCACCATCCTCAATGCCGGCAGCCGCATCGGCGACTACTATGTGCAGGGTGGCGCCGCCTATATCGGGCGGGAGACCTTTGGGCTCTCGGAGGATTTCGGCGGCGGGCTGTACCAGCCCTCCGGCAACCGCCTGCGCGCGGAATCCGAGGATCTGCGGCTGTCCGGCAAGGTCGGCTACACGCCCTCCGCCACCGACGAATACGCCATCGGCTTCGTCGTCAATCGCGGTGTGAAGGAAGCCCCGCCCTATGCCGGGCAGGACGCCACGCGCGCCACCTTCTTCGACTGGCCGCGCTACGACCGCGACAGCTTCTATGCGCTGACCCGCACCGGCCTGCCGATCGGCACGGACAGCTACATCCGCACCCGCGCCTATTACGACACCTTCCGCAACTCACTCTACCGCTACGACAACCAGACCTACACGACGCAGCGGCTGCCCTACGCCTTCCAGTCTTCCTACAACGACCACACCCTGGGTGGCGGTGTGGAGCTCGGCACCAGCCCGACCGCCGGCGGCACGCTGCGGCTTTCGGCCACCACCAAGCAGGATGTGCACCGCGAATCCGGCCCGCGCACGCCGGAAAGCGAGATGAGCGACTTCACCTGGACCCTTGGCCTTGATGCCGAGCAGCGCGTCAATTCCTGGCTGACCTTCTTCGGCGGCGTCGGCTACGAGGTGCGTGACGCGCTGCGGGCGGAGGACCCGGCCTATAACGGCGCGCGGCGCTTCGAGACGCGCGACCAGGATGCGCTGAACGGCCAGATCGGCATGCGCATCCGGCTGGACGACACCAACGAGGTCTTCACCAGCATCGCCCGGCGTTCCCGCTTCGCCACGATGTACGAGCGCTATTCCTACCGCCTCGGCAATGGCCTGCCCAATCCGGATCTGGCGCCGGAACGCTCGACCAATGTCGAGCTGGGCTGGGACACGCGCGTCACGCCCGATACGCGGCTGCGCATCGCCGCCTTCGGCAGCCAGGTGGATGACTATATCCAGGCCACCACCGTCGGCCGCGCCACCACCGCGCCCTTCGGCCTGATCACCCAGTCGCGCAATGTGGGGGAGGCGCTGTTCTACGGCGTGGAGGCCAGCGTCGAGACCCGTCTGACGGAACGCGCGCGGCTGCGCCTGAACTACACCTATCTGGTGCGCGAGCGCGGCAATGATGACACGGCGCTGCTCTATGGCGCGCCGCGCCACAAGCTGTTTGCCCTGGGCTTCCTCGATATCACCGAACGGCTGACGCTGATGCCGAGCGTGCTGGCGCAGTCGCGGCAGTTCACCACGGATGCGGGCAATGGCCGGCCGACCGGCGGCTGGCTCGTCGGCAATGTGAAGCTCGCCTACGCCTTCACGCCGCGGCTCTCGGGCGAGGTCGCGGCCAACAACATCACCGATGCCGATTACAGCTACGACGATGGCTACCCCGCGGAAGGTCGCAATTTCCGCTTCACGCTGCGGAGCAGCTTCTGATGCGCAAGCGGATCCCCCTTCTGATGCTGCTCGCGCTCGGCACGCCGGTCGCGGCGCAGGAGGCCGCATCGCGTGGCCGTCCGATGCATGAGATGCGCGGCGGCTGCGACAATTTCGCGATCGACCTGAGACGCGAATTCTCGGTGTGGGACGCTGCGCCGCAGCGTCTCGCCGCCGCGCCGGCGGAACCCGCTGCCGATGCCATCGCGGTGCAGGCGGCGCAGCCGACGGAGATCACGCTGCTGCCGGACGGCGCCTATCGCCTGGCGCCGCAGGCCGGGCAGGACCGCCGCGCCGAGGGCCGCTTCGGCGGCGAGGTGATGGTGGAGATCCCGGCGGCCGGCCAGTGGCGAGTCTCCGCCGGGCCGGGCGGCGTCTGGTACGACCTGATGGGGCCGCGAGGCTCCCTGCCCGATCCGCGCTTCGAGATGCAGACGCGCTGCACCAGCATCTTCAAGACCGTGGTCTTCGCCGTGCCGGAACCGGGTCGCTACCGCCTGGCGATCAACGGCAATGCCGGCGCCGTGCTGCGCATCCTTGTGAGTCCCGAGCCATGAGGACCGCGCAGCTGCCCCGCCGCGCCAGCCTCGCGGCCTTGGCCGCCCTCGCCGCGGGCACCACGGCCGGCGCGCAGCCGATTCCGCGCGAGGGGCCGGAGGTGGTCATGCTGGTGCATCCCGGCATGATCCTGCTCGACCTCGTCGCGCCGATGACGGTCTTCAACCTGATGGGCGCGACCCTGCGGCTGGCCTGGAAGGATCTGTCGCCGGTCGCGACCGACGTCGGCCTGCCGGTCACGCCGACCAGCCGGCTCGCCGACCTCACACCCGGCGCGCCGATCTTGTTCCTGCCGGGTGGCCTCACCGGCAGCGTCGCGCTGATGGACGATCCCGAAGTGCTGGGCTTCCTGGCGGCGCATGGGGCGGCGGCGCGCTGGGTCACCAGCGTCTGCACCGGGTCGCTGGTGCTCGGCGCCGCCGGGTTGCTGCGCGGCCATCGCGCCACCTCGCACTGGTATGTGCGCGACCTGCTGCCGCTGATGGGTGCCACCACCGCCACGGATCGCGTGGTGGTGGACCGCAACCGGATGACCGGCGGCGGCGCCACGGCGGGGGTGGATTTCGGCCTGCGCCTGGCCGCCGAGATCGGCGGGGAGGATTTGGCCCGCCGCATCGGCCTGGTTCTCGAATATGCGCCGGACCCGCCCTTCGGGCCCGGATCGCCGGAGGCATCGCCAGTGGCGGTGCCGGATGTGCTCGCCCGCCGCGCGCCTGTCCTGGCCACCGCACGCGCTGCGGCGCTGCGGGCCCAGCGCCGGCTTGGAACCTGAACCGAGGAGAGATCCCATGACCACCCGACGCCAGATCCTGGCCACGCTCGCGGCCGCCAGCCTGCCTCTGCCCGCTTTCGCCCAGACCCGCACCATCACCGACGCCATCGGGCGGGAGGTCGTGCTACCGCGCCAGCCGCAGCGCGTGGTGGTGATGTTCAACTACGAGGAATTCACCGCCATCGCCGGCCTGGATGGCTGGCAGCGTGTGGTCGGCATGAACCGCGTGGTGTGGGAAGGCTGGCGCCCGGCCATCTTCTCCCGCTACCGCGCGCTGATTCCGAACCTCGCCACCCTGCCGGACACCGGCAATACCGATGAGGGGACCTTCAGTGCGGAGAAGGTGATCTCGCTGCGCCCGGACCTGCTGATGATGCCGGCCTGGGCCTGGACCGCGGGATCGACGGTGCGCGACCAGATCGTGGCGGCCGGTATTCCCGTGCTGGTCTTCGACTACAATGCGCAGACGGTGGAGCGCCACGTCGCCTCCACGCTGGCCATCGGTGCCGCCATGGGCACCGAAGCCCGCGCGGCGGAGCTGGCGGAACGCTATCGCCGCAATATCGGCGATATCCTGGACCGCGTCGGCCGCGCCGCCGGCCCGACCCGCCCCAAAATCCATCTGGAGCTGGGGCAAGGCGGCAAGGATGTCATCGGCAACAGCTACTCCGCCGCCACCATGTGGGGCCGCATCTTCGCGATGCTCGGCGTACAGAACGTCGCGGAGGGGCGCTTCACCGGCAATTACGCGCCGATCGCGGCGGAGGCGGTGCTCGCCGCCAATCCGGATTTTCTCTACATCGGCGCTTCTTCCTGGGCGAACAGGCCCAACGCGGTGCGCACCGGCTATGGCGTGGCGCCGGAGGAAACGCGCCGCAGCCTGGCCACCTATGCCACGCGCCCCGGCTGGTCCGGCCTGACGGCGATCCGCAATGGGGAGCTGCATGCCATCGAGCACGGGCTGTGCCGCACGCTGTTCGACGATACGGCCATGCTCTACATCGCCCGCCGCGCCTGGCCCGGCGCCTTTGAGGGCATGGACCCCGTGGCGGTGCTGGCCGACTACCACGCCCGCTACCTGCCGGTGCCCTTCTCCGGCACCTGGATGCTCCCATGGCGGGGCTGAGCGCCACGGCGGAGGCGCGCGCGGCCTGGGGGCGGCTCGCCGCGCGGCGCACCAGCGTGCTTGTCGGCGCGCTGGTGGTGCTGGCGCTGTGTTTCCTGCTGGATCTGGCGACGGGGCCGGCGCTGCTGCCCGTCAGCGCCGTCGCCGCATCCCTGTTCGGGGCCGGGCAGGACCCGATGGTGGAGGCGATTGTCTGGTCGATCCGCCTGCCGGTGGCGCTGATGGCGCTGCTGGTGGGCGCGGCGCTCGGCCTGACCGGGGCGGTGATGCAGACCATCCTGAACAATCCGCTGGCGTCGAGCTACACGCTCGGCGTCTCCGCCGGCGCGGGGTTTGGCGCGGCGCTGGTCATCGTCTTCGGCGCGGCCCTGCCGCTGGCGGAGGCGCAGGCGGTGCCGCTCGCCGCCTTCCTGTTCGCGGCGCTGGCCTGTGCCGGTGTCTGGGCGCTCGGCGGCATCCGCGGTGCGACGCCCGAAACGCTGGTGCTGGCCGGCATCGCGATGATGTTCCTGTTCCAGGCGCTGCTGGCGATGCTGCAATTCATGGCGTCGCCGGAGGCCTTGCAGCAGATCGTCTTCTGGCTGTTCGGCAGCCTGCAGCGCGCCACCTGGCCGAAGCTCGCCATCGTCGCCGTGGTGTTGGTCATCGCGGTGCCGCTGCTGCTGCGCGATGCCTGGCGGCTAACGGCGCTGCGGCTGGGCGATGACCGTGCGGCGGCGCTTGGCGTCGGCGTGGCCGGGGTGCGGTTTCGTGGCTTCATCTTCGTCTCGGTCGCCACCGGCGTCGCCGTGGCCTTCGTCGGCACCATCGGCTTCGTCGGTCTGGTGGCGCCGCATGTGGCGCGGATGCTGCTGGGGGAGGATCAGCGCGTGCTGCTGCCAGGCGCAGCGCTCGCGGGCGCGGTGCTGCTCTCCGCCGCCTCCGTCGCCAGCAAGATCGTCTCGCCCGGCGCGCTGTTTCCGGTGGGCATCGTCACCGCGCTGATCGGCGTGCCCTTCTTCGCCTGGCTGATCGTGGCCGCGCGGAGGTCGCATTGGTGAACCCCCTTCGGAAAGGAGCTGCCATGGCCGTCCGGCTCGACCTGGAGGCGGTTTCGGTGCGCTACGGCACGCTGCGCGCGGTGGAGGGGGTGACGCTCTCCGCCCGGGGTGGGGAGGTTCTGGCACTGCTCGGGCCGAACGGCTCGGGCAAATCCTCCCTGCTGCGCGCCGCGGCGGGGCTGCTGCGGCATGAGGGACGCGTGGTGCGACATGGGCTGGCGCCAGACGGCATCGGCTTCCTGCCGCAGGACAATGGCGCGCGCACGGCGCTGACGGTGCTGGAGACGGTGCTGCTCGGCCGGCTGCGGGCCCTGGGGATGCGGGTGGCGGAGGGGGAGGTGACGCGCGCCATCGCGGCGCTGGACCGGCTGGGCATCGCCGGCCTGGCGCCGCGCCTGCTGGGCGAGCTGTCCGGCGGCCAGCGGCAGATGGTGTTCCTGGCGCAGCTGCTCTGCGCGGAGCCCGCGGCGCTGCTGCTGGATGAGCCGACCAGCGCGCTCGACCTGCGCAATCAGTTCGAGCTGCTGGGATTGCTGCGGCACCTGGCGCGGGATCACGGCTTGTTGGTGATCGTCGCGATCCACGACCTGAACGCCGCCGCGGCCTTCGCCGACCGGCTGGCCGTGATCTGCCGCGGCCGGCTGGTGGCGCATGGTGCGCCGGCGGAAGTGCTGACGCCGCGGCTGATGGCGGATGTCTATGGGCTGGAGGCGGAGATGCATGTGACCTCCGGCGGGCAGCGCGTCGTCGTACCGATCGCCGCCCTGCCGGGCTGAGCGGGCGCATGGCCGGCCCGGTGCCGATTGACCATGCCCCCCGGGACTCGGCATGGTGTCGGCGCATGGTACGCTCCCTCGCGCTGATCCCCGCTGTTCTGTTCGGCCTGCTCGCGGGCGGCGATGCCCTTGGCCAGGGCAAGCCCGCCCCCAGCAACATCGCACCCGGACCCCGCCAGGGCGGCTTCCCGCCGCTGCCGACCAGCAAGCCACCGGCGCTGGCCCCGGTGCCGGGACCCCAGGCGGGCCTTCCCGGCGGACCGCCGGCGGCGGTGCCCGGCAAGCCGGGCGGCCCGGCCCCCGGTGGCACCGGCCGCATGGTCTCCTCCGGCACCGGCTTCGTGGTGGCGCCGGGGCGGGCGCTGACCAATGCTCATGTGGTGGAAAGCTGCCGCGCGGTTCGGGTGCGCCTGGCCAATGGCACCGATGCCACCGCCCGGGTGTTGCGCGCCGACCGCCAGCGCGACCTGGCGCTGATCGAAATCCCCGCCGATTCCGGACCGGCACTGCCCTTCCGCCGGCAGATGACCATGCGTCGCGGCGAGGGCGTGGTGACCTACGGCTTCCCGCTGGCCGGCATGCTGTCCTCCGGCCCGACGCTGACCACGGGGGAGATTTCCGCCCTGGCGGGGCTGGCGGATGACCAGCGGCAGTTCCAGATCTCGGCGCCGGTGCAGCCCGGCAATTCGGGCGGGCCGCTGCTGGATCTCAGCGGGCAGGTGGTGGGCGTGATCGTCTCCAAGCTCAACGCCGCCCGCGTCGCCCAGCGCACCGGCGACATTCCGCAGAATGTGAACTTCGCGGTGAAGGGGAATGAGGCGCTGGATTTCCTGCGCGATGCGGGCGTGACCCCGACCCTCGCGGACGGCCCGCCTCGCAGCCCCGCCGAGGTGGGGGAGATCGCGCACCCTTCCACCCTGTTCATGCGCTGCATGGGGTAGGGGACGGCTCAGCGCCGCCGCGCCAACACCCCCGCCACCACGGCCGCCAGCAGCACCGAAGCCACCCACCAGGGCTGCCAGACCCCAAAGGAAAGCTGGCCCGTCACCACCGCGGAGACGGCCATGCCGAACCCCGCCGGGCTGGCCCCCGCCGCCAGCAGCGCCACCGCCCCCAGCCCCGCCGCGATCGCCGCCCCCACCAGCCCCAGCTCCAGCCAGACCTGAAGGCTGGCATTGTGGGTGTGCAGCGGCAGGCGGCGGGCGGAAGGCATGGCGAACCACTGCCGCGCCTCCGCCGAGTTCAGCCCGTAGCGCGCCAGGTCCTCCACCGGGAAATTGTCGCTGCCGCCGGGGATGGAGCGCGCCGCCTCCATCCCCCAGCCGATCAGCGGCCGTTCCGCGATGCGGTCCGCCACGAAATCCCAGATCAGCACGCGATGCGCCGCCGAGCGCGGCAGAGGCTCCAGCGACGGCGCCCGCGCCAGCCCCGCCGCGAAGATCAGCGGCGCCGTCACGATGAAACCCGCCAAGGCCAGCGCCGCCAGCCTCGGCACGAAACGCGGCAGCAGCGCCGCCCCGCCCGCCGCCAGCATGCCCCCAAAGGCGGCAATCTTGGCCGAATCGGCGGGCAGCCAGAGCGACAGGGCCAGCCCCGCCACCACCAACGCGCCCCGCCAGACCCAGCCCATCGGCACCGCCAGCACCAGCGGCAGCAGCAGCGCCATCAGCGACACCGCCGGCTTCAGCCCGAAACTGATCTGCGGCATGTCCGCGGGGAATCCACGCACCGCCAGGCGCAGCCAATTGCCGCTGGCATGGTCCAGCGCCGCCAGCACCACCCCCGCCGCCAGCCCGCCCGCCAGAGCGAGGCCCAGCCGGCGCGGCGCCGCCGCATCATCCTCGATCGCACGCGATGCCATCAGTGCCAGCAGCAGCAACGCCGCCAGTCCGCCCACCGTCTGCACCGCCCGCACCGGCTCCAGCGACCACAGCGCCGCCAGCAGGCACCAGCCGAGCAGGCCCACCGCCAGCCATCCGGCGCGGCCCGGCCTCGGCCAGGGCAGCGCGCGCCGCAGCCGCCACTGCGCCACCACCGCCAGCAGCAGCGCGACCGTCACCGCCAGGGCCATGGCCCGGAATTGCGCCACGGCCAAAGCCGGCGCCACCGCCAGCAGGACCGCCACGGGCGTGGTAGGGGAGCGCTGCCAGGGGAGGGGACTATTCAAGTTGCCAGGGGGCGGCGGCATCACTTGCGGCCACCATGCCGCTCCGGCTCCAGCCGCGCCTTCAGATAGGACAGCAGGGGAAAGGCCCCCGTGCAAAAGGCCAGCAGAACGCCCCAGGCGCCCTCCCGATACCCCTTGCGCGACACATAGGACTTGAAGGCGCGCGAGACGAAACGCCGCAAATTCGCCGCCAGCGACCCGATATTCCCGCTCTCCAGCAAATCCGCCGCCTTGGCCGAGGAATACTTGTCCAGCCGCCGCAGCATGTCCGACACATCCCGGTCGACCAGATGCACCAAGGCCCCCTGCTCGATCCGCGGCCCCTGCTGCCCCACCCAGTCCAACCCCGGATGCACCCGCTGCGCCCGCCAGCGCTTCGCCCCCCGCCGGAACAAACGCGGCACCGAGGTCGTCCCGAAACTGCCCGCCCAGCCGTACCGAATCAGCCGGTCACCCACATAATTGTCGACCATCACCTGATGCCAGGCAAAGCCGGACTCGCCGATCACCCGACGCACCGCCTGCGCCAAATCCGGGCTGACCCGCTCATCCGCATCCACCTCCAGCACCCAATCACCCGAGCAAGCCGCAATGCCCGCATTGCGCCGCTCCCCCTCCAACTCCCAAGCCCCCTCCAGCACCACAGCTCCCGCCGCCCGCGCCACATCCGCGGACCCATCCGTGCTGCGATCCAGAACCACCAGCACCTCATCCGCAAACGCCACCGACGCCAAACACGCCGGCAACCGCTGCTCCTCATTCCGCGCGACAATCAGCGCAGACAGGCGGGGTGGGGACATCGGACGGGCCTCAAAGGGCTGAAGGTGGCACGGGTTGTTTGCAAGGAGGGCTCTGCCCTCCCTGCACCCTCCCGCGAAGGGGCAATGGCCCCTTCGAACCCTCGACTTAGGGGTAGGCGAGAGGAGGGGCACGGCGGGCGCGTTGGGACAAGCGGATGCTCAATGCCCCTCCTCTCGCCTACCCCTTAAATGGGTTTCCAAAGGGACCACTGTCCCTTTGGCGGGGGTGCAGGGGGCAGCGCCCCCTGCAAACAACCAGCGCCGACTTCAGCCCTCTCAGGCCGTCCGGTCCCCACCCCCGCTCGTCAGCGCCGCTTGGGCGGCGGCGAGGCGGGCGACGGGGACGCGGTAGGGGGAGCAGGAGACGTAGTCGAGGCCGACGGAGCCGCAGAAGTGGATGGAGGCTGGGTCGCCGCCATGTTCGCCGCAGATGCCGAGTTTCAGGTCGGGTTTGGTCTTGCGGCCTTTTTCGGAGGCGATTTGCACCAGGGCGCCGACGCCGTCGATGTCGATGGAGACGAAGGGGTCTTTCGGCAGGATGCCTTTTTCCACGTAAAAGGGCAGGAACTTGCCGGCGTCGTCGCGGGACAGGCCGAAGACGGTCTGGGTCAGGTCGTTGGTGCCGAAGCTGAAGAAGTCGGCCGATTCCGCGATGCTGTCCGCCGTCAGGGCGGCGCGCGGCAGTTCGATCATCGTGCCGACCTGGTAGACGATGTGGTACTTCGTCTCCGCGAAGACTTCCTGGGCGACGCGGTCGACCAGGGCGCGCAGGATTTCCAGTTCGCGGCGCAGGGCCACCAGTGGGATCATGATTTCCGGCACGGGGGCCTTGCCGGTTTCCTGCCCGGTGGCGACGGCCGCTTCGAAGATGGCGCGGACCTGCATTTCGTAGATTTCGGGATAGGTCAGGCCGAGGCGGCAGCCGCGGTGGCCGAGCATCGGGTTGGCTTCCGACAGGTCGGCGGCGCGGCGCTGCATGGCGGCGACGTCGGCGCCCAGGCTTTGCGCCACCTCGGCGATTTCGCTGTCCTTGTGGGGCAGGAATTCGTGCAGCGGCGGGTCGAGCAGGCGGATGGTGACGGGCAGGCCGGCCATGATCCGGAACAGCTTGAGGAAATCCTCCCGCTGGAAGGGTAGCAGGCGGGAGAGGGCGTCGCGGCGGCCGTCCTCGGTATCGGCCATGATCATCTGGCGGACGGCGCCGATGCGCTCCGGGTCGAAGAACATGTGTTCGGTGCGGCAGAGGCCGATGCCCTCGGCGCCGAATTTGCGGGCCGTTTCGGCGTCCAGCGGGGTTTCGGCATTGGCGCGCACCTTCATCTTGCGCACGCCATCGGCCCATTCCATCAGGGTCGCGAAGTCGCCGGAGAGCTGTGGTTCGATCATCGCCACGGTGCCGGCAAAGACTTCGCCGGTGGCGCCGTCGAGCGTGATGGTGTCGCCGGCCGTCAGGCGCTTGCCGCCGGCGGTCAGGGTCTGGCCGGCATAGTCGACGCTGACCGAGCCGGCGCCGGCGACGCAGGGCCGGCCCATGCCGCGGGCGACGACCGCCGCGTGGCTGGTCATGCCGCCGCGGGTGGTGAGGATCCCCTTGGCGGCGTGCATGCCGTGGATGTCCTCGGGGGACGTCTCGATACGGACCAGGATGACGGCCTCGCCCTTGGCAGCGCGGGCTTCGGCCTCATCCGCCGAGAAGACGATGACGCCGCAGGCCGCGCCCGGGCTGGCCGGCAGACCCTTGGCAATCGCCTTGCGCGGGGCCTTGGGGTCGAGGGTGGGGTGCAGGAGCTGGTCGAGGGCCTTGGGGTCGACGCGCTTGATGGCCTCGGTGCGGTCGATCAGGCCTTCGCGGGCCATGTCCACGGCGATCTTCAGGCTGGCGGCGGCGGTGCGTTTGCCGTTGCGGGTCTGCAGCATATACAGCTTGTTCTGCTGCACCGTGAATTCGATGTCCTGCATGTCCGCATAATGCTTTTCCAGCTTTTCCCGAACCGCGACCAGTTCGGCATAGGCCTGGGGCATGGCGACTTCCATGCTGCGCTCACCGGGCTTGGCGCGGGATTCGGCCATGGGCTGCGGCGTGCGGATGCCGGCCACCACGTCCTCGCCCTGAGCGTTGATCAGGTACTCGCCGTAGAAGAAATTCTCGCCGGTGGAGGGGTCGCGGGTGAAGCAGACGCCCGTGGCGCAGTCCTCGCCCATATTGCCGAAGACCATCGCCTGGACGTTCACGGCGGTGCCCCATTGGGCGGGGATGTCGTGCAGGCGGCGATAGGTGTTGGCGCGCGGATTCATCCAGCTTCCGAAGACGGCGCCGATGGCGGCCCAGAGCTGGGCATGCGGGTCCTGCGGGAAGGGGCTGCCCGTGACTTCCTCGACCATGTCCTTGTAGCCATCGACCACGCGGTGCCAGTCCTGCGCGGTGAGGTCGGTGTCTTCCTGGACGTCGCGGTCGAGCTTCACATGCTCGATGATTTCCTCGAAGCGGTGGTGGTCTACGTTGAGGACGACGGAGCCGAACATCTGGATGAAGCGGCGGTAGCTGTCCCAGGCGAAGCGGGCGTCGCCGGAGGCGGCGGCCAGGCCGTCCACCGTGGCATCGTTCAGGCCGAGGTTCAGCACCGTGTCCATCATGCCGGGCATGGAGACGCGGGCGCCGGAGCGGACGGAGACCAGCAGCGGCTTGTGGTGGTCGCCGAACTTGGCGCCGACCGCCTGTTCCACCCGGCCCAGGGCTTCGGAGACCGCATGGCGCAGCTCCGGCGGGTAGGACTGGCCGTGGTCGTAGTAGTAGGTGCAGACCTCGGTGGTGATGGTGAAGCCGGGGGGAACGGGCAGGCCGATGCTGGCCATTTCCGCGAGGTTGGCGCCCTTGCCACCCAGGAGATTGCGCATATCCGCACGGCCTTCATTGTGGCCGGCGCCGAAGCTGTAGACCCATTGAGTCATGAAACGGCGTTCTCCTGCTTGGACTGTTACGGAGCCCCCAAGGGAAGCCCTGGGTGGAGTGGGGGAGGCGCCGCTTCTCAGCCTTCGATCCGGGAAAAGTCTGCAACAGTATCCATGGCCCCACGGAGGCGAGCGAGCAAGCGCAGCCTGTTGCCGCGGGTTGCCTTATCCGGGTCGTTGACGATGACCTTTTCAAAAAAGGCATCGAGCGGCGCCCGCAGCGCCGCCAAGGCGGACATGGCGGCGGCGAAATTTTCGGCAAGCAGGGCCTGCGCGACGATGGGCTCCGCGGCGTCGAGGGCCGCGGCCAGCGCCTGTTCCTCCGGCGCTGTCAGCAGGGCGGGATCGATCGGGCCAGCATGGGGGCCGTCCTTCTTGTCCTCGATCCGCAGGATGTTGGCGGCGCGCTTGGCGGCGGCGAGCAGGTTCGGGCCATCCGGACCTTCCACCAGGGTTTTGAGGGCCTCCGCGCGGGCGAGCAGACGCAGCAGGTCATCCTCCCCACCCTGGCCGAAGGCGGCGGCGACCAAGTCGTGGCGCGCGCCCTCGGTGCGGAGCTGGACGCGGAGGCGTTCGGCGAGGAAGTCGAGAAGCCCGGCGGCGAAGGCGGCGACCATCGGCGGATGGGCGCTGCGGGGCTCGGGCTGCCAGCCGGTCTTCAGCTTCTCCTGCGCCACGGCCATGCCGAAGTCGGGGCTGGCGGTTTCGCCGAGGGCCTGTGGGAAGCCGAAGAAGGCTTCCGCCAAGGCATCTTCCAGCCGCAGGCGCAGGCGGTTCTCGCGAATGATCCGGATGGTGCCGAGCGCGGCGCGGCGCAGCGCGAAGGGGTCGCCGGAGCCCGTCGGGCGCTCGTCGACCGCGAAGAAGCCGGCCAGCGTGTCCAGCTTGTCCGCCAGCGCGACCGCGATGGCGATGGGCTCGCTCGGCACGGCATCGCCAGGCCCCATCGGGCGGTATTGCGTGCCAATCGCCTCCGCGACCCGTGAATCCTCGCCCTGATGCAGGGCGTAGTAGCGGCCGATGGTGCCCTGCAATTCCGGGAACTCGCCCACCAGGCCGGAGGCCAGATCCGCCTTGGCCAGCTTCGCGGCGCGGGCGGCAAGCGCCGCATCGGCGTCGACATGCGGCGCCAGCCAGCGGGCCAGCCGCTCGATCCGGGCCACCCGCTGGCCCTGCGTGCCGAGCTTGGCGTGGAACACTACCGACTCCAGCTTCGGCAGAAACTCCTCAAGCTTCTGCTTGCGGTCCTGGTCCCAGAAGAAGCGCGCATCCGAAAGCCGCGCCCGCAGCACGCGCTCATTGCCCGCGATCAGGGCCGTGCCGCCGTCATTCGGGACGATATTGGCCACCAGCCCGAAGAAGGGCGCCGCACCACCCTCCGGCTTCACCAGGGAGAAATAGCGCTGGTTGACGCGCATGGTGGTGCGCATCAGCGCCGCCGGCAGGTCCATGAAGGCGTCGTCGATGCGGCCCAGCAGCGGCACCGGCCATTCGACCAGGCCGGCCACCTCCTCCAGCAACCCCCGGTCCGGCACCACGGCGACGCCCTGTTCGGCGGCGAGTTTCGCGAGGCCTGTCTCGATCAGGGCCATGCGCGCCGCCGCATCCGGTTCCACGAAGCGGGCGCGCAGGCCGGATTCGTAGTCGGCGAGGCCGGTCACGGCAAAAACCCGGTCCCCGGCCGCCATGATGCGGTGGCCCTCGGTCAGGTTGCCGCTTTCCATGCCCGGCAGCGCCTCGATGGCGAAGGGCACCACCTGGCCGTCCAGCAGGCACAGGATGCGGTGCAGCGGGCGGACCCAGGTGAAGGGGCCGTTCCAGCGCATGGATTTCGGCCACCCGAAATTCTGGATCAGCCCGGGCAGCACCTGCGACAGCAGCGCGGCGGCGGCGATGGTCTCGCCCGGCTTTTGCAGCACCCAGAAGCCGTTTTGGTCGACAAGCTGGTCCTTCGTGGCGCCATGCTTGCGCAGGAAACCGTCCAGCGCGGCGGGCGGGGCGGCGGTGCGGGGGCCGCGTTCCTCCTTGCCCTCGGTCGTCACCTGGGCGCGCAGCGTGGCGGAAAGGCCGATGCGGCGCGGGCCGTAGAAGGGGTTTGGGGCACCTTCCAGCAGTGGCGCGGCGGCACTGGCGAAGGCCTTCACCAGATCCTCCGCGCCCCGGGCCTGCATCCGCGCCGGAATTTCCTCGCAAAACAGTTCGAGCAGGAATTCGGGCATCAGAGCGCGGCCTTCACATCGGTCTGGGAAAAATCATCGCCCTTGAACAGCAAGGGCTGCCGGCGCTCCTGCGCCAGGGCATAGGCGAAGCAGTCACCGAAATTCAGCGCGGCCTTGTGGCGGCCCTTGCCGAAGCGGCGCCAGGCCTCCAGCGCCAGGCGCGCCTGGACCTCGGTGAAGGGCACCACCTCCGCCCCCGCATCGGCCAGAAGCCGGTCCATGCGCGGCCGGATCGCGGGGCCGGCCTGGCCCTCCGCCACCATGCCGAGTTCCAGCAGCGTCGCGGCGGAAAGCGCCACTTCCGGCGCTTCGGCCAGCAGCGCCGTGAATCGCTCGGCCTCCGGCTCCTGCCGCAGGATGGCCATGAAGGCGGAGGTATCGACGATCACTTCGGAAGGCCGTTCTCGTCATAAAGATCGCTGTGGTCGCTGCTGCCGCCGGGCGGAAACAGCTTCGCGGATTCCCGGCCAATCGCCATCAGCGCCTCATACTTCCGGCGCGCCTTGTCATCACGCACCGCACGTTCGCTCGCCAGGCGGCTCTGCACCGCCTCTCGCAACGCCGCGGTGGTGCTGGTGCCCAAAAGTTCGGCCAGCGCCTTCGCGTCCGCGATCAGCGCATCGTCCTTGATGTTCAACTGGCCCATGGCGCCCTCACGGTAGAACAAAGCGCCAATATGGTAGAAGAACCCGGCAAAGTCACGCGGTCTCGCCCGCGACCCAGGCCTCGCAGCAGCCTTTGGCCAGCGCCCGGACGCGCGCGATATAGGCGGCGCGCTCCGTCACGCTGATGGCGCCGCGGGCGTCCAGCAGGTTGAAGCGGTGGCTGGCCTTGATGCACTGGTCATAGGCCGGAAGGGCCAGCGGCGGGTCATAGGCCAGCAGCGACTGGCATTCCTTCTCGGCGTCCGCGAAGTGCTGGAACAGCATCGCGGTGTCGGCGCCCGTGAAATTATGATGGCTGTATTCGACCTCGGCGCGGCGAAACACCT
This sequence comes from Roseomonas sp. F4, assembly GCF_053891155.1. Taxonomy (NCBI): domain Bacteria; kingdom Pseudomonadati; phylum Pseudomonadota; class Alphaproteobacteria; order Acetobacterales; family Roseomonadaceae; genus Roseomonas; species Roseomonas sp. F4. Next base: position 61,049 of record NZ_JBSSHK010000003.1, read on the forward strand.
CGCCGTACTTCACGCCACGGCCGTTGAAGTCGAGTTCGTACACATCGTCCACGTCCTGGATGAACATGGCCAGGCGTTCCAGCCCGTAGGTCATCTCAAAGGAGGGCACCTCGCAGGTGATGCCGCCGACCTGCTGGAAATAGGTGAACTGGCCGACTTCCATCCCGTCGCACCAGATCTCCCAGCCCAGGCCCCAGGCGCCCAGCGTCGGGCTTTCCCAGTCATCCTCGACGAAGCGGAAATCATGCTTCATCGGGTCCAGGCCGAGGTCGCGATAGCTGGCGATCAGCAGGTCCTGCGCGTCGCGCGGGCTCGGCTTCATGATGACCTGGTACTGGTAGTAGTGCTGCAGCCGGTTGGGGTTCTCGCCGTAGCGGCCATCCGACGGCCGGCGGGACGGCTGTACATAGGCTGCCGCCCAGGGCTTCGCGCCCAGCGCCCGCAGCGTGGTGGCCGGGTGGAAGGTGCCGGCGCCGACTTCCATGTCATAGGGCTGCAGGATCAGGCAGCCCTGCGCGCTCCAGAAATTATGGAGGCGCAGGATGATGTCCTGGAAGGAGGGGGGTTTTGCGGACATGCCGGGTGTGGGTCTTGCCGGGGAGGTTTCGACCGCTTCAATACCCCCCCGTCGACCCAACCGGCAAGCAAGGGGCCCCGTTCATGACCGAGACCGAGCGCCTGATCCGCGCCTACTACGCCGCCTTCGATGCCGGCGACCGCGCCGCCATGCTGGCGATGCTGACCGATGACGTGGTGCACGACCCGAACCAGGGCAGCCGCCGCACCGGCAAGCCGGCCTTCACCGCCTTCCTGGCACAGATGGACGCCGCCTATGCCGAACGCATCACGGATCTGGTGGTGATGGTGGACGAAACCGGCACCCGCGCCGCGGCGGAATTCACCGTGCTCGGCCAGTATCTGCGGACCGAGGAAGGCCTGCCGGAGGCACGCGGCCAGCGCTACACCCTGCCCGCCGGCGCCTTCCTGACCATCCGGGACGGCAAGATCGCCCGCGTGGCGACGCAGTACAATCTGCCGGAGTGGATCCGTCAGGTTTCCGTCTGAGCCACGAAATCCAGGATGATGCCGGCCAATTCCTCCGGCACCTCCACCGGCAGCATATGGCCGCTGCCCTCGATGACGCGCAACGTGGCGCCCGGGATACCGTCCCGCAGCTCTTCCGCCTCCGCCAGGCTGCGCAGCGCGTCCTGGGCGGCGGCGATCACCAGGGTGGGGCAGGCGATCTCGCCCAGGCGGTCATCGAAGACGGGGCGGGGCAGCAGGGTCTGGCGCAGGAAGACCTCGCCCCCCAGACGGTCGCCCATGCCGCGCAGCCGGTCCACCAGGGCCGTGTCGCCGGCGCGGCTGGGGTGCAGGCCGCGGGCGATGGCGGTGCGGCTCATCCCCCGGAAGGCGGCCTCCGCCGGGCGTCCGGCCACGGCCTGACGGCGCGCGCGCTGGGAGGCACTGTCTCCGCGGGCGGAGGTGGCGACCAGCACCAGGGCCTGCACACGTTCCGGCGCCATCCGCGCGACTTCCCGCGCCACGAAGCCACCCATGGAGAACCCCACCAGCACGAAGCGCGCCGGCGCGTCCGCCAGTACCCGCCGCGCCATGCCCTCCAGCGTATCGTCCCGAAACAGGTCGCCGTGATGGATCGGGCCGAGCGGCGCCAGCAGCGGCGCGATATCGTCCCAGAGGCCGGCATCCAGCATGAAGCCGGGCAGAAGGACCAGGCTCATGCGCTTGGCAGCCCGGCGAACCGGAGGCAGGCTGGGATACCAGAGGAGAAGATCATGCCCGAAATCATCATCTACGCAATTGCCGGCCGCACCACGGAACAGAAGCGCGGTCTGGTCAAGGACATGACCGAGGCCATGGTGAAGAACTTTGGCGTATCGGCCGATGCGGTCAGCATCCAGTTCGTGGAGGCGGAGAAGGATTCGAAGGCGAAGGGCGGCGTGCTGTTCAGCGAGCGGTAGCCGCCGCGCAGGCTACCTCCCGCTGGCGCCTGGAAGCCCAGACCCGCCAGGCGCTGGCCGCCGCCTTCCCAGGCCATCAGCCCGGCCATGGCGATGACGGGTGCGGCGGCGTCGGCCATATGCGCCACGTAGAAGTGTTTCATCACCAGCCAGTTGCGGCCATCCGCCAGGTTCTGGACCGGCACCTGCGCGATCTGGCGCCGTTCGGTCATGGCCTGTCCCAGGGTGATGAAGCCCAGCGATCCGGCCTCGCGCTCGATCGCCTCCGCGTTGTTCTGCGCCGTCCGCGCCGTGCGTGGGCCGGGGCGCGCGAGCATGGCCCGCACCGCCGCCGCCATCTCGGGCGATACGGAGGCGAGCTCGGCGTTGTCGATCTCCTGCGCCGTGCGGCGAATGAGGGTCACCGGCCGGCCATCCGGCCAGGCGGCCTGGCTGCCATCCATCAGGCCGCACAGCGTCGCCATGTCGACCGGCATCGGCGCGGCGGGGCCGGCCCGTGTGGCGGCAATCAGCGGGCTGTCGCCCAGAGGCAGGGCCAGCATCCCGGCCGCGCGTTCCTCGGCATTGGGTGGCCGCGCGAACAGCGCCAGATGGATGGTACCGTCCCGCAGCGCCTGCAAACCACCGCGCGTGCCGAGGCTGTCCAGCACGTCCACAGCCTGGCCTGCCGCGCGGGCGGGACCTTCCGCCAGCAGCCGGGCGGCAGCCAGGACGGGGCCGCTGCCCCCGATGACGATGGGTTCCGCGGCTTTGGCCACGGAGATCAGGGCCGGCGAGGGCAGGGCCAGGGTGGCGCCCGCCAGAAACAACCGCCGCGTGATGAGCTGGGCCATTTTGGGCTCCATTCGCAGGATGGCCCAGAATGACATGCGGGTGTTTCGATATCGTAAACAAAGCACCCTGATGTCGGGCGCGGTATCGCGTCAGGCCGCGACCTTCGGCAGGATGCGCCACTTGGCTTCCGCCCAGTCGAAATACAGCGTCCGAGCCTTCTGGCAGAGCGGCCCCGGCTGCATGGCGCGGCCCTGCCAGTTGGAGCAGGGCAGGACCTTGCCGTAATTGCCGGTGGAGAGGATCTCGTCCGCCGTTTCCAGCTCCTCCGGCTTCACGGCGCGTTCCTCCACCGTCACGCCCGCTTCGCGCAGCAGGGCGATGACGCGGCCGCGGGTGATGCCGGCCAGGAAGGTGCCGTTGACGGCCGGGGTGATCACCTTGCCATCCTTGGCGAACATCAGATTGGCATGGGCGAATTCCGCCACATGGCCGATCGGGTCCAGCACCACGGCCGCCTCGAACCCCTTGTCATGGGCGAAGGCCGCGGCGCGGGACCCGTTGGGGTAGAGGCAGGCGGCCTTGGCGTCGGTCGGCGCCTGATCCGGTGCCGGGCGGCGCTGCGGCGCCAGGCAGGCGGAGAAGCCTTTGTATTCCGGCAGCGGGCTGTCGTAGATCGCCAGGATGAAATCCGTGCTGTCCGGGTCCGGCCGGGCGGCGCCCAGACCCTTGCGGACGAAGAACATGGGTCGGATGTAAAGCTCCGCCTGCGGACCCATGCGGCGGATACCCTCCCGGCACAGCTCCTCGATTTCGGCGGGGGTCTTCGTGGGCTTCATCAGCATGTTGCGGGCCGACTGCACCGCCCGCGCGCAATGCAGGTCGAGGTCCGGGGCGACGCCGCCGAACGATCGGCCGCCATCAAAGATCACGCTGCCGAGCCAGAAGGCGTGGTCCATGGGGCCGATCACCTTCGGCTCCTCGGTCGACCAGACTCCGGCATACCAATAGACGCCCGCCATGGCGGCAGCCCCTTTTTCCGCATTCCCGACCCCAGCAATGACACGTCCAGGGGGACGGTTGAAGGGGGCGCCGCGCGCGCCTAGGCTGCCGCCAGGGACACCGGCTTCGGGGGGAACATATGACGATCCATTTCGTCGTCCATGATGAGGGCGACAGCGTGGGCGTGGTGGTGGTGGAAGGTCTGAAGGCCGGCACCCGGCTCAATGGCTGGATCATGGACCAGGACAAGATGATGGAGTTCGATGCGAAGTCGGACATCCCGATCGGCCACAAGCTGGCGATCCGGTCCATCGCCAAGGGCGATACCATCATGAAATACGGCACGGATATCGGCCGCGCGGTGGCCGATATCGGCGCCGGCGAGCATCTGCACGTCCACAACGTCAAGACCAAGCGCTGGTAAGGGAACGCATCCGATGGGCCTGAACCTGAGAGAGGCCAGCTTCGAAGGCTGGCGGCGCGAGAATGGCCGGATGGGCGTGCGCAACCACGTCATCATCCTGCCGGTGGACGATCTTTCCAACGCCGCGGCGGAAGCCGTCGCCAACAACATCAAGGGCGCGCTGGCGATCCCGCACGCCTATGGCCGCCTGCAATTCGGCGCCGACCTGGAACTGCATTTCCGGACGCTGATCGGCACGGGCACCAACCCGAATGTCGCGGGCGTCATCGTCATCGGCATCGAGCCGGGCTGGACCGGCAAGATCGTCGAGGGCATCGCCAAGTCCGGCAAGCCGGTGGAGGGTTTCGCCATCGAGCAGAATGGCGACATCAACACCATCGCCAGCGCATCGCGCGCAGCCTACCGGCTGGTGAAGCATGCGTCGAAATTGAAGAAGACCAAGGCGCCGCTGGTGGAGCTGTGGGTCTCGACGAAATGCGGCGAAAGCGACACCACCTCCGGCCTCGCCTCCTGCCCCACCGTTGGCAACTCCTATGACAAGCTCTGGGCCAACGGCAACACGCTGGTCTTCGGCGAGACGACGGAGCTGACCGGCGGCGAACACCTGGTGGCCGCGCGCTGCAAGACGCCCGAGATCCGCCAGCAGTTCCAGGCGATGTTCGACCGCTACCAGCGCGTGGTGGAGGTGAACAAGACCAGCGACCTGTCCGACAGCCAGCCGACCAAGGGCAATATCGAGGGTGGCCTGACCACCATCGAGGAAAAGGCGCTCGGCAACATCACCAAGATCGGCAAGAAGTGCACGGTCGATGGCGTGCTGGACAAGGCCGAGGTGCCGACGCATGCGGGGCTGTGGTTCATGGACAGCTCCTCCGCCGCCGCCGAGATGGTGACGCTCTGCGCAGCCTCCGGCTTCGCGGTGCATACCTTCCCCACGGGTCAGGGCAATGTCATCGGCAATCCGATCCTGCCGGTGATCAAGCTGACGGCCAATCCGCGCACGCAGCGCACCATGTCCGAACACATCGACGTGGATGTGACCGGGCTTCTGCAAAAGCAGATGAACATGGACGAGGCCGGGGAGGCGCTGCTGGACTGCATTCTGCGCACCGCGGATGGCGAACTGACGGCAGCGGAGCTTCTGGGCCACCGCGAATTCAGCCTGACGCGGCTTTACGAAAGCGCCTGACGAAGGCACATCGCCGGGCGGGCACTCCGCCCGGCGATCCTTCAAAGTGACGGCATGACCCCGGCCATCTTCGCCGACCTTCGGCACCGTCACGCCGAACCGCATCGCGCCTGGCACAACTGGGCACGCATCTCCGCCATGCTGGCCATGGCGGAGGAGGTGTCGCATGCGCTGGCGGACCGGCCGGCCTTCATCCTGGCGGTGATGTTCCACACCGCGGTCTTCGATCGCGGCCAGGCGGATTGCGGCGCGCAATCGGTCGCGCTGCTGCACCGCCATCTCGGCCGCGCCATGCCGCCGCATATGCTGGCGCGGGCGGAGGCGCTGATCCAGGCCGTGCTGCGCCAGGAACCGCCGGAAAGCGAAGACCCCGGCATGCGCGCCGATGCCGCGCTGCTGCTGGATCTGGACAATGCGCCGCTGGGTGAATCACCGGACCGCTATGCGGCCTATGAGGCGGCGATCCGCCGCGAATTCGCGCATCTGTCGGAAGATCGCTACCGCATCGCCCGGACGGCCGCCTTGCAGATGTTGCTCTGGCGTCGCCGGCTTTACCTGACCGACCGCTTCTTCCTGGACCGCGAAAAGCGTGCGCGGCGCAACATCGAAGCCATGCTCGACCGGTTGCAACAGGACTGACGCGGGGGGACCGTTGTCCAGCTTCATGCCACGGTATAAACGTTGCGTCTGGACATCAGGTGCCGGTCCCCATGACGCTTCCCGTCGTTTCCCTCGATTGGTCCCGTGATTCCTACGAGGAGGCCGATTCCGGCAGCACGGAACGCAAGGTCTATGTCTACCTCGACGGATCGAGCGAAACGCCGGTCGTCGTCAGCTACACCACCGTGGATGGCACTGCCTCGGCCGGCGCGGATTACACGGCGCAGACGGGCACCGTCACCTTCGCGCCGGGCGAAACCTCGGCGATCATCACGATCCAGACCCTGGCCGACACCGATTACGAGGCGAACGAATCCTTCGAGGTGCGGATCACCGGCGTCTCGGACAATGCCACCATCGCAGAAACCGGGTCGAGCACCTCCGTCGAAATCTGGAATGACGACCCGCTGCCCAGCGTCACGCTCAGCCCCGCCTCGCCCGTGGTCGTGGAAGGCGATTCGGGCAGCAAGGCCCTGACCTTCACCGCCAGGCTTGCCGCGCCGGCCATGGCGCCCTTCAGCCTGATCTACGAAGCCAGCCAGGGCACCGCGACCTATCCCTATGACTTCGGCTTTACGTTCGGCTTTCTCCGGTTCGAGACGGGGGATACGGAGGCGACCTTCATCGTCAACATCACGGGCGACACGGTCTACGAGCCGGAGGAGACCTTCACGGTGCGCGTCGGTGAGGCCGAGGCGGTTGTCACGATCCAGGACAATGACCCGCCGCCGCCTTCCGTCGCCCTGCTCTCCACCGTCACTTCGGTGACCGAAGGCGATGCGGGCACGACGGACCTCACCTTCACGGTCCAGCTCTCCCAGGTCATGCCGGGCGTGGTCTATGTCGATTACGGGACCCTCGCAGACACCGCCCAGGTCGACCTGGACTACAATCGCTGGTTCGGAACCTTCAGGTTTGAGCCTGGCGAGACCTCGAAATCCTTCACGGTCTCTGTCCGCGGTGACACGCTGCATGAGGGGGATGAGAGCTTCTTCGTGCGCCTGGGCAATCCCACCGGCGGCGTCGTGCTCGACTCCGCGCACCGCAGCGCGACCGTCACCATCCTCGACGACGATCCGGCGCCCACCACCCTCCTGTCCCTTGCCGCCACCCTGGATGATCGTACCGAGGGCACTGGGGACGGCGTCAGCGTCTTCTCCTATCTGGTCACCCGCAGCGGCGACCTTTCCGGCAACAGCCAGGTCGGATGGTCGGTCAGCGGCAGCGGCGCCAATGCCGCGAATGCCGCGGATTTCCTCGGTGGCGTCCTGCCCAGCGGCACCCTCACCTTCGCCGCCGGCCAGGCGGAGCAGGTCATCAAGGTGCGGGTCCTGCGCGACGCCGTCTTCGAGCCCGACCAGACCTTCCAGGTCGCCCTGTCGGCACCTGTCGGCGCGAGTCTCGGCATCAGCCAGGCCAGCGGCATCATCCGCAACGACGACGCGCCCAGCGGCACCCTGGCCATCGCCGGTGAGATCACCGATCGCTCCGAAGGCACCGGCGACGGCGTCAGCGTCTTCACCTACCGCATGACCCGCACGGGCGATTTGTCGGAGACGATGCAGGCCGGTTGGTCGGTCCGCGGCACCGGCGTCAACCCCGCCGATGCGGCGGATTTCCTGGGTGGGGTGCTTCCCAGCGGCGTCGTCACCTTCGCCGCCGGCCAAGCGGAGCAGACCATCAAGGTCCGGGTTCTACGAGACGCCGTGCAGGAAAGCGACGAAGGATTCTCCGTCATCCTCGCGGCGCCTTCGACCCCGGGCATCCGCGTCATCAGCGGGGTGGCCAATGGCATCATCCGCAACGACGACCTGCCAAGTGTCCGCTTCGCGATGACCACGGATATGGTGGACCGCGATGAGGGCACCGGCTCGGGCGTCAGCGTCTTTTCCTACACTGTGACGCGCAGCGGCGACCTCTCCGGCACATCTCATGTCGACTGGATCGTCCTGGGCGCGCCGCCCTATGGCGCCGATGCGGCGGACTTCCTGGGCGGCGCACTGCCCAAGGGTCGGGTGACCTTCGAGGCCGGTCAGGCCGAGCAGGTTATCAAGGTGCGCGTGCTGCGTGACGCCGAGGAGGAGCCGGATTCCTACTTCCATCTGCTCGCCAAGTCGGCCGAGGACTTTTCCTACACCATGTCCGCCCGCGGCGTGATCCGCGACGACGACGCGCCGCCGCGAACGAACCTGTCCATCGGCGGCGACGTCACCGAACGCAGCGAGGGCACCGGCACCGGGGTCAGCGTCTTTTCCTACATCGTCACCCGCAGCGGTGATCTTTCGGGCGCCAGCCAGGCGGCCTGGTCGGTCCGCGGTACCGGGGCCAGCGCCGCGGATGCGGCGGATTTCATGGGCGGCGTCATGCCCGGCGGCACCGTCGCCTTCGCGGCCGGCGAGGCGTCCCAGGTCATCAAGCTGCGCGTCCTGCGGGATGCGCAGCAGGAGGCAGATGAGACCTTTGTCGTCACCCTCGGCAGCCTCTCATCCGGCACGGCCATCACCTCGGCCACTGCGACCGGCACCATCCTCAATGACGATCTGGCGCCCAGCTTCATGGCCCTCTCGGACCATATGCTGATCGGCTAGCCTATAGCCGCGCGATCAGCGCCTTGGCTGCATGCGGCGCCTTCGGCTTGAAGCCGTTGATCATGAAGACGAAGACGTCCCGCGTCTTCGGCGCCTTCTTTTCCGGCGGGGCGAGCAGGGGAAGGTCCTCGGGCGTGCCGCCCTTCGCCCAGGTCTTGGCGCGCGCGGCCCAGCGGTCCAGGGCGGCTTCGGGGTAGCCCAGCGCCTCCTCCTCCGCCGCCGACTGCAGGCGCGCATAGACGAAGGGCGCGGTCACGTCGTGGATCGCGGGGAAGTTGGGCTTGTCCGCCACCACGGCCGCCACCCCGTAGCGGCGCAGCAGCTCGGGGAATTCGGGCACCGCGAAACTCGGGTGACGCACCTCCACCACATGCCGCAGCGCCACGCCGTCCTGCTCCTTCGGCAGCAGCTGAAGAAAAGCCTCGAAATCCTCGGGCTCGAACTGCTTGGTCGGCAGGAACTGCCAGTTGATCGGGCCGAGCTTGGCCTTCAGCTCCACCAGCCCACTGGAGAGAAAACGCGTGATGGAGGCCTCGGATTCGGCCAGCACCTTGCGGTTGGTGGTGAAGCGGCTGGCCTTCAGCGCGAAGACGAAATCCTCCGGCGCCTCGTCATGCCAGCGGGCGAAGCTCTCGGGCTTCTGGCTGCCGTAATAGGTGCCGTTGATCTCGATGGCCGTCACCTGGCGGCTGGCGAAATGCAGCTCCTGTTTTTGGGGCAGGCCTTTCGGGTAAAAATTGTCGCGCCAGGGTTCGAAGGTCCAGCCACCGATGCCGACCCGGATTTTTGGTGCCATGCCGCCCCCCATTCCCTGTCCGCAGGCTGCCCCATGCGGCGCGGGATGCCTCACCACATCAGCGCGACTGGCGCCAGAGGATTGCCGCGCCGTGCCCGTTCCACCGGCGGCAGCACGTCGCAGGAGGGCCATAAGCCGCTGGACAGCGCCGCCGCATAGCCTTCCGGCAGCCGGGCCGCGCGCATCGCGGCGGCGGCGGCTTCGTGGTCGTAGTCCAGCGGCAGGATTTCCGCGCGCAAGCCCTCGGCGGTCGGCGTCAGCACCGAAAACCAGACGCGCGGCGTGCCGTCATCGGCCGGCATGCCCACCGCGCCCGCATTCAGCCAAAGCCCATCCCCGACGCGCCGCGCGAAGGGCAGGCCGCAATGGCCGGCGATGACGCCATCGCAGCCCGTCACTGCGATTTCCTCGGCCAGCACATCCTCGGGCGCCGAGGCAAACAGGAAGCGGCTGGTCTCCGCCGCGCCACCATGCAGCACCGCCAGCCGCCGGCCATCCGGCAGCGCCAGCACGATCCGCCTGGGCAGGCCGCGCATCCAGTCGCGCTGCGCCGGCGTGACCTCCGCATTGGCATGGGCGTACCAGCTTCGGCTGAGCAGGTCGCAGGCGGTGCCTTCCTCGAACCCGCAGCCGCAATCCTCGGCGGCCTCGGCGAGCTGTTCCTCGCAATTGCCGGCCAGCACGGCGATGCCGCTGCCCATCACCAGGTCGCAGCAGGCGGCGGCATCGGCGCCATAGGCGACCACATCACCGGTGCAGAGGATGTGCGTGGCCGAAATGCCGCGCCGCGCCGCCTCCGCCAGCACCGCCTGCGTCGCCTGAAGGTTCGAATAGGGACCGCCAAAAACCAGCATCAGGCCGTCGAGCGCGATTATCATGCGAGGCTTCTCCGAAGGGCTGCGCTGATCCGATCCGCCGTCAGGGTCAGCCCGACCACCACGAGCAGGATGGCAAAGAGGCGGTTGAAGTCGAGCAGGTCCACGGCGTTCTTCAGCTCCTGTCCAATGCCGCCGGCGCCGACCAGCCCGAGCACGGTGGAGGCGCGGATATTGAACTCCCACACATAAAGCAGCGCCCCCGCCGTCTCCGGCAGGGTCTGGGGGATCAGCGCGTGGCGCGCCACCTGAAGCTGGCTGCCGCCCACCGCGAGAATCGCCTCCGCCGGGCGCGGATCGGCGGCTTCCAGTGCCTCCGACCACAGCTTGCCCAAGGAGCCGGCGGAATGCAGCGCCACGCCGATCATGCCGGCGAAGGGGCCGAGGCCGACGGCGGCGACGAAGATCAGCGCGAAGACGAAGCCATCCACCCCGCGCAGCGCATCCAGCGCCCCGCGCGCCGGCTGCCGCAGCCATCCGGCGCGGGTCACCGGCCTCGTCGCCAGCAAGGCCACCGGCGCGGCCAGGATCGCCGCGACGAAGGTGCCCAGCGTGGCGATGCCCACCGTTTCCGCCGCGCGGCGCGCGATATCGCCGGGTCCGGAAAAATCCGGCGGCCAGGCACCGGCCAGCCAGCCGCCGAGTCTCGGCAGCCCCGCCGCCAGCCGCGCCGGGTCCGGCCCCACCACCCAGACCGAGCCCGCGAGCAAGGCCAGGAACGCCGCCCAGCCCAGCCGCTTCACGCGTTGCGCAGCCTTCCCAGCGCGCGGCCGGCGGCCTCGATGGGGGCGTAGGTCTCGGCGGTGGCGGGCACCCAGCCGGTATAGTCGGTGGGCAGCACCTCGGCCGTGCTGGCAATGGCGGCCTCGGCCAGGGCGGTGCGGGTCGCGGCATCCAGGCCGCGGCGCACCGCCAGCGCATCATTGGGCAGGGGATCGCTGCGCCACACCACCTTCACCTGCCCCTCCCGCACCCTTCCGGCTGCCATCATCGCGGCGAGGTTGCGGTCGTAATCGGTGGCGAGGTCCACCTGGCCATTGGCCACGGCGATGACATTCGCCGCATGGCTGGCGCCGTCGCGGTAGCGGAAGAAAGTGCGGGGATCGATGCCCTGGCGCAGGAACCAGTGATGCGGCACCAGCCAGCCGCTGGTCGACCCGGCATCGGCGAAGGAGATCGACATCCCCCGCGCATCCTCCGGAAAGCGGGTGATGGGCAGGTCCGGCCTGGCCAGGATGATGGCGTGGTAGGTCGGGCTGCCGCGCCAGAGCACGGTGGCCACGGCCTCCGCCCCCGCCCGGTCCTGCGCCAGCACATAGCCCCAGGGGCCCATCCAGGCGCAGTCCATCTGGTCGCTGCCCAGCGCCACCGCGATGCCGGCCCAGTCGCCGGTGACGGAAAGCTGGTAGCGCCGGCCCAGCCGGGCGGCGAGATGGGCGAAGAAGGGCTCGAAGGCCCGGCGCGTGTCGCCCGGCGTGGGCTGGAACGGCCCCACGGCGAAGCGCAGCGGCGCGGCCTGGGCCAAAGCCGGGCTGGCCAGCGCGACGAGGCCGCCGGCCAGCACGGCACGGCGACGGAGACTCGGCGGATGCTCGGGCAAGCTCGACCCCTTCGATATCAGGCGCGGCTTCGCCGGCGCGGGCAGAAAGGTTACACCGCGCCGCCTCAACGAGCGAAGCGCGCCTTCAGGGGGATGGCGGCCAGCGCCAGCGCGGCGAGGCCCAGCAGCGCGCCCAGGATCTGCGGTGTCAGCACGCTGCGGATGTCGAAATCGCCGCCCGCCTCCAGCACCCCGCCCAGCCCGGCGCCGGCCAGGCTGAACACGGCCGTGCCGGGCAGGATGCCGAAGAAGGTGGTCAGCACATAGACCGGCAGCCGCACCCCGGCGAAGGCCGGCACCAGATTGACCAGCACGAAGGGAAACAGCGGCACCAGCCGCAGCACCAACAGGTAGGAGGCGGCATTGCGCCGGATGCCCTCCGCCAGCTTCTGGGCGCGCGGCCCCAGCCGGTCCAGCGCATCATCGCCGAACAGCCGGCGGGCCAGCAGGAAGACCAGGGTGGCGCCCAGCGTCGCGCCCGTGACCGTCAGCACCGTCCCCAGCACCGCGCCGAACAGGAAGCCGCCGGTCAGCGTCAGCACCACCGCGCCAGGGATGGAAAGCGCCACCGCCGCCGCATAGACCAGCACATAGCCCGCCGCCGCGACCGCCCCATGCGCCGCCACCAGCCCCAGCAGCGTCGTCCGGTGACGGCCCAGGGTCTCGATCGACAGATGATCCGACAGGCCGCTGGCCCGCAGCCCGAGCACCAGCGCCAGGATGGCGAGCGCGATCCACAGCCGGGGGTCGCGCAGCAGGCGGGCTAGGCGCATGGCGCGTCTCCTCGGGGTGGCGGGTGCGGACGGCTTCGCCCCCAACCCTGGGCCGGTTACGGCCTCATCGCTGCGGCGTGCGGGCGCGCTCGATCTCGCGCCAGCGCGCGACGTTGCGGTTGTGCTCCTCCAGCGTGCGACCGAAGGCGTGGCCGCCGGTGCCGTCGGCGACAAAGTAGAGAAAATCCGTCGCCTCCGGCCGTGCGACGGCGCGCAACGCCTCCCGCCCCGGGCTGGCGATGGGGGCGGGGGGCAGGCCGCGGATGCGGTAGGTGTTGAAGGGATGGTCGCGGTCCAGGTCGGCCCGGGTCAGCGCCCGGTCCAGCACCCCACCATCGGCAGCGGCATAGGCCGCGGTGGGATCCGATTGCAGCATCATCCCGCGCCGCAGCCGGTTGATGAAGACTCCGGCGACGCGGGCGCGTTCCTCCCGCTGGCCGGTCTCACGCTCGACGATGCTGGCCAGGATCAGGGCTTCCCGCGCATTGGCGAGCGGCAGGTTGGGCGCGCGCTCGGCCCAGATCTCGGCCAGCGCCTGGTCCATCGCCTGCCGCGCCCGGCGCAGCAGGGCACCGCGATTGTCGCCCCATTGATAGGCATAGGTCTCCGGCAGCACCTCGCCCTCCGCGAAGGCGGGAAGGTCGCCGACCAGGCCCTCCGCCTGTTCCATCAGGCGCGCGATCTGCTGCGCGGTCAGGCCTTCCGGGATGGTCAGGCGGCGCTGTACCGGGCGGCCATCGCGCAGCACGTTCAGCACGTCCCGCAGGCTGGCACGGGCGGGAAACTGGAATTCGGCGGCGCGCAAAGGCCCTTCGCCCCGGGTCAGCCAGGTGGCGGCCAGGAAATACAGCGGCTGGGCGATGACGCCGCGTTCCGCCAGGGCATCGGCGATGGCCGCCGTGCCGCCGCGCGGCACCACGATCTGGGCGGGGGCGGCGAGGGGGCCGGGGGCCTCCCATTGCTGCCGGGCATACCAGAAGGCTCCCCCGGCGCCAGCGCCGAGAATGAGCAGGACAAGCAGAAGGGCTATCAGACGGCGCATGGCCTATGACTGGCCTCGCCAGCCGCCTGTTGCAAGGCGGCTGGCGGAGGACCTCAGCCCGCCCGCCGGAAAATGATGCTGGCGTTGGTGCCGCCGAAGCCGAAGCTGTTGGACAGCACGGTGTCGATCTTGCGCGGCTGGGCCTGCTTGGCCACCCGGTCGATCGGGCTTTCGCGGGAGGGGTTTTCCAGGTTCAGCGTCGGCGGGGCGACGCCATCGCGGATCGCCAGGATGGAGAAAATCCCCTCCACCGCGCCGGCCGCGCCCAGCAGATGGCCGATGGCGGACTTGGTGGAGGACATGGCGAGGTTCTTTGCCTCATCCCCCCACAGCCGCTCCACCGCCTGCAATTCCAGGTCGTCGCCCATGGGCGTGGAGGTGCCATGCGCGTTGACATACTGGATGTCGGACGGCGACAGGCTGGCGGATTTCAGCGCGGCCCGCATGGCGCGGAAGGCGCCATCGCCATCCTCGGTCGGCGCGGTGATGTGATAGGCGTCGCCGGACATGCCGTAGCCGATCACCTCGCCATAGATCTTGGCGCCGCGCGCCTTGGCGTGCTCCAGCTCCTCCAGCACCACGACGCCGGCACCCTCGCCCATGACGAAGCCGTCGCGGTCGCGGTCCCAGGGGCGGCTGCCCTTGGTCGGATCGTCGTTGAAGGCGGTGGACAAGGCGCGGGAGGCGCAGAAGCCGGCCATGCCGATTTCCGCCACCGCGGCCTCGGCGCCGCCGGCGACCATGACATCCGCGTCGTTCAGCGCGATCAACCGCGCCGCATCGCCCAGCGCATGCACGCCAGTGGCGCAGGCCGTGACCACCGCGTGGTTCGGGCCCTTGAAGCCGTATTTGATGGAGACATGGCCGGAGGCCAGGTTGATCAGGGCGGAGGGGATGAAGAAGGGCGAAATCCGCCGCGTCTTGCCCTGCGCGATCAGCAGAGAGGCTTCGTAGATGGTCGGCAGGCCACCGATGCCCGACCCGATCATCACGCCGGTGCGGCAGCGTTCCTCCTCGGCATCCTCGCCGGGCATCCAGCCGCTGTCCTCGACCGCTTCCGTGGCCGCCACCAGCGCGAGCTGGATGAAGCGGTCCATCTTCTTCTGGTCCTTGACCGGGATCCACTCGTTGATGTCGAGCTTGCCCTCGGTCTTGGTCCCGACCGGAACCTGGCCGGCAATCTTGGCCGGCAGGGCACTGACGTCGAAGTTCTGGATCGCCGCCAGCCCGCTTTCGCCGGCCAGCATCCGCTTCCAGACGTTCTCGACGCCAACTCCGAGCGGGCAGGCGATACCCATGCCCGTGACGACAACGCGCCGCGGCGCAACGAGATGACCGAACACCGCTGCTTCCCCTACCCTACACGCCAGACCGCTGAAATCAGGCGGACTTCTGCTTCTCGATGTAGTCGATCGCGTCCTTGACGGTCGTGATCTTCTCGGCGGCGTCGTCCGGGATCTCGACCCCGAAGGCCTCCTCGAAAGCCATGACCAGCTCGACGGTGTCGAGGCTGTCCGCGCCCAGATCGTCGATGAACGACGCCTCGGTGGTCACCTTGGATTCCTCGACGCCGAGGTGCTCCACAACGATCTTCTTCACCTTGTCGGCGGTATCGCTCATGCCGCGATGTCTCCTGCTGGTCACTGCCGTACCGAGTATCGGCCCTGGTCCCCTCCATGGGGGCGGGGGCGGCGCGGCTTAACATGGAAGCGTCACTTGGCCTAGGCGGCGGCGCGACGCAAGCGGTCGGGTGCCGCGAAGTGCGGCTTTCCTGCGCCGGAGGCATCTGGAAGGGGTGGCCGGCCCTTCCTGTGTCGGCGGCGCAACGCCCCGGAGGCTGATGTTGCCACCGCGAAATGCCGATGAAGCGGCCCACCAGCCTCGCAGCCCGAAGCCGGGCCCTCAGATCATCGCCATCCCGCCATTCACATGGATGGTCTGGCCGGTGACCCAGGCCGCCTCGGCGCTGGCCAGATAGGCCACGGCGCCGGCCACATCCTCCGGCGTGCCCATGCGCTGGGTGGGGATGCGGGTCAGCAAGGCGGTGCGGGCGGTTTCCGGCAGGGAATCGGTCATCGCCGTCTTCACGAAGCCGGGCGCCACCACATTCACCGTGACGCCGCGCGTCGCGACTTCCTGGGCGAGCGACTTGCTCATCCCGATCAACCCGGCCTTGGCGGCTGCGTAATTGGCCTGGCCGGCATTGCCGGTGACGCCGACGATGCTGGCGATGGAGATGATCCGCCCGGACCGGCGCTTCATCATCCCGCGCAGCGCGGCGCGGGCCAGGCGGAAGGGGGCGGTGAGGTCCACTTCCAGCACCGCGTTCCAATCGGCATCGCCCATCCGCAGCGCCAGCATGTCCCGCGTAAAGCCCGCATTGTTCACCAGGATGTCGAAGCCGCCGAGCTCGGATTCCACCTTTTCGATCAGCGCGGCGGGCGCCGCCGGGTCGGCGAGGTCGGCGGGCGCAACCAGCACCCGGTCCCCGAGCGTCTCGGCCAGGGCGGCCAGCTCCGCCTCCCGCCGCCCGGAAATGGCCACCTTGGCGCCTTGCGCATGCAGGGCGGTGGCGATGGCGGCACCGATGCCGCCGGTGGCGCCGGTGACGAGGGCCACCTTGCCGGTGAGGTCGAACATCAGGCTTCTCCGTCCGTGAGGCGCTTCATCAGATAATGCCGGCTATGGCCAGGCGGGTAGCCGTCGATCCGGCCGAACTCGGTGTAGCCCAGGGCTTCGTAGAAAGGCTTGGCCTGGAAGCTGAAGGTGTCGAGCCAGATGCCGGCGCAGCCCCGCGCCCGCGCCGCATCCTCCGCCCTTTGCATCAAGGCGCGGCCCAGGCCCTGGCCCCGCAGCGATTCGGGAAGGTGGAAGAACTGGATGAACAGCCAACCGAACAGCAGGTAGCCCGTCAGGCCGCCGACCGGCTCGGACTGCCCGGCCAGGCGAACCACCAGATTGAAGGGCGCATGGCCCGGCGGACCGGCCGCGGCTTCGGCATGGGCGGACAGGCCGGCGACGATCACCGCCGTGGCGGGGTCATCCTCCGCCGCCGTTTCGGTGATGGTGACCCGTGGCGCGGCCGCATCCGGCCAGGGCTCGGCGGCCAGCGTGGGACCATCCAGGCGCTTGGTCATGGTGAAGCGGGTGGCCCCTGGCGGGCAGTCCTCGATCTGGCCAACCACGCCGAAGCCGAGCTTTTCGTAGAAGCCGCGCGCCTGGAAACTGTAGGTATCGAGCCGCATGCCGGTGCAGCCGCGCCGCCGGGCCTCGGCCTCCGCCGCGCCCATCAGCTTGCTGCCCCAGCCGGCGCCGCGCAGCTCGGCCGGGATCACCAGATTTTCGATATACAGCCAGGACCAGCCGGTTGAGCCGATCAGCCCGCCGACGACCGTGCCGGTCGCATCGCGCAGCAGCAGGGACAGCCCCTTCCGGTCGCGCGGGAAGCCCGCCGTGGCGTTCGCCTGCCACAGCGTGTCACGGACCGCCTTCTCCTCCTCCGCACTCGGCTGGGAGGTGAGGTCGAACCAGGCCGTCACAGCGACTTCAGGAAGGCTTCGATATCGGCCGGGGTGCCGATGGCGCTGGCCGAGGCCTCCGGCGCCAGGCGCTTCATCAGCCCGGTCAGGACCTTGCCCGAGCCGATCTCAACGAAGCGGTCGCAGCCCATGCCGGCCATGGCCAGGATGCATTCGCGCCAGCGCACCGTGCCGGTCACCTGGCGCACCAGAAGTTCGCGGATTTCCGCCGGATCGGTGGCCTTGGCGGCGGAGACATTGGCCACCAGGGGGACCAGCGGCGCCCGCATCACGGCCTCGCCCAGGGCCTCGGCCATCGCATCGGCGGCCGGCGCCATCAAGGCGCAGTGGAAGGGGGCGGAGACCGGCAGCTTCATGGCGCGCTTCACGCCGGCGGCCTTCGACCCCTCCATGGCGCGTTCCACCGCGCCGGCATGGCCGGAGATCACGATCTGGCCGCCACCATTGTCATTGGCGATCTGCACCACCTCCCGCACCTTGGTCAGCGGGTCCTCGGCGGCGGCGTCGCAGATGGCCTGGGCCTGTTCGGCCTCGGCACCCAGCAGCGCGGCCATGGCGCCGACCCCGGCGGGCACCGCCTGCTGCATGGAATCGCCGCGCAGCCGCAGCAGCCGGGCAGTGGTCGACAGTTCAAAAGTGCCGGCGGCGGCCAGCGCCGCATATTCCCCGAGCGAATGGCCCGCCACCAGGGCCACGCGGTCCTTCAGCACGAAGCCGCCCTCGACCTCCAGCACCCGCAGGACGGCCAGGGACACCGCCATCAGCGCCGGCTGGGCATTGGCGGTGAGGGTCAGGTCCTCCGCCGGCCCCTCGAACATCAGCTTTGACAGCTTCTGCTTCAGCGTCTCGTCCACCTCCTGGAACACTTCCCGCGCGGCGGGGAAGGCGGCGGCGAGGTCGCGGCCCATGCCGGGGGCCTGGCTACCCTGGCCGGGGAAGGTGAAGGCGAGCGCCATTTTTTCTGTCCGTGCGATCTGTCTGTGGCGGTCGGGCGGCCTAGGGCGGTCCCGGGTCGGGCGTCAAGTGTCCAGCGCCGCCCCGCGCTGAATCCGCTTGCCCCCCACCCCCGGCCCGTGCTTTACGCCGCGCTCCCCTGCCGGGACCCGAGGCATCGGTCCTGGCTATGCCCGTTCGCGCGCGTCCCTGGCATGGTGCCCGGGGCCGCAGGGCTGAGACAGCCGGAGGGAATCGGATGCCCTTGTATGAATGCGTGCTGTTGGCACGCAGTGATATCACGCAGGCCCAGGTCGAGGCGATCGCCGACCAGGTGCAGGCGACCCTGACCGAACAGAATGGCGGCGAGATCAAGAAGCGGGAGTATTGGGGCCTGCGTGGCCTCGCCTACCGCATCAAGAAGAACCGCAAGGCCCACTACATGCTGCTGGGCCTGGATTCGACCCCGACCGCCCTGCTTGAGGTCGAGCGCCAGCTTGGCCTGAACGAGGACGTGCTGCGCAGCCTGACGCTGCGCATCGAGGCGATCGACGACGCGCCGTCCGCCATCCTGGCCCGCCGTTCCGACGACCGTGAGCGTGAGCGCGGCTTCCGTGGCCCGCGCCCGGCCGGCCGCTTCAGCTCGGGCCGCACCGGTGGCCGCGAGCGTGACGACCGCGAGGAATTCCGCGCCCGTCCGCGCGACGAACTCGATATGGGCCCCGGGGGCGAGGAGTAATCCATCATGTCCGACCGTAACGAAGACGTCGCCCTGAACCCCGCCCAGCGCCGCCCCGCCGTGGGCGCGCGCCGGCCGTTCTATCGCCGCCGCAAGTCCTGCCCCTTCTCCGGCCCGAACGCGCCGAAGATCGACTACAAGGACGTGCGCCTGCTGTCCCGCTTCCTGAGCGAGCGTGGCAAGATCGTGCCGAGCCGCATCACGGCGGTCTCCGCCAAGAAGCAGCGCGAGCTGGCGAATGCCATCAAGCGCGCCCGCTTCCTGGCGCTGCTGCCCTACGTCATCAACGACTGAGACGGCGCGGGACCGGGACACAGGATGATGGCGGACGGCCTGGATCGCGGGATGGGGGAGGGTCGCGGCATTGCCGCCGATCCGCGCCTGCTCGCGGCCGGCGCGGCGGGTCTGGCGGCGGCGGTGCTGGCGCTCTGGGCCTTTCGCGGGCTGCCGGGCGGGGCCTTCGCGCTCTGGCTCACCGCCATGCCCCTGTTCCTGGCCGGCATCGGCTTTGGCGCCTTCGCGGCGCTGATGGCGCTGGCGGTGGCCAGCCTCGCCTTGCTGGTCCTCGGCAATTCACTCGGCCTCGGCCTGTTCCTGGCGCTGTTCGGCGTTCCCGCCGCGGCGCTGGTGCTCGCACGGGGACATGATGGCCGTCTGGACCTGCCCTTCGCGCTACTCGGCGTGATCCCGGCACTCGGCGTGCTGATGGCGGCCTTCCTGCTGGGCGATGCGCCCGGCGGGCTGGAAGGCGCCATGCGGCAGGCGGCGGAAGTCGGGCTGCAGCGCATGGGCCTGCCGGCGCATGACGGGCTGGTCGAGGAGCTGGTGCGGGTCAAGGCCGCGGCAATCGGCTTCTGGGTGGCGCTCGCGCTGCTGGTGAATGCCGCCGCCGCTGCGTCCCTGCTGGTGCGGGCGAAGGTCATCGCCGCTGCGCCATCCTGGCGCGAGGCCCGGCTGCCGGGCTGGTACCCGGTGCTGCCGGCGGTCGCCGCCGGCTTCTGGCTGGCGGCGGAGGAAGGCGGCGATGCCGTCACCCTCTCCGTGCTGCTGGTGCTGCTGGTGCCGGTCTTCCTGCACGGGCTTGCCGGCCTGCATCGCGCCAGCGTGGCGCTGCGGGGCCGCGCCTTCCTGCTGAGTGGCGCCTATGCGGCGCTGCTGATTCTGTCCGTGCCGGTGGCGCTTGGCGTCGCGGGCTACGGCTTCTACGACATTCTCAATGGAACACGGGCCCGGCGCGCTGCGCCCCCCCGAAGCTGAACGGTGCAGCCATGATCGAAGTCATCCTGATGCAGCGGGTCGAAAAGCTTGGCCAGATGGGCGAGCTGGTCACGGTCCGCCCCGGCTATGCGCGCAATTTCCTGCTGCCCCAGGGCAAGGCGATCCGCGCGAACAAGGACAACCTCGCGCGTTTCGAGCGCGAGCGCGCCCAGCTCGAAGCCCAGAACCTGAAGCGCCGCGAGGAAGCGGAGCGGGTGGCCGAGCGCGTGCACGGCCTGACCGTGGTCATCATCCGCTCGGCGGGTGAGAGCGGTGGCCTGTACGGCTCCGTCTCCGGTCGCGACATCGCCGATGCCTGCAAGGCCAGTGGCCTGACGCTGGAGCGCAACCAGATCCTGCTGGAGCAGCCGATCAAGCTGCTGGGCCTGACGCCGGTGCGCGTCGCGCTGCACCCGGAAGTGGTGATCGAGGTCGGCGTGAACGTCGCCCGCTCCGTCGAGGAAGCCGAGAAGCAGGCCCGCGGCGAGGATCTGCGCGCCGCCGACCAGGCCGAGGAAGAGAGCCTGGAGGCCGAGCTGGCCGCCGAGCTGGCCGAACTCGGTGCCGCCGCCGACCGCGACTGAGATCGCTGGGCGCCCGCTGCCCCTATCCGGGCAGCGGGTACCCATCACCCATCCGTGTGGGTGGGCGCAGGCCCTGCCCGCTGGATTTGCGTGACCTTCGTGACAAGATGACGCCTCCGCACAGGGGGCGTTGATCTTCGCTGCGTGCCCCCAAAGGGGGTCGCGCATGCTGCATGCCCTTCTCTCCCGCGCCATCCGGCATGGCAGCCTGATGGTGCAATATCCGGATGGAAGCAGCCATCGCTACGGCGATGGCTTGGGGCCGGAGGCCGGCTTCCGCATCCTGACCCCCCGGGCCGCGCGCCGGCTGGTGATCAATCCCGGCCTGTCCTTCGGCGAATCCTACATGGATGGGGCCATCGAGCCGCTGGATGGCAGGCTGCTGGAGGTGCTCCAGCTGCTGATGGCCAATATGGTCAATGGCGTCTCACACCCGGTGGAGCATGCGTTGCAGCTCTGGCGCCAGGCGCGGCGACGGATCGACCAGTTCAATCCGGCACCGCGGGCGCGCCGCAACGTGGCGCATCACTACGACCTGAATGGCCGGCTCTACGCCCTGTTCCTGGATCGGGACCGGCAATATTCCTGCGCCTATTACCCGACCGGGGCGGAGACTCTTGAGCAGGCGCAGGCCGCCAAGAAGCGCCATATCGCCGCCAAGCTGCGGCTGCGGCCGGGCCTGGAGGTGCTGGATATCGGCAGCGGCTGGGGTGGCATGGCGCTGAGCCTGGCGCGGAACCACGGCGTGCGTGTCACCGGCATCACCCTGTCGCAGGAGCAACTCGTGGAGAGCCGCCGCCGTGCCGCCGAGGCCGGGCTTTCCGAGCAATGCCGCTTCGAACTGATGGATTACCGCGACTGGCACCGGCCGGTAGACCGGATCGTCTCGGTCGGCATGTTCGAACATGTCGGCATCGGCAACTACGCCACCTTCTTCCGCACCCTCAGCCAGGCTTTGCGCCCCGATGGGGTGGCGCTGGTGCATGCCATCGGCCGCAGCGACGGGCCTGGCAGCACCAATCCCTGGCTGACCAAGTACATCTTCCCCGGCGGCTATTCTCCCGCGCTGTCGGAGGTGCTGCCGGCGATCGAGCGCAGCGGGCTGTTCGCCACGGATATCGAGATTCTGCGTCTTCACTACGCGCTGACGCTGCGGGAATGGCGCCGCCGCTTCGCCGCCAACCGCGATGCGATCCAGTCGCTGTATGACGAGCGCTTCTGCCGCATGTTCGAATTCTACCTGGCGGCGAGCGAGGCGGCGTTCCGCAACGGCGGGCTCATCAACTGGCAGGTGCAACTGACCACACAGCTGGAGACGCTGCCCCTGACGCGCGACTACATGCAGGAAACGGAACGTTCCCTGGCCGCGGCTTGCCAGTAATTGTATAAAATATCTCCACAAATCCACCCCCGTTATCCACAGCGATCCACAGGCTGGGTGGGGCGTCGCGACTCGGCGGGCGGGGTAGGATGGGGCGATGAACACTTTCGGCTCCCCCTCTCTCGGCAGTTCCGCCCCCGGCTTCGGCGGCGGCGACGGGCTGCTCGGCCTGTCGCAACGCCTGCCCCCTGCCAATCTGGAGGCCGAGCAGGCGCTGCTCGGCGCGCTGCTCGCCAACAACAAGGCCTATGAGCGGGTTTCCGAATTCCTGGCGGCCGACCATTTCGCCGATGCGGTGCATGGCCGCATCTTCACCGCCATTCAGCGCCGCATCGAGGCCGGGCAGCTCGCCGATGCGGTGACGCTGCGGGCGGAGTTCGAGCATTCCGGCCTGCTGGATGATGTCGGCGGACCCGCCTATCTGGGCCAGCTGCTGACCGCGATGGTTGGCATCATCAATGCCGGTGAATATGGCCGCGTCATCCACGACGCCTGGCTGCGCCGGCAATTGCTGGACCTGGGCGAGGTGATGGTGAATCGCGCCTTCGGGGCGGATTCGGACCTCGACGGCAAGCTGCAGATGGAAAGCGCCGAGCAGGCGCTGTTCGACCTTTCGCGCGCGGGCGAATCCGGTGGCGGCTTTGTCTCCTTCGAACGTGCGCTGGCCACGGCCGTGCAGCACGCCGAAAAGGCGTTTTCCAATCCGGGCGGCGTGGCTGGCCTGCCGACCGGGTTGCGGGACGTGGACGCCAAGCTGGGCGGCTTGCATCCGTCGGACCTTCTGATCCTGGCCGGCCGACCTGGCATGGGCAAGACGGCGCTGGCGGTGAAGCTGGCCTTTGGCGCGGCCCGGGCCGTGTTGCGAGAGGCGCGGGAGAAGGACCCGAACGCCATTCCGCGCGGCGGCGTCGCCATCTTCTCGCTGGAAATGTCCTGCGACCAGCTCGCCACCCGTCTGCTGTCGGAGGAAAGCCGGATCTCGGGCGACCGCATCCGCCGTGGCGAGATCAGCCAGCGCGACTTCGACAAGTTCCTGGAGGTCAGCCGGGAATTGCAGGCGCTGCCGCTCTACATCGACGACACGCCAGCCATCACCATCTCGGCGCTCCGGACCCGTTGCCGGCGCTTGCAGCGGACCAAGGGGCTGAACCTGATCATCGTCGACTACCTCCAGCTCATGCGGCCCGCGGCGGGCAGCAAGCCGGAGAACCGGGTGCAGGAAATCAGCCAGATCACCCAGGGGCTGAAGGCCATCGCCAAGGAATTGTCGGTCCCGGTCATCGCCCTGTCCCAGCTCTCCCGCGCCGTGGAGCAGCGGGAGGACAAGCGGCCGCAGCTTTCGGACCTGCGCGAATCCGGCTCGATCGAGCAGGACGCTGACGTGGTCATGTTCATCTACCGCGACGAATACTACCTGCAGCAGCGGCAGCCGAAGGAGCTCAGCTTCGACAACCCCCAGAAATTCACGGAGGGGATGGAGAAGTGGCAGAAGGATATGGAGGACGCCCATAACAAGGCGGAGCTCATCATCGCCAAGCAGCGCCACGGCCCCACCGGCACCATCCGCCTGTTCTTCGAGGCCGAGTTCACCCGATTTGGCGACCTGGATACCCATTACGATGCTGGCTATGGGGAATGAACCGCTGCTGATCCGGCCCGTCGCGTCGGGGGATTTTGCGCAGTGGCTGCCGCTGTGGGAGGGCTACAATGCCTTCTACGGCCGTGCCGGGGACACTGCGCCGGCCGCCGCCGTTACCGAACTCGCCTGGGCGCGCTTCTTCGATGGGCTGGAGCCGATGGAGGCGCTGGTGGCGGAGCTGGAGGGCCGGCTGGTCGGGCTGGCCCATATCATCTTCCACCGCAACACCGGCATGCCGGGCGCCACCTGCTACCTTCAGGACCTGTTCGCCGCGCCGGAGATCCGGGGCAGGGGCATCGGCCGGGCGCTGATCGAGGGCGTCTATGCCCGCGCCCGGGCCGCCGGGGCGCGGCGCGTCTACTGGCACACCCATGAGACGAATGCGGTCGCCAGGCGGCTCTATGACCAGGTGGCGGAGCGTTCGGGCTTCATCGTCTACCGGCAGGACCTGTGAGCATGCCCGAAGCGGCGGCGGGGCAGGGCGTGCTGCGCATCGACCTGGATGCGATCGTGGCCAATTGGCGGGATCTCTCCACTCGCCACGGCGCGCCCTGCGCCGGGGTGGTGAAGGCGGATGGCTACGGGCTGGGCGCGGTGCCAGTCGCCCGCGCGCTGCACGCCGCCGGCTGCCGCACCTTCTTCGTGGCGCATCTGACGGAGGGGGTTGCGCTGCGGGCCGGCCTCGGCGCCGAGGCTGACATCATCGTGTTGAACGGCTTCCCACCAGGCGCCGACGGGCAGGCCGGGCTGATCCCGGTGCTGAACAGCCTGGGCGATGTCGAGGCCCATGCCGCCGCAGGCCGAGCCCAGGACAGGCCGAGCCCCGCGCTGCTGCATCTGGACACCGGCATGTCCCGCCTCGGGCTGGATTCGGCGGAGCAGGCGGCGCTGGCGGATGACCGGGCGCGGCTGGATGGGCTCGACCTGCGCTTTGTGATGACCCACCTAGCCTGCGCCGATGAACCCGCGCATCCGCTGAACGCCGCCCAGGCCGCGCGCTTCGCCGCGGCAGCGGCGGCCATCGCGCCGGGGGTGCCGCGCAGCTTCGCCAATTCGTCCGGCCTCTTCCTGGGTCCCGACTACTGCTCCGACCTCGCCCGGCCGGGCTGCGCGCTCTACGGCATCAACCCGACGCCGGGGGCGGCGAACCCGATGCGGCAGGTGGTGACGCTGGAGGTGCCGGTGCTCCAGATCCGCGAGATCGGGGCCGGGGAGACGGTGGGTTACGGCGCCGGTTACACAGCGCACGGCAGGTTGCGGGTCGCCACCGTTGCGGCGGGCTATGCCGATGGCTACCTTCGCAGCCTGTCCGGCCGGTCCCTGGCGCTTTTCCAGGGCCGAGCCGTGCCGCTCATAGGCCGGGTCTCGATGGATTTGACGACGTTCGACGCGACCGACTTTCCCGATCTGCGCCCCGGCGACCGGCTGATGCTGATCGGCGGGCCGGGAAACACGCCTGACGATGTCGCCGCGCGCTGCGGCACCATCGGCTATGAGGTGCTGACCGGTCTTGGCCCGCGCTATCTGCGCGCCTATGCCGGCGGCGCCTGAGGCCTTGGCCAGCACCCTGGTGGACCGCCTCCTCGATCCCGTCGCCGCGCTTGGCCGGGCCGTGCTCGGCCTGTTGCGCAGCATCGGCGCCATCGCCCTGTTCGCGGCGGAGGCAATCAGTCATCTGCTGCGACCGCCCTTCTATGGCCGGCTGTTCCTGAAGGCTTTTGTCGAAATCGCCTGGTTCAGCCTGCCGGTAGTGGCGCTGACCGCGGTCTTCACCGGCATGGTGCTGGCCCTGCAATCCTATACCGGCTTTGCGCGCTTCAATGCGGAAGGTGCGGTGGCCAATGTGGTGGTGCTGTCCATCACCCGCGAACTCGGCCCTGTGCTGGCCGGGCTGATGGTGGCCGGGCGCATCGGCGCCGCCTTCGCGGCTGAGATCGGCACGATGCGGGTCACGGACCAGATCGACGCGCTCTCCACCCTGTCCACCAATCCGATGAAATA
This sequence comes from Roseomonas sp. F4, assembly GCF_053891155.1. Taxonomy (NCBI): domain Bacteria; kingdom Pseudomonadati; phylum Pseudomonadota; class Alphaproteobacteria; order Acetobacterales; family Roseomonadaceae; genus Roseomonas; species Roseomonas sp. F4. Next base: position 86,824 of record NZ_JBSSHK010000003.1, read on the forward strand.
CCTGGTGGCGCCACGGCTGCTGGCGGGCACGCTGGCCCTGCCGCTGCTGGTCATCGTGGCGGATACGCTGGGCGTGATGGGCGGCTGGCTGATCGGCACACAGCAGCTCGGCTTCGGATCGGGCGCCTATCTGAAGGCGACCTTCGACTTCCTGCAGGTGGCCGATGTGGTCTCCGGCCTCATCAAGGCGGCGGTCTTCGGCTTCATCATCACGCTGATGGGCTGCTGGTCCGGCTACCAGTCGGGCGGTGGGGCGCAGGGCGTGGGGCGGGCCACGACCTCCGCCGTCGTCGCCTCCTCCATCCTGATCCTGGCGCTGGACTATGTGCTGACCGCCGTGTTGTTCAGCCGATGAGCGATGTCCCGAAGATCCGCCTGCGGGGCCTGCGCAAGGCCTTTGGCGCGAAGCAGGTGCTGGATGGCGTGGACCTGGATATCCGGGCCGGCCATTCCATGGTGATCCTGGGCGGATCGGGCTCCGGCAAGTCGGTCACGCTGAAATGCATCCTGGGGCTGATCCCACCCGATTCCGGCGTCATCGAGATCGACGGACGGGATGTTGCGAGCCTCTCCAGGCGGGAGCGGGAACTCGTAAACGACCGCATCGGCATGCTGTTCCAGAACGGCGCGCTGTTCGACAGCCTGCCGGTCTGGGAGAATGTCTGCTTCAAGCTGCTCGCCCAGAACCGCATCAGCCGCCGCGCCGCCCGCGACAAGGCGGCGGAAGTGCTGGCCCAGGTGGGCCTGGCCGCCAGTGTCGGCGACCTGTCGCCGGCGGAGCTTTCGGGCGGCATGCAGAAGCGCGTGGGCCTGGCGCGCGCCATTGCGGCCGAGCCGGACATCATCTTCTTCGACGAGCCCACCACGGGCCTCGACCCGATCATGGGCGCTGTGATCGACGGGCTGATTGTGGATTGCGTGAAGCGCCTGGGCGCGACGGCCGTCAGCATCACGCATGACATGGCCAGCGCACGGCGCATCGGCGACGACGCGGCGATGATCCATCGCGGAAAAATCATCTGGCGTGGCGGGGCGCACAGCCTGGGCGATACCGGCAATGCCATGGTGGACCAGTTCGCGCGCGGGGAGCGTGAGGGTCCGATTCAGATGGAGTTGCGGCGGTAGAAAGCAGCCGCCGGTGCTGTCACCGGCGGCCGAGGGGGATGGTCAGGATTGGACTGAACCGACGCCGGCGGCCTTCAGCCGCTCCAGATGGCGCTCATAGCTGAAGTTGTTCCGGGCATAATCGCGCGCCTTGTCGACCTGCGCGTCATATCCCTTGGCATCGGCGTGGATGCGCCTGGCCAGGTCGAGGGCGGTGTTCTTGTCGGCATAAAGGGCCGCGTCGCCGAAGAGGGGGCGATAGAACTCCGGCAGAATGACCGGCACGCCAACGGCCATCGCTTCGATAATCGTGCGACCGAAGGCTTCCACCCAGTCGGGATGGTGGAAGTAGATGAAGACATCGATCTCCGCGAGGAACTCACGGGGATGCACGGAGCCGAAGGGAAGGACCGTCCAGTTCGGGGGGATATCGCCAATCACCTGCGCGACGGAATCCGCCCCACCCAGAACATGGACCTCCACATCCTCCGCCGGCGCATAGATCGCCAGGATATCCTCGCGGCTGTTCGGCCATTTCACCGAGGCATCGCGCGAATGCCGGCCAATGCGCAGGCGATCGGAGGGTGAGCGTTTACGCTTGCCGCGGCTCCAGCCCTTGATATCGATGATATTCGGCCAATCCTGGTCCGAGAGGTTGATGTGGTGCAGTTCCGCGGCGTGGTGCTCATGCATCGCGGTGCGGATCAGCGGCCCGATCGGGTGCCATTCCGCATCGGCGCCAAAATACCGGCGGCAATTCGCGGCGGCGGCTTCCAGGGTGAACCGGACCTCGCCCTGCTCCGAATACTCACTCATCGGCGGCTGGTTCAGGATGACCTTGATGTTCTTCGCGGCGATATCCGGAATATAGCGCTGCGTTTCCTGCAGGATTGGCGGATATCGGAGGATCAGAAGATCGCAGGAGATCTTCTCGCCGTAGACCACCATGTCGATGTCTTCCAGCGCCATGTCCTCGCCCAGCACCGCGAAGATCGAGCGCGGCGTCTCAAGGTCGTAGCGATACATCTGGAGCACGCCCGTGCTCACGCCGGCGGCGCGCTGGCAGTGCATCTCCTCGATGCTGGAACGCGTGCTGCCGCCTGCCATGCGGAATTCCGAGGCGATGACGACATCGAAGTGGCGGCGCTCGCCCTTCACGCGATGCGGCCGCATCGGATAGGGCGCGAGAAATGGCCGGGCCTGGTCCTTGCCCTGATACTTGATCTGGTCGGAATTCTTGTGTTTCAGCGCCGCCGCCTCGGCATAAAGATGGCGGGCGCCGAAGAAGAAACCTTCCATGCCGAAAAATTCGTCGGCGACGATGCTGGTCTCGGAGATACGCTGGAACGACAGCGGTCCGCTTTCGAGGTGCTGCACCGCCTCCCGCCCCGCGGCGACGTTCAGGCGCTTGTGCATCTCCGTATCCGCGCCGAAGCGGACGGTGTCCCAGTAGCCGCACTTCTCCTTGAGGAACTTCGTGCGCGTCATCAGGGACGACATGTTGACATTGCGAAGCTGCGAATTCGCCGTCGGTCGGAGGAATTCCAGGTCATTGGTCGCCCGTGCCTGCTGCGACGTGCAGGCGACGAAATCCTCGTTCTTGATCAGCCATTCAACCTGGCGCTGGAGCTTGGTCGGATGCGACCAGTCGTCGGCATCGTGAATGGTCACGAAAGCGCCGGAGCTTATGTCAAGGCCGTGATTCCGGGCGACATAGGCGCCGCCGTTCACCGGCATTTCCAGGACTTTGACACGCGGATCGCGCGCGGCGAATTCCCGCGCGACGCGCACCGTGCCATCGCTGCTGGCATCGTCGATGACAATCGCCTCGAAATTCCGCCAGCTCTGCACCAGCAGCGATTCAAGCGCGGTCGGCAATGTCGTTTCCGCATTGTAGCAGGCGATCAGAATCGACACGAGCGGAGCGCTCGGCCCGGACACCTCCTGAATTTTCGCCTTCATACGCAGGCGATCATAGGCGGGGCCGCCATTCTCGGGTGCCAGCGTGATATCCGGGATGTCGTAAAGCGCCAAAGCCTTGTTAATGGTCGCGACCCGCTCCGCCTCGCTCGTCATGTGATTCGCATGGGCGAGGTAGATATCCAGCATCTCGGAATCGGGAAGATTGGCTGCCGGCAGAATGGTACGCCCCTCCTCGCTTCGACCGAGGAGGTAAAGACAGAGGCTCTGAATCGTCAAAGCCCGGGCGCGGTCGTGGTCATCCTGCGCCGTGTCCAGCGAAAGAAGGATGTATTCCAGCGACTTCTGATAACCCTCGGGAGTTTTCGAGCGATAATACCACAAAGCCAGTTCCCGCGCCGCATAGGTCGCGTGGAAGGGGCGGTTCTTATTGCGCGCCAGTTCATCGAGCGAGGCGAGCGGCTTGTCGGTGAACCCCTGGCTCAGCAGGCGGGTGCGCAGCCGCAGCATGGACTTCCGCGCAAGTTCCCGAAACTTCGCAACGTCGGTCGCCTTGGTGAGGCGTTCTTCCTCGATGCCCTTCAGCGCGTAGTGGACAGCCGGATTAAGTCCACTCTTGGAGACATCGGGATATCTACTGACGTAAAATCCTGTGTCGAAGCCGGGGCGAGGGCTGCGCCCCAGCAACGCGCCATAACGGACATAGTGCAACGCGGAATCCATGCCGAGCATCGCGACGTCCGGATACTCGGTCCGGTACCAATTCGAATGGATCTGCTTCTTCTGCTTCAGAATCTGGATCTGCGTCTTTTCGTCCAAGGGAAGCTCCATCGAAGGGCACCGCGCTACACAATACATCAACGCCGCCGCCACAGTCGGGCGACGACAAAACCTTCAAGACTCTCTTGGCGTCACAGGTTGATCTTATCATTGGTCACTGACCAGCCGCCCCGCCGGAGGCGGAGGGCCCATGTGAGGGACCCAAGGCGGCCTTTCTAAGGTCGCATTCATTTAAACTTGACTGATGGAGCGCACAAGCCAGTTTCAGGTTGGATTCGAGGTGGCACTACTTGTCATCGCGATGCCATGCAAAGTGCCGGATCAATTGGAGACGCCTCACCCAAATAGAGACAAGGTTGTCTCATTGCATGGCCTGGGTCAGACAACCTTCAACAGGCTGGGAGCCTTGTCAGCCCGGCAAGGCGAAGGGTAATGTTGTCTGCTGGGCGCTGTTTCTTCAAGGGCGTCTTCCAGGCGCGCCTGTCCTATCATTGGATGGCCCAGGCGAGATGGCGCCAAGCCTCATGACGCCGGAGAGGGCGGGCGTCACACTGGCCAGGAACGCAGCACGCAATCAGCGCAGCGTCCGGTTCGCGGCGTTGGATCTTCGACGCGGAGGTGAAGTCGGTGAAAATGCATGCGGCCGTCTTCGGCGCCCCCCTGGAGCGGAAGGGCGAGGAGCCTCTGTCGGCCCGCCGACCCGCGCAGTGCGGCATCCCGCGCGAAATCGCGGGCTGAACCATGGCCAAGCCCATCACCCGTTTTGTCTGCCAGGCCTGCGGCGCTGCCTACCCCAAATGGCAGGGCCGCTGCGATGCCTGCGGCGAGTGGAACACCCTGTCGGAAGAAGTCGCCGAGGCGCGCGGCCCCGGCCCGGCCGCCAAGGCGGTGGGCGGCCGGCGGGTGGAATTCGTCGGGCTGAAGGGCAAGTCGGCGCCCCCCGCGCGCATCCTGACCGGCATCGCGGAGCTGGATCGCGTTCTGGGTGGCGGCATGGTGCCGGCCTCGGCCGTGCTGGTCGGCGGCGATCCCGGCATCGGCAAGTCCACCATCCTGCTCCAGGCCGCTGCCCGTATCGCCAGCAGCGGCCGCCGCGCGCTTTACATCTCCGGGGAGGAGGCGGTGGAGCAGGTGCGGCTGCGCGCCGCCCGGCTCGGCCTGACCGAAAGCCCACTTGGCCTCGCCGCCGCCACCAGCCTGCGCGACATCGTCGCGAGCCTGGAGGGTGAGGGCGATGTGGCCCTGGTCATCATCGACAGTATCCAGACCGTCTGGCTGGACGCTCTGGATTCCGCGCCCGGCACCGTCAGCCAGGTGCGCGCCTGCGCGGCGGAGCTGATCCGCTTGGCCAAGGCGCGTGGCTTCGCCATCGTACTGGTCGGCCATGTGACGAAGGAGGGCACGCTGGCCGGGCCGCGGGTCCTGGAACATATGGTGGACGCAACACTTTACTTCGAGGGCGACCGCGGCCACCAGTTTCGGATTCTCCGCGCTGTCAAAAACCGATATGGCGCGACGGACGAAATCGGCGTCTTCGAGATGACGGAGCGGGGCCTGGTCGAAGTGGCCAATCCCTCTGCCCTATTTCTGGCGGAACGCCGTGGCAATGTTTCGGGCAGCGCGGTCTTCGCCGGCATTGAGGGCACGCGGCCGGTGCTGGTGGAGGTGCAGTGCCTGCTCTCACCCAGCGCGGGCGGCAGCCCGCGCCGGCAGGTGGTCGGCTGGGATTCCGGGCGGCTCGCCATGCTTCTGGCGGTGCTGGAAACGCGCTGCGGGATGGGGGTGGGCATGAATGACGTGTATTTGAATGTCGCCGGCGGCCTGCGGATCGTAGAGCCAGCTGCGGATCTGGCCGTGGCCGCAGCCCTGGTGTCCGCCGCCACAGACCGGCCGACCGACCCGGGCGCGGTCTATTTTGGGGAGGTTGGACTGTCTGGCGAGGTGCGACAGGTCAGTCAGTCCGAAACACGGCTGCGTGAGGCTCAGAAGCTCGGCTTTACCGCCGCCACCCTGCCGCGCCGCGTGGCGCGCGGCAGCGCCACGCCGCCCGCGATCCCCGGCCTGAAGCTGGAGGAGACCGGACATCTGGCCGATCTCGTCGCCGTCTTCGCGGCACAAACGGTGAAGCGTGGGGCGAAAAATGACGCGGCCCGTGCCGAGAAACCTTGACGGCGGCCGTCAACTGACGGCGCTACTGGGACTTTCGGAGGGAATCGAGACCGAATGACGATCCTCGTCACGGGCGTCGCGGGATTCGTCGGGTCTCATGTGGCTGCGGCGTTGCTGGCGCGGGGCGACCGTGTGGTCGGCGTGGACAACGTCAACAGCTATTACAGCGTGGCGTTGAAGGAAGCGCGGCTGGCCCGGCTGAAGCCGTCGCCGAATTTTCACTTCCTCCGCCTCGACCTGGCCGACCGCAATGAGGTGTTCCGCGCCCTGAAGCCGGAATTCGGGGAGGTGACGGAAGTCATCCATCTGGCCGCCCAGGCTGGCGTCCGCCATTCCATGGTCGACCCCTATGCCTATGTCGCCTCCAACGTCATGGGCCATGTGGTGATGCTGGAAGCGGCGCGGCGCATGCCGAAGCTGCGCCACTTGGTCTATGCCTCCTCCTCCTCCGTCTATGGCGGCAATACGCGCCTGCCGTTCCGCGAGACGGATCCAGTGGAGCTTCCCGTCTCCCTCTATGCGGCGACCAAGCGGGCGGATGAGCTGATCGGCCAAGCCTACAGCCACATCTATGGCCTGCCGCAGACCGGGCTGCGCTTCTTCACCGTCTATGGCCCCTGGGGCCGGCCGGACATGGCGTATTACAGCTTCGCCAAGGCGATCTCGGCCGGCAAGCCGATCACGCTGTATGACAAGGGCGAGTTGAAGCGCGACTTCACCTATATCGACGACATTGTGCAGGGTGTGATCGGCTGCCTGCCTCACCCGCCGCCGCCCGGCGACCGCGCCCGCCTGCTGAACATCGGCAACAACCGGTCGGAGCGGGTGATGACCCTGGTGCAGCTGCTGGAGAAGGGGCTCGGCCGCCGCGCCAAGATCATCGATGCGCCGCGTCCGGTGGCGGATGTGGAGGAGACCTTCGCCGACATCTCCGCCATCCAGGAACTGGCCGGCTTCTCCCCGCATATCAGCCTGGCCGAGGGCATCCCGAAATTCGTGACCTGGTTCCGGGAGTGGAACGGGGTTTGAGGCCGGAGGCTCCGACGTCGTCGGCCGATGACGTGGCCCGAGGCGGTTGCGCCGCCCGGCAGCGGCATGACACCTGCCCCCTCGCCCGCTATAGGCAGCCGCGATGACCTGGGTCGATGCCATCATTCTCGTCCTGCTGCTGCTTTCGGCGGGGCTCGCCTATTTCCGGGGGCTGGTGCGGGAGGTGCTGGGCGTCGGCGCCTGGGCCGGCGCCATCATCCTGGCCATTCTGGCGGAGCCGCAGGTAACGCCGCTGGTCGCTGCCCATGTCGATCCGCCCTGGCTTGCCACCGGCATCGCGGTGGGCGGCGTCTTCCTGGTGGTGCTCATTATCCTCAAGCTGCTGATTGCCTGGCTGGCCGGCCATGTGCAGCGCTCGGCCCTGGGTGGCGTGGATCGCGTACTTGGGCTGGTCTTCGGACTCGCGCGGGGTGCTTTCGTGGTCGTGATCGCCTATATCGTGGCCGGACTGGTTTTGCCGGACAGCGATCGCTGGCCGGAACCGGTCCGTCAGGCCCGTTCCCTGCCCCTCGCGGCGCAGGGCGCGGCCTGGGTGGTGGCAAAATTGCCGGACGAATTCCGCCCGCGCCTGCCGGAAGGCACGGGCCGCCAGGAACCCAGCATGGACCAGCTGCTTCGCCCCCCCGCGCGCAGCCGGATCTGAAGGACGCGCATGAACCAGGCCCCGTTTGCCAGCCAGTGGGATATCGGCGACGACGACCATCCGCATGAGGAATGCGGCGTCGTCGGGGTCTGGGGCAGCAGCGATGCCGCCGCGCTGACCGCGCTCGGGCTGCACGCCCTGCAGCATCGAGGGCAGGAGGCGGCGGGCATCGTCTCTCTCGCCGGCCAGGGACAGTTCCACGCCCATAAGGGCCGCGGCCTGGTGGGCGACAATTTCGGCGATGCGGCGGTGATCGCCGGCCTGCCCGGCCATGCCGCGCTGGGCCATAACCGCTACGCCACCACCGGTGAGACGGCGCTGCGCAATGTGCAGCCGCTTTATGCCGATTTCGAATTCGGCGGCCTGGCCGTGGCGCATAATGGCAACCTGACCAATGCGCATGTGCTGAAGCGGGCCCTGGTGCGCCGTGGCTGCCTGTTCCAGTCCACCACGGATTCCGAGGTGTTCATCCACCTCATCGCCATCTCGCTCTACTCGACGGTGATGGACAGGCTGATCGACGCGCTGAAGCAGGTGCAGGGCGCCTATAGCCTGGTCGCCCTGCACAATGGCGCGCTGCTCGGCGCGCGGGACCCGCTGGGCGTGCGGCCGCTGGTCCTGGGCAAGCTGCCCGCGGGCGGCTTCGTGCTGTCCAGCGAGACCTGCGGCCTCGATATCGTCGGCGCCGATTTCGTCCGCGACGTGGAGCCGGGCGAGATCGTGCTGATCGACGATTCCGGCGTGCGCTCCATCCGTCCCTTCGCGCGCCCGGCCAGCTCGCGGTTCTGCATCTTCGAATACATCTACTTCGCCCGGCCGGATTCCATCGTGGAAGGCACGCCGGTCTACGACACGCGCAAGCGCATCGGTGCTGAGCTGGCGCGCGAATCAGGCGTTGAGGCGGATGTCATCGTGCCCGTGCCCGATAGCGGCGTGCCGGCGGCGATGGGCTATGCGGCCGAGGCCGGCATTCCCTTCGAGCTCGGCATCATCCGCAACCATTATGTCGGCCGCACCTTCATCGAGCCGACGGACCAGATCCGTAATCTCGGCGTGAAGCTGAAGCACAGCGCCAATCGGTCGATGATCGAGGGCAAGCGCGTGGTGCTGGTGGACGATTCCATCGTCCGAGGCACCACGAGCCGCAAGATCGTGGAAATGGTGCGCCAGGCTGGGGCGACGGAGGTGCATATGCGCATCTCCTCTCCTCCGACCACGCATTCCTGCTTCTACGGCATCGACACGCCGGAACGCTCCAAGCTGCTGGCCGCCAATCACGACGTGGAGGAGATGGCCCGCATCATCGGCGCCGACAGCCTCGCCTTCATCTCGTTGGATGGGCTGTACCGCGCTTTGGGGCGGGAGGGGCGCGACCCCAAGGCGCCGGCCTATTGCGACGCCTGCTTCACCGGCGACTACGCCATCGCGCTGCTCGACCAGCAGGACAATTCGGAACGCCCGCTGCCGCTGCTGCAGGTCGCCAACCGCTAGATCAAACCTTCGGTCATCACGCTTATCGCGCCAGGAAGTCGCGCAGCGGGACCAGAGTGTCCCGCGGCGCTTCCTCCTGCGGCACATGGCCGATGCCGGGCAGCGTCACCAGCCGCGCATCCCGCAGGGCCGCCAGGTAGTCCTGCGCATTGGCCAGCGGGATCATCCCATCCCGCTCACCCCAGAGCAGCAGCGTCGGCGCCGTGATCCGGCCGAGCAACGGCACGGGGTCGGGCAGCACATGCCCCGCCATGCGGTCCAGCACCGCCTGGCGCACGCCGGGTGCCAGCATCAGATCGTAGCTGCGCTGTTCCACCTCCGCGGTCAGCCGGGCGGGGTCGGCATAGGCGGCGGCCAGGCTGCCGCGCAGCATCCCGCGCGGCAGCGTATAGGGCAGCACCCGCATCAACAGCGGCACCGAGGCCCGCTTGCCATAGTCCGAACCCGGCGAGGCAAAACCATCCGGTGAGACCAGCACCAGCTTCGCCACCCGGTCCGGATGGGCGGCAGCAAAGCCCCAGGCGATCCGCCCGCCCATGGAACTGCCGATCAGCGTCGCGCGCGGCAGGCCGAGCCGGTCGAGCAGCGCCAGCAGCACGGCATGGGCGCGGGCATCACTGTAGTCGCCGCCGGCATCGGCGCCGGTCAGGCCGAAGCCGGGCAGGTCGATGCGGATTACGCGGTAATCGGCCTCCAGCCCCGCCGCCCAATCCTCCCATGTGTGCAGGCTGGCGCCGAAGCCGTGCAGCATCAGAAGGGCCGGCGCGTCGCGTGGACCGGTGTCGCGCAGATGCAGGCGCAGCCCGGCGATATCGAGGAAGGTCGAGGGTGGCGTGGCATAGGCCGCCTCGAGTGCCGCGCGCGGCCGGTCGGGCGTGTAGAGCCAGGCGCCGGCGCCCAGGATCACCACGAGGACCAAGCCGGCGAGGATCATCATGGCACGCCTCATCCCCATACTCTCCAAGGCCCGGTATCGGCGCCCTTGTTGAAGCCGATATGCGCCGCCGGCGCCACTTCGCACCCGTATGGATTGACGCGCGACGCGGGGACGGGGAGGAGATGGCCAGCAACGCCATGCCATCCCAGCATCAGGACATCGCCGTGAGCCTTCCCCTCGAAAACCGTGTTGCCCTGGTCACCGGCGCCTCCCGCGGCATCGGCGCCGCGCTGGCGGTGGAACTGGCGCGGATGGGCGCGCAACTCGTCCTCATCGCCCGCACCCAAGGCGGGCTGGAGGAGACGGATGACGCGGTCCGCGTCGTCTCCGGCCGCGGCGCCACGCTGCTGCCGCTCGATCTGCACAAGGATGCCGAGAAGCAGCTCGACCTGATCGGGCCTTCGATCATGGAGCGCTTCGGGCGGCTGGATATCCTGGTGCACAATGCGGGCGTGCTGAACAAGCTGACCCCGGTGGCGCATATCGACCCGAAGGACTGGGCGCAGACGGTGGGGGTGAACCTGACCGCCGCCTGGCGCCTGATCCGCAGCTGCGACCCGCCGCTGCGCGCCTCCGATGCCGGCCGCGCCGTTTTCGTCACCACCGGCCGGGTGCTGCGGCCCAAGGCCTATTGGGGGATGTACGGCGCGACCAAGGCGGGCATGGAACATCTGGTGCAGAGCTGGGCGCAGGAAGTGGCCAATACGCCGCTGCGGGTGAACCTCTTCGACCCGGACATCGTCGCCACCAAGCTGCGCGCCCAGGCCATGCCGGGCGAGGACGCGTCCCAACTGACCCAGCCGGCGGAGGTGGCGCCGGCGCTGGCCACGCTTTGCCTGCCGAGCGAGACGCGGCACGGCGAGAGGGTGCTTTTCGCACCCTCGCAGCCGACCCATTGATCGCCGGATGACGGCCCTCCTCCCGCGCCGCAGCCTGGTCGCCGCCGCGCTGGCCCTGCCGGGGCTGGCGCGGGCGAGCGAACCGCTGGAGATTCTGACCTCCGACATCCGGCCGTTGTCATTCCCAGGCCCTGATCGGCACGGCATCACCCTCGACATCCTGGCGGAAGCGATCACCGCCATCGGCCGCACGCCGCGCTTCACCTTCCTCAGCTTCGGGGAGGCGGTGGACCGCACCCGGAGCACCCCCGGCACGCTGCTCTGCCCGATCGGCCGCACCCCGGCGCGGGAGGCGCAGTTTCGCTGGGTGGCGCAGGTGGTGGAGGTGCCGCAGGCCATGGGCACCCTGGCCGACCAGCCCGCGGTGGATCTGGTGGGCGCCCGCGCTTTGTCCCGCATCGGCGTGGTGCGCAACGGGTTGCAGGAGGTGTTCCTGCGCCAAAACGGCTTCGACAACCTGATGGTGCTGGAGACGGGGCGGGAGCTGGCGCTGGCGCTGGCGGAGGGCCGGATCGCGGCCTGGTACGCGACGGAGCCGGAGATCATCCAGCAATTCGCCGCCATCGGCCGCCCCGGCGGTGTCCGCACCGGACCGGCGTTGCAGATCATCTCCGCCTGGCTCGCCGCCCATCCGGACCCGCGCGACCTGCCCATCGCAGAATTGCAGGCGGCGATGGCGCGGCTGGAGCGGGACGGGACGGCCGCAAGGATCTACCGGAGCTACACCACCGGCTGACCGGCATAATGACAAAATCTGTCTATTGTCATTCGTCATATCCTGCCCTATCTGCCCGTCACACCCAGTGACGGAGCGACCCCCCATGGACTATCGCAACCTCGGCCCCAACGGCCCCCGCATCTCCGCCCTTGGCCTTGGCTGCATGGGCATGTCCGACTTCTATGGCCCGGCCGATGAGGCCACCTCCATCGCCACCATTCATGCGGCGCAGGAGGCCGGGATCACCTGGCTCGACACCGGCGATTTCTACGGCATGGGCCATAATGAGATGCTGCTGCGGGAGGCGCTGAAGGGCGGCCGCCGTGACCGCGCCTTCATCGCGGTGAAGTTCGGCGCCCAGCGCGACCCCTCCGGCGCCTTCATCGGCTTCGACACGCGCCCGAACGCCGTGAAGACCGCGCTGGCCTATACGCTGAAGCGCCTCGGCACCGACCATATCGACCTGTACCAGCCCGCCCGCCTCGACCCGGCCGTGCCGATCGAGGAGACGGTGGGCGCGATCGCGGAGCTGGTGGCCGCCGGCTATGTCCGCCACATCGGCCTGTCCGAAATGGGCGCCGCCACCATTCGCCGCGCCCATGCCACCCACCCCATCGCGGCGCTGCAGATCGAATATTCGCTGATGTCGCGCGGGCCGGAGGCGGAGATCATGCCGGTGCTGGCCGAGCTCGGTATCGCCCTGAACCCCTATGGCGTGCTGTCCCGCGGCCTGCTCGGCGGCACGCTGCCCGGCGGCCGCGGCGATTTCCGCAGCCATTCGCCACGGTTCCAGGGCGAGAATTTCGTCCGCAACCAGGCGCTGGCCGCGGCGCTCGCGGCCTTCGCGGCGGAACGCGGGGCGACGCCGGCACAACTGGCCATCGCCTGGGTGCTGGCGCAGGGGCCGCATGTCATCCCCCTCGTCGGCGCCCGCACCCCGGCGCGCCTGGCCGAGGCGCTCGGCGCGCTGGCGCTGCGGCTGACGCCCGCGGACCTCGCGGCGCTGGAGGCGGCGGTGCCGGCCAGCGCCGTCGCCGGCACCCGCTACGACCCGCATCAGATGGCCATGCTGGACAGCGAGCGTCCTACCGCCTGAAAAGGACGCGATGACCGACTCCACCACCTCCCTCGACCCCTCCGCCCTTCGCATGCTCGATGCGGCGGAGGCGCTGATCCGCCGGCATGGCCCGGCCAAGGCGACGGTGGTGGATGTCGCCCGCGCGCTGGGGATGAGCCATGGCAATGTCTACCGCCACTTCCCCAGCAAGGCCGCGCTGCGGGAGGCGGTGGTGGCGCGCTGGCTGCATGCGGTGGTGGTGCCGCTGGAGCCGATCGTCGCCAGCCCCGACCCGGCCCCCGATCGCCTGGCCCGCTACATCCGCACCCTGGCCGGGCTGAAGCGCCAGAAAGTGCTGGGCGATCCGGAGCTGTTCGCCGCCTACCACCTTCTGGCCGAGGAACATCGGGAGGCGGTGGCCGCCCATGTCGCGACGCTGCGCGGCCATGTCGCGACTATCCTGCGCCAGGGCAATGCGGCGGGGGATTGGCGGGTGGAGGACCCCGAGGCCACGGCCGTGCTGCTGCTGGAGGCCACCATGCGCTTCCACCACCCGCATCATGTCCGGGACCAGGCCGCCGATGAAACCGCGCCCGCGCGGCTCGACGCCGTGCTGGACCTGCTGGTGAAGGGCCTCGGCACGGCCCGCTGAAGGCCGGCCAGCAGGCCCGCCTTCAGCGTCGGTGGCACCATCAGGTGCCGATGATGCCGCCGTCGTTCTTGGTGATGACCAGCGTCGCGGAGAGCGGGACGCCGCCCGTCAGGAAGCTGGTGTTCGGCTTGCCCGCCGCCCAATCCGCCGCGCTGGTGGTGGCGCCGGGGTGCTGGAGGTTGACGAACATGGTGCGCCGGTCCGGGGTGGTGACCACGCCGGTCACTTCCTGGCCGTTCGGACCGGTCAGGAAGCGCCGTGTCTCGCCGGTGATCGGATTGGCGCAGAGCATGGCGTTGTTGCCGAAGGGGGCCAGGGCGCCCTTGAGCTGCTCATTCTCGCCGATGTCGGTCTGGATCCACAGCCGGCCATCGGCGTCGAACCACAGGCCGTCCGGGCAGGCCAGGATGTTGTCGGCGCTGACGGTGGCATCGCTGGCAAGGCGGCTGTTGCCCTCCGGACCGGCGATCAGGAACAGGTCCCAGGCGAAACGGGTCGCGGCGTGGTCATCGCCGGCTTCCCGCCAGCGGATGATCTGGCCGAACTCGTTGCGCGCGCGCGGATTGGCGGGGTCCAGCTGGGCCGCGGTGCGGCGGCTGTTGTTGGTCAGCGTGAAATAGACCCGACCGTCGCGCGGATCTATCGCACCCCATTCCGGGCGATCCATCTTGGTGGCGCCCAGCGCATCCGCGGCGAGGCGCGTATTCACCAAGACCTCGCCCTGGTCGGCGAAGCCGTTGGCGGCGGTCAGCGGCCCCTGGCCATGCACCAGCGGCAGCCATTCGCCGCTGCCATCGGCATTGAACCTGGCGACATACAGCGTGCCTTCGTCGAGCAGCGCGCCATTCGCGGTGGCGCGCTGGAAGGGGCGGGCCGAGACGAACTTGTAGATGTATTCGAAGATCGAATCGTCGCCGGAATAGGCTACCACGGGGCTGCCCTCGCGGGTCGGCCCGAAGACCATGCCCTCATGCGCGAAGCGGCCGAGCGCGGTGCGCTTCACCGGCCGCGCCGCAGGGTTGAAGGGGTCGATCTCGACGATCCAGCCGAAGCCATTGGCCTCGTTGCGATAGTCCTGCGTGGCGTCGGCGCCGGTGGCGGAGACGTTGAAGCGGATGAATTCATCGGCGCCGCCCGCCGCCTGGTCCCAGTTGTAGCGGCCGGCATCGGTCGGCACGCCGTAGCGAGCCTGTTCGCGCGGCAGGCGCGGCTGGCCGTCCTGCCGGTCGAGGTTGCGGAAATAGCCCGACCAGTTCTCCTCGCAGGTCAGGTAGGTGTTCCAGGGCGTATAGCCATGCGCGCAATTGCTCATCGTGCCGCGCACCGCGGTGCCGTCCGGGCTGTATTTGGTGCGGACCAGTGCGTGGCCGCGCACCGGGCCGGCGATGTCCATCGGCGTGCCGGCGGTAATGCGGCGGTTGCGCGGGTCGGCCACCACGGCCCATTTGCCATCGGCCTGGCGGGCGATGCGGACCACGCCGACGCCGTGCGCGGCGATTTCCTTGCGCACCTCCTCGGCATCCCGCACGCCGTCCACCAGCGGCATGCGGCCGCTGCCCATGGAGAGGCCGACGGCGCGCGCATGCATGAAGCGCGGCTCGATGTATTCGTGGTTCAGCACCAGGAAGCCATCCGTGCTGCTGCCTTGGTTCGGCTCGCGGCCCTCGATGGGGAAGAAATGCATGCCGTCATGATGCGCGCCGATGGCGGCGTCCTGTTCGGCGGCCGTCATCTCCGCCACCGTCTTGCCGGCCGGCTGGCCGTTCAGCGGCGTGCCCTGCGGGATGATGACCTGAACCGAATAGCCCTCCGGCACCACCACCGTGTCGTTCGGGCTGATCGGCACCGGCTTGAAGCCGATGACCGGGCCCTGCGCGCCGGCCGCGGCCGGGGTGGCGCCCTGGGCGCTGGCGGTGCGGCTCTCCGCGCCGATGAAGCCGGCGATGGCGGCGCCGAGGCCGCCCATCAGCATGCCTCGGCGGCCCAGCCGCGCCTCGACGATCTCGGCGAAGCGCGGATTGGAGGAATAGTTGGAGGGAACCTCGTCGCCCGCCTCGATGTCGTAGGGCAGGTGGGGATTGGTGTCGGGCATGCTGCGGCGTCCCTGGCTGGTGGCTCGGCGAGGGCGTTCTACCGGCGTCGCGCGAAAGCCCGGCGGCAGGCCTGTTGCAGCGATATGACAGTTGACCGCCCGGGTCCTGCGCGCCGGCGGGGAGCCAACCGCGGGCTGCCGCGTTGAGAGCATGAACCAGCGGGCAAAGGCTCCCTGGCGGCGCCCGTCACCCGGCGCGATGCGGCCCTTGAGGCCCAGGAGATGTCATGCTGCTTCCCACCAATGCCTATGTCGCCGTCGCCGACGGCGAGAAGCTGAACCTGTTCAAGAACACCGGCCCTGCCGGCACGCTTGAGCTCACCGCAATGCAGTCGCCGGATGTGGACAGCGACAACAAGGGCTCCGGCGGCCGCCATTCCAGCAGCTCCGCCAACCCCTCCGACAGCCAGCAGGATGAGGACGGTTTTGCCGCCGGCGTCGCCGACATGCTGAACAAGCAGGTCATGGCGGGCCATGTGGAGGGCCTGGTCATCATCGCCGCGCCGCGGACGCTGGGCGAGCTGCGCAAGCACTACCACAAGACCCTGTCGGCCAAGCTTCTGGGCGAGATCCCGAAGGATCTAACGGGCCATTCCCTGAAGGATATCGAGGCCGCGATCACCGCGGCCTGAGCAGGGTCAGGCGGCCTCCACCGCCAACGTATCCGGCGCCGCCAGTTCGGCGGCCGCCAGATGCGCGTTGGGGTCATGGTCGCGCAGCAGCCGGCGGAGCGTCTGGCGCATGACCAGGCTGGGACGGTCGAGGATCATGTGCGCCTCCGCCTTCGGGTCCAGCGGGAAGTCGGCGGGGCAGGATTCCAGCAGCCGCCGGTCCTCGCTGCCCACCCGGCGATCGAAGGCGGCGATATTGGCACCGGGCGCCTCGGCTTCCGTGTCGCTGCGATAGACGAACTGGATGCGGCGGCACTTATGGTCATCGATGGGCGTGGCGAAGCCGCAGATCGCGTGGATCAGGCCGTTTGGATAGGTGAAATGCAGGGTGAAGGCACCCGGCATCAGCCATTTGATATCCACGGTCCGCACCGTCTCCTCCTCCGCGATGCGGAGGTTGCGCTGCTGGTCACTGCGATTTGCCACCGGCAATAGGCAGCGGAAATTCACCCCGTTCGCCATGGGCACCAGGGTCAGCCGCGGCATGGTGGGCTTGCTGTCATCGCCGATGGTGGCGCGATGGACGAAGGCGACATGGCCGACATCCAGCGCGTTCTCGGCGACGCGCAGGAAATTGGCGTCCCAGTCTTCGGCGTATTCGAAGATCTGGCGAAAGCCGGGATCCTCCGCATGCGGCAGCTCCGGAATCGGCAGCAGCGGGTTCTCATCCAGGCAGACCCAGGCGAAGCCGTAGCGGGCAACGCAGGCATAGGCCTTGGCCGCGCTGCGTGCCCCCGCCCGCAATTCCGGCATCTGCGGAACGAACAGGCAGGTGCCGCTGCTGCCGAACTGCCAGCCGTGATAGCCGCAGGCCAGCGCCCCGTTCACCACCTGGCTGTCGACCGAGAGCTTGGCGGAGCGGTGCGGGCAGCGATCGGCGAGGCAGGCCGGCGCGCCCTCGGCATCCAGCCACAGCACGATATCCTCCCCAAGCAGCCGGAAGGCGCGCGGCCCTTCGGCAAGCTCGGTCAATTGGAAGATGGGGTACCAGAAGCGGCGGAAGACGGGGTGCTGCGTGGCGAGCATGCGTACCTCTCCGGCGGGGACCGCCAAAGAGGCAAGCATGCCCCGTGCCAGAGGCTACTCTTCTTCCCCATAGGGGTTTTCGGTCCCCCGCAGATGCAGCCGGATCGGCACGCCCGGCATGTCGAACTTTTCCCGGAAGCTGTTCACGAGGTAGCGGCGATAGTCTTCCGGTAGCTGCTCGGCCCGGGTGCCGAAGACGGTGATGGTGGGCGGGCGGGCCTTCGGCATGGTGGCGTAGCGCAGCTTGATGCGCTTGCCCTCGACCAGCGGCGGCTGGTGGCGTTCCTTCATCGTCTCGAACCAGCGGTTCAGCTCGCCGGTCGGCACGCGGCGGTTCCACAGGTCATAGACCGTGCGCACCGTCGGCATCAGCTTTTCGAGGCCCCGCCCATTGGCGGCGGAAATCGGCACCACCGAGATGCCCTTCATCTGCGCGAAGCTGCTGAGCAGCGTGTCCTCGAGCTTGCGCCGGGTCGCCGTGCGGTCTTCCACCGCATCCCACTTGTTGAAGGCGATCACCAAGGCGCGGCCCTCGCGCTCCGCCAGCCGGCCGATGCGCAGGTCCTGCTCATCCATGCCTTGCAGGGCATCGACGACCAGGATCACCACCTCCGCCTCCTTCAGCGCGGCGATGCTGGCCTCCGTCGACATTTTTTCGAGCAGCTTCTCGATCCGGGCCTTCTTGCGCAGGCCGGCGGTGTCCACCAGGCGGATCGGCCCCTCGGCATCGCGGAAATCGACGGCGATGGCATCGCGGGTCAACCCGGGCTCCGGCCCGGTGATCATGCGTTCCTCGCCCACCAGGGCGTTCAGCAGGGTGGATTTTCCCGCGTTGGGGCGCCCGAGGATGGCCAGCCGCAGCGGCCGCTCCCGGTCCTCCTTGCCCCGCCGCGGCTCCGCCTGCAGCCGGTCCCGCACCTCGTCGTGCAGATTCCCAAAACCGTCGCCATGCTCGGCGGAGACGGCGATCGGGTCGCCGAGGCCGAGTTCATAGGCCTCCATGGCGGATTGCATGCCGAGCCGACCCTCAGCCTTGTTCGCCACCAGCAGGACCGGGCAAGGCGCCTTGCGCAGCCAGCTCGCAAAAGCGCGGTCGGCGGCGGTCAGGCCGGTGCGGACATCGACCACGAACAGCACGAGATCCGCCTGGCGCAGCGCGCCCTCGCTGCTCGCGGTCATGCGGCCGGCCAACGTGTCCGGCGCCGCTTCCTCCAGCCCCGCCGTGTCGATCAGCATGACGGGCACGCCGCCGATCTCGGCTTCCACCTGCTTGCGGTCGCGGGTGACGCCGGGGGTGTCGTCCACCAGCGCGATCTTCCGCCCGGCCAGGCGGTTGAACAGCGAGGATTTGCCCACATTGGGCCGGCCGAGAATGGCAACGGTCTGCATGGTATTCCAAAGGTCCCGGCCGCGCGGTGCGCACGGCCAAGGCCCTCATAGCACCAAGCGCGCCCGATGGGGCGCGCTTGCCGCGAATAGCCGAATCCTGGCGCGGCCTAGCGCAGCGCCATCAGCGTCCCGTCATCGCCCAGAAGCACCATCGTGCCCTGCGCCAGCGCCGCCGGCAGGGTCACGCCGGAGGATAGCGGCACGCGGCCGGCGATGCTGCCATCGGCAGGCGCCAGAAGCAGCAGCTCGCCGCGGCTGGAGGGGATCATCACGAAGCCGCCGGCCAGGATCGGCGGGCCGAAGCGCGCCGCGTCGCGGCGGCGGCCGCCTTCCGGGGTGGGGTCCAGCTCGGCCACCCAGCGGATGCGCCCATCTTCCCGCCCCACCGCCACCGCATCGCCGCCGCGGGTGACGGAGAACACGTAGTCGCCGGCGGAAGCGACGCCGGTGCCGCCGCCAAAGGTGCGTTCCCACAGCCGCCGGCCGCTGCGCAGATCCACCGCGATGGTGGTATTGCCCAGGCCCGCCGCCAGCACCCGGCCACGATCGATCACCGGCAGGCCGGTGATGCCGACGATATCGGCCAGGCTGGTGGCGCCGGTGGTGCCCAGGCCCTCCGACCACAGCACGCGGCCATCCGTGACGCGGGCGGCCACCATCTCGCCGGTGCCGAAGCCGGCCACCACGGATTCACCCTCCACGGCCGGGGCGGGCAGGCCGAGCGGCAGGGTGGTCTGCGCGCCGCCACGATGCGTCCACAGCCGGCGCCCAT
This sequence comes from Roseomonas sp. F4, assembly GCF_053891155.1. NCBI lineage: Bacteria > Pseudomonadati > Pseudomonadota > Alphaproteobacteria > Acetobacterales > Roseomonadaceae > Roseomonas > Roseomonas sp. F4. Next base: position 106,194 of record NZ_JBSSHK010000003.1, read on the forward strand.
CCTCGATGGACAGGGCGATCAGGTGGTTTTCCAGCGTGGTGACGAAAATCCGCCCGCCCGCCACGGTGGGGGCGCCGCGGGTGGGGGATGGTGTGCGGACGCGCCAGCGTATCGCGCCATCCAGCGGCGACAGGGCCAGAACCTCCGCCATGCCGGTCGCGACATACAACACGTCATCGGCGAAGGCGGCGCCACCGCCAACCGTGCCGGCGCTCTCATCCTCCGGCGTCGTCTCCACCCGCCAGCGGCGGGCGCCATCGGCCAGGGCGAAGGCCGAAACCTGGCCGGAGGCATCGACGGCATAGACCGTGTCGCCGGCGATCACCGGCCCGGCGGTGATCTGCGACCGGTAGCCGGAGCCACCGCCGATCGAGGCGCGCCAGGCCTGGCGCGGCTCCGCGGTGAAGGCCGCATGGCCGGGCGCGTGGCTCGGCGGGCCGCCGGCCTGCGGCCAGTCGGTGATGGCCGTGGGTGGTGGCAGGCTGACCGCACCGGTGGCGCCGGTATCGGCGGCCAAAGGCGGGTCGGCGCTCAGCACGCTGCGGCGCTCCCCGGGCAGGGGCGTTTTGCGGCTGCCCCAGATGTTGTCGAGGCTGGAACAGCCGGAGAGCAGGGCGACGGCGCCGAGCAGTCCGGCACGGCGGGAGAGGGTCTTATGCATCATGAACCGAGCCCCGCGGCGAGGCGCTGCGCGCGTTCGCGCAGCCCCGGTGTGGCGGCCGTGTCGGCGGCCAGGGCCTGCAATTGCTGCCGTGCCGTGGCGGTGTCGCCGCGGCGGATGGCGACCAGGGCGGACAATTCCCGCGCCGGGGCCTGCCAGGCATTGCCGGTCTGGGTCAACGGCGCGATGCGGCTGGCGAGCTGGGCGGGGTCGCCGCTGTCCAGCGCATGGCCGACATAAAGAAGGCTGGCGAGGTCGCGGTACAGCGACTCGGCCGTATTGTCCTGCGCCACCTGGTCCCAGAGGGCCAAGGCGGCGTCCCGGTCCCCGGTTTCCGCCTTCAGCGCCGCGGCGCGCAGCCGCGCCAGGGTGCGGTAGCCGGCGGGGGCTTCCCGCGACAGGGCGGCGAAGCCATCGGCCACGGCGGGAAGGTCCGCGCCCTGGGCCTCGGCGTTGCGGTGCAGGGTCAGGAAGGTATTGGCGGCGGTGGCGGCCTGGCCGGCCTGCTGCCAGCGCCAGGCCTGGTACCCGCCGGCGGCGGCCATCACCACGAGGACCACGCCGAGCGCCAGCCCACCCCACCGCATCGCCAGGCGGCGGGCACGGTCGGCGCGGAGGTCCTCTTCGATCTCATCGAAGATATCGGGCACGGGCTATCCTTCGATCCGCCAGGGGCGCGGACCATAGCCGCGCGGTGAGGCCACGTTAAGCCCGAGCGGGTAGCTTCCCGTCATGCCCCGACCCGATCGCCGCACTTTCCCGCCATCCCGCCGCCGGAATACGCGCCGGGCGATCCTTCTGCTGGCACTGCCGGCGCTGGCCGGCTGCCAGATCGGGCCGATGCTGGCGGCCACCTCCGGCCCTGTGCTGGTGGCCAGCGGCGCCGGCCTGGTGCTGACCGGGCGGACGCCGATCGACCATGTGGCGAGCCTGGCGACCGGGCGGGACTGTTCCCTGGTGCGGGTGGAGCGGCGGGAGAGCTGGTGTGCGCCGCCGGACCCCGTGCCGGTGGCACAGCCCTTCTGCACGAGGTCCCTCGGTGCGGTGGATTGCTGGACGGCGCCCCCCACCGGCGCCGCGCGCCCTGTGGCGGACCCGCCACAACCTTCAAGGTCGGCGGACCCGCTACTGTCCTCAAGGGTGGCGGAACCGCCGCAGCGTTGAGGGCGCGGGATCAGGCCAGCGGGCCGCGCCAGAGCTGGCCACCCGGCTGACCGGCATGGGTGGGGCGGGCGAGGTTCAGCACCGCCGGTCGGTCTGCCACCAGTGTCCAGCCGGTGCCGGCCAAAGCCTTGATGAGGCTGGATTCATCGGCCCTGTTCAGCGGGCAAACAACAAGCCAGCGTACCCGTTCGGTCACCAGGGCCAGGATCCGGCCCAGAATATGGGAGACCATCCGGGCGTCGCTGAGGCGCAGCAGGTCCCAGACCTGCTCCCGCCCAATCACGTCCTGCGCCAGGGCGCCGCGCGGCGGCAGCTTGGCCGGGTCGGCGACCACGGCGGCCTGCAACAGCCGCGTGTCGCCATCCGCCAGCCCCTCCGCTTCCAGCGCGGCCAGCAGGGCACCGAAGCGGCCGGGATGGGCTTCCACCGCATGCAGCGCCGGTGCCAGACCCTTCCGCCGTGCCGCCAGAGCGCCGGCCAGCGGCACGTCGGGCGCATCGATGCCGAGGAACAGGGCGCGCCAATGGTCCTGCGCCGTGTCCAGGCTTCGCGCCAGGGCCAGCCATTCCAGGCCTGCCGGCGCGGCCTCGGGCGGCATCGGCCGGTCCTGCACCGCCTGATAGGCGGCGGCGATGGCCGTTATCTCTTCCTGCTCCGGCGGGGCCGGCGTGCTGGCCATCGGTGATTCGACGGGCGCCGCAGGCGTTTCGGCCGGCTCGGGTTCCGGTGCTGGCGGCGGCGGGCTCACCGGGGCGGCAGGGGCGACCTTGCCGAGCGGCGGCTTGGCGGTCCCGGGTTGCTGGACCGGCGGCAAGGCGGGGCTGGCGGCGACGCCCAGCGCGGCCAGCAAAGGGCTGGCCCAGATCTGGATAGGGTCGGAGGGCGGCGGCGCGGGGGCGAGTAAGGCGAGCAGGCCGGTGGGGGCCGGTGGCTCGGGTGCCGCCGGCGGGGCCAGCGATGCCAGGGTGGAGGCAGGCGGCGCGCTGGGGGGCGGTGGCGCCATCAGCATCTCCCGCAACAGGGGCGCTTCCCCCGCCGGAAGCTGCGAGGCAGTCACCGCCTGAGCGGGCGCGAGCGACGCCCGAAGCGTTGCCGCCCAGCCAGCCATGGCCGAATCCACCATGGGCCTGTCCTGTTCCGCCATCATAACCTCCGCATCCCGCCCCACGGCTCTACCAGCCGCGCGAGGGCGTCTCAACCGGCGATGAGGAGGAGGAGGCCCAGGCCCCGTGCGGTCTGCCCCTTCAGGCTTAGCGTAGCGGCCGCCGGCCACCGCCGAGGTAGCGTCGTTCCGGGCGATAGGTCAGCCAGCGGCGCAGGTTGTGTAGGAAGTCCCGCCACGGGCGGCGGGCGCGGAACGCCCACGGGACTGACCAGGGCAATGTCGGGGTGGCGAAGCTGTCTGTGGGCATGGCGAGGGCTCCCGGTTTCGGGTGCGCCGTCCTGGCGATGCGGTCTTCACGACGATCTATGCCGTGTACGTGACAATTGCATGATCGTGCTTAACAGCGGGTTGTGATCGCTGGCCTTTGGCTTGGCCGCCCGGCGCCGCTATGGTGACCGTCGCAAAAACTGTCCGAAGGCGGCCCGAAGCTTGTTGCGACGTATGTTCCTGTCCCGCAAATCCCGCCCGGCGCCCATGCGTCGCGACACCTATTGCTTCCTTGGCAACCGCGCCGTTGCGATGACGAGGTCGGGGTTGAAGATCTTCCTGGATGTTCGGGATGTCGGCATGACGCCGCATATCGCGCTGTCCGGGGAGTGGGAGCGCCAGGTGGAGGCGCTGCTGCGCCAGCTGCTGAAGCCTGGCGACCGGGTGGTCGAGGTCGGCGCCAGCATGGGCTACCACACCCTGGCGATGGCCCAGGCGGTGGGCGCCACCGGCCATGTGCATTCCTTCGAGGCCAATCCCCGCGTGCTCGCGCTGTTGAAGGACAGCGTCATGGTGAATGGCTTCGGCGACCGGGTCACGGTGCATGAGGCCGCCGCCCTGGCGGAGCCGGGCCGCATCGCCTTCGCCGTGCATCCCGCCCAGATCGGCAGCGGCCATGTGGCGCGTTCGAGCAGCCTGGAGGACTATCCGGAGCGTTTCGAGGCACGCGGCGTGCGCATCGACGACGTGCTGCACGACCTGCCGGAGGCGCGTCTGATGCGCCTGGACTGCGAGGGCAGCGAGCCGCAGGCGCTGCGCGGGGCGGAGGCGCTGATCCGCCGGTCCCCGAACCTCATCATGGTGACCGAATGGGACCCCCATATGATGGGCACGACGGAGGATGCGGCCGCCTTCGAGGCCTGGCTGCGCGGGCTCGGGCTGGTGCATGTGCAGATGATCACCGTCGACGGCCTGCGGCCGATGGCGGAGGGCAGCCTCTCCGCGCTGAGCCATGCCGATCTGGTGCTGTCCCGCCGCCCGCTGACGTGACAAGCGGGGCTCCCCGCCCCGTCCGGGGCAGGGAGGCCGGCGAGGTCAGCCGTCCAGGCGGATCCCCAGCTCCCGGATCAGCGGCCGCCACACCGCATTCTCCCGCTCCACGAAGGCGGTGAACTGGGCGGGGGTCCAGGGCTGGTATTCGATGCCGAGGTCGGCGAGCCGCTTGGCGATGTCATCCGAGGTCATGGCCCGCACCATCTCCTCCGCCAGCCGGGCGACGACCGGGGCGGGGGTGCCGGCGGGCACGCTCATGCCCTGCCAGCCATAGGCGGTGGTGTCGGCGAAGCCCAGCTCCACCAGGGTCGGCACCTGCGGGAACAGCGCGCTGCGCGCCTCGCTCATCACACACAGCGCGCGGACGCGGCCATCGCGGATGAAGGGGGTGCCGGTGGCGGTGTCGATCACCACCAGATCGACACTGCCGCCCAGAAGGTCCTGCATTGCCGCCGGCCCGCCCCGATAGGGCACATGTTCCGCCGCCAGCCCGGTGCGGCGCTTCACCAGTTCCATCGCCAGGTGGTGCGGGGAGGCGACGGCCGGCGTGCCGTAGGTCGGCGCGCGGGTCTTCGACGCCGCGACCAGTCCGGCAAAGTCCTGGATCGGATCATTCGCCCGCACAACGATGTAGAGCGGGAAGCGCCCGATGAAGCCGACGCCGGTGAAATCCCGGTCCGGATTGTAGGGCAGACGCGAATAGAGCGCCTGATTATAGACCAGGATGCCGTTATCGACATGCATCCAGGTATAGCCATCGGCCGGGCTTCGGGCGACGATCTCACTGGCCAGCACGGCGCCACCGCCGGGGCGGTTCTCCACCAGCACATTCTGGCCAAGGCGGGGCGTCATCTGCGCGGCGATCAGCCGGGCGAAGGCATCGGATGCCCCGCCGGGCGGATAGCCGACGATCCAGCGCAGGGGGCGCTCGGGCCAGGCGGCCTGCGCTTGCGCGCCCGATGCGGTGGCCAGACCCGCCATGCCCAAACCGGCCAGAACCTCGCGACGCCCGAACATGCCCAAGCCCTCCTTCACAGGGTTGCATTGTGCGGGCTGGCGTGGCGCGCGCAACAGCAACCATGGGCGGGCGGGGCAGCGGCAACAAGAATTCGCTGTCCGATTGGGCGATCCGCGCCGTCAAAAGCGGCAGGGGGAGGCTGCCATGCGCCCCACGCGCGACCAATACGCCGAAGATCGTCTTGATCCCGCCACATAAGGGACTGACATTTCCAAGATGCGCGCGATGGTCGGTATCTCCTGCTGTGTAAAAGCCTTTGGCCTGTTCGGCACGCCGAACCATGCCGCCTCGGACAGCTATGTGCGGGTGTCGCTGGGGCCGATTGGCGCCGTGCCCGTGCTGCTGCCCGCGGCCGGGGAGGCGCTGGTGCCGGATATCCTGCCGCGGCTGGATGGGCTGATGCTGACCGGCAGCCGGTCCAACGTGCACCCCACCTATTATGACGGTCCCGCCCATGCCGAGGGCACGCCGGAGGACCCGCAGCGGGATTCCACCACCCTGCCACTGATCCGCGCCGCCATCGCCGCGGGGCTGCCGGTGCTGGCGATCTGCCGGGGATTCCAGGAGCTGAATGTGGCGCTCGGCGGGTCGCTGGACCAGCGGATCCAGGACCTGCCGGGTCGGATCGACCATTCCACCCCGTCCGACCAGCAATTGCCCGGTGTGCGCACCGGCAAGGCCCATGCGGTGCGCATCGCCGCCGATGGCCAGCTCGCCCGCATCTGGGCCGCCGCCGGGCTGCGCGTGCGGCCGGAGGCGGTGCCGGTAAACTCCCTGCACAACCAGGGCATCTGCCGCCTGGCGCCGCGCCTGGTGGCGGAGGCCTGGGCGCCGGATGGCACGGTGGAGGCGGTGCGGGCCGCCGATGCGCCGGGCTTCTGCATGGGCGTGCAGTGGCATCCGGAATATGACTGGGAACAGGATGCGCGATCCCGCGTGATCTTTGAGGCTTTTGGCGCGGCCACCGCCGACTGGGCGGCGGGCAAGCGCCTGGTCGTCGCAGCGCAGCGCGCGGCTTGAGCTTGGCGCGGCGCGCGGCTTGAGCCCCGGTGTCGCCGCATGTTCTTTGCATGCGGGGGGCGGGACGCGCTAAGATGCGCGGGCCGGCCGACTATCGCCGGCGGACGAGGCCCGGTTCCCCTGCCGGCTCGCCCGACCATTCCGATCGGAAGTAATCCGCGTTGGCGCCCGGTCACCCCCCTGACCGGGCGCTTCGCGTTTGGAGGCCCGGAGGCAACGGATGGATGAGCAAAAGCTGGCGGCGTTGAAGGCGCGTTTCGCCACGGGGGCGGAGAGCGAGGACCCGCTGTTCCGCCGCATCATCGAGACCCAGTTCCAGGGCGACCGCCGGGCCTGGCCTTTTGCGGGATTGGCCACCCTCTGTGGCGCCCCCTTCCAGGCCGACCCTTTTGCCAATCCGCCCGAGATCGGACTGGTCGGCGTGCCGATGGACCTCGGCGTGACCAACCGGGCCGGCGCGAGGCTCGGCCCGCGCGCGATCCGGGGGGTGGAGCGCGTCGGCCCCTATGAGCCGGCCTTGCACATGGCGCCGCTGAGCGAGGCGCGGGTGGCGGATATCGGCGACGTGCCCATGGCCTCCCGCTTTTCCCTCGAATCCTGCCATGCCGACATCGAAAACCACTTCGGCGCGCTGCGGGCGGCGGGCATCCGCACCGTGGCGGCGGGCGGCGACCATTCGATCAGCCTGCCGATCCTCAAGGCCCTGGGGGCGGGGCGGCCGCTGGGGATGGTGCATATCGACGCCCATGCCGATACCGGCGGCGAATATGAGGGCAGCCGCTTCCACCATGGCGGCCCCTTCCGCCAGGCTGTGCTGGAAGGCGTGCTGGACCCGGAACGCACCATCCAGATCGGCATCCGCGGTGGCGCCGGCTATCTGTGGGAGTTTTCGACCGCCAGCGGCATGACCCTGATTCAGATGCATGAATTCGCCGAGATGGGCGTATCGGCGGTGCTGGAGCTGGCCCGGAAGGTGGCGACCGGGCCGATCTACGTCTCCTTCGACGTGGATGCGGTGGACCCCGGCTTCGCATCTGGCACCGGCACGCCGGAGGTGGGCGGGCTGACCCCCTTGCAGGTGATGCAACTGCTGCGGGGCCTGGCGGGGCTGGATGTGGTGGGGGGCGATGTGGTGGAGGTGGCGCCGCAATACGATGCCGGCACCGCCACGGCCCAGATCGGCGCCCAGGCGATGTTCCAGATTTTGTGTCTGCTGGTCCGGGCGCCATCCTTCCGTCGATAAAATGGGCGGAAGTCCGGCCCTTCAAAGCCTGATTCCAGCCTGTTAGACTGGCACCCCGCGCGGGGCGGGTAGGGGTCGGCCTGTCGCCGCCAGATTTCGGGAATTCAGGTCATGAAGTTCACGGTGGACCGGGCGGTGCTCCTCAAGGCGCTCGCACATGTGCAGAGCGTGGTGGAGCGGCGGAATACGATCCCGATCCTCGCCAATGTGCTGCTGGAGGCCCGCGAGGGCGGGCTGCGGCTGACCGCGACGGATATGGAGATCGCGGTGGTGGAGGATGTGCCCGGCGTGACCGTGGCGCGCGCCGGCCGCACCACGGCCCCGGCGGCCACCCTGTTCGAACTGGTGCGCAAGCTGCCGGACAGCGCGAAGCTGGAGCTGGACCATCCGGGCGGCGACGCGCAGATGACGCTGCGCGCTGGCCGCTTCGACGCCAAGCTGTCGGTCCTGCCGGTGGAGGATTTCCCCTCCATGACCGAGGGCAAGCTGCCGCACCGCTTCTCCCTGCCCGCCGGCCAGCTGCGGGAGCTGATCGACCGCACGAAGTTCGCGATCTCCACCGAGGAGACGCGCTACTATCTGAACGGCATCTATATCCACGCCACCGAGAGCGGCGGCGCCCAAGTGCTGCGCGCCGTGGCGACGGATGGCCACCGCCTGGCCCGCGTCGAGGAATCCCTGCCCGATGGGGCGGCCGGCATGCCGGGCGTGATCGTGCCGCGCAAGACGGTGAACGAGTTGCGCAAGCTGGCCGAGGAAGTGACGGATGAGATCGCCGTCGCCCTGTCCGATACCAAGATCCGCTTCACCCTGGGCGCGGTGCAGCTGACCTCCAAGCTGATCGACGGCACTTTCCCCGAATATGAACGGGTGATTCCACGCGGCAACGACAAGGTTCTGCGGGTCCAGAAGAAGGATTTCGCGGAGGCCGTGGGGCGCGTGGCGGGCATCAGCAGCGAGCGGTCGCGGCCTGTGAAGCTCTCCATCGACCGCAACCACCTGCTGCTCTCTGCCGCCAGCGCCGAGCTGGGCCAGGCGCAGGAGGAGCTGGATGGCGATGTGGTGAGCTACGAAAGCGGCCCGCTCGAGATCGGCTTCCAGGCGCGCTACCTGAACGATATCACCGACCAGATCGCCGATACGGTGGAATTCCGCTTCTCCGACGGTTCCGCGCCGACCATCGTGACGGACAGTGCGAAGCCGGAAGCGCTGTACGTGCTGATGCCGATGCGGGTCTGACGCGGCTTGCGGTTGGGGCCGTCCGGACCATTTCCGGACGGTCATGACCCATATGCCGCCACCTGCCTTCAACGCCGACCTGCCCGACTGGCTGCTCGGCGAATTGCGGTCCGACCATGCCGGGGAAACCGGCGCCGTGATGATCTATCGCGGCATTCTGGCATTCGCCCGCGACCCCGAGATCCGGGATTTCGCGCAGCGGCATGGCGCCACCGAACAGGGACATCTCGACCTGCTGGAAGGGCTGCTGCCGCCGCGCCAGCGCAGCGTGCTGCTGCCGATCTGGCGCGTGGCGGGCTGGCTGACCGGGGCGCTGCCCGCGCTGGCCGGCAACCGCGCCATCTACGCCACCATCGATGCGGTCGAGACTTTTGTCGATCACCACTACCAGGCGCAGATCGACCGGCTGGATGCCGAAGCCATCCACCCCGACATCCGCGCGATGCTGGCGCATTGCCAGGCCGAGGAAGTGCACCACCGGGACGAGGCGCGGGAGGCCGCGGATGCGCCACCCGGCGCCTTGCTGCGCGGTTGGGCCTGGCTGGTGGGAAGCGGCTCCGCCGCCGCCGTCCATGCGGCGCGACGGATTTAGCGCCCTGCCCCACCCCTGACGCCGCGGGGCAAGCGGCGTAAAGACGCGGCATGGAGCTTTCAGCGGATATCCTGGTCGCCGGCGGCGGCATGGCCGGCACCATGGCGGCGATCGCGGCGGCACGCGCCGGCGCCGATGTGCTGCTGGTGGAGCGCTTCGGCTTTTTGGGCGGCGCCGCGACGGCCGCGGCGGTGGGCCAGTTCGTGGGTTGGGAAACCGCCGCGGGGCGCCGCGTGGTGGCCGGGCTGGCGGAGGAGGTGGTGGCGCGGCTTCAGGCGCTCGGCGCCAGCGACGGCCATTCGTACTTCACCATGTCCACCGGCCACCGCATGGACCGCGTCTGCTACGACCCGGAACTGCTGAAGCCGGTGCTGGACGCCATGGCGGCAGAAGCCGGCGTGCGGCTGCTGTTCCACACCGCCATTTTGGGCGCCGAACGCCAGGGCCGCGCCATCGCCTCGGTCGATCTGCTGACCAAGGCGGGGGTGTGCAGGGTGACGCCGCGCCTGGTCATCGACGCCAGCGGCGACCTCGACCTGCTGGCGCGGGCCGGCGCGGATTTTCTGGCGCTGCAGCCGGGCCAGGTGATGCAGCCCGCCACGGCCATGTTCCGATTTGGCCCCATCGACCTGCCGGCCTTCGACGCCATTGCGCCCAAGGACCTCGCCGCGCTGGCGCAGCAGGGCGTGGCGGAGGGAAGGCTGGCGCGCGCCGCGCTGCATGCCAGCCGCATCGAGGGCACCGCCGACGCCTGGTTCAATATCGGCCGCCTCGCCTTCGATGCGACGGACCCGCTGGCGCTCTCGGCCGCGGAGGTGGAGGGCCGGCGCCAGTCGTTGGCGGCCGCCGGCTTCCTGCGCGACCTGGTGCCGGGCTGCGCGGCGGGGCGCATCCAGGCCTTCGCGCCGCAGGTGGGCGTGCGCGAAAGTCGCCGCATCCACGGCCTGCATGTGCTGGAGGAGGCGGAGCTGCGCGAAGGGAAGGCCTTCGCCGACCGCATCGCCTGGGGCGCCTATCCGATGGACATCCACCCGGCCAAGGGCGCCGGGCTGCATTTCGAGGGATTCGGGGCCGACCACGCCTATGCGATTCCCCTGCGCGCGCTGCTGCCGCGCGGCTTCGACAATGTGCTGGTAGCCGGGCGCGGCATCTCGGCCAGCCACAAGGCGCATGCGGCGATCCGGGTGATGCCGATCGTCATGGCGATCGGTCAGGCGGCCGGAATCGCCGCCGCCATGGCGGCACGCGGCAATGCCGCGCCGGCCGAGATTGACGTGCCCGCCTTGCAGGACGCGCTGCGCCAGGCCAGCGCGCATCTGCCGTGACGGGTTTAGGGTTGGGGAAAGGAAACGACATGATGGACAAGAAGCTGATCACGCGCCGGCTGGCACTGGCGGCGGGCGGCGCGCTGCTGGCAGGTGGCGCCGCGGCCCAGGCCAACAGCTGGCCGACACGGCCGGTCCGCATCATCGTGCCCTTCGCCGCCGGTGGCCCGGCTGATGCGCTGGCCCGCATGCTGGCCGAGATTTTTGCGCCCCAGCTCGGCCAGCCCGTGGTGGTGGAGAACCGCGCCGGCGCGGGCGGCATTTTGGGCACTCAGGCGGCGGCGCAGGCGAATGACGGGCATACGCTGCTCTTCGGCAGCGTCAGCATGACCATCGTGCCGCACCTCCAGCCGCAGCCGCTGGCCTATGACGTGGTGCGCGATTTCGCGCCGATAGGGCTGGTGGCCTCGACCCCCTTCGTGCTGGTGGTGCCCGCGGCCTCCCCGCTGCGCAGCGTGGCGGATGTGGTGGCGGAGGCGCGCAAGGGCGGGATGGCGGCGGCGAATAGCGGCCATGGCACCATCTCCCACCTCACCGCCGAACTTTTGGGCGAGGCGGCGGGGGTGCGGATCGAGCCGGTGGTCTATCGCGGGGAGGGCGTGCTGATGCCGGACCTGCTGAACGGCGCGGTGCCGATGGGTTTCCTGACGCTCTCCACCGTGCTGCCGCAGATCCAGGCGGGGCGGCTGCGCGCGCTGGCCATTGCGGGCGCCACGCGGCTGGCGGTGCTGCCGGATGTGCCGAGCCTCGCCGAACAGGGTTTTGCCGGAATCGAGGCGGATGGCTGGCAGGCGCTGTTCGCGCCTCGCTCGGTGCCGGAGGCGGGGGTGGACCGCCTGGTGCCGCTTCTGCGCGATGCCATGGCGAGCCCCGCGCTGCGCGAGCGTATTGTGGGCTTCGGTGCCATTCCTGGCACGCGGGATCGCGCCGCCTTCGCCGAGATGTTCCCGCAGGAATATCAGCGCTGGGGCGCGGTGGTTCGGGCGCGCGGCATCCAGGCGCAGTAGGGGTGGACGACATCTATGATGCGGTGGTGCTGGGCAGCGGTGCCGCCGGGCTGACGGCGGCGCTGACCGCCGCCGTGTCCGGGCTGCGCGTGCTGGTGGTGGAGAAGACCGACAAGCTGGGCGGCACCAGCGCCATGTCCGGCGCCGGCACCTGGATTCCCGCGAACCACCATGCCGAAGCTGCCGGCATCGCCGACAGCCCGGAGGAAGCGCTCGCCTATATCCGCGCCGCCGCACCGGAAGGTTGGGCAGCGACGGAGGATGCGCTGTGGCAGCGGCTGGTCACGGCCTCCCCCGCCATGCTGCGCTTCGTCGAGGCGCATTCGCCGCTGCGGTTTCGGCTGACGCCGGAGGGCGACCCGCTGCGAACCCTGCCGGGCGCCAAGCCGCGCGGGCGCATGCTCTCGCCGCTACCGCTCAGCCGGTGGCGTGTGAGGCGCTTCGCCTTTCGTATCCGGCGATCGACCATCCCGGAAATCTTCACCTATCACGAGGCGGTGGAGACGGACCTCTATCACCACCCCTATCGCACGGCGGCAAAACTCTGGCCGAGGTTGGCTTGGCGGCTGCTGGTGAACAGCCGCGGCAAGGGCACGGCGTTGATCACCGGCCTGCTGCGCGGCTGCCTGGATGCCGGCGTGCGGTTTGTGCTGTCCTCCCGCGCGGTCGAACTGCTGCGGGACGAGACGGGTGCGGTGACGGGCGTGGTGGTGGAACAGCGCGGCCGACGCAAAACCATCCAGGCGAGGCGCGGCGTGGTCATCGCGACCGGCGGTTTTGAGTGGAATGCGGCGCTGCGGGCACAGCATTTTCCGGGGAAGGTGGACTATCTCGGCAGCCCGCCGGGCAATGAGGGGGATGGCCATCGCATGGCGCAGGCTGCCGGCGCGGCGCTGGCGCATATGGACCAGGCGACGCTGACGCCGGCCGTGCCGGTGCGGCATGAGGGGCATCTGATGGCGCGCCCCGTGCCCTTCCACACCGAGCCGAATGCGATCCTGGTGAACCGCCACGCGCTTCGCTTCGTGAATGAGCTGGTCTTCAATATCGGCGAGGCGATGGATGCGCGCGATGCTTCCGGGCAGCCGGTGCACCTGCCCTGCTGGGTGATCGCCGATGCGCGGCTATTGGACCGCCTGCCGCCGGCGCGCTGGGCCGCGAAGGATGATGCGAGCTGGCTGCATCGCGCGGGCAGCATTGCGGAGCTGGCCCAAAGGATCGGCCTGGACCCGGCCGCGCTGGAGGCGACTGTCGCGCGCTACAACGCCGCCTGCGCCGCGCAGAAGGACGCGGACTTCGGCCGTCCTTCCGCCGCCGATGCCGCCGCCAGCGGCGACAAGCGACGTCGCGGCGGGTTGGAGGCGCTTGAGAAAGGGCCGTTCCTGGCGATGCCGTTCAACCGCTCCATTTTGGGCACCAAGGGCGGGCCGCGCACCAATGACCAGGCGGAGGTGCTGCAGCCGGATGGCAGCGTCATCGCCGGGCTCTTCGCCGCGGGCGCGTCGAGCGCAAATCCGCTCGGCACCCGCGGCGTCGGCACCGGCACCACCATCGGCCCCTATATGGCCTGGGGCCATGTGGCGGGGCTGCGCCTCGCCCAGCGCAATGCCTGAGGGTCAGCCGAAGGCGACGGAAGGCAAAAAGGTGGCGATGCCCGGGAACAGGCAGAGCAGCGCCACGCCCACGAGCAGCGCGATCCAATAGGGCAGCGCGGCCAGCGCCGCCTCGCCCAGCTTCACCTCGCCGCCTGTGATGCCGACGAGCACAAAAAGATTCATGCCGACAGGCGGCGTCAGCATGCCGACCTCGATCATCAGCGTGACCACCACGCCGAGCCAGACGGCGTCGAACCCCACGCCGGTCAGCAGGGGAAAAACCAGCGGCAGGGTCATGATCATCATCGACAGCCCATCGAAGAACATGCCGAGCAGCAGATAGACCGCGACGACGACCAGCAGCAGCACCCAGCGCGAGAGGCCCCATTCGGCGACGCTCGCCAGCAATTGCTGCGGCAGACCCAAAAGGCTGATCGCCTGCGCCAGCACCAGCGCGCCGATGAAGACCATGGCGATGACGGCGAAGGTGCGCACCGTGCCGACCAGCGAGGCGATGCAGCCGCGCCAGCTCAGCTCGCCCAGGGTGAAGCCGAGCAGCAGCGCGGCGGCGACGCCGACGCCCGCCGCCTCGGTCGGCGTGGCTAGGCCTGCGAACAGGCTGCCGAGCACGGCGACGATCAGCCCGATCAGCGGCAGCACGCCGACCAAGCCCCGCAGCGCCTCGCCGAGCGCCACGCGCTTCTCCGCCGGTGCGATAGCCGGGTTGCGCAAGGCGGCCACCAGGATCCAGGCCATGAACAGCGCCGCCATCATCAGCCCGGGCAGCACGCCCGCCAGGAACAGCCGCCCGATGGAGGTATCGGTCAGCGCGCCATAGATCAGCAGGGACAGCGAGGGCGGGATCAGCAGCCCCAGCGTGCCACCGGCCGCCAAGGTGCCCACCGTCTGCGCCCGGTCATAGCCGCGCGATTTCAGCTCCGGATAGGCGACGGACCCCACCGCCGCGGCGACGGACATCGAACTGCCGGACACCGCGCCGAACACCGTGCAGACCGCGATATTCGTGTGCAGCAGCCCGCCCGGCAGCCGCGCAAAGATCGGCGCCAGGGCACGATAGACGCCGCGCGCCAGGCCCGAGGCCACCAGCAATTCGCCGAGCAGGATAAACAGCGGAATCGCCGTCAGCGTGAATTCGTTCAGCGTGTTCCAGACGGTCTGCACGCCGATGCGCGTCGATCCGCCGGCGAAGAAATGGAGAATGGCGAAGCCGGTCAGCCCCAGCGCCGCGCCGATCACGGCGCCGGACAGCACGGTCGCCGTGACCATGCCGAGCAGGAAAGTCCAGATCACAGATGTTGCGCCTTTTCCACGGGCGGCGGCCGCAGCCCGACCCAGGCCGCGACCAGGCCGGTGAAGGCGAAGCCGGCCGGCGCCACCGCCACCCAGGGGCCCAGCGGCAGCCGCGCCTGTTCGCTCATCAGCGACAGCCGCCAGGTGAATTCGGCCAGCCCATAACTCTCCCAGGCGAAGACCGCGCAGAAAGCCACCATGATGAGCTGGCCGATCACCCAGGCGATGCGCCGGCCAAGCGGCGGCAGCCGCTCGGTCAGCAGGGTCACGCGGATATTGGCGTTGCCCGCCATGGCGAAGGGCAGTGCCAAAAAGGCCAGCGCGGAAAGCAGCAGCCCCGCCAGCTCCTCGGTGAACCAGAAGGGCGCGGCGACGGCGTAGCGCATCACCACCGCCGCCACGACCAGCCCCAGAATCCCCGCGCAGGCCGCCGCCGAGACGGCCAGCAGCGCGCGGGAGATGCCGAGCAAGGCGCGGTCGATGATCTCCAACTCAGTTGGCGCCGAGCGCGGCCTGGATGCGGCTGCGCCAGGCGGGACCCTGGCCGCCAGCCTCCCGCATCAGCGTGTCCCAGGTCGCCATGGCGGCGCTGCGGATCGCTTGCTGTTCCGTCTCCGTCAGCGTCGGATGGAAGGTCACGCCCTGGCCGCGCAGGCGTTCGCGGGAGGCTTCGTCATCCGCCGCATCCTGCTCGAACCGCGCGCTGCGCTGTTCCATCGCGCCGACCGTGGCCTGAAGCGCCGCGCGGTTTTCCGCCGACAGCGCGCGAAAGCGCGCCTGGTTGGCCAGCACGATATAGGGCGTGGGCGGGAAGGCGAAGCCGGTGCTGGTGGCATGCTTCGCCACTTCCTGCAGGCTGATGGTATGGACGATGCGCGGCGGGTACAGCGCGCAATCCACGACACCGGTCTGCATCGCCGCATACAGCTCCTGCTGCGGCACGATCTGCGCCGCCACGCCGAGCGCGCGGAAGGTCTCGACCTGCTCCCGCGATCCGACGCGCAGCTTCACGCGCTTCAATTCCTCCAGCGTGCGGATCGGGCTGCGGCAGAACAGCGCGGCATCCAGCAGGCCGAGCTGCATGTAGCCCACGGGCTCGATGTTCCAGCGGCGGATGCCCTGGTTCAGGCTCTCCTGCAAGGCCGGCATCACGCGGTTCAGCTCCTGCGCGTTGCGGATCAGGCCGAAGACCAGGATGGAGGACATCGCCGCATCGTCACGGCCCAGGAAGGGCGGCCAGATGAAGCTCATCTCCGGCGTCGCGCCCTGCATGGTGCGCAGCATGTCGGCATCGCGCAGGTTCATCGCATTGCCCTCGAAGACATTGAGGGTGAAGCGGCCGTTCGTGCGCGTGCGCAGATCGGCGGCGAGGTCGCGTACATGCTGGCTTTCGATGCGCGTCGGCGCATAGCTGTTGTGGAAGCGCCATTCCACATTCTGCGCCTCGGCCGCGCCGGTCAGGCCGAACAGGGCCGCCATCGCGCCCAGCATCCAGTTCCGCATTGTCCCCACTCCCACCCTCATCGTGCCGGACGATAGGAGGCGGAGGCCGACATTGACAATCGCCGGCCGGGGGCAACCCTATGTAACCATGGCAGGATATATCGACCGGACGCGCGCGGCGCGGCTGATGCGGGCGGCGGGGCTGGACGCGCTGGTTCTGGCGGCGCCCGAAAGCTTTCGCTGGGCCAGCGGCGCGCCGGCCGGCGTGGCGGCGAATTGGCGGCGGCTGGGGGCGGCGATCGCCGTGGTGCCGGCCGATCCTGCCCGCCCGGTGGGCGTGGTGGTGAGCGACCTTTTTGCCGGGGCGGCGGAAGCGGCGGGCTGCGCGCCGTTGCACCGCCACGTGACCTGGCCCGAAACCGGCGATCTGCGCCCTTTCCTGCCCTTCGAGGCCGATGCCGCGACCCTGGTGGCGCGCGCCACGGCTGCCCGGCCACCTGGCTTCGCCCGCCCCGCCACCTTCGACCGCGCGGCGGCGCTGGCCGCTTTGCGCGCCCTTCTCACCGAGCAGGGCCTTTTGAAGGCCCGGCTCGGCGTGGAACTCTCCGCGGTTCCGGCCGCGGATATGCCGGCGCTGGAAGCGGCGATCGCGCCCGCCGGCATCGCCGATGCCTCCCTGATGGTGGAACGACTGCGCGCCCATAAGTCGCCGGCCGAAATCGCGCTGCTGCGGGAGGCCGGGCTGATCACCGAGGCCGCCCTGCTCAGCCTGCTGCCCGAGATCCGCCAGGGCGCGACGCGGGAGGCGCTGGGGCAGCGCTTTCTCGACCTGGTCCGGCGCGTGGCGCAGCAGCGCGGCACGCCTTCGGTGACCGCCTGGGAATATATCGGCTTCGGCGCCTCCCCCTGGTCCAGCCCGGGCGGCATCGCGCCTGGCGATGTGGTGAAGGTGGATGTCGGCGCCGTGGTCGGCGGCTATTCCGCCGACCTCGCCCGCACCTTCACCTGCGGCGCGCCCGCCCCCCAGGCGCGGCAGCTCCACGCCGCGCTGCGCCAGGCTTTTGACATCGGCCGGGCGATGTTCCGCCCCGGCGTGGCGCTGCGCGACATCCACGCCGCCTGCCTCGGCGCGATGCGGGATGCGGGCTTTCCCAGCTATGCGCGGGGCCATTTCGGCCATGGCCTCGGCGCTTCCATCTGGTCCGAGGAGTTCCCCTATACCGCCGCCGACAGCGACGTGGTGCTGGAGCCAGGGATGGTGATGGCCTTCGAGCTGCCCTGGTACCTGGACGGCCTCGGCGGCTTCATCGTCGAGGACATGCTGCTGATCACGGCGGAAGGTGCGGAAACCCTGGCGGGTGGCGGGCTGCCACACGCCCTGGTGGAATTGCCCTGAGGCGTCTTCACGCAATCTGTGCTGCGGTGCAAGATTGTTGAAGATATGCCAAAGGATCGCGGCTCATGGCTGCTGCTGCTGCCCGGTCACGCCTCGCGCCTCGCCTGACGGGCCTGGGGCGGCGCCCCCTGTTGCTGGCCGCCGGGGCGGGGCTGCTCGCCGCCCCCGCTGTGGCTCAGGCGCCCTGGCCGCAGCGCGCGGTGCGGCTGGTGGTGCCGTTTCCGGCCGGCGGCGGCACCGATGTGGTGGCCCGCATCTATGCAGCGAAGATGGCGCAGCTGCTGGGCCAGCCCATGGTGGTGGACAATCGCGGCGGGGCGGGCGGCAATTTCGGCCTCGAGCATGTGGTCCGCTCCCCGGCGGATGGCCATACGCTGGTCTTGTCCTCCAATGGTCCGGTCGCGGTGAACCGCCATCTGTTCCGCGACCTGCCCTTCGATCCGTCGCGCGACCTGGCGCCGGTCAGCCTGGCCTTCCGCATCGAACAGGCGCTGGTGGTGCGGCCGGACCTGCCGGTGGCCAATCTGGCAGAGTTCATCGCCCTGGCGCGGCGGGAGGAACTGGACTGGGGCTCCGGCGGCACCGGCAGCACGCTGCACCTGGCCGGGGAGCTGTTCAATCTGCGCGCCGGGGTGAAGCTGGCGCATGTGCCCTATCGCGGTTCCGCCCCGGCCACCAATGATCTGCTCGCCGGCACGATCGACGCCATGTTCGACAGCCTGCCCTCCTGCGTGCCGCTGATTCGCAACGGGCGGGTGCGGGTGCTGGCGCTTTGCGGCGCCCGGCGCCACCCGCTGCTGCCGGAGGTGCCGACGATGCAGGAGGCCGGGGTGGCCAACTACGCCACCGGCACCTGGGGCGCGGTCTTCGCCCCGGCGGGCACGCCCGCGCCGATCATCGCGCGGCTGTCCGCCGCCACCAGCCAGGCCCTGGCCGACCCGGCGACGCGGGAGCAGTTGGCCCGCGCCGGCGGCGACGCCGAATCCTCCACGCCGGAAGTGCTGGCCGCCCTGCTGCGGGCGGAGATTGCGATGTGGGGCCAGGTGGTGCGGGAGGCGGGGATCAGCGCCGGCTGAGCTTCATGCCAGCAGGATCGTGACGCCCGCCTGTTCCAACGCCCGGCCTAGCTTCGACGGCGGCGGCGCATCGGTGACGAGGGTGCCGAAATCCCGGGCCGGGGCGATGCGGATCAGCGCGTCGCGGGCGAACTTCTCCGCATGGCACAGCAGCACCGTGCGCCGGGCGGCGGCCATGGCGGCGCGCTTGATGGCCACCTTCTCCGGGTCGAAATCCATCGGGCTGCCGGCGGCGTCGAAGCCCGAACAGGCGAGCACCGCCACATCCAGCGACAGCGCGGCCAGCGCGCCCGCCGTTTCCGCCCCCACCAGCGACCCGTCACCACCGCCCAGACGCCCGGGCAGCACATGCACCGCCGGATGTTCGGCGCGGGCGAAGGCCAGTGCCGCGACCATGGAATTGGTGAAGACCCGGTCGCCACCCCGCGCCGCCAGCGCCACGGCCGCGGCTTCGACCGTGGTCCCGACATCGAGGAAGATGGACTGGCGCGGCGGCAGATGCGCGGCCAGTGCGGCGCCGATGCGGGATTTCGCCGCCGGGTCGCGTTCCCGCTTTTCCGCGTAGCCTAGCCGCACCGCGCCCACCGGCCCGGCACCGCCATGGAAGCGCTGCAACAGCCCCGCCTGGGACAGGTGGATGATGTCCCGCCGCGCTGTCTGCGCGGAGATGCCGAAGCGCCGGGCCAGCGCCTCGATGGTCGCAAAACCCTGCTCCGCGACCAGGCGCAGGATCGCCTGCTGGCGGGGGTTGGGCGCGGTGTCTTGCTCGGGCGGCAGGTCCATGGAAGGTTTCTTACATTCTGTGCTTGCGTCGGGGCAAGTTCCGGTGCTGCCATCCGGCTGGGAGAGACGACCAATGAGCCTTCGACTGCACGAACAGGCGGGCGATGTCACCCTGCATCGCGACGCGCGGGTCTTCGACCCCTGGCGGCTGGAATGGGCCGAGGCGCCGCCGCGCCCGGGCGGGGTGGAGGTAACGCCGGAGGCTGCCTTGGCGGCGCTGTCCGCCGCCCGGAAACTGCGCGGCGTGCCGGTGGCGGTGATCGGGCCGCGGGAGGCGGGGGCGGAGGAGTTGCGCCTGGCCGAAGCAGTCGGCGCCGGCCTGGCCCGTTGCGGCCTGGTGCTGCTCTGCGGCGGCAAGAATGGCGCGATGGAGGCCGCCTGCCGCGGCGCGCAGCGGGAAGGCGGACTGACCATCGGCCTGTTGCCGGATGAGGAATGGCCCGCCGCGAATAACCACGTGATGGTCCCGCTGGCCACCGGCATCGGCCCGGCCCGCAACGCCATCCTGGCCCGCGCGGCCGTCGCGCTGATCGCCGTCGGCGGCGCCTACGGCACAATTTCCGAAATGGCCCTGGCGATGCAGTTCAACCGCCTGGTGCTGGCCCTGCCGCCGGCGCCGGAGGTCCCCGGCGTCGTCCGCTGCCCGACGCCGGAGGCGGCGCTGCACCGTGTCGCTCTGCATCTGCTGCGGATGTCATGAAACGATCATTCGCCAAGATCATGGAAGTTTTCGTAAACGCGCCGCAGCAAAGGATGCCCCGTGCCCATTGAACGCCGCCCCCCTGCCGGCATCACCCTGCGCGGCATCACCAAGCGCTATGGCGCGGCGACGGTGCTGGATGGCGTCTCGCTGGACATCGCGCCGGGCGAGTTCCTGACGCTGGTCGGCCCCTCCGGCTGCGGCAAATCCACCCTGCTGCGCACCATCGCCGGCTTCGAGCCGCAGGATGGCGGGGAGGTCGCGATCGGAGGCCGGGTGGTGGATGCGCTGCCGCCGGCCGCGCGCGACGTCGCCATGGTGTTCCAGTCCTACGCGCTCTACCCGCATATGACGGTGGCCGGAAACATCGCCACGCCGCTGGAAATGCGGCGCCTGTCGCTGGCGGAACGCCTGCCGCTGCTGCGCCTTCTCTCGCCCCGCCGCCCGCGCATCCGGCGGCAGATCATGGCGGAGGTGGAGGTGGTGGCGCGTCAGCTCGACATCCTGAAGCTGCTGGACCGCAAGCCGGCGCAGCTTTCCGGCGGCCAGCGCCAGCGCGTGGCATTGGGCCGCGCCATGGTGCGCAACCCCGCCGCCTTTTTGATGGATGAGCCGCTGTCGAACCTTGATGCCCGGCTGCGGGTGCAGATGCGGACGGAGCTGGCGGAACTGCACCAGCGGCTGGGTGCCACCTTCGTCTATGTCACGCATGACCAGGTCGAGGCGATGACCATGTCCGACCGCGTGGCGCTGATGGAGGCCGGGCGGGTGCTTCAACTCGGGACACCCGCGCAGCTTTACGACACCCCGGCCAGCATCGCCGTGGCGCGCTTCATCGGCAGCCCGCCGATCAACCTGTTGCCAGCCACGGCGCGGGCGCTCGGGGTGCTGGAGGCCGAGGGCCTGGTGCTGCATGCCGATGCGACGGTGCCGCCGGGCCCCGTGACGATTGGCATCCGCGCGGAATCCCTGGCGCTGGCGCCGGAGGGTGCGCCCGGCACCCTGGCCGTGCGGCTGCGCCGGGCCGAGAATCTCGGCGCGGAATGGCTGCTCCACGCAGAAACCCCCGCCGGTGTCGCGCTGACCGCGCGGGTGCCGGCGACGGAGCGGGTGCCGGAACGCTTCGCCTTCGCGGTCGACCCGGCCCGCCTGCATCTGTTCGGCGCCGATGGCCGGCGCATCGAGGCCCGTCTGGGCACGATGGTGCCGGCATGAACGCCAAATCCCTGGCGGGCACCGCCTTCGCCGCCCCCGCCTTCGCGCTGATGCTGGCGCTGCTGATCGGGCCGCTCCTGGTGCTGCTGGCCCTGTCCGTCACCGATTATCGCCTCGGCGCCATGGCGGTGAATTTCATCGGTCTCGGCCATTACGCCGCGCTGTTCAGCGACGAGGTCTTCCAACGCGCTCTGCGCAACACCTTTCTCTATGTCGGCTTCGTGCTGCCGGGCGCGGTGTTCGGCGGGCTCGGCGTCGCGCTGCTGGTGCATGCGCGGATCAGGACGCGCAGCTTCTATGAGGTGATCTACTTCCTGCCCGTCACCTCCACCCTCGTGGCCATGGCGACCGTCTGGCAGTTCATGCTGCATCCCTCGCTCGGCCCTGTCAGCGCGATTTTTTCCGCATTGGGGCTGGCGGGCGTCGATCTTCTGAACGATCCGGACCTCGCGCTGGGCACGCTGGCGATGATCGGGCTGTGGCAACAGGTCGGCTTCAACATGGTGCTGTTCCTGGCCGGCCTGTCCGCCATTCCGCGCGACCTGTACGAGGCGGCGGCGCTGGATGGCGCGGGGGGCGGGGCGGATCGCTTCCTGCGCGTCACCTGGCCGCTGCTGGGGCCGACGACCATGTTCGTCACCATCACCAGCACCATCGCCGCCTTCAAGGTCTTCGACACGGTGGCGGTGCTGACCAAGGGTGGGCCGCTGGGCGCCACCGAAACGCTGCTCTACGTGCTGTATCTGGAAGGCTTCCAGTATTTCCGCACCGGCTACGCGGCGGCGATGACCATCGTGCTGCTCGCCTTCCTCATCATCCTCTCCGTCATCCAGGCGCGGGTGATCGACCGCAAGGTGCATTACGCATGAGGCGCCGTGGATTTTTGGGGGCGCTGCTGTCGCACGCCGTTCTGCTGGCGGGTGCGGTGCTGATGGCTGCGCCCTTCCTCTGGATGCTGCTGACCTCCATCCGCCCGCCGGAGGAGGTTTTTGGCACGGTCTTCAACCTGATCCCCTCCCGCTTCGCCGGGTTCGAGAACTATGCGGAGGCGCTGACGCGCAGCAACCTGCCGCGGGCCATGCTGAATGGCGTGATCGTCTGCGGCGGCATTTTGGCGGTGCAATTGCTGTTCGCGATTCCCTCGGCCTATGCACTCGCAAAACTGAAATTCCGCGGGCGGGAATGGCTGTTCGGGCTGGTGCTGTTCGGGCTCTGCGTGCCGATCCAGGTGCCAGCGCTGCCATTGTATCTCGGCCTCGCCCAGGCCGGGCTGCTCGACACCTTCTTCGCGCTGATGGCGCCCTTCGCGCTGACGGTCTTCGGGATGTTCCTGTTCCGGCAGTTCTTCCGTGGCTATCCGGAGGAGGTGCTGGACGCGGCGCGGCTGGACGGCATGGGGGAATTCGAGATCGTCTGGCGGCTGGCGACCCCGGCCGCGTTGCCGGCGATCGCGGCGTTTTCCATCTTCTCCATCGTCGCCCATTGGAACGACCTCTACTGGCCGCTGATCGTCGTCACCTCCGCCGAGCGGTCGGTGCCGTCGCTGGCGATCCTCGCCTTTCGCGATACCGAGACGGGCGGGAATTACGGGGCGCTGATGGCGGCCGCCGCCATCACCACCGCGCCCCTCATCCTCGGCTTCTTCGCCGCGCGCCGCGCCTTCCTGCGCGGCATCACCATGACCGGGCCGCGCTGAGGCGGCCCCCAGAACAGAGAGGATTCCCCACATGACGACCCGCAGAACCCTTCTCGCCAGCGGCGCCGCGCTGCTCGCCGCCCCCGCCATCGGCCATGCGCAGGCCCAGGTGACGCTGGACGTGCTCTTCGCCAACCCGTCCTTCGCGCGCTTCTTCACGCCGATCTCGGAGGCCTTTACCCGCGCCAATCCCGGCATCCGCATCGCCTTCCGCCAGCCGGCGCCGAATTACGACGAGCAGCACCAGGCGCTGCTGCGCGGATCGCTGACCAACCAGCTGCCGGACGTGACCTTCCCGGGCTTCAACCGCCTGCCGGAGCTGGCGCGCAGCCTGGCGCCGCGCAACCAGATCGCCGACCTGGCGCCGCTGATCGCGGCCGAGGGCGCGGAATGGAAGGCGGCGAATTTCAACGACCGGATGCTGGCGCTGGGCCAGGTCGGCGGCACGCAATACGGCATGCCGTTCAACGCCTCCTCTCCCGTCGCCTATTACAACCCGGAGCTGCTGCGCCGCGCCGGTGGGGACCCCGAGAACTTCCCGAAGGACTGGGAGGGCGTGGTGGCGCTCGGCGCGCGCATCAAGGCGGCGGTGCCGGACGCCATGGGCGTGTCCTACTACATCAACTCCTTCGACAGCGACTGGCTGTGGCAGGCGCTGATCCAGCAGGGCGGCGGGCGCATGCTGAACGCCGATGGCAGCGTGGCCTTCGGCGGCGCGGCTGGCCAGGCGGCCATCACCCTGGCGCGGCGTTTCGTGGCGGAGTCCGGCATGCGGCTGATCGGCGATGAGCAGAACCGCCAGCAATTCGGCCAGGGCGGCACCGGCGTGATCTTCGACAGCCCGGCGCGTCTCGGCGTCATCACCGGCCTGGTCGGCGGCCGCTTCCCGCTGCGCACGGCGCCCTTCCCCATCACCGATGCGGCGAATGGCGGCGTGCCGACCGGCGGCAATGCCGCGGTGATCCTGGCGCGCGATCCCGCGAAGCGCGAGGCCGCCTGGAAGTATGTGAAATTCAGCGCGGGGCCGGAGGCGCAGAAGGTGGCGGTGGAAATGACCGGCTACCTGCCGACCAACAAGCTGGCCGAGGGCGCGGAGTTCCTCGGCCCCTGGTATGCGCAGAACCCCAATGCCCGCGCCGCCGCGATGCAGGCCGACAAGTCCCTGCCCTGGGAGGATTACGGCGCCAATGGCCCGCGCATCCACCGCGCGCAGCAGGAAATCCTAACCGGCGTCATGCGCGGCGACCTGGCGCCGGAGGCCGGGCTGGCCCGCATGGTGCAGCAGACCACCAGCATGATGCGCGGCTGAAACCGGTTGAAGCCCTCTTCCCCCCTGGGGAGGAGGGCCTTCAGCGCAGGCCGAGCCGGTCCAGCAGGGCCAGGAAATCATCGGCCGCGCGGGCGATCGCGGCGGGTCCGTGACAGGCAAAGGCGTCGCGCCGCGCCGCGGCCCCCATGGCGGCCAGCCGGTCCGGATCGGCCAGCAGCGCATCCACCTCCGCCTCCAGAGTCTCCGGTGTCACCAGCAGGCCGTTCTCGCCATGACGGATGCCGCCGGGGATGACGTCGCGATAGGCGACCACGGGCAGGCCGCAGGCCATGGCCTCGATCACCGCGCGTGGCAGCCCATCATGCAGGGCGGGATGTACCATCAGCCGGGATTCGCGCATCCGGGCGAAGACATAATCCTGCGGCCGGTGGCCGGCGAAGCGCATGCGATAGGGCGCCTGGGCCTGCAACGCCGCCATGTCCGGGCCGCCGCCGACGCAGAGGACCCAGTGGCGCCGCGCCAGGGGCAGCAGGGCCGCCTGGTTCTTCCGCGGGCCGTGAAAGACGCCGACATTGATGATGGCGAAGCGCGGGTCCGGGTTGGGCGTGCCATCCCCCACCAGCGCCGGGTCGAAATATTTGGGCAGCAGCAGGCAGCGGCCGGCCGCCGCATGGGCGGCGAAGGGGCCGGCGACCTGGCCCTCATGCTCCGCCAGCACCAAAGCCGCCTCGGCCAGCATCGGGTCAGCGATCGCGCCGCCGACGATGAAGCCGAAGGGGCAGGGGGCCAGCGCCGCCATCACGTCCGGGATCACCTGGTAGCCCAGCCCCTTGAACAGGATCAGTCCCGGCTGGAATTCCGCCAGCGCCTGCCGCAGCGCGGCCGAGACGCGATGGATATGCGGCAGGGAGGGATTATCCGCCGGCAGGAAGCAGGCCGGCACCGCCTCCGGCTCCAGCAGCGCGTCCTCCCTGGCCTCGTCATGCATGCGGAACATCCGCGCATCGACGCCCTGGCGGCGCAGCGCCGCCAGCCAGTGCAATTCGCGCCGAGCGCCCACCATCCGCCGATCGGCGTGACTCATCACCAAGGCCAGACGCATCGATGATCCTCTGTCGGTCCCAGAAGGACCGGTTCTCGGGGCCACAGTTTCTCTGGGGCCACAGTTTCTCTGGGGCCACAGTCCAGGAATTTTTTTCGGGCAAGGCCGGAACCCGGCGCCGGATGCTTCGTTCTTCTCGCAGCCGTCTGCAAGTCCCCCCCTGCGGTCGGCGAAGGCAGGCGGCGGCGCCATACCCCCCCAAGGTCCCATAAGCGCCGCCGCCCGCCCCCCCCCAAAGAAGTGCCCCCCAAACTTGACCGGAACCGGACGCTGCGCGCAGCGTCCGGGTTTTCCGCGTCTTTCATCGCGTTGGGGGGGTTATGATCCGCATCGGCATTGCCGGCATTGCCGGCCGCATGGGCAGCCTGCTGGTGGAGGAGGTGGCCCAGGCTGGGGCCGGCCTCGTGGGTGGGACAACCCGGCCGAGCAGCCTGCGCCCGACCCCGCCAGACACCACCCTGTTCCCCGATGCCGAGGCGCTGTTCGCCGCCAGCGATGTCGTGATCGACTTCACCCACGCCGAGGAAGCCGTGCCCCATGCGCAATGCGCCCTGCGCCATGGCACGCCGCTGGTGCTCGGCTCCTCCGGCCTCTCCACGGCGCAGGAACGCGCGGTGGCGGAGGCGGCGGCCCAGGTGCCGATCCTGCACGCCGCCAATTTCGCCCCCGGCGTGAATCTGGTGCTGGCCCTGGCCGAGAAGCTGGCCGCGGCCCTGCCGGCCGAGAGCTACGATGCCGAGATCGTGGAGATGCATCACCGCCAGAAGGTGGACGCACCCTCCGGCACCGCCATGGCCATGGGGCGGGCGGTCGCGGCGGGGCGGGGCACGACGCTGGAGGCGGCGGGGATGGAAAGTGGGCGAGATGGCCATACCGGCGCCCGGGCCACCGGCGCCATCGGCTTCGCCGCGCTGCGCGGCGGCCAGGTGGTGGGTGAGCACACGCTGATCTTCGCCGCGGCGACCGAGCAGATCGCCATCACCCACCGCAGTTTTGACCGCCGCGCCTATGCCTCCGGCGCCGTGCGGGCGGCGCTCTGGCTGCGCGGCCGGCCGCCCGGGCTCTATTCCATGATGGATGTGCTGGGCATGCGCTGAGGCGCCCGGCGGGGGGCCGCGCAAGCCGGGCATGCGTGGCGGTGGGCCCCGCTCTGCCTTGACCCCGCCACACCGCACTGCAATACGGCCAAATCCCGGTATCCGCCGGGCCAAACCAGCCAGGCCGGGGCGAACCGGCCCTCACGCGACAAGAGGCCGAACCACGCCATGCGCGACAAGGGCGAATATCTTTTCACGTCCGAGAGCGTCTCCGAAGGCCACCCCGACAAGGTGGCGGACCGCATCTCGGACACTGTTCTCGACGCCTACCTCTCGGCTGACCCCTATGCCCGTGTGGCCTGCGAGACGCTGGTCACCACCAACCGCGTCGTCCTGGCTGGCGAGACGCGCGGCCCCGGCAGCGTCACCCCCGATCTGCTGATGCACCTGACGCGCATGGCGATCCGGGACATCGGCTATGAGCAGGACGGCTTCCACTGGCAGAACGCCAGCATCGAATGCCATCTGCACGCCCAGTCCGCGCATATCGCGCAGGGCGTGGACGCGGCCGGCAACAAGGATGAGGGTGCCGGCGACCAGGGCATCATGTTCGGCTATGCCTGCACCGAGACGCCGGAGCTGATGCCGGCGCCGCTGTACTACGCCCATCTGATCCTGCGCCGCATCGCCGAGATGCGCCGCGCCGGTGACGTGGCCGTGGCCGGGCTGCTGCCGGACGCCAAGTCCCAGGTGACGCTGAAATATGTCGACGGCAAGCCGGTGGGTGCCACCAGCGTCGTCGTCTCGACCCAGCACGAGGAACGCCTCGACCAGGCCGAGATCAAGCGGATGATCCGCCCGATCATCGAGAGCAGCCTGCCCAAGGGCTGGATGTGCCCGGATAACGAGCTCTATGTGAACCCGACCGGCACCTTCGTCATCGGTGGCCCCGATGGTGACTGCGGCCTGACCGGGCGCAAGATCATCGTCGACACCTATGGTGGCGCGGCGCCCCATGGCGGCGGCGCCTTCAGCGGCAAGGACCCGACCAAGGTCGACCGTTCCGCCGCCTATGCGGCGCGCTATGTGGCGAAGAACGTCGTCGCCTCCGGCATTGCCGAGAAGTGCACCATCCAGGTGTCCTACGCCATTGGCGTGTCCAAGCCGCTGTCGGTTTATTTCGACCTGCATGGCACGGGCAAGGATGTGGACGAGACGAAGCTGGCCAAGGTGATGGACGGGCTGATGAACCTCTCCCCGCGCGGGATCCGGGAACATCTGCACCTGAACCGCCCGATCTACGCGCCGACCAGCGCCTATGGCCATTTCGGCCGCACGCCGGATGCGGAGAAGGGCACCTTCACCTGGGAGAAGACGGACCTGGCGGATGAGATCCGCCGCGCCTTCAACCGGTAACTTTCGGCCGGCCCGCGCTGCGGCGTGGGCCGGTCCTGCCTGACCCGTCCGCGCCCTGGCGCGGCCGGCCTTGTCTGTTGGGCGGCGGGCGCAGGCCCGTCGCCCCTTTTCGTTTGAGGCCCCCTCATGACCGCAGACCGCCCCCCCCTGGCCGAGGGCGTGCCGGACCGGCTTTATGGCCGTCAGCGCGGCCATAAGCTGCGGCCGCGCCAGCAATTGCTGCTGGATGCCACCCTGCCGCGCCTGCGCCTGCTGCCCGACCAGGCCGCCGACCCGCTTTCGGCCTTTGGCATGCCGGGCGCCAGGCTGTGGCTGGAAGTGGGTTTTGGTGGCGGCGAGCACGCGCTGGAACAGCACCGGGCGCATCCGGATGTGGCCTATATCGCCTCCGAGGTCTTCGAGAACGGGCTGTGCTCCCTGCTCACCCGGCTGGTGCCGGATGGTGAGGAGGCGACCGGCCCGCTGCCGCCCAGCCTGAAGCTCTGGCCGCAGGATGCGCGGCATCTGCTGGGCCTGCTGCCGGAGGGTGCGCTGGATCGGCTGATGCTGATGTTCCCCGACCCCTGGCCGAAGTCCCGGCATTCGAAGCGCCGCTTTGTGCATCCCGAGATGCTGCCGCTGGTGGCCCGCGTGCTGCGCCCGGGCGGTGAATGGCGCATCGCCAGCGACGATCCGACCTACCAGGCCTGGGTGACGGAGGTCTTTGCCCCTACGCCGCTGTTCGAGCTGGTCGAGCGCCACACTACCCGGCCCGAGGGCACGCCCGGCACGCGGTATGAGGCGAAAGCCGTGCGCGCCGGGCGGCAGCCGATCTGGTGGGTGTTCCGGCGGCGCTGAGCCCTCAGGCCGCGGTATTCACCCGCAGGGGGTGGGGCACCACGGCGACCGCGGCATTCGGCACCCGTTGGCGGACATCCTGGCTCAGCCGGTCGATGGTCTGGAACACCTCGGCCAGCGGCCGCTCCTCGGCGAAGGCCAGGTGCAGGGTGACGAAGACGGTCTGCGGGCTGCGCCGGCTCTCCAGCCGCACCAGGTCGTCATAGTCGTCGAAATGCCGGGCGAGCGAGGCATAGACCGCGAGCCGGGTCTCCTCCTCCGCCGCCGCATCCAGCAGATCGCGGCCGGAGGCGGCCATCACCAGGGCGATGGCGCGCAGCCGCACCGCCGACAGCAGCAGCACGTTGAGCGGGTCGAGGTAGCGCACCCAGCCCTCGCCGGGCACCAGCGCCGCGATCGCCAGCAGCAGGCCGGTGGCGAGGTTGGCCAGCACCTTCACCTGGTAGCCGCGGTACAGCGCCAGCGCGACCGGACTCGGCGCCCGCTTCGCCAGCCTGCGCGACCAGAGCAGCATCGCAGCCGTCACCACCGTGCCATAGGCATAGAGCAGCAGGGCGAGCCCGGCGCCGGCCGGCGGCACCGGCGAGAGCAGGCGCTGCACCGCCATCCAGGCGAAGATCAGCAGATAGGCGAGCTGCACCTGGGCGATCAGCAGGCCGCAGAGATTTTCCAATTTTGCGAAACCATAGTTGAAATCGTCATTCGCCTGGCGTGTCGCCCGTCCCAGCGCATGCCAGGTGACAGCAAGCGCGACGATTTCTAGAAATCCGCCAACCAGATCGAGACGAACAACCAGGGAATTGGACTCGAACGCCACGAGCAGCGAAAGAAGAACTGCTGCGGTGACAGTCAGAAGGCTGACCGCCACCCGCTTCTGCTTGGCGTCCATTGCACCCCATGTGCCGATTCACTTGCACCATGCTGGCATGCCGGGGCGGCGGCAAGTCCCTCTTGCAGGGATGTGGCGGCGCGCGTATATCCGCTGCACGAGTTCGCTTTCCGAGGTTCCGGGAGGGTGGCCCCAAAAGGGCCGCCTTTTTTGT
The DNA here is from genome assembly GCF_053891155.1 of Roseomonas sp. F4. Lineage (NCBI taxonomy): Bacteria > Pseudomonadati > Pseudomonadota > Alphaproteobacteria > Acetobacterales > Roseomonadaceae > Roseomonas > Roseomonas sp. F4. The sequence goes on from NZ_JBSSHK010000003.1 coordinate 135,808, forward strand.
TGGCGGGACCCACGGTTGGATGGGTCAATGGACAACGATCAACCGCATCACGAGGGCCTCGAGGCCCGCATCGCCACCGCGATCCTGCCCACCCTGGGCCAGCTCGGCTATGAGCTGGTGCGCGTCCAGGTCAGCGGCAAGGAACGGCCGGTGGTGCAGATCATGGCCGACCGCGCCGATGAGGCGACGTTCCGGGTCGAGGATTGCGAGATCATCAGCCACGCCGTCGGCGCCGTGCTGGATGTGGAAGACCCCATCCGCAGCGAATGGTCTCTGGAAGTGTCCTCCGCCGGCATTGACCGGCCGCTGACCCGGGCCAAGGACTGGAACCGCTACGCCGGCCAGCTCGCCAGCGTCGATCTCCAGGTGCCGCAGGACAATCGCCGGCGGCTGCGGGGCATCGTGCTCGGCGCCGATGCCGATGAAGCCCGCCTTCGTCTGGAGGATGGCACGGAGGTGGTGGTGCCGCGTGGCAATATCCGCCGCGCCAAGCTGGTGCTGACCGATGCGCTGATCGAACACAGCGCGGCGCTGGCCGCCGTCGCCGATGCCCGCCGCGCGGCGCTGGAGCCGCCGGCTGTGGACGATGGCTCCGAGGTAGATGATTCCGCTGAAGCGCCGGAAGTGGAGGAGGAAGCCCCTCCCGCCCGCCGGCGCCGCTCAACCCCGAAGAGGAACTGACGCCATGGCGATGGATGTCGCGATCGCGCGCCCGGAACTGCTGCTGGTGGCGGATGCCGTCGCCCGCGAGAAGATGATCGAGCGCGACGAGGTGCTCGAGGCGATGGAGCAGGCCATCCAGAAGGCCGGCCGCGCCAAATACGGCCATGAGAAGGACATCCGGGCCGTCATCGACCGCAAGAGCGGTGAGGTGCGGCTGTCCCGCTGGACCGAGGTGGTGGACGCCGAGCCGGTGGAGAACGAGGCGACCCAGCTTTCGCTCCGCATCGCCCAGAAGATCAAGCCGGGCATCAAGACCGGCGAATTCATCATCGACCCGCTGCCGCCCATCGATTTCGGCCGCATCGCCGCGCAGACCGCCAAGCAGGTGATCGTGCAGCGGGTGCGGGAGGTGGAGCGCAACAAGCAGTACCTGGAATACAAGGACCGCATCGGCGAGGTCATCAACGGCGTCGTCAAGCGCACCGAATATGGGAACCTGATGGTCGAGCTCGGCAAGGCCGAGGCCCTGCTGCGCCGCGACGAGACCATCCCGCGCGAGGCGTTCCGCAATGGCGACCGCGTCCGCGCCTATATCTACGACGTGCGCGAGGAACCTCGCGGGCCGCAGATCTTCCTCAGCCGCACGCATCCGGGCTTCCTGGCCAAGCTGTTCGCGCAGGAAGTGCCGGAAATCTATGATGGCATCATCGAGATCAAGGCGGTGGCGCGTGACCCGGGGTCGCGGGCCAAGATGGCGGTGATCTCCCGCGACAGCTCCATCGACCCGGTCGGCGCCTGCGTCGGCATGCGCGGCTCGCGCGTTCAGGCGGTGGTGCAGGAGCTGCAGGGCGAGAAGATCGACATCATCCCCTGGTCGCCCGACCAGGCCACCTTCATCGTCAACGCCCTGGCACCGGCCGAAGTCACCAAGGTTGTGTTGGACGACGACGCCCGGCGGGTCGAGGTGGTGGTGCCGGACGACCAGCTCTCGCTGGCCATCGGCCGCCGCGGTCAGAATGTGCGCCTTGCATCTCAGCTCACGCGTTACGATGTGGACATCCTGACGGAGGCCGAGGAATCGGAGCGCCGCCAGGAGGACTTCCGCAAGCGCAGCGGCCTGTTCGTCGAGGGTCTTGACGTCGATGACGTCATCGCCGGCCTGCTGGTGACGGAGGGCTTCGGCTCGATCGAGGACATCATCACGGTCGATGACGAGGAACTCGCGGCGATCGAGGGCTTCGATGAGAATGTGTCGGCGGAGCTGAAGCGCCGCGCCCAGGCCTTCCTCGACAAGCGCGAAAGCGAGATGGACGACAAGCGCCGCGAGATGGGCGTGGAGGATGCGGTGGCCGAGGTCGGCGGCTTCTCCCCCGCCATGCTGGTGGCGCTGGGCGAAAAGGGCGTGAAGTCGCTTGAGGATCTGGCGGATCTGGCCGGCGATGAGCTGGTGGAGATCCTCGGCAGCGATGCGGTGGATGAGGATACGGCGAATGCCGTGATCCTCGCCGCGCGGCAGTCGGCCGGGTGGTTCGGCGATGAGGATGTGGTCGGCGCCATGGCCGCCGCGCAGGATGGCTATGACGATGCCGAGGATGGGGAAGCAGGGGCTGACGACGCAGAAGGGCTTGAAGGCGAAGGCGACGAAGGCGCGGCGGAGTCCCTCGAAGGACAGTCCGACGAAGCCGAAGGAGAGCCGGGCGAAGCCGAGGCAGGGCCGGACGAGTCCGTCCGAAGCTGAGGCGACGACCAGGCCGGCCGCGCTCGACATCGCGACCCTGCTGCGTCCCCTGCCGGCCGCGCCCCTCGATGGCGCGGATGAGGCTGAGGATGCGGTGGAGGAGCCGGAAACCGGCCCCCTGCGTCGCTGCATGGTGACGCGGGAACGGTTGCCGAAGGAAGTGATGCTGCGTTTCGTGCTGTCGCCGGCGCGGGAAGTGGTCCCCGACCTCAGCGCAAGGCTGCCCGGCCGGGGAATGTGGTTGAGCGCCCGGGCCGATGTGTTAGAACGTGCCGCAACCCGTGGGGCCTTCGCAAAGGCCGCGCGCGGTGCGGTGCACGTGCCCCCCGACCTTCGCGCGCGAATTGAGACCGGCCTTCATGGGCGGGTTCGCGATCTTGTCGGTCTGGCGCGGCGTGCCGGTCAGGCGGTAAGCGGGTGGCAGGCAGCGCTGGAGTGGCTGCAGAAGGGGCGCGTGGCGCTGCTGGTCCAGGCTTCGGACGGCAGCGCGGCGGAAAGGGCCCGGTTGGTGGGGCTCCGGCAGGTGCCAGCGGTCACGCCGCTGACCGGCGCGGAGCTTGGGGCGCTGTTCGGGCGCGACCAAGCGGTGCATGTTGCGGTGGCGCCAGGCAAACTGGCGCTGGCGATCGCGGCGGAAGCCGCACGGCTCGCGGGCGTCGCCGCCGCAGCCGAGAGCAAGGGCAGGGCGCCGGCGAGGGGAGTTCCTCCGGCGCCGCCCTAGGCGGACCGCCCCCCGGCGGCGACCGGGGATGGATGTTCGGCCTTGGCCGAGGGTCCTTTGATCGCTGTGCTCCACGGTTTCGGGGTGCGGTTACGACTTCACCCGCGTTCGCGCGGCAGCACAGGGTGTCGCGTTTAATGCGCGGCTGGACATGACGGACGAAAGATCAGGTTCGGATCGGCGGATGAGCGACCAGAACGACCAGGATGCGGCCAAGGGCCGGCTTTCCCTCCGGCCGGGTGGACGCCTGGAACTGGGCAAGACGGTGGATGCTGGCAGCGTGCGCCAGTCCTTCAGCCATGGCCGCAGCAAGGTGGTGCAGGTCGAGGTTCTGAAGAAGCGCGCGCCGACACCAGCGGCAGCGCCGGCTCCGGCGAAGCCCGGCGTGGCAGGCCCCGGCGCCCCGCGCCCGGGTGGCGCGACCTTGCGGCCGCAGGTGGCCGGGCCGGCTGGCAAGCCGCCCGCCGCCGCGGGACGCCCGCTGACGCAGTCGGAACTCGCCACCCGCCAGCGGGTGCTGGAGGAACAGCGTCGCGCCGAGGCCCAGCGCCAGCGCGATGAGCGTGAGCGCCAGGCGCTGCAGCTGCGCTCTGCCGCTGAGGAAGCCGCGCGCCGCGCGGAGGATGAGCGCCGTGAGGCTGAGGAGGCAGCTGCCGCCGCCGCCGAGGCCGCGCGCCGCGCCGCCGAGGAGGCGCGTCATGCGCCGCCGCCCGAGGTGGAGGAGCCGCCGGCCGTCGAGGCCGCCGAGCCCACGCCGCCGCCGGTCGCCGCCGCCCCGGCGCCCGCCGGCACCCCGGCCCGCGCCGAGGCGCCCGTGCCGCAGCGCCGTCCGGAGGCATCGCGTGCCGCCGAGCCGGCTCGCCCGGCCGGCCGCCCGGCGATGCCGGTCCCGCCGCGCCCGATGGCGCCGCCGCTGCGCACCGGCCGTCCCGGTCCGGTGCCGACCGCGCTGACCCCGCGCCGCCCCGCCCCGGCACCCGCCGCGCCCCAGGGGGCGCCGGCTGGCGCTCCGGGTGCCGTGGCCAGCGCCAGGCCGGCCGCCGCGCCGGCCAGCGACACGCCTGCCGCCAAGCTGACGCTGAAGGCTCGCACGCCTTCCGCCGAGGATGAGGAGGCGCCGCGCGGCGTCGTCCGCCGCCCGGGCATGCCCGGCCCGGCTGGCGCCGCCAAGAAGCCGGCTTTGCCGGCGGTCAAGAAGTCCCTGGTGCCGGGTGGCGATCGTCGCCGCGACGGCCGCATCGACGTCTCCGCGGCGATCGAGGGCGAGGATGAGCGCACGCGCTCCATCGCCTCCGTCCGCCGGGCCCGTGAGCGGGAGCGTCGCCAGCAGGAGCTGGCGCGCCTGCGCAGCGGCGCGGAGCGTGTGGTGCGCGACGTGGTGGTGCCGGAAGCCATCACCGTGCAGGAACTGGCGAACCGCATGGCCGCCCGTGGCGGCGAGGTGGTGAAGGCCCTGTTCCGCATGGGCGTCATGGCCACCCTGACCCAGTCCATCGACGCCGATACGGCGGAGCTGGTGGTGCAGGAATTCGGCCACCGCATCCGCCGTGTGGCGGAAGGCGATGTCGAGATCGGCCTGGAAGGCGAGGTGGATGTCGACACCGACATGCTGCCGCGTCCCCCGGTCGTGACCATCATGGGCCATGTCGACCACGGCAAGACCAGCCTGCTGGATGCCCTGCGCAAGGCCGATGTGGCGGCGCGGGAAGCCGGTGGCATCACCCAGCATATCGGCGCCTATCAGGTGACGCTGCCCGATGGGCAGAAGGTCACCTTCATCGACACGCCTGGCCACTCCGCCTTCACTGCCATGCGCGCCCGTGGCGCCAGCGTGACGGATATGGTGGTGCTGGTGGTGGCGGCCGATGACGGCGTCATGCCGCAGACGATCGAGGCGATCAGCCATGCGAAGGCGGCGAATGTGCCGATCATCGTGGCGATCAACAAGATCGACAAGGAAGGCGTGCGGCCGGAGCGCGTGAAGCAGGAACTGCTGCAGCACGAGATCGTGGTCGAAAGCCTGGGCGGCGAGACGCAGGAGATCGAGGTCTCGGCGACCAAGAAGCTCAACCTCGACAAGCTGCTGGAAGCCATTGCGCTTCAGGCCGAAATCCTCGACCTGCGGGCCAATCCGAACCGCGCGGCCGAGGGCACCGTCATTGAAAGCCGGCTGGACCGCGGGCGTGGCCCGGTGGCCACCGTGCTGGTGCAGAAGGGCACGCTGAAGACCGGCGACATCGTCGTGGCCGGCGCCGAATGGGGCAAGGTTCGCGCCATGCTCGATGACAAGGGCCGCCAGGTGAAGGAGGCCTCGCCTTCCTTGCCGGTGGAGGTCCTCGGCCTGTCCGGCGTTCCCACCGCGGGCGAAAACTTCGTCGCGGTGAAGGACGAGACGCAGGCCCGCGAGATCAGCGAATTCCGCCAGCGCAAGCTGCGGGAGAAGCAGGTGGCGGCGGTCTCCGCCGGCCGTGGCAGCCTGGTCGACATGCTCGCCCGCATCCAGGCGGGCGCGCAGAAGGAAGTGGCCGTCGTCGTCAAGGCGGACGTGCAGGGCTCGGCGGAAGCGATTTCCGTCACGCTCGGCAAGCTCGGCAACGACGAAGTGCGGGTGCGCATGCTGCATTCGGCGGTCGGCCAGATCACCGAAAGCGACATCCAGCTCGCCAAGGCGTCCAACGCCGTCATCGTCGCCTTCAACGTCCGCGCCACGACCCAGGCACGCGACCTGGCGACGCGAGACGGCGTGGAGATCCGCTACTACTCCATCATCTATGAGGTGGCGGACGACATCGAGGACCTGGTGCGCGGCAAGCTGGCGCCGGTGCAGCGGGAGAAGTTCCTGGGCTACGCCCAGATCCTTCAGGTGTTCGAGGTCAAGCGCATCGGCAATGTGGCCGGTTGCCGCGTGACCGAGGGTGTCGTGAAGCGTGGCTGTGGCGTGCGCCTGCTGCGCGACGGCACCGTCATCCACCAGGGCGAGCTTTCGACACTGCGTCGCTTCAAGGACGACGTGAAGGAAGTGACCAACGGCTACGAATGCGGCATGTCCTTCGTGAACTACAACGACATCCGCGTCGGCGACCAGATCGAGTGCTACGAGACCGAGACGGTCGCCGGCACGCTCTGACGCTCCACTGGCCGCAGATGGGGGGCGCGGCCGACAGGCCGCGCCCCTTTCTCGTTAAGGAACTGCCCGACATGGCCCGCAAGACCCGCGAAGCCGCGGATGCCCCGCGGCGCGAGACCAAATCCGCGATGACTCGCGCCACGAAGCCCGCCCGCAAGGGCGGCGCGGAGGGGCCGAGCCAGCGCCAGCTGCGCGTGGCGGAAGAAATCCGGCACGCGTTGTCTGCCATCTTCGCGCGGGAGGAGTTTCGCGACCCCGACCTGTTCGAGCTGAAGGTGACGGTGACGGAGGTTCGCGCCTCCCCCGACCTCCAGCACATGACCGCCTTCGTCAGCGGGCTGGGCCGCGACCTGTCGCCTGCGCAGCTCGCCGGGCTCAAGCGCATCCAGCCCTTCCTGCGCAGCCAGGTGGCCAAGGCCGTCCGGCTGCGCACGGCGCCGGAACTGCATTTCCAGGCCGATACCGCGCTCGACTACGCCATGCATATCAGCAAGGTGATGCAGCAGCCGGTGGTCCAGCAGGACCTCGGCAAGCCGGCCTCACCCCCTCAGGACGCCGAAGAACCGTGAACCAGCCCAACCGCCACCGCCATCGTTCCAAGAAGCCCAAGGGCCGCGAACTGGATGGATGGCTGATCGTCGACAAGCCCTCCGGCATCGGCTCCACCGATGTGGTGAACAAGGTGAAGCGCGCCTTTGACGCCCAGAAGGCGGGGCATGGCGGCACGCTGGACCCGCTGGCGACCGGCCTGCTGCCGGTGGCCTTCGGCGCCGCGACCAAGACCGTTCCCTATGTGATGGACGGCACCAAGACCTACCACTTCACGCTGAAATTCGGCGAGGCGCGGGACACCGACGATGCCGATGGCCAGGTCGTGGCCACCAGCGACGTCCGCCCGACCGATGCCGAGATCGAGGCCGTGCTGCCCGCCTTCCGCGGCGACATCATGCAGGTGCCCCCGGCCTATTCCGCCATCAAGATCGGCGGGGAGCGCGCCTATGACCTGGCGCGCGAAGGCCAGGTCTTCGAGATCGCGGCCCGCCCGGCGCGGATCGACCGCTTCGACCTGATCAGCCGCCCGGATGCGGACACCGCCATCTTCCACGTGGAATCCGGCAAGGGCGTCTATATGCGCAGCCTGGCGCGGGACGTGGCCCGCGCGGTGGGCTCGGTCGGCCATATCACGGCGCTTCGTCGCCTGCGGGTCGGTCCTTTCCGGGAGGAACATGCGATTCCCCTGGACTCTCTGCTCGTAACCGGCGATACGCCTCCCCCTTCCCCGGACCTCCTGCTTCCGGTGACGACCGCGCTGGCCGACATCCCGGCACTGGCCGTCACGGCGGAGGAGGCCGCACGCCTTCATCAGGGCCAGGCGATCAGCCTGGTGGACCTCATGGGGCGCGTTCCCCGCAATGCCGATCCCGAAGGGGGCCTGCTGCGCGCGATGGCGGGGGAGCGTCTGCTCGGCCTGTGCCGGCTGGAGAATGGTTGGATGCAGCCCGAAAGGCTGATCCAGCTCGATTCCGGGCAACTGACCGCAGACGTGGCTTAACCCCGATCCGGAGGATAGATGATGTCGACGACGACTGAGACCACCGAGCCCGCCGCCGCGCCGGCCGCCAAGCCCGCGCCCAAGATCATCGCGGCGACGGACAACGCGGCACGCGCCGCGATCATCAAGGAATTCGCCACGAAGCCGGGCGACACGGGCAGCCCGGAGGTTCAGGTCGCCCTGATCTCCGCCCGCGTCACCATGCTGACGGAACACCTGAAGGCCCATCCGAAGGATTTCCACAGCCGGCGTGGCCTGCTGGTGCTGGTTGGCCAGCGCCGCGGCCTGCTGGACTATGTGAAGCGCAAGGACCAGAAGCGCTACGAGACCCTGATCGGGCGCCTCGGCCTGCGCCGCTGATCTTCGCGACATCGCGCCTGTGAAAGGGCCAGGGAGGCAACTCCCTGGCCCTTTTCATTGGCGTGCTGAACCAGCGGCCGGTGCGCGGCGTTGGCGGGGCTGACCCTATGGAGGCGCCCGCCATGCGACGATGGCAAGGCTTGCCTGGGCTGTTCCGATTTCTGCTGGTTCAGATGCTGACGGGATTTGGCATCGCGGCTTTGGCCGTGCTGGCTTTGCTGGCGGCCGACCCGGGCGATGCGCGGATGCTGCTGCTGCGCGCGACCGGGCATTGGTGGCCGGCGGTGCTGCTCTGGGGATTTCTCGGCCTGACCTTTGGCGCGGTGCAATTCGGCGTCGCCATCGCCTTGCTGGCGGAGCCGCCGCCCCGGCCGCCCCCAGGCGGCCGATGGGCCCTCCGCCCGCTCAGCGCTTGCGCAGCCGCGTCGACCAGATGTGCCAGAGGTAGGTCGCGATGAAGCCGCCGACGACGACATAGGCCAGCGGTTCCAGCCAGCCCTCGATCTGGTCGTAGCGGTCTTCCATGAAATAGCCGGCCAGCGTCAGGAAGGTGATCCAGACGCCGCTGCCCAGCGCGGTCCACAGGTAGAAGACGGGCCGCGGAATGCGGATGAGCCCGGCGGGGATGGAAATGACGGTGCGGATGCCCGGCAGCAGCCGGCCGAAGGACAAAGCGAAGGGGCCGTATTTTTCGAGGGTCGCTTCCGCCTTGCGCAGATCCTCCTCTCCGACCGCGAACCAGCGGCCGTAGCGGCCAACCAGCGGACGGATGCGGTCGGCGCCGATGGCGCGGGACAGCTCATACCAGAAGACATTGCCCAGCAGCGTGCCCACCACGCCGGCGATCAGCGCCAAAATCAGGGACATCTGCCCGCGCGCAGCCACAAAGCCGGCCAGCGGCATGATGACCTCCGACGGGATGGGCGGGAACAGATTCTCCAGGAACATCAAGGCCAGCACGCCCGGCCAGCCGCCAGCGGCGACCACGCCCGTCACCCATTCGATCATCGGTCCATCCCGTACAGCGTGATCGCGACCCTGCGGCCGCGGGAATAATTGAAGCCGGAGACGGTCCCATGCTCGCGCAGGGCCAGCCCGCGGGTGGCGGCCTCGGCGCGGAAGGGGGCTTCCTGCCGGTCCGCAACGGCCACGAGGCGTCCGGGTTCGCCGGCGAGGAAATCCGCCGCCGCGGTGCCGTCGCGCAGCAGCCGGATGTCGCCGCCCAGCGCGAAGAGCAGGGAGGGTTCGTGGTAGCCGACCACGCCGAAGCGCGCATCCGGCAGGCCGGGCGAGGCGGTCCGCACCAGCGCGGCGAGGCGCGGCGAGATCCAGGGCGCCTCCAGCCGCGGCAGCACGGCGCCCAGCGCCACGGCCTGCAAGGGCACGGCCAGCAGCACGGCGAGCAGCGCGGCGCGGGCCGGCGCGCCTTCCCGCAGCATGCGCAGCAGGCCCCAGGCGAAGAGGCCCGCCGCCGGCAGGCCGAGCAGCGCCAGCATATCCACCCGCCCATCCGCCAGCACCGGCAGCACCGCGCAGGCGATGCCGAGCCCGGCGGCGGCCAGCACCGCGCCGAAGCTGGACAGCCAGGCGAGCCAGCGCGGCGGCGCCTGGCGCAGCGGGTCCAACGCCCAGGCGGCGGCCAGCAGCATCAGCGCCGGATAGGCCGGCATGGCGTAATGCGGCAGCTTGGTGGTCACCGCCTCGAACATCAGCCAGACCGGCACGGCCCAGGCGAGCAGGAAGCGCGTGCCGGGTCGCAGGCGGTCCGCCCAGGCGCCGGGCGCGGCGCGCAGCACCAGGAAGGCGGCGGGGAAGGCGGCGATGCCGAAGCTCAGCAGGTAGTAGCCCGGCGGGCCCCAATGGTTCTCATCGGCCCCGCCCACCTTGCTGAGCATGTCGCCGCCCAGCGCCTCGGTCAGGAAGCGGCCCTCGGTGGCGATGGTGACGGCGATGAACCAGGGGGCGGCGGCCAGCACCATCAGCGGCACGCCCCAGCCCGGGCGCAGCGCGCGCAGCCAGGGCGCGCCGGTCTTCCAGCCGCGGTCGGCGGCGAACAGGGTGATGCCGGCCAGCAGCGGCACCAGCGGCCCGATCGGCCCCTTCAACAGTACCGAGGCCCCGAGCACCAGCCAGAAAGTGGCGGCCGCCCCCGCGCCAAATCCGCTGGGCGCGACATAGGCGCGCCCCATCAGCCCCATCGCCACCACGATGGCGCCGAGCAGCGCCGCATCGGTCTTGGCGATATGGGTTTCGACCCCCAGCACGAAGCAGCCCGCGAGCATCGCCGCGCCCAGGAAGGCGGCACGCCGCCCGACCAGCGCCCGGCCGAAATGCGCCGTGGCCAGCACCGCGAGCAAGGCGCCAGCCAGGGAGGGGATGCGATAGGCCCAGATGTCGCCGCGATCGCCGAGCCGGAACGCCTCCACCACCCGCACCGATCCGGCCTGGAGCCAGTGGATGCCGGCGGGCTTCTTGTTGCGCTCGACCTCGCCGAAATGGATGCGCACCAGGTCGCCGGTCTCGACCATCTGGCGGCTGGCCTGGGCGAAGCGGCTTTCGTCGCGGTCGCCGGCCGGCAAAGCGAAGAAGCCCGGCAGCCAGAGCAGCAGGCACAGCAAGGCCAGCCAGGGAAGCGGGCGCCGCGTCTCCGGCAGCCGGTCGAGGAAATCGCGGAGCGCCTGCATGCGCGTGGCCCTAGCATGTGGCGCGGCGGGCGGCCATAAACCCGGCCACATGCCCCCCACAAATCCCTCGCCCCCTGCCACGAAGCGGGTCGCCGCCAAGCCGCCCAATGCCCGCGCCAACCGGGGCGCGCCGCCGCTCGGCACACGCTCCGCCGCGCTGCTGCTGCTGGCCGCGGTCTTCGATCGCCACCGCCCGCTGGAGGAGGCGCTGGACCAGCTTCCCGCGGCGCTGGAGCCGCGCGACCGCGCCGCCGCGCATCGCCTCGCCGCCGCCGTGCTGCGCCATGCCGGCAGCCTGGATGCCGTGCTGGAACCCGCCTTGCGGCGGGAACCGCCGCCGGTGGTGCGGGCCGCGCTGCGGATGGGGGCGGCGGAGCTGTTGCTGCTCGGCACGCCGGCCCATGCGGCGGTGGCGGCGACCGTCGCCGTGGTGCCGCGCCCCTTCGCCGGCCTTGTGAATGCCGTGCTGCGCAAGGTTTCGACCGAGGGGGCGGAGGTCTACGAAAGTCTGGACCGGGAGAGGCTGGACACGCCGCCCTGGCTCTGGTCGGCCTGGCACGCCGCCTATGGCGCGGCGGGCGTGCGCGCCATTGCCCGCGCCCATCAATCGGCCGCGCCGCTCGACCTGACCCTCGCCCCCGGTGCCACGCCGCCGGAAGGGGCGGTGGAACTGCCGAGCGGGTCCTGGCGCCTGCCCGCCGGCACCCGCGTGACCGACCTGCCGGGCCTGGCGGAGGGCAGCTTCTGGGTGCAGGACGCCGCCGCCGCCCTGCCGGCGCGGCTGCTGGCCGTGAAGCCCGGGGAGCGGGTGGCCGATCTCTGCGCCGCCCCCGGCGGCAAGACGGCGCAGCTCGCCACCGCGGGCGGCGTCGTCACCGCGGTGGAGCGCGACCCGAAGCGGGCCGCCCGGCTGCGCGAAAACCTCGCCCGGCTGAAGCTGACCGTGACGGTGGAGGAGGCGGATGCCGCCCATTGGATGCCGTCCGAGGCCAGCTTCGATGCGGTGCTGCTGGACGCGCCCTGTTCCGCCACCGGCATCATCCGCCGCCACCCCGACATCCCGCATCTGAAGCGGCCCAAGGACATCGCCCCGCTGGTCGAGGCGCAGGCGCGGCTGCTGGCCCAGGCGGTGAAGCTGCTGCGGCCCGGGGGGCGGCTGGTAATGGCCACCTGCTCCCTGCAACCGGAGGAGGGGGAGGCGCATCTCGCCCGCGCCGCTGCGCTCGGCTTGGTGCCGGACCCGATCGCCCCGACCGAATTGCCGGGGCTGCGCACTGCGCTGATCCGCGGCGGTACGATGCGCACGCGGCCCGACATGTGGGCCGAGCAGGGCGGCATCGACGGCTTCTTCGCGGCGCGTTTTCGGAAGGCGTGAGGGGAAGAACTTTTCGCGAGCTAAGGGAGAACCTTGGCAGCGGAGAGGATTGTGCTAGATATTCCGTATATTCGGGATGTCCTCACCATGGCTGTGGCTGAACTCGACCGTATCGATCGCGAAATCCTGCGCCTCATCATGCAGGATTCCGCTCGCTCCCTTGCCGAGATCGCGCAGGAGGTGGGGCTGACCCCGACCCCCTGCTGGAAGCGCATCCGGCGGATGGAGGAGGCGGGTGTCATCACTGGCCGCGTCGCCCTGGTGGATCCGGCGCTGGTAGGCCTGCCCATCTCGGTCTTCGTGGCGGTGGAGACCGGTGACCATTCCGGCGAATGGATCGCCCGCTTCGCCGAGGCCGTGGCCAGCCTGCCGGAGATTGTCGAGTGCTGGCGGCTGGGCGGGGACGTCGACTATCTGCTGCGCGTCGTGGTGCCGGACATGGCGGGCTATGACGCCTTCTACCGCCGCTTTGTCGCCGCCGTGCCCTCCCTGCGCAAGGTCACCGGGCGTTTCGCCATGGAGCGGGTGAAGAGCACCACGGCCCTGCCAATTTGAGGCTGCAACCGAGGCCCGGCCTATCTGATTTTGTATCAAAATAACACGGAAGTTGATTGCCCTCCGCCCCGCAACGGTCCACTGCGACGCGGATGTCATTTTTACAGTCTGAAACAAAGCCACCTGCGGTCCAACTTCCGGCGCTGACCTCACTGCGCTTTTTGGCAGCAACCGCGGTGGTTCTGTTTCATGTGCCCTATGTGCTGCCGCTATCGGTGGGCACGACCCCGCTGCATCAGGGCACGCTCGGGGTCAGTTTTTTCTTCATGCTCTCCGGCTTCATCCTGCGCCATGCGCATGCGCCGGAGGGCTTCCGCCCGCTGCCCTTCTATCGGCGGCGCGCGGCGCGGGTGCTGCCGCTGCACTACGCCACGCTGATCATCTGGACCTGGCTGTTCTTCGCGAACTGGGGCAACAGCCTGGGCGAGAAGATCAATAGCGGCATCGCCAATTTCCTGGCGATCCATTCGCTGTTCAGCGGCCATCTCTACACCCTGGGCTACAACGCGGTGTCCTGGAGCATCTCGGTCGAGCTGGTGTTCTACGCGCTGTTTCCGCTGCTGCTGGTGGGCGGGCGCGCGATACGGGTCTTCGCGGCCTGCGCCCTGGTGGCGCTGCTGCTGCCTCCGGCGGCGGCGGCCGGGCTGGACCGGGCCTTTCCGGGCTTCTTCCATTTCCACCCGCTCGGGCGGCTGCTGGAATTCAGCGCCGGCATGGCGCTGCACGGGCTGTGGCGGCACTGGCGGCCGGGGGAGAAAGTGGCCACCATCGTACAGATCGGCGCCATCCTGCTGTTGCTGGCGCTGGTCCCCGCCACGGAGGCCGTGCCGCCGCATCTGCGCAACCTGTTGCTGCTGGCGCCCTTCGGCCTTCTGATCCTGGGCTTCGCCTGGGACGGCCCACTGACCCGGCTGCTGTCCCGGCCCTTTCCGGTGCTGCTGGGGGAGGCGTCCTTTGCCCTGTATATGACGCACCACATGCTGTTCATGCTGATCGACCCGATGCTGGTCGGGCTCGGCGCCTCCATCGCCCTGCCGCTGGCGGTGCTCTCCGCCATCCTGCTGTCCGTCGCGGTCTACCTGCTGTTCGAAGGGCCGGTGCGCGCGCTGCTGAATCGGCCTTTTACCGGGCGTCATTCGCGTGTCGCGGTCGGAACCCCTGTTCCCCAGGGGGGCGGCGGCGGCTAGAACCGCAGGAACATGTCCGAACAGATCCGCATCGCCCCGTCCCTGCTCGCCGCAGATTTCACCCGGCTTGGCCAGGAAGTCGCCGCCATCGAGGCCGCCGGGGCCGACTGGCTGCATCTCGACATCATGGATGGGCATTTCGTGCCCAACATCTCCTTCGGCCCCGGGCTGGTGAAGGCGCTGCGGCCGCATTCGAAGATGTTCTTCGACGTGCATCTGATGATCGCCCCGGCCGACCCGTATCTGGCCGCCTTCGCCGAGGCCGGCGCGGACCTCATCAGCCTGCATCCGGAAGCCGGATCGCATCTGCACCGATCGCTGCAAACCATCCGCGCGCTCGGCAAGCAGGCCGGCGTGGTGCTGAACCCCGGCACGCCGGTGGAAGCCGTGGCCCCGGTGCTCGATCTGTGTGACCTGGTTCTGGTCATGTCGGTCAATCCTGGTTTCGGCGGCCAGTCCTTCATCCGCAGCCAGCTGACCAAGATCGCCGCCCTGCGCGCCATGATCGACGCCAGCGGCCGCCGTGTGGCGCTGGAGGTGGATGGCGGGGTCACCGCGGCCACGGCGCCGGATTGCCTCGCGGCCGGGGCGGATGTGCTGGTGGCCGGCACCGCGGTCTTCGGCGCTCCGGATTACGGCGCGGCGATCGCCGCGCTGCGAGGGAGAGGGACAGGCGCATGATCGAGGGGGTCCTGCGCGGCGCACGCCGCATTCTGGCCAACCTCAAGCCGATCAAGGTGCCGGACGGCCCGGCGCGATCTTTCCGCGACCTCTGGCCCGGCGATGCGGCGCGCGGCGCCCGGCTGCTGCGCGGCGAGTTCGAGGCCTTGGGCACCACCCGCCCCCTGCGCCCCATGGAGGGGGACTCCGCGCCGAGCCGCCCGGACTGGACCCCCGCCCAGCCCGGCGGCAGCCAGGCCTGGTACGCCGCCGCGCATGGCTTCGCCTGGCTGCGAGACCTGCGCGCCCTGGGCACCGACGCCGCCCGGCTGCGCGGCCGGGCGCTGGCCGCCGACTGGCTGGCCCATGGCGCGCATGACCCCTTGGCGGAGGCGCCGGAAGTGGCCGGCGCGCGCATCTCCGCCTGGCTCGGCCATTGGGATTTCCTGGCCGCGACGGCCGAGGACGGCTTTCGCCGCCAGTTGATGCAGCGCCTGGCGCAGGACGCCCGCGGCGTGGTCGCCGGCCTGCCGGCGGAGGCCGCGCATCGCGGCGCCCTGGTGGCGCTGAAGGGCGGCATGGCCGGCGCCGTGGCGCTGGAGGAGGAGACCTGGCTTGCCCGCTGCGTCCGCTTCCTGCCGCAGGAGCTGGAACGCCAGTTCCGCCCCGATGGCGGCCATGTGGAGCGCAGCCCGGGCGTGCAGCTCGCCGCGCTTCAGGACCTGATCGAAATCCGCAACCTGCTGCATGGCGCGGGGGTGGAGGCGCCGCCACAACTGGCCGGCACGCTGGACCGCGTGGCGCCGGCGCTGCGCATGCTGCGCCATGCCGATGGCGGCCTCGCGCTGTTCAACGGCACGCGGGATGAGCCGGCCTCCTTCATTGACCTGGTGCTGACCCAGGGCCAGTCGCGCGGCCGGGCGCCGACGCATCTGCCGGAAAGCGGCTTCCAGCGGCTGGCCGCCAGCCGCACCCTGATGCTGATGGATTGCGGCGCGCCGCCGGCGGCCCGGCGGGACGCCGCGCCCGGCGGCCTGCCGCGCGGCGCCGACCGCAACGCCCATGCCGGCACCCTGTCCTTCGAGATGTCGGTGGGCCGCGAGCGCCTGATCGTCAATTGCGGCGCCGCCCCGGCGGCCGAGGGCGAATGGCGCGACGCGATGCGCGCCACCGCCGCGCATTCCACCCTGGTGCTGGCCGATACCAACTCCTCCGAGCTGCGCCCCGAGGGGCTCGGGCGGCGGGTGGAGGGGGTGACGACCGATCGCTTCGAGGAGGATGGCAAGCTCTGGCTGGACGCGACCCATGATGGCTGGGTCAAGCAGTTCGGCCTGCGCCACCGCCGTCGCCTGTTCCTGTCCGAATCCGGCGACAGCCTGATCGGGGAGGACCTGCTGGAAAACACGCGGGAGGTGACGCCCCCCGCCTTCACCCTGCGCTTCCACCTGCATCCGGCCGTCGTCGCCAGCCTGCAGCAGGATGAGCAGGGGGCGCTGCTGCGCCTGCCCTCCGGCGCCGGCTGGCGGCTGCGCGCCGGGCGCGAGGTGCGGGTGGCGATCGAGGAGAGTATCTATCTGGGTGGCGAGCCGCGCCGCAGCCAGCAGGTGGCGCTGCATATCGAGGCCGGGGTCACCACGGTGAACTGGGCGCTGTCGCGCATCGGCCAGCCGGCGCCGACGCCAGCACCGGCCCCCGAGTGAGGTTCGGCCGGGCCGCCGTGCCATGAAGATTCTCGAAGTCACGAATGTGGACTTCGCCATGCACCACTTCCTGCTGCCACTGATGCGCGGCCTGCGGGCGCGTGGGCATGAGGTGGTGGGGGCCTGCGCCGAAGGCGCGCTGCTGGAGGGGCCGCGCGCCGAGGGTTTTCGCATCGAGCCCATCGACATGGCGCGCAGCCTGCACCCGCTGCGCCAGGCCCGTGCCCTGGCCCAGCTTGTGGCGCTGATGCGGGCCGAAAGGCCGGACATGGTGCATGCGCATATGCCGATCAGCGGGCTGCTGGCCCGCACGGCGGCGCGCATCGCCGGGGTGCCGCGCATTGCCTATACCTGCCACGGCTTCCTGTTCAACCAACCTGGCCCGCCTTGGCGCGGCCGCCTGGCGCTGGCGCTGGAACGCGCGGCCGGGCGCATCACCGACACCTATCTGACCGTCAGTGAGGAGGAGGCTGCGGATGCGAAGCGCTTGCGCATCCACCCGCATCCGGTCGCCGTGCTGAATGGCCGCGACCCCGCGCGTTTCGCGCATGACCCGGCCGCCCGCGCCCGGCTGCGCGCGGAGCTGGGGGCCGGGGAGGGCGATTGCGTGGTGATCGCCATCTCCCGCCTCGTCCGCCACAAGGGTTTTTGCGAATTGCTGGCGGCCATGGCCGATACGCCGCCGAATTGCGTGCTCTGGGTCGCCGGGGAACGGCTGGCCAGTGATCACGGCGAGGATCTGGAACCGTATTTCGAACGCGCCGCGGCCCTGCTCGGCCGCAGGCTGGTGCGTCTGGGCTACCGGGAGGATGTGCCGGCGCTGCTCTCGGCGGCGGATGTCTTCACCCTGCCCTCCCATTTCGAGGGCCTGCCGATGTCGATCATCGAGGCGATGCTGGCCGGCCTGCCGGTGGTGGCCACCGATATTCGCGGCCCGCGCGAACAGGTGGTGCCGGAGGAGACCGGGCTGCTGGTGCCGCCGATGCAGGTGGAGACATTGGCCGCGGCGTTGTCCCGCCTCGCCGGAGCGGCCGCCCTGCGCCGTTCCATGGGCGTCGCCGCCCGCGCGCGGGCCTTGATGCGTTTCGATGAGGCGAAGGTGCTGCGGCGGACCATCGCGCTGTTGGAATCGCCCCCGGTTTCTTCCTGAACTTCAATCACTTCCGGGCGTTGACGCGGCGTCACCGGAGTAAACAGACATGTCGCAGGCCGTCCTCGTTGCCACCGATAAAGTGCCTTCCCGTGTCTCCTGGGGCGCCATCCTCGCCGGCGGCCTCGTCGCCGTGGCCGTGGGCGCCATGTTCAACATCCTGGGCGTCGCCATCGGCGCCAGCACCATCGACCCGCTGGTCGCGGGCGAGACCCCCGGCGCGGGCAGCTTCGGCGTGGCCGGCGCCGTCTGGCTGCTGGTGGCCAATCTGCTCGGCCTGGCCTGCGGCGGCTATGTCGCGGCGCGGCTGTCCGGCACGGCGGACGACACTGACGGCGTGCTGCACGGCCTGTCCGTCTGGGCCGTTGCCTTCCTGATCTCGGCCGTGCTGCTCGGCAATGTCGTCTCCGGCGCGGCGCGCGGCGTGGGCGGCCTGATGCAGGGTGCGACCGAGGCGGTGTCCTCCGCGGCCATCCAGGCAGTGCCGGAGGTGAGCGACGCGGACGCGCTGGTCGATCGCCTGCAGGCCAGCCTTCAGGGCGGCGGTGACCCGGCGGCCCTGACCGAGGACCAGCGCCGTACGGAGATCGCCCGGCTGATCGGCGAACGTGCGCGCCAGGGCAGCTTCACCCCGGCGACGCGGGACCGGCTGTCGGCGCTGGCCGCGGCGGAGTTCGAGATCACCCCGGCGGAAGCCACCCAGCGCATCACCGCGCTGGAAGCGGAGGCGACCCGCCTGACGCAGGTTGCCGAGCAGCGGGCGCGTGAGGCGGCCGATGCGGCGGCCCGCGCGGCCTCGATCGGGGCGTTCTGGCTGTTCGCGACGCTGCTGCTGGGCGCCGCGGCGTCCGTCATCGGCGCCCGGATCGGCACCCGCAAGACGATGCTGCTGGCAGCACGTCGCTGACGAGTTGAGCCGGGGGCCTTCGGGCCCCCGGACGGGCGATCAATGCCCGGCGCGCACCGCTGCGGCGGGCGCGCCACGTCCGCCCAGGCGGCGGATGCCGCCGCTGAAGAAGATCAGCAGGATCCCCACGGCGATCAGCACGGCGCTCCACAGCAAGGTGGAGGTCAGGCTCTCCCCCACCAGACGTGGCCCGTGGTCGACCAGCACCCCGAGCGCCAGCGCCATCAGCAGGCCGAAGACGCCCAGCGTCAGGGCAATAAGCCCCACGCCGTCGGCGATGGAGCCGACCAGCGCCGCAGAGCGGGACCGGGTGCTGCTGGCATTCTCCCGCACCGTCTTGCTGAACAGGTAGAGAAACAACACGGCCACCACGATCCAGACCCACATGCCGTCCAACCCCTGACCTGCCGCGCACGGCGATTGCCGCGCATTTGCGGCCAGGGTGCTGCGCCGCGCAAGGGTTTTGGCGGGGCCGGGCGTGCAGAGGTGCCCCTGTAACGCGAAAATCCGCCAGGGCGGGTGCCCTGGCGGATTTTCCGGCTTTGACGGCGCCCTGGTGGGCGCCGGTGCGATGCCTCAGTAGCGGTACTGCTCGCCCTTGAAGGGGCCCTGCTCCGGCACGCCGATATAGCCGGCCTGCAGGGAGGACAGCTTGGTCAGCTTGGCGCCGACCTTGGCCAGGTGCAGCGCGGCGACCTTCTCGTCCAGGTGCTTCGGCAGCACATAGACCTTCTTCTCGTACTTGCCCGGATTCGCCCAGAGCTCGATCTGCGCCAGCGTCTGGTTGGTGAAGGAGGCGGACATGACGAAGGAGGGGTGACCCGTGGCATTGCCCAGGTTCACCAGCCGGCCCTCGGAGAGCAGGATGATGCGCTTGCCGTCGGGGAATTCGATCTCATCCACCTGCGGCTTCACATTGTCCCACTTGTAGTTCTTCAGCGCGGCGACCTGAATCTCGCTGTCGAAGTGGCCGATGTTGCAGACGATGGCGCGGTGCTTCATGGCGCGCATGTGGTCGGCGGTGATGACGTCCACATTGCCGGTCGCGGTGACGAAGATGTCGGCCACCGGCGCGGCATCGTCCATGGTGACGACCTGGTAGCCTTCCATCGCGGCCTGCAGGGCGCAGATCGGATCGACTTCGGAGACCATGACGCGGCAGCCGGCATTGCGCAGGCTGGCGGCGGAGCCCTTGCCCACATCGCCGAAGCCCGCAACCATCGCGACCTTGCCGGCCATCATCACGTCGGTGCCGCGGCGGATGGCGTCCACCAGCGATTCACGGCAGCCATAGAGGTTGTCGAACTTCGACTTGGTGACGCTGTCATTCACGTTGATCGCCGGGAACAGCAGCTTGCCTTCCTTCGCCATCACATACAGGCGGTGGACGCCCGTGGTGGTCTCCTCGGAGACGCCGACGATGGACTTCGCCAGCTGGGCGAACCAGCCCGGCTTCGTCTTCACCAGCTTCTTGATGAGGGCGTAGAAGACTTCCTCTTCCTCATTGGTCGGCTTCTCGAGGAAGGCGGTGTCGCCCTGCTCGGCGCGCAGGCCGTAATGCACCAGCAGCGTCATGTCGCCGCCGTCGTCCAGCAGCACGTTCGGCGTGCCGCCGTCACCCCACTCCAGGGTCTTCTGCACATAGTCCCAGTATTCCGGCAGCGTCTCGCCCTTGATGGCGAAGACCGGCGTGCCGGCGGCGGCGATGGCGGCCGCGGCGTGGTCCTGGGTGGAGAAGATGTTGCAGGAGGACCAGCGGACATCGGCGCCGAGATGCTTCAGCGTCTCGATCAGCACGGCGGTCTGGATGGTCATGTGCAGGCAGCCGGCGACGCGGGCGCCCTTCAGCGGCTGCGCGGCGCCGTATTCGGCGCGCACCGCCATCAGGCCGGGCATCTCATCCTCGGCCATGTTGATTTCCTTGCGGCCCCAGGCGGCGAGGGAAAGGTCCTTGACGATGAAGTCCTGGCCGGCGGCGTCGGGCATGGAAAATCCTTTGGGTCGCGTGTGACTTGGCTGCGGCGGCGTGTAGCAGGCGGCCGGGCGCAGGCCAAGCTATATCGCGTTAATCATAAGGATATCTTTATATCTGGGCATCAATTTGAAGCTCAGTCGGGTGCTCTCGGCGGCCAGGCGCGGGCGCCGTGCAACACCGCCAGGATCTCAATACGTTGATCCTTCAGGCGATAGGGCAGCAGGAAGGGCGTGCCTGGCAGCACCAGCTCGCGTGTCCCTGGGATGCGTCCGGGCCGACCCCTCTCAGGAAACTCCCGCAGCGCTTCTGCTGCCGCGACGAGGCGGGCGAGCAATCGCCCGGCCTCACCGTCCGGGCGGTTTGCGGCTGTCCTGGCGCCTATATCGTCTAGATCGGCCAGCGCCAGGCGCGTCCATTCGACGGCAATCACCCAGAGGCGCGCCGCCAACGGTCAAGGACGGCCTGAACCTCCCCCGCCTCGGCGAAATTCCCCGCATCGGCCTGGGCCAGACCCTGGCGGATATGCGCCTCCTGCGCAGCCTGCAGTTCAAGCCAGGCCTCGACAGCCTGGCTCACCACCTGCGACCGGTCCCGCCCATCCCGCGCCGCCAGGGCATCCAGCGCGTCACGCTGGGCGGTGTCGATGCGGATGGTCATTTCGGTCTTGGCGGATGCGGGCATCGGCGCCTCGGGCTGTTCGCGATGCGCAATCCTACACCCGCAGCGGTGAATCGATCTACTTCAGCGGAAAGCCCAGCGCCGTCAGCGAATCCCGCATCTTGTCGCGCCCCGACAACCCCGCGGCCGTGCCCACGCGGCTCATCATGCGCTGGGTCCAGTCCTGCTGCCCCATGCCCTGGGCCACGGAGAAATCGCCCAGGGCCTTGTCGTAGCCGGCGATCTTCCGGTCCTCCTCCGTCACCTGATACTGCTCCCGATGCAGCACCAGGGATTGCGGCAGGCGGGGTTTCACGGCGCCCTGCACCGCCGGATGGCCCACGGCCATCCCGAAGCAGGCGAAGGCATTGGGCGGCAGGTTCAGCTCGGCTGCCACCTTTTCCGGATACTGCCGCAGCTGCCCGACATAGACGGTGCCGAGACCCAGCGATTCCGCCGCCACCAGCGCGTTCTGCGCGGCCAGGGCGGCATCCACCAGTGCCACCATGAAGGATTCCAGGTAGTCCAGCCCCTCCATCTTGCGCTGATGCGCCTCCCCCAGCCGGGTCAGGCGGGAATTGTCGGCGATCCAGCACAGGAACAGCGGCGCCTGGCGGATGAAGGCCTGGCGGCTGGAAAGGTCGGCCAGCCGATTGCGCCGCGCCTCATCCTCCACCGCCACCACGGACCAGGCCTGGAGGTTGGAGGAGGTGGGGGCGGATTGCGCCGCGGCCACCAGCGTCTCCAGCGTGCCCGGCGCCAGCTTTTCATCCGTGAAGCTGCGGATGGAGCGGTGGTTCAGCAATGTCTCCAGCACCGGATTGGTCATCTCCAGCGCCGTCTCCGGGCCGGCATCGGCGCCATAGCGGGCGCGGACGGTGTCGATCGGGGCCTGGTCCATGCATGTCTCTCCGGAATCTGGATGCCGCGTAACGCGAAGATGCCCAACCGGTCCAGAGGCCGCGCGCAAGGCAGCCTCGCGAAGGCATTGGTTGATGCTGCACTGCGGCGGGTCCATACCCCGGGCCATCATGCTGTCAGGTTCCAACCCCCCCATGTCCGACATGACCCCCATCCGCCGCGCCCTGCTCTCCGTCTCCGACAAGACCGGCATCGTCGAATTCGCCCGCCAGCTCGTCGCCCATGGCGCCGAGATCCTGTCCACCGGCGGCACCGCCCAGGCGCTGCGCATCGCCGGCATCCCGGTGAAGGATGTGGCGGAGCATTCGGGCTTTCCGGAAATCCTCGACGGGCGGGTGAAGACCCTGGTGCCGCAGGTCCATGGCGGCCTGCTCGGCCGGCGCGACCTGCCGGAGCATCTGGCGCAGATGGAGGAACACGCCATCGCCCCGATCGACCTGGTGGCGGTGAACCTCTATCCCTTCGAAGCGACGGTCGCGAAGGGCGCCAGCTTCGAGGACTGCATCGAGAATATCGACATCGGCGGCCCGGCCATGATCCGCTCCGCCGCCAAGAACTTTGCTTCCGTTGTTGTCGTCACCGAGCCTGGACAGTTGGCGGAGGTGCAGGCGGAACTGGCGCAGGGGGGCACCAGCCTAGGCCTGCGGCGGCGCCTGGCCCAGGCGGCCTACGCCCGCACGGCGGCCTATGACACCGCCATCAGCACCTGGTTCGCCGACCAGAATGGCGAGGTCTTCCCGCCGCGCCTGGCTTTCGCCGGTCTGCTGCGTCAGAGGCTGCGCTATGGCGAGAACCCGCATCAGCAGGCCGGCTTCTACGCCGATGGCAGCCTGCGGCCGGGGCTTGCCACCGCCGCGCAGATCCAGGGCAAGGAGCTGTCCTACAACAACCTGAACGACACCGACGCCGCCTTCGAATGCGTCGCGGAGTTCGAGCAGCCGGCCATCGCCATCGTCAAGCACGCCAATCCCTGCGGCGTGGCGGAGGCCGAGAGCCTGGCCGCCGCCTGGGACCTGGCCCTGCGCTGCGACCCGGTCTCCGCCTTCGGCGGCATCGTGGCCGCCAACCGCATCCTGGATGCCGAAGCCGCCGAGCGCATCACGGCCATCTTCACCGAGGTAGTGGTGGCGCCGGACGCCGATGCCGCCGCGCGCGCCATCTTCGCCCGCAAGAAGAATTTGCGGTTGTTGCTGACCGGGGCGCTGCCGGACCCGGCGGCGCCGGGGCTGACCTTCAAGTCGGTGGCCGGCGGCTTCCTGGCGCAGTCGCGCGATGCCGGGCGGGTGGCGCTGGAAAAGCTGAAGGTCGTCACCCAGCGCGTGCCGACGCAGCAGGAGCTGGAAGACCTGCTCTTCGCCTTCCGCGTCTGCAAGCATGTGAAGTCCAATGCCATCGTCTATGCGAAGAACCTCGCCACCGTCGGCATCGGCGCGGGGCAGATGAACCGCGTTGAGAGCAGCCGCATCGCGGCCTGGAAGTCCGAGGCCGCGGCCATGGCGGCGGGGCTGGAGCGGCCATTGGCAGAGGGTTCCGTCGTCGCCTCCGACGCCTTCTTCCCCTTCGCGGACGGGCTGGAAACGGCGGCGGCCGCCGGCGCCACGGCGGTGATCCAGCCGGGCGGGTCGATGCGGGATGCGGAGGTGATCGCGGCGGCGGACAAGGCCGGCCTCGCCATGGTCTTCACGGGCATGCGCCACTTCCGGCACTAAAAATTACGGATCTGTCATTTTTCTGCCGCCCCTGGCCTTCCATTCGGCCGGGGGCGCAACCATCTCGCGCGCCGTCTCCACCATCCAAGGGCTTGAGTTGATGAACCGCCTCCTCGACGGCTATCGCCGCTTCCGCGCCGACACTTGGCCGCAGGAGCGTGCGCGATTCGAGGAACTGGCCGCGCAGGGCCAGAGCCCGCACACCATGATCATCGCCTGTTCCGACAGCCGCGTGGACCCGGCGGTGATCTTCGGCGCGGGCCCGGGCGAGCTGTTCGTGGTGCGCAACGTGGCCAATCTGGTGCCGCCCTATGCGCCCGACAGCGACTTCCACGGCACCAGCGCGGCACTGGAATTCGGCGTGCGGGTGCTGAAGGTCACGCAGCTTGTCGTGATGGGCCATGCCATGTGCGGCGGCGTCACCGCCCTGCTGCGCGGCGCCCCGCCCGAGGCGCGGGACTTCGTGCCCATCTGGATGAGCATCGCCAGCGAGGCCCGCCGCCGCGTGCTGGAATGCGTGCCGGTGGAACAAGCGCAGCAGGAGGCCTGTGAGCTGGAAGCGGTGCGCATCTCGCTGGCCAACCTCATGACCTTCCCCTGGGTGGCGGAGGCCGTGGAAGCGGGGCGTCTGACCTTGCAGGGCGCGCATTTTGGCGTGGCGACCGGGCGACTGATGCTGCTGGGCGCGAACGGGGAATTCGCGCCGGCATAGCCAGCGGCGGCACCGGGATGCGAGTCTGGGTTTCCAAACCCCGATTCGCGACAAAGGACTCCTCGCCTGCCGGACTGGCTGCCCCTCGCGCTGATCGCCGGCGCCCTGGCCTTCGGCCTGCTGTTGCTGGTGCTGGCGCTCCGCGGCCGGCGCGGGGATGAGGTGCTGCGCCTGGGCGCGATGATGGAGGCCCTGGCCGCCGGGCAGGACCGCCTCGCGCGCCTCAGCGAGGACCGGATGCGGGAGCAGGAGCGGACGTTGGCCGCGCGGCTGGACAACGCCGCCGAACGCAGCCAGGCCACCGCCACCGCCATCCAGCAGCGCCTGTCGGTCATCGACGCCGCACGTCAGAATATCGAGGCGCTGGGCGGGCAGGTGACCTCGCTGGCCGCCATGCTCGGCAACAAGCAGGCACGCGGGGCCTTGGGGGAGGTGCAGCTGCGCGACCTGGTGGCGGATCGGCTGCCGGCGGCCGGCTTCGCCTGGCAGCACACGCTGTCCAACGGCACGCGCTGCGACTGCCTGATCCGCCTGCCCTTCCCGCCCGGCCCGATCGTGGTGGACAGCAAGTTCCCGCTGGAGGCCTGGGCCGCGATGCAGGACGCGCCGGATGCTGCCGCGCGGGTTGTCGCGACGCGCCGCTTCACCGCCGATATCCGCAAGCATGTCGCCGATATCTCCCAGAAATACCTGATCCCCGGGGAGACGGCGGAGGGTGCGCTGATGTTCCTGCCCTCCGAGGCCGTGCACGCCACGCTGCATGCCGCGCATGCGGACCTCGTCGCGGAGGCCGCGCGACGCGGCGTGCATATCGTGGGGCCCTCCAGCCTCTGGGCCGTGCTGAACACCATGCGCGGCCTGTTGCGCGACGCGCGGCTTCAGGATGAGGCGCGGCGCATCCGGCATGAGGTGGAGGCGCTGGCCGAGGACTGCGCCCGGCTGGAACGCCGCACCGGCGCCCTGCGCGGCCATTTCGCGAATATCCAGCAGGATGTGCGGGATATCGAGATCACCGCGGAGAAGATCATCCGCCGGAGTGCGGCGATCCGCGCCCTCGACATTCCGGACGAGACGACGAGGGCTGCGGAATGATGTCGCTTCCACCCAACACTTCCGCCCCCGTCGCATGACCCTGCTCCAACTTCAATCCGCGCTCGGCCTGCTCGCGCTCACCGCCCTCGCCTGGGCGCTCGGCGGCTTCCACCGGCGCACGCCGTGGCGCGTCGTCGCGGCCGGGCTGGGCTTGCAAATTCTCTTCGCCGCCGCGCTGCTGCATATCCCGCCGCTGCGCGCCGCCTTCGCCCTGCTGGGCCGCGCGGTGGATGCGCTGGCCACGGCGACGCGGGCCGGCACCAGCTTCGTCTTCGGCTATCTCGGCGGCGGGCCGCTGCCCTTCGCCGAGCCTTTTCCCGGCGCCGGCTTCATCCTGTTCTTCCAGGGCCTGCCGCTGGTGCTGGTGGTCGGCGCGCTGGCCGCCGTGCTGTACCACTGGCGCGTCATCCCGGTGATCGTGGAGGCGCTGGCCCGGCTGCTGACGCGCGCTTTCGGCCTCGGCGGCGCGGCCGGCTTCGCCACGGCCGCCAATGTCTTCGTCGGCATGGTGGAGGCGCCGCTGCTGGTGCGCCCCTGGCTGGCGCGGCTTTCGATCAGCGAGATGTTCGTGGTGATGACGGCAGGGCTCGCCACCATCGCCGGCAATATGCTGGTGGTCTACGCCGTGATGATCGCCCCGGTGGTGCCCGACGCAGCCGGTCAGTTGCTGACCGCCAGCCTGATCTCGGCGCCCGCCGCCGTGCTGGTGGCGCTGCTGATGCGCCCCCGCGCCGAGGGCGATCCGCCGCCGGAGGTCGAATCCGCCGCCGCCGCACCTCGCCTCTATGACAGCACGATGGAAGCGCTGGTGCGCGGCACGCAGGATGGGCTGACCCTGCTGCTCGGCATCATGGCGACGCTGATCGTCTTCGTGGCGCTGGTGGCGCTGCTGAACATGGCGCTGGAACCGCTGACCGGCCTGACCTTGCAACGTATCTGCGCCGTGCTGTTCTGGCCGCTCGCCTATGCCATGGGCATCCCGGCCGAGAGCGCTGGCACGGTTGCCGCCTCGCTCGGCACCAAGGTCGTGGTGAATGAATTCGTGGCCTATCTCGAACTGGCGCGGTCGGGCGGGCTGGGGCTGAGCGAAAGGTCGCGGCTGATCCTGGTCTATGCGCTGTGCGGCTTCACCAATTTCGCCTCGGTCGGCATCATGCTCGGCGGCATGGTGGCGATGTGTCCGGAACGCCGGGCGGATATCGTGAAGCTCGGCCTGCCGGCGCTGGTGGCCGCGACCATCGCCTGCTGCATGACGGGCGCGGTGGTGGGGCTGCTGACGGCGTCGTGACGGAGGCTTCGCCAGCCCTGCGGGATGTCTTGCCGCCGGGTGAGGAGATCCGCTGGCATGCACAGGCGCCTCTTTCGGATGGCATCGGAGTGTCCATTGGCATTTCGCTGTTCGGCCTGATCTGGACCCTGCTGATCGTCGCGGCGGACCCTGAGGCGCGGATGCTGCTCAACGACACGCCGGTGCAGGATCCGCTGACCCGCCAAGTGATCTGGATTCAATTCATGATCGTTGGCTTCGCGATGATGCTGGCGCTGCCCTTCCATGTGATCGCCGCGCCACGCATGAGGTATGTGGTGACGGATCGGCGGGTCCTGGAACTGATCCGGCTGCGCGGCCTCGGTCGGGTACACAGCAATCTGCCGTCGCGGATCTGGGGGACGGTGCCGTCTGACCCGTCCGATACACCACGTCAGGAAGCGATCCGTATCCTGCGCCACGCCCCGCACCACAAAGGACCAGGCAGAGCGGATTGGATCACCGAGTTCCCGGCGATGCGCGGCAGTCCGGGCGCAGTTGCGGCCATCAGGACGCTGGTGGCGGCGCCGAAGCCGCTGATTGGGCACCAGCATATCCTCATGCGCGTGCCCGAGCGGCTTCGCGCCGCCTTCGCAACCAGGCTGCGCCCCGATGAGCGTCTGCTATGGGCGGCGCAACCTGACCCTATACGGTACGCCCGCTCCATCCTGATCGGGTCCGTGCTCATTCTTGCGTTTCTCGCCCCCTTCTTCCTGTTGATGCGAGCGACGGGTGCCTTCGACATCATCACGATCGGCTTTGGCGCGTGGTGTCTGCTGGCCCCGGCCATGGCCTGGTTCAGGGCATCCTGGACAGGCTTCGGCATCACGACGCAACGCGTCATCGTGCTGGACCACACGCCACTCCTTGGCCGGGAAACAACCTGGCCACTCGCTGCCATCGAAAGCGTCTCGCGCCCTTGGCCACAGAAGCAGGGCGGCAGCCTGACCCTGCGCGATGGTCAGCGACTCGACATGAAGCACAATCCTGCGACGCTGGTGCTGCGGGCCCTGCCCGATATCGCGGCCGCGGAGGTCGCACTCTTCGTCGCGTTGGATGGGCTGGCGCAGCCGGCAACAGCCCTGGAGGATACCTGAGATGATCGCCTTCCTCGGCCCGCCCCCCGCCGGCTCCCCCCGCCCCTTCAGCGAGGCGACGCGGGCCGGCGGGCTGGTCTTCGTCTCCGGCCATTCCGCGCCGCATGACCCGGCCAACGGCGTGCACCGCGGCGCGACGCCGGCCGAGGAAGTCCGCAATGCGCTGGCGAAGGTCGCCGCCATCCTGGAATCCGCCGGCAGCAGCCTGGACCGCGTGGTGCAGATGACCATGCTGATCACCGACCCTGCCGACTACGCCGCGCTCAACGCGGAGTACGTAAAGCACTTCCCGAATGGTCTGCCGGCCCGGCACACCGCCCGCTTCGGCGTGCCCACGGAAGCCCGCGTCGCCTTCGCCTGCATCGCCCTCGCCGGAGAGCCCACCCATGCGTAGCCACCTGGTCCAGCGCAACCTCCGCCAGGACCCGCCCCTCGCCCTGCGCGGCGAAGGCATCTTTCTGCATGACTCCAACGGAAAGACCATCATCGACGGCTCCGGCGGCGCGGCCGTCGCCTGCCTCGGCCATGGTCATCCCCGCGTGCTGGACGCCATGCGGGCACAGATGGACAGGCTCACCTACGCCCATACCGCGCTGTATTCCTGCGAGGCGGCGGAGGCACTGGCCGATCTGGTGCTGGAAGGTGAGCCGGGCGGCCTGACCCAGCTCTATCTGTGCTCCTCGGGCTCTGAGGCCATGGAGGCGGCGCTGAAGCTTTCCCGCCAGTATTTCTGGGAAATCGGGCAGCCAAACCGCCAAAAATACATCGCGCGGCGGCAGAGCTATCACGGCAATACGCTCGGCGCGCTGGCGGCCGGCGGCAATGCCATGCGGAAGGCGATCTACCAGCCGATCCTGTCGGACGCCTTCAGCCATGTCGCGCCCTGCTACGCCTATCGCGACCGTGGCCCGGCTGAATCCGATGCGGATTACGTGGCCCGGCTGGCGGCGGAGCTGGAGGCGGAGTTCCAGCGCCTCGGCCCCCAAAGCGTCATCGCCTTCATCGCGGAGCCGGTGGTGGGTGCGACGCTCGGCTGCGTCACCGCCTTGCCCGGCTACTTCCCGGCCATGCGCGCAGTCTGCGACCGCCACGGCGCGCTGCTCATATTGGACGAGGTGATGTGCGGCATGGGCCGCACCGGCACCATGCATGCCTGGGAGCAGGAAGGCGTGACGCCCGACATCCAGGTGGTGGCGAAGGGCCTGGGCGGTGGCTACCAGCCGATCGGCGGCATCCTGGCCAATCACCGCGTCATGGACGCGCTGCGCGATGGCAGCGGCGCCTTCATGCACGGCCATACCTACCAGGCGCATCCCATGGCCGCCGCCGCCGCGCTGGCGGTGCAGCGTGTGATCCGGGAGGAGGGGCTGCTGGCCAATATCCAGGCCATGGGCGCGCTGCTGGAACAGCGCCTGGTGGAGCGGCTCGGCAACCACCGCCATGTCGGCGACATCCGCGGCCGCGGCCTGTTCTGGGCGGCCGAGTTCGTCCAGGACCGCGGCACCAAAACCCCCTTCGACCCGGCGCTGAAGCTGAACGACCGGATCAAGCGCGCCGCCTATGACAACGGCCTGGCCTGTTACCCCATGGCCGGCACGCTGGATGGCCGCCTCGGCGACCATGTTCTGCTGGCGCCGCCCTATATCGCCACCGCCGCGGACATCGAGGCCATCGTCGCCCGCTTCGGCGATGCGGTGGACACGGCGCTGGCCGGGCTGCCGGAGTCTTCATCGACTCCGCAATGAACTGATCCTTCCGAAAGGCGTTCTGTACCCGAAGCCCAGCCACGAGGCCGGGCCAAGAGACAGGAGAAAGCGCTATGGACAAGGATCGCATCAAGGGCGCCCTCAACGAGGCCAAGGGCGCCGTGAAGAAGACCGTCGGCGAGGCCGTCGGCAATGAGCGTCTGGAGGCCGAAGGCCACCTCGACACCGTCAAGGGCAAGGCCCAGGGCGCCGTCGGCCGCACCAAGGACGCCGCGCGCGACGCCGTCGACGGCAAGGACCGGGTCTGATCTGGGGAGGGCTTCGGCCCTCCGCGTCAGGACCTGACGAAAAGCCCCTCTCCCGCCCGGGAAGAGGGGCTTTTTAATGTCTGGAGCCTCAGCCCGGCTTGCGCAGCAGCGCCCGGACCACCTCGGCCGGGCCCTGATGGCGCGGGCCCTCATCCAGATGCACGGTGCCTTCCAGCAGTTCCAGCACCTCCAGCGCCCCGAACAGATCCTCGACCAGGGCACGGGTCCAGAGCAGCGCCGGGATTTTCGGTCCGCCACTGCGACGGCCGTGCTGGGCAGGCGAAAAGGCCTCCAGCGCCAGCAGCCCGCCCGGTGCCAAGGCCCGGATGGCGCCCGTCGCGGCCGCCGCGCGGTCCTCCGGCGGCAGATGCAGGTAGATCCAGGCCACCAGATCGAAGCCGCCCTCCGGATAGGCCCAGCTGGCGGCATCCGCCGTGAGGGTGGTCATCGCCACGCCCCGCGCGGCGGCGAAGGACGCCGCCTTGGCCGAGGCGACCGGCGACCAGTCGAGCGAGGTGGTCACCAGCCCCCGCGCCGCCAGCCAGGCGCCGTTCCGCCCCTCCCCATCGCCCAGCGCCAGCGCCCGCATGCCGGGCCGCAGCCAGGGGCCGAGGCTTTCCAGATAGCGGTTGGGCGCCTCCCCGAACTGGAAGCCGCCGCCGGCATAGCGCTCATCCCAGGCGAGCGAGGTGCTCATGCGCCCGGATTCCAGCCGGGCGGCGCCAGCTCGAAGCCGGCGAAGTGGAAGGCGGGTGAGACGGTGCAGGACACCAGGCTCCAGCGGCCCGCGACCGGCCAGGCGGCCTGCCACCAACCAGTCGGCACCACGCCCATCAGCGTCGCGCCGACACCGATGCCGGGGCCGAGCAGCACTTCGGAATCCACCTGTCTGCCATCCCGCGACAGGGCCAGCTTCAGCGGCCCACCGCCCTGCCAGAACCAGCATTCGGCGGCATCCACCCGGTGCCAGTGGCTGCGCTGCCCGGCTTCCAGCAGGAAATGGATCGCGGTGCCGGCACCACGCCCGCCCTCCGCCGGCACGTCGCGCCAGACCTCGCGGTAATGCCCGCCTTCCGGATGCGGGGCGAGGCCGAGCCCCGCCACCACCTGCGCCGCCGTCAGACGGGGATCAGTCAGGTCCATCGCTCAGCCGGGCGGGGCGGTGCGGGCCAGGGCCGGCAGGCGGGAGACCTCGGCGAACCAATCGGCCAGCCGCGGATGCCCGGCGCGCCAGGGTTCGTCGGCGAAGCGGAAATCCAGGTAGCCCAGGGCGCAGGCCACCGCGACTTCCCCGATATCGGCCAGGCCCTGGGGCGGATCAGCCTCCAGCGTCGCCAGCCCGCGTTCCACCGCCGCCTTCTGGCGGGCGATATAGGCAAGGCGGGTGTCGTCCATCGGCTTGCCGAAGCGCATCCGCCGCGCCACCGCCGCATCCATGATCCCATCGGCCAGGGCATGGCGGATCTGGGCGGAGAGCCGGGCGAGGCTGCCCGGCGGTGGAAACAGCGGCACGGCCTCTCCCACCGTGTCGAGGTATTCGCAGATCACCCGGCTGTCGAAGACCGGCCGGCCGTCATCGGTCACCAGCGTCGGCACCTTGGACAGCGGGTTGTCCTGCAACAGCTCGGCGGGCGAGGCATGCGGGTCGGTCACGATGATCTCGATCCGCCCCTCGATGCCGCGCAGGATGGCGCAGGCCATGACCTTGCGCGCGAAGGGGCTGGCATGGGCGTGGTGCAGTTTCATGAGGCGTTTCCCGATTCAGGCCGCGGCAGAGCGCCGCCGCGCCGCCTGTGCGCCGCAGCATCGCAGGCATCTGTGCCGCAGGGAAATGAAAGCTTGGCGCGACTCAGAGCCTGTTCCGAAAGGTCGGCGGTTGAGGGCCGGACCGACCCGCCGACCTTTCGGACGGGCTCTCATCCCTTGAAGTAGTTCTTCGCCTCGCGCCGCGCGGTGAATTCGGCCAGGTCGCGGGCGCGGAAATAGGGGTTCGCCGCCAGTTCCTGCGCCAGGGTCGTCGGCACGGTGGGCCGCCCCGCCGCGCGCAGCGCCCCGGCTGCCTCGGCCTCCGCCCGCAGCACCTTGTTCTCGGGCTCAACGGTCAGGGCGAAGCGGGCATTGGCCTCGGTATATTCATGGCCGCAGCAGAAGCGCGTCTCCGGCGGCAGCTTGGCCAGGCGGCGGAAGGATTTGTACAGCGCCTCCATGCCGCCTTCCTCCAGCGGCCGCCCGCAGCCCAGCGCGAAGACGACATCGCCGCACAGAAGGAAGTGGTCGGCGGCGAAGTGGAAGGCGATATGGCCGGTGGTGTGGCCGGGCAGGTGCATCACCTTGGCCTCGGCGGCGCCGAAATGCACCGTGTCGCCCTCATCCACCGCCAGATCCAGCTTCGGCAGCCGGTGCGCATCCGGCTTGCCGCCGATGATGCGGGCCTCCGGAAAGCGCGCCTTCAGCTCCGCCACGCCGTTGATGTGGTCGCCATGGTGGTGGGTCAGCAGGATCAGATCCAGCCGGCCACCCGCTGCCTCCACCGCCGCAATGGCGGGGCCGGCCTCGCCGGGGTCGCAGATGGCGATCGCGCCGGTCGGCGCATCGCGCAGCAGCCACAGGTAGTTGTCCTCGAGGCAGGGAACCGCCTCCACCTTCACCGACATGCCGTGACCCTTCCCTGACGGATACCCGGTCCAAACGGGACCGTTCTCTCCTATATCCCCGGCATGACGACTGAGGTCCATGGTTTGCTGGCCTTCTATGCCAGTCCCGGCGGTGCGCTGGCGGCGCGGCTGCTGCGGGAACGGCTGGCCGTGCTCTGGCCGGCCCTGCCTGGGCTGGACGTGCTCGGCATTGGCCATGCCGCGCCCTATCTCGGCCTTTGGGCGCGGGAGGCGGCGCGCTGCATCGCGCTGACGCCGGCCCAGGGGGCGCTGGCGCCCTGGCCGGCGGAGGGCCGATCCGCGGCCCTGCTGGCGGAGGAGGAGCAACTGCCCTTCCCGGATTCCAGCTTCGACCGGGTGCTGCTGGTGCATGGGCTGGAGCAGGCGGACAATGCCCGCCGCATGCTGCGGGAGGTCTGGCGCGTGCTGCGCGACGATGGGCGGCTGATGGTGGTTGTGCCGAACCGCCTCGGCCTCTGGGCGCAGATGGAACGCACGCCCTTCGGCCATGGCCAGCCCTATTCCCCCGGCCAGCTCTCCCGCCTTCTGGGGCGGCACCTGTTCCGGGTGGAGCGGCGGGAGTCGGCGCTGTTCGTGCCGCCCTTCGGCCTGCCCCTGTTCAGCCCCCTGGCGCGGCCCTGGGAGAGGCTGGGCCGGCAGCTTTGCCCGCGCCTGGCCGGCGTCGCGATCGTGGAGGCGGAGAAGGACCTGCACGCCGTCATCCCGGCCGGGGCACAGCCGGTGCGCCGGCGGGTGGTGGTCCCGATCTAACAGCCCATTCGGCAACGGCTTGTTCACCGCCCCGCGCCATAATCACCCACCACGCCATGCGATCGGACGCATCGCCGGCGCCACGGGGATCAAGGCATGTCTGTGACGATCGATCCGACCGACACCATTCGCGACGCCGTGCGGGCGGAGCTGCATCCGGCGCTGGCGGATTTCCAGCGCTTCGTCGATCGCCGCATCGCCGAGCTGAGCGCGGAGCTGCATGCCAGCGTCGAGATCTCCGACATGGGAGAGGAGCGGGTGACGAAGGAGCTCGCCCGCATCCACGATCAGATCGGCCAGCTCGTCGCCGTGCCCGCCGCCGCCACCCGCAACAGCGGGCTGGAGCTGGAGGCGGTGGTGCAGGCCACCGAAGCCGCTGCCAATACCATCATGGAAGCGGCGGAGGCGATCCAGGACTGGGTCGCCAAGGGCGGCAAGGACAAGGACGCGGTGGCGGCGATCGCCGAGCGGGTGAACTCGATCTTCGAGGCCTGCAGCTTCCAGGACGTCACCGGCCAGCGCATCCGCCGCGCCATCCAGCACCTGCAACAGGTGGAATCGATGCTGGAGACGATGATCCCCGGTGACGCGCGGCCGGAAGTGCCCCGCGAGCAGGTGGAGGTGAAGACCGCCATCCGCACCGTCGAAACCCCGGCCGGCGGCGACCTGGCCCAGGCCGCGATCGACGCCCTGCTGGATGATTTTTGACCAGCCCTACAGGATGAAATCGTCCGCCGTCAGCACTGTCTCCGTCGCGAAGTTCAGGCTGATGCTGCTGCCGCCGGAGGTGGTGACGACCACATAGGGATATTCATAGCCGGGCGGGCTGGAGGCGATCTCAAGCGCCGCGAAATCGGCATAGCCAAAGGCGCTGAGGTCGATCAGGTCCTCGCCCTGCTGGAAATCCTGGATGCTGTCCTGGCCATGGCCGGGGGCGAAGCTGAAGATGTCCCCGCCGCCGGCGCCGGCATAGATCTGTTCCCCGGCGCCATCGATGAACAGGTCGCCCTGGTTGGTGCCGACGAAGCTCTCGAAGCGCAGCACGCTGGCGCCCACCTGGCCGTCCAGCGTCAGGGTGAAGGCCTGAAGGTCCAGCACGGCCGCGAAATCCTGCACGTCGATCAGGTCCAGCGTGTCGCGCCCGCCCTCGCCATCGAAGCGGTTGCCGGCGAAATCCAGCGAGATCTCGTCGCCTTCCAGGAACAGGGCGATCTGCAGCAGGTCGTCGCCGCCGCCCAGTGCGATCAGATTGTCCGCCAGCACGATGCGGGCCACGCCCAGCGCGCCCTCCTCGCCATCCGCGCCGGCGATGCCGAGGCGGTTGGTGACCAGGATGCCGCCTTCCTCGAAGGTCCCGACATCGGCCTCCGACCCGCCGAAGCCGCCCCAGCCGCCAAAACCACCCCAGCCGGCATGGGCCAGGGCCTCCAGACGCACCGTGGTCGCGGCCTCGCCACCGGCGCCGATCCGGTTGCCGACCAGCGCCGCCACCGCGTCCCCGCCGTCGCCGCCGTCGCCGGCATCGCCGCCGATATCATTGCCCTCGTCGCGGCCGCCGAAGCTCTCGCCGCCTACATTGTCCTCCGAGCCGCTGCTGCCGAAGCCGGAATCGCCGCCCCAGCCGCCATCGCCGCCGCGACCGCCATAGGCCGCGACTGCCAGCAGCCAGTCCGTGCCGGTCGCCAACTGGGCCTCCAGCCCGCTGATCCGGGCCATGGCATCGCCGCCTTGGCCGCCGGCGCCCCCGGCGCCGCCCTCACTGCCGTCGATCCCATCCGTCAGGTCGATGTCGAAATCGCCCCAGCCGCCATTGCCGCCCCGGCCGCCATCGCCGCCGTGACCGGCCCTCGCGGTCGCTGTCAGCACATGGTTGGCGCCGGGACCGTCATTGCCGAGGAAGCCCAGGATCTCGGCCTGCGCATCGCCGCCCGCCCCGCCGGCGGCCCCGGCGCCGCCGCTGCCGCCCTGGTCGGCGGTGTCGTAGAGCCCGCCGGCGACGTTGCCGTCCTCGTCCAGCACCATGACGTCCCATTCCGGGGCGGAATCGCCGCCCCAGCCGCCATCGCCGCCGGCTCCGCCCTCACCGCCCGTGGCTGCCATGCGCAGCGCTGATTCGTCGCGCCCGGTGAGCGCCCCCTTCAGCCGGGTGCCCGCCCCGTCCGCGATGGCCGAGGCGGCGCCGCCGGCACCGCCCGCGATACCATCCGTGCCATCCTCCCCGCGCGGGGTGATCCGCGTGTGCTGGGGCGAGGTGTAGAGATAGATCTCGGCGCCCGCGGCACCGTCCGTGCCGGCATTGCCGGCGCCGCCTTCGCCGCCCTCGGCCAGTCCCTGGCGCTGGACCCGGTCCGCCTGCTGGCTGCCGGTCAGCACATCGTCACTGTCGAACAGCGTGGCCTGCGCCGCCGCGCCGGCCTGGCCCATGGCGCCATCGGCGCCGATTTCCTGCCGTGTCTCGTCGATGTCGAGCGGCTCTCCCATCGGGCCGAACAGCAGATTGCCGGCATCCAGGCTGGCCAGGCTCGTCTCGCGCAGGGTCAGCCGCACGCCGCCCTCGAGGTCGATCCGCACCACGCTGCCGATCTGCGTGGCCGATCCCAGCAACCCTTCCAGCGTCAGCCCGGCGAAGGCCGAAAAATCGATCAGATCCTCGCCGGCCGCGAAGTCCACCAGCACCACCTGGCCGGCCTGCGGCCCGATGCGGAAGACATCGGCACCCGAGCCGCCCGTCAGCCGGTCATTGCCGCCGCCGCCCTGCAGCGTGTCGGCGCCATCGCCGCCGACGATCGTGTCGTTGCCGAGCCCGCCGCGCAGCAGGTCGTCGCCGCCACGGCCCACCAGGCGCAGGCTGTTGGTCATGCCGGCGGCCTCCACATTGAGGCTGGCGGTGGCGATCCGGGCCAAGGTGATGGTGGTGGCCGGGCTCAGGGCGGCGTCCGCCGCGGCGCCGAGCGTCAGGCTGATGCTGTCGGCGGCCCGCAGCACCACCTGTTCGAAGCCACGCAGGCCGAGAAAGGCCGCGTCATCGACCTCCAGCGGGCCGGCGGCGACGATGCGCAGCGTGTCGCGCCCCGCCCCGGCATCCTGCATCAGCCCGGGGACGAAGAGGTTCGCGGTGCCGACGGTGTAGAACAGGTCGGCGGCCGAAGTGCCGTCCTGTAGCAGCGGCCCGCCGGTCAGCGGGTTGATCCGGAACAGCGCCATTCTTTCCCCCCACCGCCGCGCCCGTTTCGGTTTCGCGGCGTAAGGAGCTTAGGCGTGGGCGGGGCCGCGTCCAGCGCGAAGCTTGCCGAAATGGCACCGCGCGAAACACGGTTTCGCGCGGTGCGGTGCGGGGGGAGCCCTCAGACACGCTCCAGGCACATGGCGACACCCATGCCGCCACCGATGCACAGCGTGGCCAGGCCGCGCTTGGCATCGCGCCGCTGCATCTCGAACAGCAGGGTGTTCAGCACCCGCGCGCCGGACGCGCCGATCGGATGGCCGAGCGCGATGGCGCCGCCATTGACGTTCACCCGCGCCGGATCCCAGCCGAGGTCCTTGTTCACCGCGCAGGCCTGCGCCGCGAAGGCCTCATTCGCCTCGATCAGGTCGAGCGAGGCGATGTCCCAGCCCGCCTTCTGCAAGGCCTTGCGGCTGGCCGGGATCGGGCCCGTGCCCATGATGGAGGGATCGACGCCGGCCGTGGCCCAGGAGGCGATGCGCGCCAGCGGGGTGATGCCGCGCTTCCGCGCCTCCGCCGCCGTCATCACCACGGCGACGGCGGCGCCGTCATTGATGCCGGAGGCATTGCCCGCGGTCACCGTGCCATCCGCGCTGAAGGCCGGGCGCAGCTTGGCCAGGACCTCATAGGTCGTGTCGGGGCGGGGGTATTCGTCATCGCTGATGACGGTATCGCCCTTGCGGCCCTTCACAGTGACCGGGACGATCTCGTCCTTGAAGCGGCCGGCCTTCATCGCCTCGCCAGCCTTACGCTGGCTATTGGCGGCGAATTCGTCCTGTTCCTGGCGGGTGAGCTGGAACTTCTGGGCCACATTCTCCGCCGTGGTGCCCATGTGGTAGCCGTGGAAGGCGTCCCAGAGGCCATCCTTGATCATGGTATCGACCATGGAAAGGTCGCCCATCTTCTGCCCGGCGCGCAGGTTCGCCGCATGCGGCGCCTGGGTCATGCTTTCCTGGCCGCCGGCCACCACGATGGCGGCATCGCCACAGGCGATCTGCTGCGCCGCCAGCGCCACGGCGCGCAGGCCGGAACCGCAGAGCTGGTTGATGCCGAAGGCGGTGCGTTCCACCGGAATGCCGGCGGCGACCGCCGCCTGGCGGGCCGGGTTCTGGCCGGCATTGGCGGTCAGGATCTGGCCGAGGATGACCTCATCCACCTCCGCGCCCCTCAGCCCGGCGCGGGACAGCGCGGCCTGGATGGCGATGGTGCCCAGCGCATGGGCGGGCAGGGTGGCGAAGGCGCCGTTGAAGGCACCGACGGGGGTGCGGGCGGCGGAGGCGATGACGATATCGGACATGCTGGCGGACATGGGCCCTGGGGCTCCTTGGCTCGGGAGACTGGTCGTTGACGCCAGTGTGGGACGGCGGGCCGGCCGCTACAAGTCGCGCAACCATGCCAGCAGCGGCCGCCACAGCGCCGCCTCCGCCCCGCTGCCGGCGGTCATGCCGATATGGCCGCCGGCGGCGACATGCATCCGCACCCGGCCCAGCCGCGCGGCCAGCGCCTGGGCCGAGGCCGGCGGCACGATGCGGTCGCGCGCCGGCACGGCGCAGAAGGCGGGCATGGTGAGCGTGGCCGGATCGACCACCGCCCCGGCCACCCGCCAGGCGCCGCGCGCCGGGGTATTGGCGCCGTACCAGCCGCCCAGCGCCTCCCGCGCCACAGGCGCGGCCAGCGGCACGCCGTCATTCAGCCAATCCTCCAGCGCCACGAAGTTCCGGGCGCGGTCGGAGTCCGGGTCCAGCCGGGCGAAGGCACGGAATTTCTGAGGGATTCCGAAGGGGTCGAGGCCGGCGAACAGGGTCTGGATGGCGTCGGTGGGCAGGGTGCCGCCGGCCTGCATCAGCGGCTCCAGCCCCGGCAGCAGGGCGGCGACGGTGCGGGCGCGGGTGGTCTCCGCGGCATCGCTGTGAAAATTCCACGGCGTGGCGAGCAGGGCCAGGGCGCGCACCCGGTCCGGCCGGCGCAGCGCCGCGGCCAGGGCCAGCAGCCCGCCCATGCAATAGCCCACCAGCACCACCGGCCCGGGCGCGGCCATCAGCGCCCGTTCCAGCCTGCCGGCGATGTAGTCGGTCAGGGTGAAGCCGCGCTCCGCCTCGCCGGGCCAGCCCCAGTCGAGCAGCAGGGGGCGGGTGCCCTGGCCGGCCAGGAAGCGCAGCATCGACCGGCCCTCGGCCAGGTCCAGCACCTGGGCGCGATTGATGAGGGAAGGGACGAACAGCAGCGTCGGGCCGGACCCGCCATAATCCAGCAGCCGCGTGTCGCCTTCCGCCCAGATCGCGGGCGGGTCCGGCAGGGTCCGGCTGTAGGGGTGGCGGCGATAGGCGGCGATGCCCGCCAGCAGCGCCCGATCGGCGCGCAAAAGGCGGCGCAGGATGGCGGCCCGAAAAGCCTCAGGCGGCTGGTTTGCGGCGGCGAGGGCGGCGGCGATCCGGCGCATCTCCACCTGGCCTGCCGGGGAGATCGGGCGCGCCGGGTTCGAGGGAGGCCAGCCGCCGTTCCAACTCATCGAGCCGTCGGCGGAGGGCAGCATCGCCGTGCCCGCCAGCGCCGCCATCCCCCGGCTCGCTCCCAGGATCAGGTGCAGCGGCAGCGGGCGCGGGCCGCGGCGGCGCAGCGGGGCCGTCATGCGGCGGCATGCCCGGCCAGGCGGCCGGCGGGAAGGGTCCCGTTGGAAAAGGCCCGGTGGGAAAAGGACCCGGCGGAAAGGGGGAAGGATAGGGCGGGGCGCGGCCGAAGGGCGGTGCGGTCGCGGCGCGCAGCCAGGCGGCGCCCAGCGAGGCCCAGGCCGCGCTCATCGCCGCCCAGCCCTCCGCCGCCTCCCGGTCCGCGGCGAGGCCGGCGATCTCGCTCTGCCACAGCGTGATCCAATCTTCTGCCAGCCTTTCCAGCTCCGCAGCAGGGTCGGGAGTTCCCTCGGTAGTATCCTTGGGGCCGGTGCCGGACATCAGCCTGTCCCACGGCCATTCGCGCCCGAGTCAGATTTCCGCGACTCAGCACGATTTTCGGAATCATCGGAATCAGGTGTTTCGCACCGCAGCGCAGCGCATGTTAGGATTGTGGCAGCGGCAGGGCCGCCAGGGGAAACAAGACGCATGGCGCAGGATACGATCCAGGCAGGTGCGGGCCAAGCAGGCGCCAAGACGGCGACTGGCCAGGCCGGTGCGGGGCCCGATACCATGGACGGCCCGGCAATGCCGCCCGTGGTGGTGAAGAAATACGCCAACCGCCGACTCTACAACACCGAATCCTCGTCCTACGTCACGCTGGAGGATCTGGCGGTGATGGTCCGGAACGGCCGTCACTTCGTGGTCTATGACGCGAAGTCCGGCGAGGATATCACCCGCGGCGTGCTGACGCAGATCATCGTGGAGGAGGAATCGAAGGGGCGGAACCTGCTTCCCACCTCCTTCCTTCGCCAGATTATCGGCTTCTATGGCGACAGCATGCAGTCGCTGGTGCCGCGCTACCTGGAATCGGTGATGGGCGCCTTTTCCCGGCAGCAGGACCAGGTGCGCAAGACGGTCGAGCAGACCATGGGTGGCTTCATGCCCTTCCCGAACCTGGAGGAGATGAGCAAGCAGAACATGGCGATGATGGAACGCGCCATGACCCTGTTCTCCCCCTTCCGCCCCAGCATGGACCCGCCCGAGGCCCCCTCTGACGCGGCGCGCCTCGCGGCGCTGCAGGCGGAGCTGGAGTTGCTGCGGCTGCAACTGGAGCAGTACAAGGCCGCGGCGCGGCGCGGGGACAAAGGCTGAATCCGGCCTGCTTTGGCCGGACCACGCACATTGTGATCGTCCCAGTATCGTCAGCGCCCCCTTCTGGGCGATAATCGCGGCCTTGTCATGCGCGCCAGAGGCGAACTGCGGGGCATTGTCCCCCGCCGTTAACAGTGATGCGCTGCATTGCAGGAAAGATGAACATGTCAACCATTGAGATTGAGGAAGAGGTCGGGACCGGGCAGGGCGAGGAACGTCCGGGCCAGCGCGCGAGCGCGGCAGATCGGCATGTGGGCGCACGCATCCGCGAGAGGCGGGTGATGATGGGGCTGTCGCAGCAGCAGCTCGCCAAGCTGATCGGCGTGACCTACCAGCAGGCCCATAAGTATGAGCGGGGACTGAACCGCATTTCGGCGGGACGGCTGTTCGAGATCGGCCAGGTGCTGGGCGTGCCCGTCTCCTGGTTCTTCGACGGGCTGACCCCGGACAGCGTCGGGCTGGAAGTGTCTCCGCGCCAGCGCATGTGCCTGGAACTGGCCCGCAACTTCGCGCTGATCGACAATGAGAAGCACCAGGAAGCGCTGAGCCAGATGGCCCGCGCGCTGGCGGCCCAATCCGGGCGCGGCGAGGACTGAACCGAAGAGGCTGAACAGAAGCCCGGGCCGGACCGCCGCGTTCAGCCCACCGCCACCACGCGCCAGGCTGCCGCGCTGCCGTCCGGTTCCTTGATGGTCACGATGCTGCCCGGGCGCAGCCAGCCGGACAGGCCCTGAAGCCGGAAGAGCGGCGCCTCGTCCAGGGATTCGCCGGGGACGGCTAGGCGCAGCGCCCAACCCTCCTCCTCATGCACCACGTCGCCGAACAACGGCGGCGCCTCCGGTGCCTCCCGCCGCGCGGGCCAGGGGGCGGGATCGGCCAGATAGGCGGCTGGATCCGGCTCGCCCTGGGCGTCCAACGCCACCGAGAAGATGATGCGATGCCCCTCATGGCCCTGCGGCTCCGCAGGGCTCCAGGTCATCACCAGCGTCACCTCCACCACATCCGCCCCCACCGGCAATCCTCCCGCGACCATGCCTGTAACGCGGGCCGGTGCTGCCCGGTTCAGATGGCCACCCTAACGCCAAGCTCCACCACCCGGTCGGAGGGGATGCGGAAGAATTCCGTGGCGGGCAGCGCGTTGCGGCTCATCAAAGTGAACAGCCACTGGCGCCAGCGGGGCATCTTGGGCACGGCGGCGGCCACAACCGTCTCC
Source organism: Roseomonas sp. F4 (assembly GCF_053891155.1). Lineage (NCBI taxonomy): Bacteria > Pseudomonadati > Pseudomonadota > Alphaproteobacteria > Acetobacterales > Roseomonadaceae > Roseomonas > Roseomonas sp. F4. The sequence continues at coordinate 177,292 of NZ_JBSSHK010000003.1, forward strand.
CGACCCAGGAAATAGCTGGCCTGCATCGGCTCGAAGGGAATCCCGATGTCGCGCAGCGCCTCCAGCTCCCGCGGGATATGGGGGCTTTCCAGGAAGCCGTAGCGCAGGATCACGCGGTGGATGTCTGGCGCCAGTTCCGTCACCTCGCGCCGGTTCTCGACGCGGGGAATGTCCTCGTTGATGACGGTCACGAACAGCACGCGCTGATGCAGCACCTTGTTGTGCTTCAGGTTGTGCAGCAGCGCGCCGGGCACGAAATCCGCCTGCCCGGTCATGAACACGGCGATTCCGGGCACCCGGGTGGTGCGGGATTGCGGCAGCCGGGCCAGGAAGGACTTCAGCGGCAGGCTGTCCTGGCGGAAGCGCGCGAACAGCAGGTCCCGCCCGCGACGCCAGGTCAGCATCATCACGAAGATCAGCAGCCCCAGGATCAGCGGCACATAGCCACCCTCCGGGATCTTCAGCGCGGTCGAGATGAAGAAGGCCAGGTCCAGCAGCAGCAGCGGGCCGAAGATGCCGATCACCAGCAGCCAGGACCAGCCATAGGCACGGCGGAACACCAGCAAGGCGAGGCAGGAGGTGCAGACGAAGGTGCCGGTGACCGCCAGCCCATAGGCCGCCGCCAGGCTGTCGCTGTTCCGGAACTCCAGCACCAGGATCACCACGCCGATCAGCAGCAGCATGTTGACCTGGGGCATGTAGATCTGCCCCTGCTCCGTCTCGCTGGTGTGATGCACCGTCAGCCGGGGCAGGAAGCCCATCTGCACGCATTGCCGGGCGATGGAGAAGGCGCCGGAGATCATCGCCTGGCTGGCGATGATGGTGGCCATGGTCGCCAGCACCACCAGCGGCAGCCGTGCCCATTCGGGCGCCAGCAGGAAGAAGGGGTTTTCGATCGCCGCCGGGTCGGACAGCAGCAGCGCGCCTTGGCCGAAATAGTTCAGCGCCAGCGCCGGCAGTACGAAGGCGACCCAGGCGAGCTGGATCGGCCGGCGGCCGAAATGCCCCATATCGGCATAGAGCGCCTCCGCCCCCGTCACCGCCAGCACGACGGAGCCGAGCGCGATGAAGGCGGCCAGGTGGTAGTGGACGCAGAACTGGATGGCATAGGTCGGCGACAGGGCCACCAGCACCTGCGGTTCCTGCACGATCTCGATCAGCCCCAGCAGGCCGATCACGCCGAACCACACCGCGCAGATCGGCCCGAAGATGCGCCCCATGCTGCCGGTGCCGCGCCATTGCACCAGGAACAGCGCCAGCAGGATGCCGAGCGCGATCGGCACCACCGCCTCCTCGAAGGCGGGGGAGATGACCTTCAGCCCCTCCACCGCCGAGAGCACCGAAATCGCCGGCGTGATGATGCCGTCACCGAAGAACAGGCTGGCGCCGGCGATGCCGATCAGCGCCACGATCCAGCGGCCGCGCTCGGTCCGCGCATGGCGCTGCGCGAGCGCCATCAGGGCCAGGATGCCGCCTTCGCCGCGATTGTCGGCCCGCAGCATGAAGACCACGTATTTGATCGTGACGGTCAGCACCAGGGACCAGAAGATCAGGCTGAGCAGCCCCAGGATCTCCCACCGCTCGATGCCATCCGCCGAGAAATGCAGAAGGGAGGCCCGCAGGGCATAGAGCGGGCTGGTGCCGATATCGCCATAGACGACACCCAGGACACCGATCAGGGCCGCCGTGGTGACGGGACGCGCGGCCGCGGGGGTATGGCTCAAAATGTCGCTCCAAGCGCGCAACAGCCGCACGCATAGGCCGGCGCGCCCATGCCACGCAAGCGCGACCTATCGCGGCGGCGGCGCCCTGCCATGGCTGGCATCGGTGCAATGGCCATGGCCGAAATCGGCCAGGGTTTCGATGATGCGGCAATCGCCGACCGACCCGCCCTCGCAACTCGTCGCCATCCGCGAAAGCTCCGCCCGCAGCGCGGCCAGCCGGTGCAGACGGGCGTCGATCTCGGCGATCTGGGCGGTGGCCAGGGCATGGGCCTGGGTGCAATCCGCCCGCGGCTGGTCGGCCAGATCCAGCAGCGCGCGGATCGCCTCGCTGTCGAAGCCCAGCTCCCGCGCATGGCGGATGAAGCCCAGGCGGCGCAGATGCGCGGGGCCATAGGCGCGGTGGCCGCCGGCGGTGCGGGCCGGTGGCGGCAGCCAGCCCTCCTGCTCATACCAGCGGATGGTGGTGGCCTTCACGCCGGTGGCACGGGCCAGGTCGCCGATCGCGTAGCTCTGCATCGCGGAATCTCCTGCTCAGGAGATTGGGGCGGGGGGCTTGAACTTCCAGCCACTGGAGGTCCCATAACAGCGCCCATCGACGAAGGATGCGGCAGATGGGCGCGATGGAACGGCGGAGCTGGCGGGTGGAGGGCATGGATTGCGCCGCCTGCGTCGCCTCCGTGACCCGGGCGGTGGAGCGGCTGCCCGGGGTCAGCGAGGTCGAGGTGAACCTGATGGCGGAGCGGCTGTCCCTGTCGCTGGCGCCGGGCGGGGCGACGCCGGCGGCGATCGTCGGGCAGGTCGCGGCCCTCGGCTTCACCGCCACCACGCTCGGCGATGACGCGACGGCCCCGAGCCCGGGCGCGCACAGCCATCACGACCATGACGATCCCGCGGATGCCCAGAAGCCCTGGTGGGGCACATCCAAGGCCAGGCTGGTCTGGCTGCTCGGCGGGCTGGTCGGTGCCGCCTATGGGCTGTCGCTGCTGCTGCCGGCCCATCTGACCTATCCACTGTTCGTGGTGGCGACGCTGGTCGCGCTTTGGCCCTTCGGCCGTCGCGCCTGGGCGCTGGCCCGTGCCGGGTCGCCCTTTTCCATCGAGACGCTGATGGTGGTCGCCACCAGCGGTGCCACGCTGATCGGCGCGGCGGAGGAGGCGGCAGTGGTCGTGCTGCTGTTTGCCCTCGGCGAGATGCTGGAGAATGTCGCCGCCGGCCGCGCCCGCGCCGGCATCCGCGCCTTGTCCAGCCTGATGCCGCGCACGGCGCTGCGCCTGCGCGCCGACGGCAGTACGGAGCAGGTCGCGGCCGGACTGCTCGCCGTGGGCGATCGGGTGCTGGTCCGCCCCGGCGACCGCCTGCCCTGTGACGGCGTGATCGAGGAGGGGACCTCCGCCTTGGATGAAAGCCCGGTGACTGGCGAAAGCCTGCCGGTCAGCCGTGGGCCGGGGGAGGCGGTGGTGGCCGGCGCCATCAATGCGGAGGGCGCGCTGCGCATCCGCGTCACCCGCGGCGCCGCCGACAACACCATCGCCCGCATCATCCGCATGGTGGAGGAGGCCACCGCCAGCCGCGCGCCGACGCAGCGCTTCATCGAGCGGTTTTCCGCCTGGTGGACGCCGGGGGCGATGCTGGTCTCGGCGCTGGTGATCCTGCTGTCGCCGCCGCTGCTGGGCTGGGACTGGGGCACCAGCCTCTATCGCGGCCTGGCGGTGCTGCTGATCGCCTGCCCCTGCGCGCTGGTGATTTCCGTGCCCGCCGCCATGGCCTCGGGCCTTTCGGCCGGGGCGCGGCGCGGGCTGCTGGTCAAGGGTGGCGCGGCGCTGGAGGCCATTGGCGGGGCGCGGACGGTCGCCTTCGACAAGACCGGCACGCTGACCGAGGGCCGGCCGCGCGTCACCGACCTTCTGGCCGCGCCGGGCATGACGGAGGCGCAGTTGCTGGGCTGGGCGGCGGCGGTGGAACAAGGTTCTGCCCATCCGCTGGCCGCCGCCATCCTGGCCGAGGCTGTGGCACGCGGCGTGATGGCACCCCTTGCTCGCGAGCATGCTGCCATCCCGGGCAAGGCCGTGACCGCGCTGGTGGAGGGCCGCCGCATGGCCATCGGCAGCCCGCGCTATGCGGCGGAGAAAAACGTGGATTTCGGGGCGTTGGACGGCGAACTGCCGCGGCTGGAGGGGGAGGGCAAGACCGTCGCCGCGCTGCTGGCCGGCGACCGCCTGCTCGGCCTGATCGCGCTGCGCGACGAGCCGCGCCCGGATGCGCAGGCCGGCATCTCGGCGCTGCGGGCGCAGGGGCTGCGGCCCGTGATGCTGACCGGCGACAATGCCCGCACCGGCGCCGCCCTGGCCGGCGCGCTCGGGCTGGAGGTGGAGGCGGAACTGCTGCCGGAGGACAAGCTGCGCGCGATCGCTCGGCTGCGGCAGGACGGCGCCGTCATCATGGTGGGGGACGGCATCAACGACGCGCCGGCGCTTGCCGCCGCCTCGGTCGGCGTCGCCATGGGCGGCGGCACCGACGTGGCGCTGGAAGCCGCCGACGCCGCTGTGCTGAAGGACCGTGTGACGGGGGTGGCGGAGCTGGTGGGCCTGTCCCGCGCCACCATGGCCAATGTGAAGCAGAATGTGGCGGTGGCGGTCGGGCTGAAGGCGGTGTTCCTGGTGACCACGCTGGCGGGCCTGACAGGGCTGTGGCCTGCCATCCTGGCCGATACCGGCGCCACCGTGCTGGTCACGCTCAACGCGCTGCGGCTGCTGCTGTGGCGGCCCGCCGCGTGATGCGCAGGGCCCGCCTCACCCCAGGGGGTAAGGCGGGCCGGACGCTCAATGCCCGCGCAGGATCTGGCTCAGGAACAGGCGCAGGCGGTCGGTCTTCGGGTCGTTGAACAGGGCTTCGGGTTCGCCGCTTTCCACGATCTCGCCGCGGTCCATGAAGACCACCCGGTCGGCAACCTGACGCGCGAAACCCATCTCATGGGTCACGCAGATCATGGTCATGCCGGTCTCGGCCAGCATCACCATGGTGTCCAGAACCTCCTTGATCATCTCGGGGTCGAGCGCGCTGGTCGGCTCGTCGAACAGCATGATCTTGGGCTTCATGCACAGCGCGCGGGCGATCGCCACGCGCTGCTGCTGGCCGCCGGAAAGCTGGCCCGGATACTTCTTCGCCTGTTCCGGGATTCGCACCCGTTCCAGGTATTCCATCGCCAGATCCTCGGCTTCCTTCTTCGGCATCCGGCGTACCCAGATCGGCGCCAGAGTGCAGTTCTCCAGGATCGTCAGATGCGGGAACAGGTTGAAGGACTGGAACACCATGCCGACCTCGCGCCGGATCGCGTCCAGGCTGCGCAGGTCGTCGGACAGCTCGATCCCATCGACGATGATCTTGCCCTGCTGGTGCTGTTCCAGCCGGTTGATGCAGCGGATCATGGTGGACTTGCCGGAGCCGGAGGGGCCGCAGACCACCACACGCTCCCCGGTGGCGACGGAGAGATTGATATCGCGCAGCACATGCAGCGCGCCGAACCATTTATTGACGTCCTGCAGCAGGATGGCCGGCGGGGCGTCGGCCCGCACCGCGGAGGCGAAGCGGCCTTCGGTTTCGATGGTTGCACCCATGTTCAGCTTCCCTTGGTACCGGTTCAGCGGCGCCGATGTTGGTTGAGATCGCGTTCCAGAGCCTGGCTGTACTTCGACATGGCGAAGCAGAAGACCAGGTAGATCGCGCCGACGAAGACATAGACCTCCACGCCGAAGCCCTGCCAGGCAGGCTCGACGATCGCGGTCTTGCCCGCCGTCAGCAGGTCGAAGATGCCGATGATGAGCACCAGACTCGTGTCTTTGAAGAAGCCGATGAACGTGTTCACCAGCGGCGGAATCACCAGCCGCAGCGCCTGCGGCAGGATGATGAAGCCGGTCTTCTGCCAATAGGACAGGCCCAGCGCGTCCGCGGCCTCATACTGCCCGCGCGGCAGGGTCTGCAGCCCGGCGCGCACGACTTCCGCCAGATAGGCGCCGGCGAAGAGCGTGATGGCGATCTGCGCGCGCAGCAGCTTGTCGATGTTCATACCCTCCGGCAGGAACAGCGGGAACATCACGCTGGCCATGAACAGCAGGCTGATCAGCGGCACGCCGCGAATCAGCTCCACATACAGCACGCAGAGCGTCTTAATGGCCGGCAGGTTCGACCGTCGGCCGAGCGCCACCAGGATCGCCAGCGGAAAGGCGAAGGCGAGGCCGAAGGTGGACAGGATCAGCGTGATCGGCAGCCCGCCCCAACGCTCCTGCGGCACATAGCTCAGGCCGAAGACGCCGCCCCACATCAGCACGCCGATGACGGTCAGCGTGACGACCCAGATCGGGACCAGCACCCAGGACCAGAAGCGCCGCATGGCGGAGACGATGTACAGGCCGATGAACAGCGCGCAGACCAGCAGCGGCCGCCAATGCTCGTCATAGGGGTAGGTGCCGAACAGGATGAAGCGGTGCTTCTCCCCGATCACGGCCCAGCAGGCGCCGGAGCCTTCCAGGTCGCGGCAGGCCTGCGTCTGCGGGATGTTGCCCTGCATCGGCACCGACCAGATGGCGTTCAGGAAGGCCCAGTCGATGAAGCCGATCGTCCAGCGGATCAGCAGATAGGCCATCACCAGCGTCAGCGCGGAGCTGAGCCAGGAGGAGAACAGATTGGCCCGCAGCCAGGCCACGGCGCCGATGCTGGCCATCGGGGCGGTGCGAGGGGCGGCTTCCGGGTTGGCGGTGGCCGCATTCAGCGTGACATCGCTCATGCTCAGCGCTCCACCAGGGCGATGCGGGCGTCGTGTCCAGCCGCAGGCTGGATGCGCCAGGACAGGAATAGTGCGCCGGAGGCGGCGCTGCCTTGCCGAGCCATGGTGCTACCGCTCCACCAGCGCGATGCGCGCATTATACCAGTTCATGAACAGGCTGATCGACAGGCTGATGGTCAGGTAGACCGCCATGATGATGGTGATGCCCTCGATCGCCTGGCCGGTCTGATTCAGGGTGGTATTGGCGATGCTGACGATGTCCTGGTAGCCGATGGCCACGGCCAGCGAGCTGTTCTTGGTCAGGTTCAGATACTGGCTGGTCATCGGCGGGATGATCACCCGCAGCGCCTGCGGCAGCACGATGCGCTTCAGGATATCGCCTCGGCGCATCCCCAGCGCCTGGGCGGCTTCCCACTGCCCCTGATTCACCGCCTGGATGCCGGCGCGGACGATCTCCGCGATGAAGCCGGCCGTATAGGTCACCAGGCCGATCAACAGGGCGAAGTATTCCGGCGTGACGGTCAGCCCGCCCTGGAAGTTGAAGCCCCGCAGTTCCGGGATGTCCGGGGTGAAGGGCGCGCCATGCGCCAGCCAGACCAGCAATGGCAGGCCGAGCATCAGGCCGAGCGCGGCGGGCCAGAGCTTTCGCGGCTGGCCATCGGCATATTGCCGGGCGCGCAGGGCGCGGCCGACCAGCAGGGTCAGCACGAAGCCCACCACCAGCGCCAGCAGCGCCATACTGTGTGCAGGCAGCCATTCGATGAAGGGCAGCTTCATGCCCCGGTTGGACAGGAACACGCCCTCCACCGGGTTCAGCGCCCGGCGCGGCACCGGCAGGGTCTGCAGGATGGTGTACCAGAACAGCAATTGCAGCAGCAGCGGCAGGTCGCGGATGACCTCCACATAGACACCGGCGATCTTTGACAGCAGCCAGTTCTGCGACAGCCGGGCGATGCCGACCAGCGTGCCGAGGATGGTGGCCAGCACCACGCCGACCACTGCGATCTTCAGCGTGTTCAGCACGCCCACGGTCAAGGCGCGGCGATAGGTGTCGGTGGGGTCGTATTCGATCAGGCTCTCACCGATCGGCAGCCCCGCCTCCCGCCCCAGGAAGCCGAAGCCGGTGGCGATGCGGCGCACTTCCAGATTGTGCACCGTGTTGGACCACAGCCAGTAGACGATCGCCACGACGACGCCGACGACCAGCACCTGCCAGACGATGCCGCGTAGGCGTTCGTCGGACCAGGACAGGCGAAGCGGGCGTCGGGGCGGCCCGGCCTTGCTCAGGCGCGGATCGACGGTCGAGGAGGACATGCGGCATCCCTGTAAAGGATCGTGCTCCGGCAGGTTGGCTCCCGCCGGTGATATCGGGTCGAGGGACGTGGGGTCCCGGTGGAGGAGGGAGGGGGTGGCATGCCTGGCCGGCCATGCAAAAGCGGGGCCGCCGCCCCCTCAGAGCCTTGTACTGATCGCGTTAGTCAGACTTTTCGGCGATTCCGCCTCAAGCCATCACGCTCGGGCGGCCAAAGGCCGCCCGGGCAGGTTGTCGCGCGGCCGGGGCCGCGCGCAACGGTTCAGCGCAGCGGCGGGGCGTATTGCAGGCCGCCATTGGTCCACAGCGCGTTCGGGCCGCGCTGCAGGCCGATCGGCGCCAGGTTGCGCTCGAAGATCTCGCCGTAATTGCCCAGCGTGCGGATGATGTTGACCATCCACAGGTTGTCGACGCTGAGCATCTGGCCGAGCTCACCGCTGCGGCCGAGCATGCGCTGCACGTCCGGACGCGCATCGGACTGGGCCGCCTGCTGCACGTTGGCGGCGGTGATGCCCAATTCCTCGGCACCGACCAGACCGAAATGAATCCACTTCACCAGGTCGGCGAAGCGCTGGTCACCATGGCGCACTGCCGGGCCAAGCGGCTCCTTGCTGATGACATCCGGCAGGATCAGATGGTCCGCCGGGCGCGGCTGGGCCGAGCGGGTGGAGGCCAGGCCGGAGACGTCGGTGGTATAGGCATCGCAGCGGCCGGCGACATAGGCGCCCACCACTTCTTCCAGCCGCTCGATCACCACGGGGGTGAAGCGGATGCGGTTGGCGCGGGCCCAGTCGGTCAGGTTCTGCTCGGTGGTGGTGCCGGGCTGCACGCAGATGGTGGCGCCGTTCAGGTCGCGCGCGGTGCGCACGCCGGCGGCGGTCTTCACCATGAAGCCCTGGCCGTCGAAGAAATTGATGCCGGTGAAGTCGAAGCCCAGCGAGGTGTCGCGGGACAGCGTCCAGGTCGTGTTGCGGGACAGCATGTCGATCTCGCCCGACTGCAGCGCCGTGAAGCGGTTCTGCGCGGTGGTCGGCACGTAGCGGACCTTGTTCGGGTCGTTCCACAGCGCCACGGCGACCGCGCGGCAGTAATCCACGTCGAAGCCGCGCCAGACGCCCTGGCTGTCCGGCTGGGCGAAGCCGGCGAGGCCGGTGTTCACGCCGCAGATCAGCGTGCCACGGGCGCGGATCGCGTCCAGAGTCGGTGAACCGGGTGCCTGCGCGAGCGCCGGCGTTGCCATCATGGCCACGCCGCCGAGCACGGCCGTCAGGGCCAGGCGAAGAGCTTTCATTCCGAGCACTCCCATTATTGTCTCAAGCCTCACTGTCCGGCCGATACGCCGGCGCGATGTTCCCCGCGGGAGACATGCTGCGCCAGCCCCGGGCCGGGATCAACGCGCAACATGGCACGCCGAGGCACTTCGCCTAGGGTGCCGATCAAGGCCTGTCAAACGCGGCCGCTTCCCCGGATGCCCGGCAGGCGCCAACCTGTCGCCGACACGGCGTGGGTTGGGATGTAACTGAATGCGTATCATTTCGGCTGACCAGATACGGGCGGACCTGCCCTGGGCGGAGCTTGAGGCAGCGCTGGAGACGATGTTCCGCCAGGGCTGCGATGCGCCGCTGCGCCACCGCCACCCGCTGCCCGCCGTGCACGGGGCCGCCGAAGGGATGCTGCTGCTGATGCCCGCCTGGTCGCGTCATTACACCGGCGTGAAGATTGTGCATGTCGCCCCCGGCAATGGCGCGCGCGGCCTGCCGGCGGTGCAGGCGGTCTATCTGCTGTCGGATGCCGAAACCGGCCAGCCGCTGGCGATGCTGGATGGCGGGGAGCTGACGGATCGCCGCACCGCCGCCGCCAGTACCCTGGCGGGCCGCTTCCTGGCCCGAAAGGACAGCCGGCGCCTGCTGGTGCTGGGCGCCGGCCGCGTCGGCGCGGCGCTGGCGGAGGCCTGGTGCGACCGCTTTGCGCTGGAGCATGTCGCCATCTGGTCCCGCAACCCGGCCCATGCCCAGGCCCTGGCGCAACGGCTGGCGGCGCATGGCCTGCCGGCGGTGGCGACCGGGAACCCGGACCCGGCGGGCTATGACATCGTCTCCGCCGCCACCCTGTCCGAAACGCCTCTGGTGCGGGGTGCGGCAGTTTCGCCCGGCACGCATGTCGACCTGGTCGGTGCCTTCCGGCCGACCATGCGGGAAAGCGACGGCGCGCTTCTGGCCCGCGCCACCCTGGTGCTGGACACTCGCGCCGGCGGGCTGGCGGAGGCTGGCGACGTGGTGCAGGCGATCGCCGAGGGCGCGATCACCGAAGCCCATGTCGCCGCCGATCTGGCCGAACTGTGCCGTGGCGAACACCCCGGCCGGCGCGATGCGGCGGAGGTCACGCTGTTCAAATCCGTCGGCTGGGCCGGCGAGGATCTGGCCGCCGCCGTACTCGCCTATCGGGCGGAATAGCGCCCCACCGGGGCTTCAGCGCCGGCGCAGCCGCTCCGGCGCGATATCCACCGGGCCGCCGCGCAGCTGGGCCTGTTCCATGCGCTCGCCCGGCTGGGTTTCGCCGGGCTGGATCGGGTCGTCGATCTGGCCGGCGGCACGATCATCCACGTCATCGGTCACGGCATCCTGCGCATCGCCGGTCTCGCCCTCACGCACCCTTTCGCCGCCGGGCAGGGTCGGGCGCAGCGCGTCCTCCGCGCCTTTTGCTTCGCCCATCCGGTCCTTGTCGTCCATATCCCGCGCTCCTCATCCCGAGGCAGCCTCAACGCCCGGGGGCATGGCCGGGTTCGCGGCAGGGAACCCAGGGCCGGGAAACAGGCTTTTCACAGGCGAAACGCGCGGAGCGGATGCATGACGGCATGGTGGCAGGGTGCGGTGATCTACCAGGTCTATCCGAGGTCCTTCCGGGATTCGGACGGGGACGGGGTGGGTGACCTGAGCGGCCTGCTCGCCGGGCTGGACCATATCGCCAGCCTCGGCGTGGACGCGCTGTGGCTCTCGCCGATCTATGTCTCGCCCCAGGCGGATTTCGGCTACGACATCGCCGACCACTGCGCCATCGACCCGGCCTATGGCACCATGGCGGACTTCGACGCCCTGGTGGCAGGCGCCCATGCGCGCGGCCTGAAGGTGATGCTGGACCTGGTGGTGGGCCATACCAGCTTGGAGCATCCCTGGTTTATCGAAAGCCGGGCGCGGCGGACCGGTCCGCTGGCGGATCGCTACATCTGGGCCGATCCGCGGCCGGATGGCACGCCGCCGAACAACTGGCTGTCCGTCTTCGGCGGCCCCGCCTGGCGCTGGGAAAGCCGTCGCCGGCAATACTACCTGCACCACTTCCTGGCCGAGCAGCCGGCGCTGAACCTGGCCGAGCCCGCCACGCGGGATGCGGTGGGGGAGATCATGCGCTTCTGGATGTCGCGCGGAGTCGACGGCTTTCGCATCGACGCGCTGGACTTCATGCATCGCGACCCGGCGCTGCGCGACAATCCCGCGGCCCCGCCGAAGCCAGAGATTCCGTCCAAGCTTTTCGGCATGCAGCTGCACCAATACGACATGATGGGGCCGGAGACGCCGACCATCCTGCGGCATTTCCGCGCCACGGCGGATGCCTTTCCGGATCGCGCGCTGCTGGGGGAGCTGTCGTCGCAGCCCGGCGCCCATGCGCGGGTGGCACGCTCCACCGGGCCGGGGCTGTTGCACATGGCCTATACGCTCGCCCCGCTGCGCGGCGCCTTCGACCATACGATCGCGAGCCTGCTGGTGCAGGCGGCGGCCAATCCGGATGGCTGGGCCTGCTGGTGCTTCAGCAACCACGACGTGGTGCGCGCCGCCAGCCGCTGGGCGCCGGGCGGCGTGGCGCAGCCGGCGGTGACGCGGCTGCTGCTGGCGCTGCTGCTGACCCTGCGCGGAAGCATCTGTCTTTACCAAGGCGAGGAGCTCGGGCTGCCCGAGGCGGAACTGCCCTTCGAGGCGCTGCGCGACCCCTTCGGCATCGCCTTCTGGCCGGATTTCGCCGGCCGCGACGGGTCCCGCACCCCGATCCCCTGGCAGCGGGAGGCCCCCCATGCCGGCTTCACCACCGGCACGCCCTGGCTGCCAGTGCCGGAGCCGCATCTGCCCCTGGCGATCGATGCGCAGGAGGCCGATGCCGAAAGCCCGCTGCACTTCACTCGTGCGCTGTTGAAACTGCGCCACGAACATCCGGCGATGATCACCGGCGACCTGGTGCCGCTGGATCTGCCGGCGCCACTGCTGGGCTACGACCGGGTGGATGCGGCCAGCGGCGCGACGCTGCGCTGCCTGTTCAACCTCTCGGCCAATCCTGCCCCGGTGCCGCCGGCGCTGCTGGAGGGCGCGCGGCCGCTGGCGGACCATGTCCTGCCCGATCCGCAGGGCACGCTGCCCCCCTGGGGCGTGGCGCTGGCCCGGATGCCGTAGGGCGGGTGGTCTGGACGGCGGGGCCGGACCGCGCTTCAAGCTTCGGCATCGAAGCACGGAGCCTATCCATGACCCCCGCCCAGCGCGACGCCCTGATGGGTGTGACCACCGCCACCCTGACCACGGTGCTGCTCAAGAAGGGCGTGCGCTTCTGCTACATCGCCGGCAGCCGCCCGCTGGTGCCCGGCCCGACGAAGCGCATCGTCGGCCCCGCCTTCACCCTGCGCTTCACCCCGACGCGCGAGGACTTGGCCACCGTCGATAGCTGGGCCTCCCCCACCTCCACCCGCGCCGCCATCGAGGCGATGCCGGAAGGCGCCGTCGCCGTGGCGGATGCCATGGGCAGCACCGCCGCCGGTATTTTTGGCGACATCTTGTGCGCCCGCATGGCCAAGAAGGGCGTCGCCGGCCTGGTCACGGACGGCATGGTGCGCGACGGCGCCGGCGTGATCGGCACCGACCTGCCGGTGTTCTGCCAGGGCTATGTGGCCCCGGCCTCCGTCGCCGCGCTGAATTTCGTGGGCTGGCAGGAGACGATCGGCTGCGGCGGCGTGACCGTGGTGCCGGGCGATATCGTGGTGGCCGATCAGGACGGCGCCGTGGTGATCCCGGCTGCGTTGCTGGATGCCGTGGTGGATGCGGCCGTCGAGCAGGAGCGGCTGGAGGCCTGGATCATGGTGGAAGTCGGCAAGGGCGTCGCCCTGCCTGGCCTGTACCCGGCCAATGCCGAGACCAAGGCCCGCTACGAGGCCGACAAGGCCGCCGGCCGGGCGTGAACGACGGGACGTGAACGACGGGACGTGAACGACTGGGCGTGAGCCACTGGGCGCGCGTCACGGCGCGCGCCCTTCCTCCGCCACCACCCCATCCAGCACCGCCACAAAATCCTGCTCCAGCCGCGACGGTGCGCGGTGACGCGGCCGGAGCAGGCTGACGGCCAGCCGCGTGCGCGGCAGCAGCTTGCGCACCACCAAACCCAGCGACCGCGCCTCCCGCAGCCCCACCCCATCCAGCACCGCGATCCCCGCCCCTTCCCGCACCAGGGCGCAGGCGATGGCCGATTGCGAAACCTCCATGGCGATCCGCCCGCTGCGCCCGGCCTCCGCCAGCGCCCGGTGCAGTACCGCGCCCACCGGCTGCTGCGGACCCAGTGAGATCAGCGGCTGGTCCAGGATATCCGCCAGATGCAGCGCGCGTTTCGCGGCCAGCGCATGCCCCGGCGGCAGGGCGCAGCCGATTTCCGAGGTGAACAGGCTGCGCGCCTCCGTCCTGGCATCCGGCGTGGTGCCGAGGATCAGCGCCAGGTCGGCGCGGTGGTCCGCCACCAGATTCACCGCCTCGATCGCCGTCACCGCCCGCAGCGCCAGAAACACCTCCGGCCGATTGCTGCGGAAACGCGCGATGGCGCGGGGCAGCAGGGTGGTGGTCAGCGCCGGCACCGCCACCAGCGTCAGCAGGCCGGAGCGTCCGCCGCGCAGATCCTCCGCCAGCCGGCCGAGATCATCCAGCGCGGTGAAGGCGCCGACCAGCTCCGGCAGCAGCGCATGCGCCTCCGCCGTCGGCACCAGGCGTTTGCGCTGGCGCAGGAACAGGGCGAAGCCCAGCCGCTCCTCCGCCTGTTGCAGCATCTTGCTGGCGGCGGGCTGCGACATGCCGAGGGCCGCGGCGGCGGCCGTGACGCCGCCCTGCTCCATCACGGCGCGGAAGACCTGCAATTCGCGCAGATTGAGGTTCATAGCCATATGCCTATGATGTCAGCAGCTATCCGTATTTGACAGCATGATCCCTTCGCCGCAGCTTTCGGGCCGAGCGCACCGCAAGCAGCGCCGGGGAAACGCATGAAAATCACCCGCATCCAGGGCTTCCATGCCGGATTCGCGCCGATGCCGGCGCTCGGCAACGCCTCCACCTTCATCCGCCGCCGCGACTTCCTGCTGGTCCGTATCGAGACGGAGTCGGGCGTGGTCGGCTGGGGCGAGGTCTTTGCCTCGCCCTTCGCCGCCGCCGCGCTGATCAAGGCGAAGCTGGCGCCGCTGCTGCTGGGCCAGCCGGTGCGGGAATACGGGCGGCTGTACCAGGCGATGCTGGGCACGCTGGGCTATGATCGGCGCGGCCCGGCGATGATGGCGGCTTCCGCGATCGACATGGCGCTGCATGACGCCGCCGCGCGCAGCCAGGGCATCAGCGTGGCGGCGATGCTGGGCGGGGCGCTGCGCCAGCGCATGCTGGCCTATGCCAGCGGCCCCTTCATCGCGGAAGGCGCTTCGCCCTACGGCGCCTATCCCGAACAGATCGACGCCCTGCTGCGCCGGGGCTTTCGCGCCATCAAGCCCCGCGCCGGCTTCGACCCGCGTGCCGATGGGGTGATGACCAGGGCGATGCGCCAGCAGGTGGGCGACGACGTCGCGCTGATGGTCGATATCAACCAGGGCTACGGCGTCGGCTCCGCCATCGAATCCGCCAAGCGGATGGAGGAGGCCGGGCTGCTCTGGATCGAGGAGCCTTTGCAGCCGGAGGACATCCCCGGCTACCAGACCGTCGCCCGCGCCGTGCCCTGCGCCATCGCGGGCGGGGAGGCTTTGGCCAGCCCGGCGGCCTTCCGCGACTTCCTCGCCGCCCGCACCTTCTCCGTCCTGCAACCCGACCTGACCGTCTGCGGCGGCTTCACCGGCTTTCGGAAGGTCGCGGCGCTGGCCGATGCCTATGACCTGCCGGTGATGCCGCATGTCTTCGGCACGCTGGTGAATTTCCACGCCGCCTTGCAGATGGCCGCCCTGCTGCCGGCGCGGCGCGGCGGCGGGCCGGCGCCCTATCCCTTCATCGAATACGACGCGACGCCCAATCCCTTGCTGACCCTGCTCGGCACGCCGCAGCCGGATGCGGAGGGGATGCTCGCTTTGCCGGAGACGCCGGGCATCGGGCTGGAACTGGACCCCGAGCGCCTCGCCCCCTGGCTGACCGACCAGTGGAGCCTGAGCCGCGACTGATCCGCCCCAATCAAGAAAAACACGGAGGAAACCGCCGATGACCATGATGACGATGCGTCGCCGAGTCCTGCTCGGCACCGCCCTGGCGGCCGGGCTGGCCGCGCCAGCCCTGGCACAGACCTACCCCTCCCGCCCCGTCCGGCTGGTCGTGCCCTATCCGCCCGGCGGCGCCACGGACATCACGGCCCGGCTGCTGGCGCAGGAATTGTCGCAATCCCTCGGCCAGTCCTTCGCGGTGGAGAATCGCGGTGGTGGCGCCAGCGTCACCGGCACCCAGGCCATCGCCACGGCGCCACCCGATGGGCACACGCTGGGCGTCATCGACAGCGCCTTCGTGGTCAATCCGGGCCTGCTCGGCAGCCGCCTGCCCTATGACACGCGGCGGGATTTCAGCTTCGTCTCCGTCCTCGTCCGCTCGCCGCTGGTGTTGGTGGTGCCGGCCAGCGCGCCCTGGCGGGATGTGGCGGCGCTGGTGCGGGAGGCGAAGGCCAAGCCGAACGAGCTGACCTTCGGCTCCGCCGGCAATGGCACGGCGGTGCATATGGCCGGCGAGCAGTTCCGCCTCGCCGCCGATTTCACCTTCCTGCACGTGCCCTATCGCGGCGGCGGGCCGATGATCACGGACCTCATCGCCGGCCGCGTCCACATGGCCTTCGGCACCATCCCCGCCATGGCGGAACATGTGCGCGGCGGCAGGCTGCGCGCCTTGGCCATCACCGGCGCCACGCGCGCCGCCCTGATGCCGGAGGTGCCGAGCATGGCGGAGGCCGGCTTCCCGCAGGTGAATGCCGCCTTGCTGAACGCCCTGATCGGCCCCGCCGGGCTGCCGGAGCCTGTGGTGGTCCGCCTGGCCGAGGCCGCCCACCGCGCCATCACCAGCCCCACCACCCGCGCCCGGCTGACCGAGCTGGGTTTTGATACCGTGGGCAGCACGCCGGAGGCGGCGCGGACGGACCTGCTGGCGGAGATCGCGCAGTGGGACGAGGTGATCCGGGCGGGCGACATCAAGGTGGATTGAGGGCCGGCCCACTCAATCCGGGATGCCGACCAGCAGGCGGCGATAGGCCTCTTCGCGCGGCACGCTGCGCCCGGTTCGCGCCGCCTCGACCTCCGCGGCGAACATCGTGGCGAAGTCGCGCAGCCGGTCGAAGCCAGGCTGCGTGGTGGCTTCCTGGCGCCAGACCTGAAGCTGCGCCTCCACCAGGGCCTGCGGGGTATCGACCTGCTGCAGGACCAGGCTGGCCAGGATGGTGAAGACAGAGTCGCGCACACTGTCCATGCTCGCGATGGTTTCCCGCAATACCGGGTTCGGCCGGTTGCCGGCGTTGCGGAGCTCCGCGCGCAACTCGGACCCGGTGTGGTGGTAGGTGCGCATCACGCGAATCAGCGCGGCGCCGGCGCCGATGGCGCTGCGGGCGCCACGCTCCTCGGACTGCACGCGCGCGGCGCGTTCGCCTTCCACCGCCGCGCGCAGCGCCGCTAGGCGCTGGCGCTCCGCCGGGTCCACCGCCGCCTGTTCCAGCTGCTGCACCATTCGACGTGGATCCGCGCCCGGCTCCGGGCCTGCCTGACCGACCTCCTCCTCCCAGTTGCTGCGCAGGCGGGCGATGGCGCTGTTGTCCACGACGACGGGCAGGCCGATCGCCATCCGGAAGCCCAGGCTGGGCAGGCTGGTCGGCGTGCCATCCGGGCGGAACGGCGCGCGTTCCACCCGCTGGCTGGTGCGGATGCGGTCGGGCGCGATGTTGATGTCGCCGCCACGGGTGACGAGGCCGCCCGCCCGCCCGCCGGCACGCCCGCCCCGCGTCAGGCGGAACGGGTCCATCACCATCTCCTCGGCATTGCCGAGCATATCATACAGCCCCAGCCGGTCCGGCTGCAGCAGCCCGACGGGCACGGGACTGGACCGCGTGCCGGTGCGTCGCAGCTGCGCCCAGTTGGTGACCGGTCCCTCCATCGGCGGCAGCCGGCCGCGGAACTCGGCGTCGGAGACGGTCGCACCGCCGCGCACGGCATATTCCCATTCCGCCTCGGTCGGCAGCCGCAGGAAGCCGCGCACGCCGCGTTCCGCGGGCATGGCGTTGTTCGGGTCGCGCAGCACGTGCCGGGTCGCGGCCTCGGTGAAACGGATCGCGTCGAACCAGGACAGGTTGGTCTGCGGCAGGCGGCGCTGGCCGGGGCTCAGCCCATGCAGCGCCTCGCAGCCGCGGATGACGGCGGTGTACTGGCCGGCGGTGACCTCATACTTCCCGATCCAGTAATGCACCTCCGCCTCGCTGCCGAAATTGCCGGCGACGAAGGCCTCCCGCACGAATTCGAAGAAGGGCGATTCCGCATCCTCGTCGCCCAGAATGGCGCGGCGGTCCGCCAGCAGACTGCTGGAGAGCGGGGTCAGCACGCGGCGGAACACCAACCCCTGGCCGCAGGGCAGCGACAGCACCAGGTCACCCTCCGGCGCCGGGCGGGGGTTCCAGTCCGGCGCGGGCTCCTGGGACCGTGCGGGCAGGGCCATCAGGCCCAGCATTGCCGCCGCCATCAGAATCACCTTCCGCATCATGTCGCTGCCCCGCCTTCTCATCCGTCCCGCAACCCTTCCGACGGCGCAATCCGCAGTACCGGACGCACGGCGAGCCCGCCGGCCAGCAGCCCCAGCAGCAGCGCCCCCAGCGTGGCCGCGGCCAGATGCCAGGCCACAACACGGGCGAGGGTAGGCACGCCCTGCGCCTCGGCGAACAGCGCATTGATGATGGCCGCGCCGCCGGCGGTGGCGCCAGCCGCCAGCGCACAGCCCGCCAGCACCACAAGCCCCGCCTGGACCAGCGGGAACAGCGCCAGTCGCGCCGCCGGCATCCCCATCAGCCGCAGCAGCGACAGCGATCGCCGCTTGCGCACGACATTGCTCCACAGCGCCGCCGCCAGCGCGCCCGCCACGCCGAGGCTGGCGCAGCCGACCAGGACCAGGAACAGCAGCGTCAGGTTGCGGTCGATGCGGAAGGCGAAGGCGATGCGTCCCGCGTCGCTGTCCACCTCCATCCCCTGCGATTCCAGATGCCGTTGCAGCCCGGCCACATCGGCGACGTCACGCGCATAAAGACGGAAGGAGGCAAAGGTCCGCTGTGCCGGGATGTCGGTGGCACCCTCCCGCTCGCCCAGATCCTCCAGCAGCCCGGCCAGGCTGGCGGTGCCGAAGACATGGCGCTGGTCGCTGGCGCCGGCCGGGGCGATGGCGGCCACGCGCAGGCGCTGTTCCACGCGGCGCGCGGCAGCGCCGGCGCGGGGGGGGATGGGACGCCACAGCAGCAACTCGTCGCCCGGCCGCAGCCGCGCCTCCTCCGCCACCCGGCGGCTGACCACCACCTGCCCCTCCGTGACCAGGGCGGCGGTGGCCCCCAGCAATGGATCGCCGCGGCCGGAAGCCATGATATCCGCCTGGCGCGCCCGCAGCGGGTCGTCGGCCCGGGCATATTGGATGGCGGAGCCGAAGGTGCGGACGCGCGGCACGACGAAGGCCACATCCGGCCGCGCGCGCATCGCCTCGAACCAGGCGGGGGACAGCGCTCCGTTGCCGCGCAGACGCAATTCCACCGCCCCGGGATCGGCGCGCAGATCCGCGATCATGCGCTCCACCAAACCGGTCTTGAGGCTCAGCAACAGCAGCAGCGGCAGCAGCACCGCCGCCACGGTCAGGGCGGCGCAGGCGAACAGAAGTCGGTCGTGCAGCGCATCCGCGATGGCGAGCCGGATGACGAGGCGCATGCGCTCAGCCCGCCACGATGCGGGCGGCGGCCCCATCGGCGTCACGAAAGGCCTCGAAGCGCAGCACCGGCAGGGCCAGGCGCGCCACCGCGGCGTGGTCGTGGCTGGCCAGCACCAGCGCCGCGCCGGCGGCCGAGGCCTCGGTCAGCAGCAGGTCCATCACCTCCATCGCCAAAGCCGGGTCCACGGAGGCTGTCGGCTCATCGGCCAGCAGCAGCGCCGGGCGGTGCACCAGCGCGCGCGCGATGGCGGCGCGCTGCCGCTGCCCGACGGAAAGCGCCGCCGGCAGCTTGCCCAACTGATCCGCGATGCCGAGCCGCGCTGCCAGTTCACGCACCCGCATCTGTACCGGCCCTGGCGGCGCGCCGCCGCCGAGTTTGGCCTGCAGCGCGATATTGTCGCCGATGGTCAGGAAGGGCAGCAGCGCGCCAGTCTGCAGCACATAGCCAACATGCCGCGCCCGCCAGGGATCCAGGCTGCGCCCGCCCTGGCGCCAGGCCGCGGCCGCATCCAGCGCCGGCTGGGCGGGGCTGAAGCGGAACAGCGCGGCACGGTGCGGGGCGGAGGCCAGGGCCAGCAATTCCAGCAGGGTGCTCTTGCCACTTCCGGAGGCGCCGAGCAGCGCCAGCCGCGCGCCACGGTGCAGCAGCAGGTCCGGCACTTCCAGCCGGAAGCCCTCCGTCCCGCTGCCGCGCCGCATCACCACTTCGCGCAGCTCCAGCAGCGGCGGGTCATTCACGGCAGAAGGTCCAGCGGCACTAGGAACATCTGCTCCCCGGTCTCCCGCGCGTCGCGCGGATTGGGCGGCCACCAGAGCTGCGGGGCGTTGTTGAACTCCTCATAGGCGCGGATGCGGGAATCGAGCTCGTTCAGAATCTCGTCGCGCTCACCCGGCTCCATCTCCCGCCAATCCTCCCGCGTCAGCGTGGCGATCAGGCTGCGATAGGGCAGGCCGTCGATGAACTCGCCCAGCAGGTCGCCCAGCCGTTCCAGCCCGCGCTGGCGTAGTTGCTCCGGGTCGCGTGCCAGGGCCGCGGCGGTCTGGCGCAGCCGGTCATACATCGCATCGGTGTCGAGCATGCCGGAGCGCCCGGCCTGGAGGATCGCGCGCAGCGACTGGCCCAGCGTGTTGAGCTGGTTGCGCGTCAGCAGCACCCGCACCTCCAGATTCTCGGGCGGGTTGCCCTGGCGGTAGCGGTCGGTGGCCCAGGCGCGCAGCACATCCGGCGCCGCGACGCGGTCCCGGCGGCCGAGCCAGGCCAGGCGCATGGCATGGCCGATCAGCGCCGCGCTGTCCTCCGGCGCGCGCTGGGCCTGGGCGGTGGGCGGGGGCGCGGCCTCCGCGATGCGGGCCAGGCCGCGGATCACGCCGCGCACCTGCTGGTCCAGCGCCGCCGGATCGCCGTTCTCCACCGGGAAATACTGCGCCCCGAGCGCCGGCAGCGGGGCCGCCGAAAGCTGGCGGTACTGCTGTTCCGCGAAGCGATGGTTGTTGCGGCCCTGCGGCGTCTTCAGGTGCAGCACCATGATCGCCACCTGCTGTTCCAGGGCGAAGGCGCCGAGCTGCGCCGGGCCCATGCCGGTGGCGGAGAAGCGGTCGGTGGAGACACGACTGCCGGCATCGGTGACCAGCACGATCAGCTTGCCGTGGCCCTGGCCCCAGTCCAGCTCCTTGATCGTGCCCTGGATGGCGCCGAAGCTGTCCTCGTTGAAGGACAGGCTGTCGACCTCCGTCGCGCGCATCTCGGCGGCGCGGCGGGCGAAGTCCGCCGGGTCCTGGTTGTCGGCGAAGCGGGCGAAGGGGCGCACCAAGTATTCCAGCCGCGGCTGCGCTTCCAGGCTGTTGCGGAAGCCGACCAGGGCGTAGCGGGTGCGGCGCTGCGGCGTGGCCGTGCCCGCGGCGATGATCTGGTTCAGCGCGCCGCGCACCTGGTCGATATAGGGCTGCATGGACAGCGTGGTGTCGACCAGGAAGGCGACGTCCAGGGTGAAGACCTGCGGGGCCGGCGGCGGCGACTCCCCGACCGGGATCGAGGCCACTTCCAGCGCGCGGAATTCACGGTTGTCCTGGAACACGATGTGGTCCGCCTGGAGGATCGGCAGCAGGTAGAATTGCCGGCGGATGTCGATATGCGTGGCCGGCTCCGACGCCACCACCGGGAAGCCCTCCGGCACCGGCGGCCGTGCGGCGGTCGCGGCCAGTTGCTGCGCCTCCGCGAAGGGGTTCTGGCCCCCCATCAGCGCGATCAGCGGGTCGCGGCGCTCGAAGAACAGGGTTGGCGCGCGGCCGGCCGGGTTCTGGAACACCGCCGTCATGGTGTGCGCCCAGTCGATCGCCTCGGCGGCCGGAATCCAGCCCAGCGTCGCACCCTCCGACGCGCGGCCGACCTCGATCCAGGGCTGGCCGTCGGGGCCGGGCTGGCGCGCGAAGACGAAAAGCGGGCTGAGCGGCGGCAGCCTCTCCCCGGCGGCCGGCGCGCCCGGCCTGGGCCGTGGCACCGCGGCGGGGCGGGTCAGCACGCGCTGGCGCAGCGTGCGCTTGCCTTCCATGAGCAAGGCCATGCGCGGTGTGGTGGGGGCGGGCTGGGCCTGGCCCGAGGCGGGCAGCAGGGGGGCGGCGAGCCCGGCGGCAATCAGATCTCGGCGGCGCATGGCAATCTTCCCTGGCTGTTGCGGAGGGGCACGGGCCGGAAACCCCGCGAAGGGCGGATCGCCACGGCGGCTATTCCAGACCGGCCTGGCGCAGGATGGTGCGCGCTCGGTCGGCGGTGGCGCCTTCACCCTGTGCCTCGCTTCGCAGGCGCTGCGCCAGGGCGTCCCGCGCCGGGCCAGCCTCCGCCACCGCATTGCCGGCGGCATCGCGATACAGGTCGAGCGCCCGCGCCGGATTGGCGTTGGGCACCGCCCCACCTGGCACGAAGCTGGCCGGGTCATAAAGCCGCGCCAGCGCCATCTGTGCCGGGCCGTGACCATTGCTGGCGGCGGTGATGAGCAGTTCCAGCGCCAGGCCCAGGGAGGGCCGCCCACCACGTTGCAGCAGCCCCTCCGCCAGCCGCAGCTGGACCTCCGGCGCCAGCGTCGCCAGCCGCGACCGTGGGCAGTCCGGCGTCAGGATGGTGGCCACATCCAGACAGGCATCGGCCTGGGCCGGATCGGGCTGGGCCGGGACTGGCTGAGGCGCCGGCGTGGCCGCCTGGGGTGGCGGTGCCGGCGAGGGTTGCGGCGCCGCCTCCTCGACCGTCGGCGAATCGCCCCGGCCCTGAAGCCACCAGGCAGCCGCGCCGGCCAGCAGCAGCAGCGGGACCAGCAGCAGCAGCCATCCCCGGCGCGGCGGGCTGGCTGGCCCTGGCGGCGGCCGGTCACCGCCACCCACGGGCGGGACGACCGGTCCGGTCACCCCTGGCCCTGGGCCGGGCGCTGGCGGCCTTTCGATCGGGGGTCGCGGTGGTGGCGGCGGCGGTGGGGGCGGTGGCTGCACCACCGTGCGGTCCTGGCCCGTGCCGTCCTGGCCGGACATCTCCTGCCGGTCGCCGTCATCCAGGCTGGGCATGACGGTGGGTGGCCGGCCACGCGGGATCGCCGGCCAGATCGCCTTGCCCGACAGGCCGCTCGACATCTCCGTCACCGCGACCGGGGTGCCGCGTTGCAGATGCCACGACAATTGCGAGCCGAACATCAACCACAACTCGCCGCCTCGCCGTTCCACCAGCCGTGGCCGCAGCCCGTCCGAGGCCACCGCCCAGCCGCGCGGCCCCAGCATGCCCTCCTTCGCATCGGGGCGCTGGATCAGCACCAGCGCCGTGCCGGGGGTGGTCTCGACCGGGCTGAAGACGATCGCGCAGGTGATGTCGTCATCCCGCCCCGGCAGCGCCTGGATCCGCATCTGGGTGGCCATGCCGCTTTGTCCTTCAGTCCAGCAGACGGAGCACGGCGCCGACCGCGGCATTGTCCTGCTTGTCGAATTCACCGCCCTGGCCCTGGGAGCGCACATTGCGGCCGACCGCGTCCTGCAGCGCCACCAGCCAGTCGAGGCCGAAGCGCTGGCCCGCCGACTCGGCTTCCTCCGGCACTTCGAGTTCGCCGCCGGGCGGCGGCGGCGGGGTGAAGACCTCCGGTTCCTCATCGGCGGCGCGCGGCCTCCGGGGCAGCAGGCGCCCCTGCTCCATCAGGCCCAGATAGCTGACAAGGTCGTTCACCTCCTGCGCCCCGGCGGCGGCGCGGCCGGCGGCGGCCTGTACGAAGCTCAGCGTGCCCTGCACCTGGCCCAGGCGGCGGGCGATGCGGTCGGTCAGGCCGCAGCGCTGGGCGGTGGCGATGACCTCGGCCACCAGCGCATCGGCGGCGGAGGCTTCCAGCCCGAAGGCGCCGCGCTGCACCGGGTCCTGCGCGAAGCGGCGCAGCTGCGCGATCCAGGCGCTGACCAGGCTGGCAGCCCATTCCTGCGTCCGGTCGTTGCCGGCGGGCAGCGGCGGCGGCGGCGCCGCGGTGGCGGCCTTGGGCGGCCGCAGCATCGTCCGGCGCAGCATCTCCAGATTGCTGAGCGGCGCGGCAGTGGAGGCGGGACCAGATCCGCCGGTGGGTCCGGCGGCGTTCCCGGTGGGGGTCCCCGTGGCAGGTGGCGTGGCCGGGCGGCTGAGCGGCGTCGGGCTCAGGATCACTTCCGCGGCCTCGCCCGGCCCCAGCTGCAACTGTCCCAGCAGCAGGCCGAAGCGTCCGGCGAAGATGGCTTCCGCCAGGGCTTCCAAGGCTGGGTTCAGCTTCTCCAGCCGCTGCTGTTCCTGGAGGTCGAGATCGTCGCTGACATGCCAGAGCTGCAACTGGCGGCGCAGCGCCGCACGCAGCGCATCCGTCTGGTTGGCGACCTGCTTGCGCTTGTTCTCCGGCACGCAAACCGGGGCCAGCGACTGGACCAGGTGGCTCATGCCCGCATCGTTCAGCCTAAACACCTCGGACCAGGCGCGGGCGGGATCGGCGACATAGCGGCGGACATCCGGATGCCGGGCGAATTCCGCGCCCCAGCGCCGCAGCTTCTCCTCCACCCCCGGCGCATAGGCGCCTTCCTGCCCGTCTTCCGTCAGGATCGACAGGGACTGCGACTTCTCCGGATTGCGCGCCAGCAGCGTGTTGGTGAAGGGCTGGCCGGGATGCCAGGCATCGAGCCAGCCCTGCGATTCCGACAGCGGCTGGACGATGGAGGCGGTGATCCGCGCCTGCCACAGGTCGTCCGACGGCGCATCCTCGTCCCGCCCCGGCGTCCTGTTGAAATGCATGTCCATGCGGGTCAGCAGGATGAACAGCGAGGTCGGCACCCGCGCGCGGTCTTCCGGCGTCTCGCCATGGGTGCGCGCGATCCAGCCGCGGATCGAGGCGCGGATGGTGCTGTCGAAGGGGTTGTTGCTTTCTTTGATGCAGAGCAGCAGGGCGTTCAGTTCCCGCTCATCGGCGTAGCGGTCGAACAGATAGGCGACCTTGCCGCGCAGGTAGTACAGGCCGAGCTTCATGGGGTCGCTGCCGATTTCCTCGGCATGGTTGCGGCCCATGCGTTCGCGGGCGCCGGGGAAGTCGAGCAGGTCGGTGGTGGCCAGCACCGGCCAGGGCAGTTCCGACATGGTGATCTGCAATTCGGCGATCAGCGCCGTCAGTTCCGGCCGCGTCATCTGGCAACGCTGGCCGCCCTCCGCCATCACCTCGATCGTCGCGGCCTTCTGGTCGTGCAGGTGGTCCAGCGAATCCACCTTCAGCACGCTGTCGGTCTTCGGCACGAGTGCTGCGATGGGCATCCAGGCGTCGCGGGCGAAGCGCAGGTCGCGCAGCCGCCCGACCAGCCGCCGCAGCAGGGTAGTGAAGGGTTCGAAGCGGTTCCACAGCAGCGCATAGACCTCGCAGCGCTGCTCCATCGGCAGCCGCGGCACGAGCATGGCCGCATGGTCCCAGAAGACGCCCTTGAACGTCTCCCGCATCGCATCGCTGCCGCGAAATTCCCGTTCGCAGTAGTTCTGCAGGTCCCACAGGTCTTCCTGCGCCACCTCGCCCAGCTCGGCCCCGCCGGCCTTGCCGCGCAGCGCCTCCAGCGCCTCCGTCACCGCCTGGGGCGACTGGTAGCCGGCCAGCTCCGCGTCGCGGGCGTCGCGGAACCAGGAATTGGCCAGGATCTTCACCAGGTCGATCTCGGTCAGCAGCCGGATGCGCGCCGGGAAGCCGGGCGGGCCGATCTCCGGCCGCATGGTGAAGCGGGTGACGAGCCCGGTGGCCTCCTTGTCGCTCTCCGGGTTGATCTCGGCCAGGAAGGGCCGCGGCCTGTCGAGGCTGGCTGTCAGCTGCTTGCCTTCGGGCCGCGCGAGGGTCGAGATCAGATAGGATTTGCCGGCCTGCGACAGGCCATAGACGCCGACGGCCATCGGCCGGGCGGCGGCGGCGCGCAGCTTGCGCGCCTGCACCGCGGCCAGGCGGAATTCGCGTTCCAGCGCCGGGCGCTGCTGGGCGACGCGCGCCGGGTGGTCGCGAATCCAGGCCAGGGCGCCCTGCGCCGCGTTTTCGGTCTGCTCGCAGCGCGCCACCAGCGCGGCGGTCGCGGGATCGAGGTCAGCCACGGGCGCCCATCCCCAGCATCGCGTCCAGCGTTTCCAACTGGCCGGAGTCCAGCCAATGGCTGCCCTCGTCGCCCGGCGTGGTCTGCAGGCTCAGCACGATGGTGCCGCGGCGCAGTGGCTTGCCGTCCCGGTCCATCACCGAACCCTCCACGATCTTGAATTTTAGCCCGCTGTCGCCGCCGCGCGGATCAGCCTTCTGGTCCCGCCGCAGCCGCACCGTCACGGGCATGGAAATGCCCTGCGTCGTCACGCCGGGGCCGAAGGCAAGACGGTACAGCCGCGTGGCCGGCCAACGCTCCGCCGCGAATTGCCGGAAGCCCAGGAAGCAGTTGCCCGGGAAGGTGACGGATTGCTCCTCATCCACCTCGACATCCGAATCCAGATCGACCTTCCGGAAGAACACCTCCTCCGGCCGGATGCGGCCATTGCTCTCGACCTTGCCGATGTAGCGGGCGGTGGAGCGGGTGCCGAACTTCTCCCGCATCGCGAGGTTGTCGAGCTGCCCGCCGCGCAACAACCGCTGCAACATGGCGCCGACCGCGACGGTGGTCTTCGGGTCCGAGATCCGCCCCGCCGCGTCGGGGAAGGGATACCAGGCGCCGACCCGGTGCTTGTGCATCGGATGCACCCGATGCGGCGGCACCGCCATCGACCCCGTCACCAGTTCCAGCGTCGCCGGCCAGCGGGACCCGCGGCCCGACAACAGAATGGCGTCGCAGTCGAAGCGCTGCACGATCTCGCAGAGCGGGTCGAGCGCCTCCCGCAGGGTCTGGCGCACTGTCTCATGCAGCGCGGCGACCTCGCTCAGCAGCCGCACCCGGTCCAGCCGGAACTGTGGGGCGCCTGCGAGCTGCGCGCGTTCTTCCAGCCATTGGCTGGCACGGCCCGCGGCGCTGTCGCGGTTGCCGCGGCCAGCCGTGTCGCGCGGCAGCTTCGCGGTCCGCCCGCCTTGGCTCGGCGCCAGCAGCTCCGCCAGCGTGCGCATCGTGGTTCCGGCCGGGGACAGCAGGTCCCAGGCCTCGTAATCCGCCATCAGCGCGACCGCGGCTGGCGCCAGCACATGGTTCAGCACCAGGCGCCGGGCTTGCCGTTCCGGCTCGGTCGGCAGCGGGCCGCGAAAGGTGCCGATGACGAAGGCGCGGGCGCGTTCGGGCGTGAGACCGGCCTCCACCAGCGCCTGGGTCAGGCCGGGCATGACGTGGCGCATCACCACGTTCTCCAGCACGTCGTCGCCGGCCAGGCGGAAGCCCTCGCGGAATTCCTCGGTCGGCACCACCACATTGTGGTCCAGCCCATAGGTCTGGATCGCCAGATCGGTGGTGCCGCCGCCGACATCGATCGAGGCGATGCGCAGCGAGGGTTGCGGCGTCGTCTGGCCCGGCTGCGTGCGCGGCCGCCCGGCGATGTTCAGATACAGCGGCGCGTCGCCGCGATAGACCTGCGAGATCTGGTCATACAGGTAGACGATCTGGGTCGCCGTCGCCTCGTCCAGCTTGGCCTCGATGCCGATATCCATGCGCTTCTCACGCACCGCCTCGGCCGCCGCCTCCAGCGAGCGGGGGCGCGCCCCCATGCCGAGCGTGACGTCGCGCAGCAGGTGGATCGCCGCATCGGCGCGGGCGCGCACCGCCTTAACCTCTTCCAGAGGCATTGCCGGCGGCAGGGTCAGCACCAGGCTGACCAGCCGGCGCGGGACCAGCTTTTCCATGCGGCCCTCGCGCACCGCGAAGCTGTTCATCTGCGCGCGCGCCTGCAACAGCACTTCCAGCAGGTAGAAGGTGAACAGGCTGGCGCGGCTGAACAGCGCGCTCATGGAAATCTCGCCGGAGCCGGTGGCCGACAGCACCGCGCCATCCTCGCTGACATGTTCGAGGAAGGCGCCGATCACCAGCCCGTCCGGCGAGGTCGCCAGATTGTAGCGCCAGGGGCTCAGTCGCTTCCGGTCGTCCCACAGGTAGCGCTTCGGGCTCGACAGCCCGGTCTGCCCCTCATTGCCGCGATTGAGGCTCGACAGCCGCACCGCTTCCGGCCCGATCCGCACCGGCGAAGGCCAATCGAAGGCGCCAGTGCGGCCGGAGGCCTCGGACCAGTCATCCTTGCCGAAGCCCGGGCGGGCGAATTCGACGCGGCTTTCGAAGGGCAGGTCGGAGGTTTCCTCCGGCCGCGTCAGCTCCCGCAGTTCCAGCCGATAGGCATCCGTCACCCGGCGCGCCTGGCCGGGCACCTGTTCGATCAGGAAGGCGCAGCCGCGGCTGTTGCCCAGATCCAGCACCAGGTCGACATCGACATAGTTCTGGTCCTCCGTCAGCCGCAGCATGCGGACGCGGGTGAAGGCCCCGCTGGCCTGGAGGACTTCCAGAAAGGTGAGATAGGCCGCCAGGTGTTGCAGCCCGATCGGTGTCTGGGGATCGATGCGGTTCCCCTGGCCGTCACGCTCGCGGTACAGCTCCTCCAGCCATCCGGGCAGCCAGGCTGGATCGCGGTGCGGATCCAGCAGCCAGGACACTTCCTCCAGCGTCGAGGCGAGGACGAAGTCGCCGGATCGCCCGTCGCGCGGCGCCAGATAGGCGCCACCCGCGGGCTGGGTGCCGGTGTCGAAGGCCAGCACGGCGCGATGGCTCTGCCCGCCGGAATCCGGGCGCGTGAGCTCGACGATGCGGATGCGCACCCAGTTCTCCGGCCCCG
This sequence comes from Roseomonas sp. F4, assembly GCF_053891155.1. Taxonomy (NCBI): domain Bacteria; kingdom Pseudomonadati; phylum Pseudomonadota; class Alphaproteobacteria; order Acetobacterales; family Roseomonadaceae; genus Roseomonas; species Roseomonas sp. F4. The sequence goes on from NZ_JBSSHK010000003.1 coordinate 205,562, forward strand.
GCGCCAGCTTGCGGCGGCCCGGTTCGCCCGGCGTCATCACCTCCAGGAAGGGCAGCGGCACCCACTTGCCCAGGAAGGGCGTCAGCGCCGTCCTGGTCGCGAAATCGTAGAAGCGTGGGTCGTCCTGCTGCGATGGCTGCGGATAGCGCCGGCCTTCGGGGCGGTCATAGTAGCGCCGGTTGTCGGCCTCGTTCACCTCCAGCCTGCGCAGCACGACGCGGCCTTCGCCGTCCGGCTCCTCGAACCATTCGGTCTCGATGTTCACCGAGCTGAGCTGGATCGGCAGGTCGATGAACTGGACGCCGCTGTTGGGCACCAGCGCGACGTCGTTGGGGCCGGACTGGTCGGACAGGGCCGGAAGGTCGTTCGCGCTTTTCATGATAGGGAGTGTGCTTCGTCCTCAAGTCGGGTCAAGCCGGACGTGGAATGCAGGCGCGCGGCGGCGGCACGCGCAGAATCTCGGCCATGGCGCGGCCGATATCGCCGCCGGCGGCGGGGCTGAAGACGCGCCCGCCGGTGGTCTCCGTCAGGCAGGCCAGTTGCTGGTTCGCCGCGATGTCCACCACCGAGATCTGCAGGCCGGGATCGGCGGTGCGCGCGGCGCGCACCGCGGCGCAGGGGTCGCCACGGCAGGTTTCCAGCCCATCGGTGATGATGACGACCATGCCCGGCGCGCCCTCCGGCCGGTTGCGCACGGCGGCGGAGGCGCGCTCGATGGACAGCGCCAGCGGAGTGCCTTGCGCATCCGGGCGCAGCCCGCGTAACGCGGCGGTCAGCCGGGCACGGGTGGCATTCTCGTAGCTGCCGACCGGCGTCACGGCGCAGGTTCCCACGGCGGGGTTTGCCGGGTTGACGCTGGCATAGGAAAATAGCTGCACCCGCGCCCGCGCCGGCATGGTCTGTACCGCCGCCAGCGCCGCCTGGCGCGCCTGTTCCATGCGCTGCTGGTCCGGCGGCGCCGCATTCAGCGCGGCCAGCAGCCGCTGCCGTCCGGCCGGCTGATCCAGCGGCCCGGCCTCGGCCACGATCCGCCGCATCAGCGCCTCCTCGGCGGCGGCATCCATGTTGGCGGGGAAGCGCATGGAGATGGAGGTATCGACCACCACCGCGACATCCACCTCCTCCACCGCGGCGCAGAGCGGGCACCAGGCCCGGCGCTGCGCGATCTCGCCCTCCAGCTCGGCCAGGCGGCGGCGCAGCAGCAGCGCCTCCTCCCGCAGCGCGGCGTTGGAAGGCGGCACCGGGCAGGCATTCGCCCGCAGCGTCGCCGGCGTGCCGGCCAGCGCCGCCTGCACGCCGAGCCAGGCCGCGAAGCCCGCCAGTGGCAGGCCCAGCAGCAGCGACGCCACGGCGAGGCTGATGAGGAAGGGGCGCTGGCGGAAGCCGGCGCGCGCCCGGTCGCGGTTCTGGCTCATGGTACCCTGAATTCCGTCGGGGGTGGGCCTTCGAGGGTGCTGGCGACGCCCGAGACCTCTCGCACCTGGCCGGCGGTGACGATCCTCAGGCGGAATGGCACCGGCCCGCGGCGCCGGGCGACGTCGTAATAGACCACCCGGATGCGGTAGGTGCCCGACGGCGGCGGCGCATCCCAGGCGATGTTCTCGACCGGGGTGGTGGAGCGCGCGTCGCCGGCATTCATGTCCAGGTTCAGCCGTCCGCCGCAGGCCGCCGGATTGCCGTGGAAGATCGTGCCGCCGCCCGGGCAGTCCACATGCAGATCGAGATCGGCCACGCTGTCCCAGGACAGGGAGACCGAATATTCGCTGCGTGGCACGCCTTCGCGTTCCAGCCGCCGCTCGATATCGCTGCGCTGCGCAGGCGGGGGAGCCGGTGTCGGGGCGGGCGCGGCTGTGGGGGGCGCGGGCGGTGCCGGCCGTGGGGGCGGTGCCTGGGCGATGCGGCATTGCAGGACGCGCCCGGCATAGGCGCGTTCCAGCTCCGCGATCCGGGCGCGCAGCCGCGCTTCCTCATCCTGCAGATTGGGCAGGCCGGATTCCGGTGGCAGGACGCAGACCGGCGGTTCGGGCAGCCGGAAGGCCAGCAGCACCCCTGCCAAGGCGGGCAGTTGCCAGGCCAGCAGGCCCGCCATCAGCAGCAGCGCGGCGGACAGCGCCAGCAGTCGCAGGGGCCAGGGCCACGCCGGTTCCGGCGGCGGTTCGACCGGGGGCGGCGGCAGCGCCTCCGGCTCCGGGGCCGCCGGCATGACCGCGGGCACGAAGACGCCGAGCAGGTCCGGCACCGGCGGCCGCCCTTCCGGCGCGGCCAGGCCCCAGCCGGCCAGCACATAATGCTCGACCGCCCGGGACTCGCTGCTCGCGGCCGCCTCGGTGAGAATCCAGAGGTCCGACCAGAGGATGCCGCGCGTCGCGGCTTCCAGCACTTCGGCGAGCCGGCGCTGCGCGTCGCTGCCGGCGCGCAGCCGCGCGGCCTCGTTGCGGATATCCGCCAGCAGCGCGCCCACGGTGTCGCGCAGCCTGGCCTGGTCGGCCTCGTCGCGCTCCGAGTAGCTGGAAGGCTCGCCCTCCAGGGTGGTGTGCCAGCGGATGCGGTCCGGTGTCAGGGTCGCTTCGGCGAAGAGGTCGGCATGCTGGCCGAGCGATTGGCTGCGCAGATGCCGGACCAGCTGGCTGCGATAGCCGATGACGGTGCCATCCAGCGCGCGTTGCGGCAGGCGCTCGGCGATCCCGGTCTCGGCGAGGAGGCGTGGCTTGGCCATCACCGGTCCTCAGGGCGCCGCGGCGGCGGGCGGGGCCGGCGCTGCGGGAGGGGCGGGCGGTGGCGCGGCGGCCAGTGGCACGCAGGCGTCGTCCACCGCATCCGCCGCCAGGCTGTTGCCGCGCAGGAATTCCACCAGCGTCGCTGTCGGCAGGGCGTAGTCGACGCGATAGGCGGTTTCGCGATCGGTGCGGATGAAGGTGTTCACCCCTAGCACCCGGCCGCAGCGATCGACCACCGGGCCGCCGGAATTGCCACGATTGATCGCCGCGGTATGGATCATCACCGAATTGCCGCGGAACTGCTGCAGGCCGCTGATCTCGCCCGTGGTGAAATGCGCGGCGGGCGCGCTGCCTTCCTCGCCGCGCAGCAGGCGTTGGAAGTCGTCGCCCACGCCGGTGACGAAGCCCGGGAAGCCCACCGTCACCACCGGCACCAGCGGTGCCGCCGTGGTCGCCAGCCGAAGCGGCGGCAGGGTCCGGCCGGAGATCCGCAGGATGGCGAAATCCGGCTGGCCGAATTCATGGCTCGGTGTGCGCGCCACCACCTCCGCCGGCACTGGCTGGCCGAGCTGGCGGTTCACCACCAGCAGGCGCTCCGCCCCGTCCACCACATGCAGGTTGGTCGCGATCAGGTCGGGGGCGATGGCGAAGCCGCTGCCGGTGCTCAGCCCCTGGCGGCCATCGGCGGTCCGCTGCGGCGCCAGCACCAGCACCACCGATTCGGTCAGCAGCGTGGCCAGGTTGGCCGGCTGTGCCGGCGCGCCGGGGGGCGGGGGCGTGGCGGGGGCGACCGGCTGCCGCTCGATCGGCGGCGGCATCGCCGGCTGGCCCGGCCGCGCCTCCTGCCCCGGAAGGGCCGGCAGTTCGCCTTCCGGCATCAGGCAGACGTCGCCGCGTAAAGCGAGTTCCATCTGCGCGATGCGCTGGCGCAGGGCATCGTTCACGCCTTCCTGCAGGCGCTGCAATTCGGCGTCCAGGCTGGCATCGGGCGGCGGCGGGGTCTGCGCCTGCAGCGCTTCGACCAGCCGAGTCCAGCCGTAATAATAGCCGGCGGCGAGGGCGACCATGGACAGCAGCAGCACGACGAGCACCGCCGCCATCACCGCGCCGGCCGCATGCAGCACGCCCCCCCCGCGCGGCGCCATCGCCGAGGGCGCAGGCGGCGTTGGCGGGGCTGGCGGTGTGCCGCCGCCCGCCGCGATGGCGCTGGCCGGCCGGCCGGCCGCCTGCGGGGCTGGCGCCGCCGCCGACATCGTCGGGGACGGGGGTGCGGCAACCGAACGCCAGGGATCGAAGCTGGGCGGCGCATAGCGGCCGAGCGTCGCGGTGAAGTGCTGCGCCTGCGCCGCCGACGTGCTGCCGACGGAGGGTGGCACGACGCCCCAGTTCACCAGAACCGGCGCGTCGCCGCCCCAGAGCACATCATCCTCGCCGCGGATCAGCAGCGCCGCGCGCAGCAATGGCCCGCCTTCCGCTGTGGCCAGCAGCGGCAACAGGGCCTCGAAGCGCGCCCGCAGCATCGCTTCCGCGCGCTGGCGCTGATGCCCTTCCAGGCTGCGCAATGGTACCGGGTCCTGGATGGCGACGCCGTACCAGGTGATCCGGCGGATCGGCGCGCCAGCGGCCTCGTCGTAATCGGGCTTGGCGAACAGGTCGCCCAGGCTGGCCTGATGCCGCGACAGCAGCGCGGAAAGCCGCTCATGCTGCTGCACCACCGGCATGCCGGCAACCGGCACCAGTGTGAGTTCGCCGACTTCCAGTCCGGTGAGGAGGCGCTCTGAGGCCAAGGCTGAAACTCTCCGGAAGACGATGAGGCGGGGCTGCCAGACCTACAGCAGCAGGGACGGAAGCGGCGGCGGCGGCGGCGGGGCCGCGGGGGGCGTGGCGGGTGGCTCCGGCGGGCGCACCCCGGGGATGTCCACCTGCCGCAGGTTGGCGAAGCGGATGTTGTCGATCCCGAAGCCCTGTGGCTCCGGGCCGACCAGGTGGAATTCCAGCGCGGCGATCACCTCGCTGAGGTCGCTGCTGGCCAGCGCCAGGAATTCGCGGCCGATGCCCCGGTTGGCGGTGCGGCCGAGTTCCCGGCCGCGGCGGTCATAGACGGTGATGGCAGTGCCGTTCACCGCGTTGAAGTACCCGCCGAGCAGCCCGACCGCCGCGACGTCGCGGCTGAACAGGATGGCGATCGGCCCATTGAAGGTCGGCGTGCCGCTGAGCTGGACGTCTTGGACGGAGGGGCTGCTGTCGAACACGACGATGGTTGGCGGCGCGGCTTCGTCGATGCTGAGGGGCGCGCTGGGTGTGCCGCTCAGGCAGCCGGAAAGCGCGGCACCGCGCGGGCAGCTATCGAAGTCGCTCAGGCGGCGGCCGCGCAGATGACCGCCGAAACGCACCGTCGGGTCCTGCGCCGTTCCGCCATAGAGCGAGGGTGGATAGACCGGATTGCGGGTGCCGCGCGGCACCTCGCTGAAGGTGATCCGGCCAGCACCGGGACGGAACTGGGATTCGTTCAGCCGCACCACGCGCGACACCCCCTGCGCCGTGGCGGGAGGCGACAGGATGGACGGGATCATCAGCGCGCCGGCCAGCAAGGCGCGCCGCCCGCTACAACCCTGCTTTGCCTCGCCCGGTCCCGGCACCAATTGCCCCTTCCTGCCTATTCGCGGACCACGGCCCGGCCGATGTCACGGAACGTGCCTTCAAGGGCCTGGCGTCTGCGCTGCACATCGGCGAGCTGCCGCTGCGTCTCCGGTCCCGGCTGCTGGTTGCGCAGGGCCTCCTGCTCCGCCCGCAGCGTCGCCAACTGGCCCTCGATCGCCGCCAGCCTGTCCCGGTTGACGTTGCCCCGGGCGCGGGCCGCCGCGATGTCGCGCTCGATCTGTGTCGTGCGAAGCCGTTCGCTGGCCAGGTCGGACCGCAGCTGGGCGCGCTCCACCTCCACCGCATCGCGGCCCCTCCGGGCCGCGGCCAGTTGATCGGCGGCCAGGCGCTGGTCCGCCTCGGCCTGGCTGAGCCTGGCCTGCATCGAATCCACACGCTGCTGGTAGCTGCCGCTGAGCACGCAATTGCCGACCTGAAGGATGTTGCGATCCGCGCGGGGATCGCAGGGCTGGTTGGCGCAGGCGGCGATCAGCAGCAGCAAAGGCAGGGCGAGGAAACGTGGCATCAGATATTCACCTGGCCGAGGGCGCGCACCATGCGGTCCCGCGAGGCCAGGAGCGAGGCGTTGTCAGCCTCCATCTGCGCAAGCTGCTTTTCCATATCGGCGGTGTTCTGCCCGGCCGTCTTCAGCCGTTCGATCTGCGTGCGCAGTTCCGCGACCTGGCGGCGGCCGCCATCCAGGGCTGCCTGGGTGCGGTCCCGATCGGCCTGGGCGGTGCGGTACACCTCCATCTGCCGCGCATTCAGCGCGCGCCCCGCGGCCACCTGCTGGCGCAGAGGATTCAGGCTGGCCGCCTGCCGGTTGGCGGCGTTGCTGGCGGCCACCGCTTCCGCCCGCAAGGCGGCCGATGCCTGCCGCGCCTCCTGGGTGCGCGCCTGCAATTCCTGCTCGGCATTGGCATAGCCCTGCTGCTGGCCTTGCAGCGCATAGCCGATGACGCCGCCGATGCCGGCGCCGATTCCGGCGCCAATCGCCGCACTGCGGGCATCGCCGCCCAGCAGGGCGCCGAGTCCCGCACCGACGAGAGCCCCGCCACCCGCACCCTGCGCGGCGAGCGGCGCCCGGTTGACGGTTTCGCAGCCACCGAGCAGCACGCCGGCAGCCAGGAGAACCGCGAACCCGGTCGTCGAATTGAACCGCCGCATCCCACCGCCCCCAAAATCATGCCGTTTTCGCATCGCGAGCGGAAACTTTACGCCAACCCAATAAGTTGGCAACCCGAATAGAACGGTTGACGCATCGCAGCGCGGTATGGCGCCCTTGAGGCATGCGGCCCGGCAGGCGTTGTCTTGGGGGATGGATCAGGCAGGCTGCTGCTGGGATGGCAGCGCCGCTGCTGGCGCAAGGGCGCATCCTGCGGGCGAGTGGCCTCGGCGGGCGGCAGGGCGCTGAAGGTCGGCGGCGGTCAAACTCCCCCAACCCGCCTGCGGCGTTGCGGCGCTGCCGCAACCCTTCGCAGGCGTGGGGGAGGGCTCGGAGTCAGCCCAGCGGCGGCATCGGTGCGCCGGTTTCCACGCGCATGCCCATCCGCGCGATGCTGCCCCAGGCGCGGTCGTATTGCGGCGGCGTGCGGATGGCATCCACCCGGCCCAGCGCCACGGCGGCGCGCATCGGCCAGTAGGGGTCGCGCAGTGTGGCGCGGGCCAGCAGCACCAGGTCGGCGCGGCCTTCGGTGATGATCGCCTGGGCCTGCTCCGGCTCCGTGATCAGGCCGACGGCCGCCACCATCACGCCCGCGCCCTGCTTCACCGCCTCCGCCCCCGGCACCTGGTAGCCCGGACCGAGCACGATCTTCTGGGACGGGTCGATGCCGCCGGAGGAAACGTCGATCACGTCGATGCCGAGCGCGGCCATGCGCTTCGACAATTCGATGCTCTCCGCCGTGTTCCAGCCGCCCTCGATCCAGTCGGTGTGGGAGATGCGCAGGAACAGCGGCACCTCCTCCCCCACCGCTGCGCGCACCGCCTGGGCGATGGCCAGCGGCAGGCGGGTGCGGCCCTCGAAATCGCCGCCCCAGCGGTCGTTACGGGTGTTGGAGATGGGCGACATGAACTGGTGCAGCAGGTAGCCATGCGCGCCATGCAGCTCGATGATCCTGTAGCCGGCGGCCAAAGCGCGCTTCGCCGTGGCGGCGAAGGCGGCAGGCAGGTCGAGGATCTCGGCTTCCGTCATCGGACGCGGCGCGGCGAAATGGCCCATCGGCAGATTGCTGGCGGAGACGATCTCCCAGCCCGGCGTCGCCGGCTCATCCACCCAGGCCGGCGCCCGGCTGGCCTTGCGGCCGGCATGGCCGATCTGGATCGCCGGCACCGCGCCGGCATGGGCGATGGCGGCCGCCAGGCGGCTATGCGCGGCGATCTGCCCATCCTCCCACAGCCCGACATCGCCCGGCGTGATGCGGCCTTCCGGCAGCACGGCCGTGGCCTCCACCATCACCATGCCCGCGCCGCCCAGGGCGCGTTGCAGCAGATGCGCCAGATGCCAGTCGGTCGGCTTGCCGTCATCGGCGCAGCAATACTGGCACATGGGCGAGATGCCGATGCGGTTGGCCAGCGTCACGCCACGGATGGTCAGTGGGGAAAACAGATCGGTCATGTGGGCGAGAATCCTGTTCAAGGCGCGAAAGGCGGCAGGCGGCCGAGGCGGCTTTCCATTACCAGAAGAATGGGCGCCCGGCCCGCAGGCGCCGGCGCGATATAGCCCGCCGCATCCGCCGGGTAGCGCGTCAGGGTGACGGTATCCCCCACATTGCCGCCCACCACCTCCACCGCGCCCGGCGGCGTGGTGACGACGATGTCGCAATGCATCGGCCGCGGTACACCCGCCTCCGCCCGCCGTTCCGACCAGTGGCGCAGCCGGTTGCGGCTGCGGTCGAAGCAGACCAGGTCGCCCGGGCGCGGCGCATAGTCACCCGGCGCATGCGGCAGGAAGGGCGCGGTGGCCGGATAGGCCTCGGCATCCGCGATCAGCGCATCCAGGTAGAGCGAATGGGTGGCATTGGGCGGAAATTCCCGCGCATCCACCCCCGCCGTCCGGAACACCCAGGAGATGAAGGCCGCCGACCAGGCCGGGTTCGACCACAGCGTGGTGCCGCCCATGCCCCAGACCGCGGTGGCATAGATCTGCCGATTGTCGCGGATCGCACCCTCGTCATCCTCCACCGCGCGCCAATAGGCGAGCACGCGGGGAAAATTCGCCATGTCCGATTCCGGCGCCGGGCCTTCCGGCGCGGTGGTCCAGGCCTCCCGCACCACGCCGCCCCAGTCGCGCCATTCCCCGATCGTCAGGCGCAGCACCCTTTCGGCGGCGGCGGGCGGATAGGGCAGAGGCGCTGTCGGCGGCGCGGGGGGCGGCGTGCGCGCGGCACAGCCGGCCAGCAGCAGGGCAGCCAGAATCGCGCTTCGCATCGTCAGGCGGACACCGGCTGGCGCAGCATCGTCGCATCGGGCAGCGTCAGGCCCATCACCAGGGCGACCTGACCGGCCGGGTTCGGCGTGCCCCCCAAGGGCGAGGGCTGCACCACCAGCATGTCCCCGCGTGGCCGCACCAGCGGGCGCAGCAGCGCCACCGCCTTGCGGTGCAGCGCCTGGGCCTGGGTCACCGTCTCCATGGGCAAGGCCTCCGGCCGCGCTTCCGCGGCGAGCGCCACGGCGGTGGCGGCGCGGGCCACCAGGCCAAGAGTTTCCGCATGGCCACGCAGGGCGGAGGCGGCGCCGCCTTCCAGCAGCAGGCCTTCCAGCCGCACCGCGCGGCCGGCATCCAGCAACTCAGCCGTGCCGGGCTGCATCGCCGCCAGCGCGCGCCCGATCGGGCCGGCCAGCAGCAGCGGGTCCAGATGCGGCACGGCGCGGGCCAAGGCGAGCAGGGCCAGCGCATGACCGCCCAGCGACGCCGGTACATCGGGCCGGTCCTGGAATCCGCCGCCATGGCGCTGCAGGCCGATCAGCCGTTCGACCAGCGCGGCCAGCGGTGCCTTGGCGCCGGTGCGCAGCCGGGCCTCCGCCGCCAGAACCGCGGCGGCGAGATCCGCCAGCGAGGGCTCCCCTGCCTCCAGCGCCGCCATATGGCGGTCGAACCAGCCCTTCAACTCGGTCACCCGCGCGTCTGGCAGCGCCGCGCGATAGGCGCCGCGATGGGCGAGCAGCAACTGGGTGGCGACGGCATTCAGCGCCGCGCCGCTGGGCGGCAGCGGGTCCAGCTCCAGCCCCGCCATGCCGGCGGCGCCGGCGACGGCCATCATGCGCGCCGCATGGGCGGCGGTCAGGCCCGGGGCGAGCAGCCGGTCTTCCCGCACGACCAGCGATTCACCGGTTCGCAGCCCGACCGGGCCGTGCCGCAGGATCAGCCAGTGCAGAGCCTTCGGTCGTGCGGCGATGGCCTTCGCCGACATCACCTTGTCCGGTGCCGCCGGCCGCAGATGCAGGGTCGGACCACCCTCCGGCCATCCCGCGCGGCCCAGCGCCAGATGTTCCACCGGCTGCTTGTCGGCCCAGACCGTAACGCCCGCCGCCGCCGGCGGGCCGAAATCCCGCCATTCCGCCGCGCCATTGGACAGCCGGCTCTCCGCCATCTCCAGCCCACCGGCGCCGAGCTGGTCCAGCGCGGTGCTGAGTCGCAGCTTGCCGACCCGGCGCGCGGCGGTGAAGGTGACGGTCAGCCCCAGAACCGGCGAGCCGGGCGTGATGGCGTAGTCGTAGCGCAGCGTGCCGACCATCGCCTTGCGGGCGCTCAGCAGGCCGACCTTGCCGGTGATGCGGCTTTCATGGCGCAGGATCACCGCGCCGCCATCCCGCGTCACCGCGCAATCAGTGATGGTGTCCTCGGCATCCACGCCATTGCGAAAGCGGCCACCGCGGAATTCCACCAGATTTCCGGTATGGACCACCGGTGCCGCCGCCTCATCCACCATCTCCTGCCGCAGGATTCCGACGGAGAGGTCGCCGGTGAAGCGGTGGAAGGGGGTGCGGATTTCGAAGTTACGGGGATCGTCGCGCACCACTTCCGTCGCGCCCAGCGCGGCACGGCGGCAGGGTTGCGGCGCATCCGCCATGGCCATGACGAAATCCAGCACGCCATCGGCGAAGGCCGGATCGGCGTCACGGATCTCCGGCTGGGCCAGCAGTTCGGCCGCCTGCGCATTGGGGGTAACGGCGCAGAACCCCGCCGTCTCGGACTCCGCCAGCGCGATCCGCCGCTGCCCACCGACCGTCACCTCCCGCACCAAGGCGCCACGAAGATGGGCAACCAGGCGGTCGCGATCGGTCGCGTGGAGGAGGTTGCGCATGGTTCGGGCTTCATCTCCGGGCGGCGGGAACAGGATACCGTCCGGAGGGGGGGTGCGTGAAGGGCCAGACACAATCGGCAGCGGCCGACGGCCCTACGGTTCTGACCCAGGCTTCATCCCGCCGTCACGGAGCGGACAGCCCCGCTGGCCCAGCATGGTGACGTCCGGGCGGTGCCCCGACGTTTTTCTCCCGGCGGTTCCGCGCGCACGATGGCGCGGACCCTTCAACTGGCCCCGACGCCTTGAGGCGTCGGGGCCTTTCTTTTCAGCCCGCCGAGATCAGCGGCCGGTCATGATCCGCTCGACAAGCTGCTTCGCCGTCGGCACGAAACCGTTGGAATAGAAGGGGTCGCTGGCGAAGCGATAGGCGTTGTGGCCGGCGAACATCAGGTTGCGGTCCAGCGCCCCGTCATGCGCCACATCCTGCAAAGTCTTCTGGATGCAGAAGCTGCGCGGATCGGCCTTCTTGCCCGTGGTGAAATCGGGCTCGTTCTGCGTCCAGTTCGAGAAGCGGCAATGGCTGAGGCAGCCCATGCAGTCGATCTGGTCCTTGAGGATCTCCTGCGCCTTGTCGGGCGTGACGAAGATCAGCGTGTTGTCGGGCGTGCGCATCGCCTCGACATAGCCTTCCGCCTCCCAGCCATGCACCCGGGCACGGTCGTGCTCGGTCAGGTAGACCAGACGCTTGCGCGGGCCGACGCCGTATTCGGCGACATGGTCGCCCACCGGCTCGCTGGTATAGGCCACCTGGTGCTCGTTCCGGTCCTCCAGCTCCCGCAGGAATTCGTTGCGGATGGCGGAGGAGTAGAAGCCGGTGGGGGAGAAGGGCTGCAACGACACGTCGCCCGGCTTCAGCGTCAGCAGGCGCTGCTTCCAGGCCTCGCTGATCGGGCTTTCCTGGGTCAGCAGGGGGCGGGTGCCGAACTGGAAGGCGACGGGGCCGAGATCGGGGTTGTCGATCCAGTCCTCCCACTCCTCCAGCCACCAGACACCGCCGGCCATGATGATCGGCACGTCGCCCAGGCCGAATTCGCGCATCTGCTGGCGCAGCTTCAGCACGCGGGGGAAGGGGTCCTCCGGCCGCTTGGGGTCCTCGGAGTTCGACAGGCCGTTATGGCCGCCGGCCAGCCAGGGGTCCTCATAGACCACGCCGCCCAGCCATTCCCGGGTCTTGGAATAGGCGCGCTTCCACAGCGCGGCGAAGGCGCGGGCGGAGGAGATGATGGGGTAGTAGTGGATCCCATGGTCCCGGGCGATGTCGGCCAGGCGATAGGGCATGCCGGCGCCGCAGGTCAGGCCATGGATGAGGCCACGGGCGCCTTCCAGCATGCCGCGCGCCACACGTTCCGCCCCGCCCATTTCCCACAGGATATTGGCGTGGATGCGGCCCTGGCCGTTGGAACGCTCATGCGCTTCCTTCGCCTGGGCGATGGCGCCGGCGATCCCATAGGCCACCAGCTCCTCATGCCGGTCGCGCCGGGTGCGGCCGGAATAGGTCTGGGGGATGACCCTGCCTTCCGCATCGTAGCTGTCGGCGTTGACGGCGGAAAAGGTGCCGACGCCACCGCCGGATGCCCAGCCGCCGCAGGTCGCGCCATTGGAGACGGCGACGCCCTTGCCACCCTCAACGAGGGGAAGAACGTCCACGCCACCCATGCGGATCGGGTTGATGGCCTTCAAGGATTTGGGCTCCGGGACTCTATGGGTTGCGCTGCGCCACGCCTGGATGACGCATGCGTGACCCGAATATGGCGTTTCAACCGCCGCAGGGGGAGGGGTCCCCCTGCGGTTTGCTGAATCAGCCCTCGTCGCGACGCGGGCGGAAGCTGCGCTCGCCGTCGCGGCGCGGCGGACGGTCACCGCGCGGCGCGCGTTCGCCGCCACCGGCACCCTCGCCTTCCTCACGCGGCCGGCGGGCGCCGACCTGTTCGGAGATGTCGGCGCCGGTCGCCTGATCCACCATCCGCATGGACAGCTTCACCTTGCCGCGGTCGTCGAAGCCGATGACCTTGACCTTCACCGCATCGCCGTCCTTGACGATGTCGCTGGTCTTCTGGACGCGCTCATTGGCCAGTTCGGAGATATGAACCAGCCCGTCCTTGGCGCCGAGGAAGTTCACGAAGGCGCCGAATTCGGCGGTCTTCACCACCTTGCCGTTGTAGATCTTGTTGATCTCCGGCTCCGCGACGATGCCCATGATCCGGTCGATGGCCTTCTGGGCCGCCTCCACCGTCGTCGCCGCCACCTTGATGGTGCCGTCGTCGTCGATGTCGATCTTGGTGCCGGTCTGCTCGGTGATCTCGCGGATCACCTTGCCGCCGGAGCCGATCACGTCGCGGATCTTGTCCTTGTTGATCTGGATGACCGTGATGCGCGGCGCGGTGGCGGCCACGTCGCCACGGGCACCGGACAGGCCCTTGGCCATCTCGCCCAGGATGTGCAGGCGGCCGTCCTTGGCCTGGCCCAGGGCGATCTTCATGATGTCGAAGGTGATGGACGTGATCTTGATGTCCATCTGGAGCGCGGTGATGCCGTTCTCCGAACCCGCCACCTTGAAGTCCATGTCGCCCAGGTGGTCTTCGTCACCCAGGATGTCGGACAGCACGGCGAAGCCGCGGTCTTCCTTGATCAGACCCATGGCGATGCCGGCGCAGGGGCGCTTCAGCGGCGCGCCGGCGTCCATCAGCGCGAGGCTGGTGCCGCAGACGGTCGCCATGGAGGAGGAACCGTTGGATTCCGTGATCTCCGACACGACGCGCATCGTGTAGGGGAACTTCTCCTTCTCCGGCAGCAGCGGGTGAAGCGCCCGCCAGGCCAGCTTGCCATGGCCGATCTCGCGGCGGCCCGGAGAACCCATGCGGCCCGTCTCGTTCACCGAGTAGGGAGGGAAATTGTAGTGCAGCATGAAGTTCTCGCGGTACTCGCCCGCGAGGGAGTCGATGATCTGCTCATCCTGGCCGGTGCCCAGCGTGGCGACGCACAGCGCCTGGGTCTCGCCGCGGGTGAACAGGGCGGAGCCATGGGCGCGCGGCAGGATGCCGACCTCGGCCACGATCGGGCGCACGGTCTTGGTGTCGCGGCCGTCGATGCGCATGCCGGTGTCGAGGATGGCATTGCGGACCACATCGGCTTCCAGCGCCTTCAGCAGGCCCTTGGCGGCGCCGGCATCGAGGCCCTCGGCCTCCAGCGAGGCCAGGACGGCCTTCTTCACCGCGCCGACCTGGTTCTGGCGGGCCAGCTTCTCGGTGGTCTTGTAGGCTTCGACCATCGGCGCGCGGCCGAGCTCGGTGATGCGCGCGGTCAGGGTCTTCTGGCTCTCGCTGGCCTCGGGCAGCGCCCAGGGCTCCTTGGCCGCGACCTCGGCCAGCTCGATGATCCCCTGGATCACCGCCTGGAAGGACTTGTGGCCGAATTCGACGGCGCCGAGCATGACCTCCTCGGACAGCTCCTGCGCCTCCGACTCCACCATCAGCACGCCCTCGGCGGTGCCGGCGACCATCAGGTCGAGCTGGGACTGCTGCAGCTGGGCGGCGGTCGGGTTCAGCACATAGCCGCCGTCGATATAGGCGACGCGGGCGCCGGCCACCGGGCCGAAGAAGGGAATGCCGGACAGCGTCAGGGCGGCGGAGCAGCCGACCAGGGCCACCACATCCGGGTTGTTCTCCAGGTCATGCGACAGCACGGTCGCGACCACCTGGACCTCGTTGCGGAAACCCTCCGGGAACAGCGGGCGCAGCGGGCGGTCGATCAGGCGGGAGACCAGGGTCTCGTTCTCGGAGGGACGACCCTCGCGCTTGAAGAAGCCGCCGGGGATCTTGCCCGCGGCGAAGGCCTTCTCCTGGTAGTTCACCGTCAGGGGGAAGAAGTCCTGGCCAGGCTTCACGGAACGGGCGCCGACCACGGTGCAGAGCACGATGGTGTCGCCGAGCCGGGCCATCACCGCGCCATCCGCCTGGCGGGCAATCTTGCCCGTCTCCAGCGTCAGCAGCTGGCCGCCCCAGGAAATGTCCTTGCGGAAGTACTTGTCGAACATGAAACGTCCTTCTTGACCCCACCGGATGCGGGGCCACAGCGAAAGGCCACCGGGCGCGACGCGCGCAGGCGGCCGGAACGCGACGAAGGCGGAGGCCGGGGGACACCTAACCCGGGAGGACGCGGCGACTCGGGCGGCATGGGTCCCACCGCGACTGTCCCTGGACCTGTGCTTGTCCGGGCACGACGCGATGGGGACGGCGCTGGAAGCAGGCCGCCCATGTGGCCGGAGGCGCCGTCATCGCCCCACCCGGGCGCGGCTGGTCCGCGAGGCTTCCGCTGCCATCGCAGCGAAGGTCTTTCCCCCATCCGGGACCGACCCGCGCGGCCTATGGCATGCCGGGGCCTGAAAGGCCAGCGGAAAGGGGTTAACCGCCCTTAACGGCCCGGGCCGCCGCCACCGGGTCCGCCGCCTGGACCACCACCCGGGCCACCTCCTGGCCCGCCGCCTGGACCACCTCCGGGACCACCGCCGGGCCCGCCACCGGGTCCGCCCGCTGGCCCGCCAGCCGGCCCACCACCTGGTGGGCCACCACCGGGCCCGCTGCCGCGCCCACCGCCCAGGCCGGGCGGTGCTGGGCCGGCCAGGCCGGCGGGACCACCCGGCCCTTCGGCCCCCATGCCGCCCGGGTCGCGCCATCCGATGGCCAGGAACCGGCCATCCGCCTGGCGTGCCGCCTCCACCACCGCGCGGCGCGGCGCGGCGGGGGGGATCAGGGTGCCGCCGGCGGCCAGGGTTGCGCCGGAGGCCCCCAGTTCCAGGCCGCCCGTGATGGGGGCGATGAAGGCTTCCAGCAGCAGCCGCCCGATACCCGGGCCGAAATGCCCGGCCGGATCGGCCAGGGGCTGGTCCGGCACCAGCGACTCCAGCACCAGCCGCCCCTCCTCCAGCCGTCCCTCGGCGCGCAGCCGGGTGCCCGCCGGAAAGGCCGGCACCGGCCCCGCCAACGCCAGCCCGCCGAGCCGGGGCGCCTGCGGGCCGCCTTCCAGGACGCCGTGCCGCAGCACCCGCCCCGGCGTGCCGGGGTCGAGGCGCGTCGCCTCCACCCCCCCATCGGGCCGCGGCAGCCCGCTGACCGTGACCCAGGCGCCCGGCTGCCAGTCGCGGCCGCCGCGCAGCAGGGGGGCGAAGGTGACCGCCTGGCCGGCGACCACCAGCCCATCCGGCCGCACCGCCTCCACCGGCCCCGCAAGCTCATGCCGCAGGGCGATGCGCCGGGCGCGCAGGGCGCGGAGCGGGCCGGCGGCCTCGATCTCCACCACCTGGCCGACGCGCAGCCAGGCGGGGGCGGCGCCATGGTCCACTCGCAGGCCATTGACGCAGATGCTGGCGAAGCCGGTCACCACGCCGATGATCCCGGTGCCGCCGATGCCGCGATCCCCCGCCGCCAGCCGCGCCCCGGTGCCGCCGATTCCCCGGTCGCCCTCCGCGGCCAGGGACGCCAGAGGTGGGCCGTCATCGGGGCCGATGCGGCAGGTCGGCGCCGGTTCGGCCGGCCATTGGCAGCTCGCCAGCAAAAGCGCCGCTGCGGCCAGAATGGGCAGGTGACGGGTCATGCGCCCGTTGCCCCCGGCTCCTCTGTCTCGGCCTCCGCATGCAGATAGACGCCGAGATTGACGCGCTGCGTCGGCGTGCCGGGGGCGGGCGGGTCCTGGCCCTCCAGCAAAGCGAGCATTTCCCGGTTCAGGGCGACCAGCAGGCGCTCCGCCCCCTCCCGCCCCAGGGCCTGCATGCGCTGCGCCGCATCGGCCGGCAGCCGGTCGTAATGCACCGAGCGTTCCAATTGGCGCGGCGTGCCGCCGGCCAGGTTGTGGGTGGCGGCGGCGATATGGTCGTGCAGATTGCGGGCGAAGTAGTGCAGCTGCGCGGCGCTGCCGGCGCGCGGCAGGAAGGCCGCCTGCTGCAGCACCACACGCTCCGCCGCATCCAGCCGCACCAGCCCCTGCGCCTGCCAGTCATCCAGCACGGCGCGCGGCCGCACATCCCGTGTCACCCCGGCCACCAGGGCTTCGAAGCTCGGCTGGCCGGGTGGCGCGGCGCGCGGCAGCGGCAGGGGCTGGCCGGCGGCGTCGGAGAATTCCGCCATGCCGAGCCAGCGCGCGACGATCTGCCCGCCGAGCGACACCACTTCCGGCACCTCCGGCGCGTCGGGTGGCAGTTCGCGCAGGCGGCGCAACTCCTTGCGGTGCACGCCGGTCAGAAGGCTCAGCCGGCTATCCGTGCCGGCGGGACCAAGCTGTTGCTGCGCCACCTGGACATAAAGGCCCCGGACCAGCTCGGCGAAGACCGGATAGGTGATGCCCGCCCGGATCAGCAGCCGCAGCAAGGGGCGCAGCAGGCGCGCGACGGCGCGCAGCAACTCGGGCGCGGGGGGCGGTTCGGGCAAGTCGGGCAAGGTGTCCGGTCCTGCGGCCAGGGCGGTGTTGCACATAGCAGCCCAGCGCGTGGGAAAACAGCCCACATGCTTGACGTGGGAAAATTTCCCACACATGGTGGCGCCAGGATCACGAGGCCCCAGCGCCATGCCCGACCACGCCTTGCCCACCGTCTCCGGCCACAAACCCGAAACGCTGATCGAACGCCTGGACCGCCACCCCGCGCTGAAGGCCGGGCTGCGCCGGCTGCTCGGCCCTGCCTTGCCGATGCTGCGCCCCCATCTGGCCGGGCTGGGCTGGCCGGATGACGCGGCCTATCGCCGCTGGATCGACCGCCACGACACGCCCAGCGTGGCCGAACGCCTCGCCATGCGCCGGCAGATCGCCGCGATGCCCGAGCCGGTGCTGCTTTCCGTCGCCATGCCGGCCTGGCGCACGCCGCCCGATCTGCTGCGCCTGGCCATCGGGTCGCTGCGCGCCCAGATCTACCCGCATTGGGAGCTTTGCGTGGTCGACGATGCCTCCCCGGGCGAGGCGGTGACGGCGGTGCTGGCCGAGCAGGCGGCGGCCGATCCGCGCATCCGCTGGCGCCGCCGCGCCCGCAACGGCCACATCGCCGCCGCCACCAACGATGCCATCGCCATGGCGCGCGGCCGCTACGTGGTTCTGATGGACCATGACGACCTGCTGCCGGAACACGCCCTGTACGAGGTCGCGCAGGCGATCGAACGGCAGCCGGAGGTGGAGCTGATCTACAGCGACGAGGACAAGATCGACGGCCATGGCCGTCGCCATGACCCCTATTTCAAGCCGGATTTCGACGCCGACCTGCTGCTGGCCCAGAATCTGGTCAGCCATCTGGGCGTCTATGCGCGGGACCTGCTGCTGCGCATTGGCGGGCTTCGGGATGGCTATGCCGGCAGCCAGGACCACGACCTGGCGCTGCGCGCCGCGGCGGCGACGCGGGTGGGCGGCATCCATCACATCCCGCGCATCCTGTATCACTGGCGCCAGCAGGCCGGCAGCTTCTCCGGCCGTTCCGCCGCGCGCTGCGTTCGTGCCTCCCGCGCCGCGGTGCAGGACCATCTGACGCGGCACAGCCCCGGGGCCACGCTGCAGCCAGCGGCGCTGGCGCCTTTCTGGCACCGCGTGGTGCATCCCCTGCCGCGCCCGCTGCCGTCGCTCTCCGTCCTGATGGCCGGGCCGGGTGCCGCCGCTGCCGGGGTGGCGCTGCTGCGCCAGCTGCGCTGGCCGGCGCTGGAGGTTGTGGCGGTGGAGGCGGAGGCCTTCCTGGCGGCGCCCGGGCTGCGCCTGCTGGCGCCCGCGGGCCGGGATGCCCCCCCGGCGGCGGCGCTGAACCAGGCGGCGTCGGCAGCGCGGGGCCAACTGCTGCTGCTGCTGGATCCGGCGACGGAGGGGGTTTCGCTGGACTGGCTGCGGAGCATGGCGGCCCAGGCGCTGCGCCCGCAGGTCGGCGCGGTGGGCGCCCGGCTGCTGGATGCGGAGGGGCGGCTGCTGCATGCCGGCTACCGGCTCGATCCGCAGCGGGTCGTCACCCAGGCGCAGCCGGGCGCGCGGGCCGATGCGGTGGGCCATGGCGGCTGCCTGGCCCTGGCGCGGCAGGTCTCCGCCGTTTCCGGCGCCGCCATGATGCTCCGCCGGGCGGTGTTCGAGGAGGTGGCCGGGCTGGATGCGGCGGCGCTGCCCTGGGCGCTGCATGATGTCGATCTCTGCCTGCGGCTGCGCGCCCAGGGCTACCGCATCCTGACCAACCCCGCCGCGACGCTGCGCCGCACGGCGCCGGAACTGCCGCCACCCCTCTCCGCCCTGGTGACCATGCGCTGGCGCTGGGATGCGGTGCTGGTGGCCGACCCCTTCCTCAACCCCAATCTGCCGAGGCTGGAGGCACTGCGCGGAGCCGCGCCGGCGGCCCCGCCGGCCTGGCGCAAGGGATGCGCGGCGTGACCGCGCAGGCGCCGCCCGTTGGCGGCCTGGCCATCGGCATCGTGCTGTTCCGGCCCGATCCGGCGGCGCTGGCCGCCACCTTGCGGGCCGTGGCCCCGGCGGCGGAGATGGTGCTGCTGTTCCTGAACGCGCCGCTGTCCAACGCCGCGCGGACGGTGGTGGCGGGGCACCCCGGCCCGGCGCCTGTGCTGATGAATGACGGGACCAATCTCGGCCTGGGCGTCGCCTATAACCGCATGGCGGAGGTGGCACGCGGCGCCGGCCTCGGCGCGCTGCTGCTGCTCGACCAGGATTCCGCGCCGCCCGCCGACCTGCCCGCCGCGCTCTGCGCCATGCGCGACCGCCTTCGCCAGGCGGGCGAATGCCCCGCCGCGATCGGGCCCTTGCCAGTGGCGGCGGAGGGGTCGGGCTGCAAGGCGCCGCGGCTGTTCCCTCGCCCGGGGCTGGAGTCGCCGGAGGATGCGCGGCCGCTGAACTTCCTGATCTCCTCCGGCACCCTGCTCGATCTGGAGGCCTGGGCCGCGATCGGTGGGTTCCGGGAGGATTTCTTCATCGACGCGATCGACATCGAATGGTGCTTCCGCGCCTGGGCGCGGCATTTTTCCTGCTGGATGGTGCCGGGCCAGCCCATGCCGCACCGGCTGGGCCAAGGGGTGCTGCGGGTGCCGCTGCTGGGGATGCGGCTGGCGCGGCAGCCGCCGGCGCGGCTTTACACCTATGCGCGCAACCAGGCGGCGATGCTGCGCCTGCCGAGCGTGCCGCTGTGCTGGAAGTGCCGGCTGCTGCCCTACATGGCAGTGCAGGCGGCGGTCCATCTGGTGGCGAGCCATGGAGACCGGCAGACGCTGCGGGCCTTCCTGCTCGGTCTGCTGGACGGGCTGCGCAACCGGCTGGGGCCGGTCAGCCGCGGCTTTGGCTGATCAGCGGCGTGCCGCCTCGCCTTCCAGGAAGCGCGGGTCGTTGAAGTCGAACAGGCGGTTGTCCAGCGTCATGCCGGCTTCCACCTCATACAGCGTCACCCGCGTTTCACGCCCCTGGGCGTCCAGCACGGTCCATTGCCGCAGCTCCAGCGGGTCCTCGGCGAAGGCCAGCACCAGCCGGCCTTCCGCCACCGCATCGGTGCGGTGCAGCCCGACCCGCAGGAAGCCGCCGGAGCGTTCGGTGGCATAGACGGTGATATCCCCCGAGAGCCGGATCTGCGGCCGCAGCAGCAGGCCGAGCGGGGTGGTGGAGGCGGGCACGGCGGTGGGCTGGCGCAGCTCGCGATCATACATCAGCACCTGGCCGCCGGAGGCGACCAGCAGCAGCGGCTCCGGCGGGTCGTAGTCGAAGCGCATGCGGCCGGGGCGGCTGATCAGGGCCGTGCCCTGGGCGGAGGCGCCGTTCTGCGCCACCTGTAGGAAGCGGGCGCGCAGGGTGCGCATGCCGTTGAGATAGGTCTCCACCCGCGCCACCGCCGCGCGGTCGATCGTGCCCTGGGCCAAAGCGGGCCGGAACGTCAGGGGGGCGGCGAGGGGGGCGAGGGCCAGGGCGGCGGCGGCCCCGAGGATGCGACGGCGGATCATGTCCTGGCAGATGGCCCATCCCCGGCCCCACGGAAAGGCCCCGCCGTTGTTAACCTCATCTCAATCCTTGGTGCGTCTAATGCGGCGACGCGGGGCACCATGATCGTCCCCTGACCGCCCGAAGATCGGGTCTCCGGCACCCCTACCCGGCGCGATGGCGCCACGGAGTCTCCCGATGCCCTTCGATTTCCTGCCGCCCGCCGCCCTTCTGCCGATCGAGGCCGCGACCATCCATGGCGTGCCGCGGCAGGAGCTGGTGGCGCATGCGATGGAGCAGATCTCGCCCTCCCTGCGCGGCGCGGTGGCCGAGATCGAGGTCAGCGGCGGTGGCCAGTTCGTGCATATGGGCATGGTCTTCGACCAGGTGGCCTGGCGCGCCGTCTGGCGTCGCCCCGGCCTGCCGGTCGCCAGCGGCAGCTTCCCGGTGTGGAACGGCGCGCCGGTCTGATTTTTTTTGGCTCAGGCGCCGGCGCGCGCTCCGCGCGCTTGGCTGCGCGCCACTTGGCGCGGCGCCCGTTCGGGCGCTCACCCGCCGTTGGCGGGTGCGAAAGTGCCTCAGCCGCCGGCGCGCACCTGACTGCGCGACATATGTCGCCGGGATGATGGGGGCGGTTCCGCCGCGCCCGGCTTCGCCCTACCCTTCGCCGCCCGCGCGGCCAAAGGGCAGGAGCACCCGATGTTCGACACCGACAACACCCCCGAATCCCGCATTGCCGGCGCCGCCGCCCTTCTGGCGGATATCCGCCGTGGCCGTCGCGCGCCCATCCCCGGCCTGCCCGAGTCGCTGAAGCCGCAAACCATCGCGGAGGCGGAGGCGATGCAGGTGGCGACCTATGCCGCGCTGGGCTGGTCCATCGCCGGCTGGAAGGTCGGCCGCACCTTCGACCAGCCGATCGCCGCCCCGCTGCCCGATGCCGCCCTGGCCCCGGTGACGGAGACGCCGCTGCACCTGCCGCCCGGCACGGCCATGGAGCTGGAGGTGGCGCTGCGCCTGCGCCAGGGGTTGGACGCGGCGCAGCTCGCCGCCCTGCAACCCGCCGACCTGCCTGGGCTTGCTGACCTCGTCCTGCTGTTCGAATTCGTCGAGACCCGGTTCGCCGCGGGCCATCCGGCCGGCGATCTGGAAAAGCTGGCCGACTGCGTGTCCAACGGCAGCTGCGTCTTCGGCCCCGCCACCGGCGCCTGGACCTGGCCGGATGCCGAGACCATCGCCATGCGCCTGACCGTGGATGGCATCGAGGTGGCGCGGCATGAGGGCCCGCATCGCGCCATGCCGCTGGCGGCGCTGATCGGCGGCTGGCGCGACCGCTGCCTGGCGCTTGGCCATCTGCCCCAGGCCGGAGAGGTCATCACCCTCGGCAGCCAGACCGGCATGCTGCCCGTGCCCGCCGCCGGCGGCACCCTGCTGGGTGAGATGACCGGGCGCGGCAGCCTGAGCGTCCGCGTCGCCCCGCTTGGGAGCTGACATGGACCATCACGGCCCGCCGCCGATCGCGCAGCTGCACGGCATGGGCGGGCACCTGCTGCTCTACCCCGACCGCATCCGCCTGCTGCGCCACGGGCCGTGGTTCACCGCCATGAACCTGCTGGCGCATCTGGAGCGGGAGATGGAGACCATCATCCTGCTGCGCGACCTGGTGGCGGTGCATATGGTCCGGTCGCTGCTGCTGGTGCAGTTCCTGCGCCTGACCTATCCGGGCTGCCCGACGCCCAGCGGCCATTACCTGCGCGACGCCTTTGCGGAAAACGCCTTCCTGTTCAGCCTGGCCGACAATCGCCCGCTGCTGGCGATGCAGCAGCGGATCACCGATGTGGCCGCGGAGGCGCGGGGCGGCGGCGGGTAAGGGGGTTGTGTTCGAGCAATTCGAACATATCATGAACATGAACCCTTCGGACCCTGCCCATGGAGCTGCTGCGCAAGCTCGAGATCCTCGCCGATGCGGCGAAATATGACGCCTCCTGCGCCTCCTCGGGCACGAGCAAACGCGACAGCCTGAAGGGCGGGCTGGGCAGCACGGAGGGCAGCGGCATCTGCCACGCCTATGCGCCGGATGGGCGCTGCATCTCCCTGCTCAAGCTGCTGCTGACCAATGCCTGCGTCTTCGACTGCGCCTATTGCATCAACCGCGCCTCCTCCAACACGCCGCGCGCCCGCTTCACGGCGGAGGAGGTGGTGGCGCTGACGCTGGGCTTTTATCGGCGCAACACCATCGAGGGGCTGTTCCTCTCGTCGGGCATCATCCGCTCGCCGGACTACACCATGGAACAGGTGGTGCGGGTGGCGCGGCTGCTGCGGCTGGAGCATGGCTTTCGCGGCTATATCCACCTGAAGACCATCCCCGACGCGGCGCCCGAATTGCTGGCGGAGGCCGGGCTCTATGCCGACCGGCTGTCCATCAACATGGAACTGCCGACCGTCGCCGGCCTGGAATCCCTCGCCCCCGAGAAGAATTTTTCCCGAATCCGCCACGCCATGGCGGGGCTGCGAACGCGTATCGACGGCGCCCAGGACGAGGCGAGGACGGCGCGACGCGCATCCCCCAAAAGATTCGCGCCGGCGGGGCAGAGCACGCAGATGATCGTGGGCGCCGATGGCGCGGATGATGGCGCCATCCTGTCGACCGCGACGGACCTCTATGCCGGCTACCGGATGCGGCGGGTCTACTACTCCGCCTATTCGCCGATCCCCGACGCCTCCCGCCTTCTGCCGCCCGCGCCCCCGCCGTTGCTGCGCGAGCACCGCCTCTACCAGGCCGACTGGCTGCTGCGCTTCTACGGCTTTTCGCGGGAGGAGGTGATGGCGGGCGGGGAGGCGGGGATGCTGGACCTGGAGCTGGACCCCAAGACCGCCTGGGCGCTGAAGATGCGCCAGGATTTCCCGGTGGATGTGAATCGCGCATCGCGGGAGGTGCTGCTGCGCGTGCCGGGGCTCGGCGCGAAGACGGTGGACCGGCTGGTCTCCGCGCGACGTCACACCCGGCTGCGGGTGGCGGATCTGGCGCGGCTGCGCGTGCCCCTGGCGAAGGTGCTGCCCTTCCTGGTGCTGGCGGACCATGTGCCGCGCGGGCTGGACAGCGCCGGGCTGCGCGACCGCCTGCGCCCGGCCACCGCCTTCGCGGCCGCCGCGCGGCCTGTGCAGATGGCGCTGTTCTGATGCTGGCCTCGGCCCGGGCCGGCGTCGCCGTCACCCTGCCGGGACCGGCGGATTTCGCCGCCTGGCGGCGGGCGGCACGGGGCCTTGTCGCGGCCGATATTCCCCCGGAACAGGCGGAATGGGTGGTGGCGGGGGAGTTGCCGGGGCTGCTGGCCGAGGCACCGGCACCGCCACCTTCCGCCGCACCCTTCCACGTGCCGCGCGCCTTTCTGGAACTCGCGGAGGTTGCGATCCGCCATAGCGATCCGCAACGCTTCGCCCTGCTCTACGGCCTGCTCTGGCGCATCGTCCAAGGCGAGCGACAGGTGATGCAGGCGGCGACCGACCCGGCGGTGATCCGCATGGGCGCCCTGGCCAAGGCGGTGCGGCGGGACGCGCACAAGATGCACGCCTTCGTCCGGTTCCGGGAGGTGCATGGGGAGGACGGGCCGCGCCACATCGCCTGGTTCGAGCCCGACCACCATATCGAGGAAGCGGAGGCCGGCTTTTTCCAGCGCCGATTCGCCGCGCTGCGCTGGTGCATCGTCACGCCCCGCCGTAGCGTCGCCTGGGACGGCGCGGCGCTGGCCTTCGGCCCTGGCGGGCGGCGCGCCGATGTGCCGCCGGACGATGCGATGGAGCCGCTGTGGCGCGCCTATTACGGCGCCATCTTCAACCCGGCGCGGCTGAAGCCCGCCGCGATGCGGGCCGAAATGCCCCGCAAATACTGGCACAACCTGCCGGAAGCGGCGGAGATTCCGCGGCTGATGGCGGAGGCTCAGCGCCGCGTGGCGGAGATGATGGAACGCGCCGCCGTCGCGCCCAATCCGCGGCCGCAATCGCCCCGCCATCTTTCGGCTCCGGCGCAGGTTTCGCGGGACATGCAGATGCCGATCGACGCGCCCTCCGACCCCGCTTTGGCCCTGGCCGCGCTGCGGGAGGACCTGCTCTCCCGCCCCGACCTGCCCGCTTTCGCCGCCCGCGCCACCCAGCCGGTGTTTGGCGAGGGTCCCCTCGGCGCCAGCCTGATGTTCGTTGGTGAACAGCCGGGGGATGAGGAGGATATCGCCGGCCGCCCCTTCGTCGGCCCCGCGGGCCGCCTGCTGGATCGCGCCTTGGCGCAGGCCGGCGTGGAGCGGCGCGACGCCTACCTCACCAATGCCGTAAAACACTTCAAGTTCACGCCCACCGGCAAGCGGCGCATCCATCAGTCACCGAATGCCGGCGACATCACCTACTACCGCCCCTTTTTGACGCGGGAGGTGGCGGCGGTGGCGCCGCGGCTGATTGTCGCCCTTGGCGCCTCGGCGCTGACGGCGCTGACGGGGCAAAAGCTGCCGGTGCTGAAGACGCGCGGGCAGGTGGTGACGGCGCTCGGCGGCCAGCCGGTCTTCGCGACGGTGCATCCCAGCTACCTTCTGCGGCTGCCGGACCCGCAGGCCCAGGCGGCGGGTTTCAGCGATTTTGTGGCGGACTTGCGGGCGGCGTGGGAGCTCACGTGCGGGTTGTGACTGCGCAAAATATACCAGATTGCCAGCGGACTCGAGGATCGATAAACCTTCGATAAGTCTTCGAAGATGGTGCGATCATGGTGCATCTGGCTGGGCTCTCGATCAGGGCGAATCAGGACCGCGTGGCAGAAGGCACGGTCGGCTACCTGCAAATGGTCAGCTTCTCGGTGACACGGAGCGGCGACCTTTCCATTGCCAGCACCGCCTCCTGGCGTATCGTGACCGAGCCCGGCGGCGTCGATGCCGCAGACTTCTATGGTGGCGTGCTGCCGTCCGGCACCGTCAGCTTCGCCGCCGGCGAGGTTTTGAAGACCGTCGATGTACTGGTGCTGAGCGATGGCCAGCCCGAGGGCAATGAGCGCTTCGGCGTGGCCCTCGAGCAGCCGTCCCACGGCACCGGCCTTTTGGGGAATGCGCAGGCCTGGACGACGGTCCACGATGTCTTCCTCTCGGTCTATGTGAACCAGAACAGTGGCCTATCGGAAGGCTCCGGAGGCGGCGTGACTCCGGTCACCTTCACAGTGTCTCGCAGCGGCGACCTTTCCGTTGCCAGCACCGCCTCCTGGCGTGTCGTGACCGAGGTCGGCGGCGCTGATGCCGCTGACTTCCAGGGTGGCGTGCTGCCCTCCGGCACTGTCAGCTTCGCAGCCGGCGAGCGAATCAAGACCATCGAACTGGGGGTACTGCGCGATGACCAGATCGAGGCGTATGAACGCGTCGGCGTGGTGCTTGATCAGCCCTCAAACGGCACCGGTCTTACCTCGGGCAATTTTGAAGCCTGGACTTGGGTCCGGGACGATGACGCGCCCACAGATGTGCCGCCGGCGTTCATCGGGCTGCAGGCGCTTGTGCGGGGCGGCGTGATGGAGGGTACGGGTGGCGGCACCACCATCCACCAGTTCCGCATCACCCGCAGCCATGACGACCTGCCGACGCCGCCCCTGAGCTGGTACGTCGTCACGGACGCTTCATTCAACGGGCCGGATGCCCGGGACTTCGCCGGCGGCATCATGCCGAAGGGCAGCGTGCTCTTCGCCGATGGCGAACTGAGCCGAATCATTTCTTTCGAGGTGGTCCAGGACGACGAGATGGAGGCGGACGAGGTTTACGATGTGCGCTTCGTGTTCCGTGATTATGGAGTCGACTATGCCAACTCCAGCGCCCGGGGCATCATTCTGAACGATGATGCGGAGCCCGCATCGCTCGACATCGCCGCTCTCACCGCCAGCCGCGCGGAAGGCACCGGCAGCGGCGTGACGGTGCACGAATTCCTGGTGACCCGCAGCGGCAACCTCGATATCGCGGCCACCGCCCGCTGGTCCGTCCAGGGCAGCGGCGGCCAGCCGGCTGACGCGGCGGATTTCCTGGGCGGCGTGCTGCCCTCGGGCAGCGTCAGCTTCGCGGCGGGACAGGTCAGCCAGGTCATCAAGGTCCGCACCCAGCGCGATGCGGTGGCGGAGCGGGATGAGGGCTTTCAGGTCACCCTGCATAACCCAGGCGCCGATGTGGTTCTGTCCACCGCCAGCGCCAGCGTGACCGTGCTGGATGACGACACGCCGGGCGCCACCTACACGCTCTCCCCCGCCAGCAGCAGCAAGGCGGAAGGCACGGGCAGCGGTGTCACGGTGTATGAATTCACCGCGACGCGGGACGGTGACCTCTCCGCCGCGGCACAGGTGGCGTGGACGGCCACCGGCAGTGGCGCCCATGCGGCGAACGCGGCGGACTTCCTGGGCGGCGTGCTGCCGGGCGGCACCCTCGCCTTCGCGGCCGGCCAGGCCAGTCAGGTGGTCAAGGTGCGGGTGCTGCGGGACGCGACGGACGAGGCGGATGAGGGTTTCACCGTCGCCCTGCGTGGCCCGTCCGGGCAGGTGCTGGCCTCCGCGGGCGGCACCATCGCCAATGACGATGCCGCGGGCTTGGCCCTGACCCTCACGCCCAGCAGCAGCGCGCGCGAGGAAGGCACGGGCAGCGGCGTCACGGTGTATGAATTCACCGCGACGCGGGACGGCGACGTCTCGGCCGCCGCGCAGGTGGCGTGGACGGCGACGGGCAGCGGCGCCCATGCGGCGAATGCGGCGGACTTCCTGGGCGGCGTGCTGCCGGGCGGCACCATCGCCTTCGCCGCTGGCCAGGCCAGCCAGGTGATCAAGGTGCGGGTGCTGCGGGACACGACGGACGAGGCGGATGAGGGTTTCACCGTCGCCCTGCGCGGCCCGTCCGGGCAGGTGCTGGCCTCGGCGGGCGGCACCATCACCAATGACGATGCGGCGCGCCTTGCCCTGACCATCACGCCCGCCAGCGGCGCGCGCGGGGAAGGCACGGGCAGCGGTGTCACGGTGCATGAATTCACCGTCACCCGCGCTGGGGACGTCTCCGCCGCGGCGGAGACCAGTTGGTCCGTGGCCGGCTTCGGCGATCACGCGGCGGATGCGGCGGATTTCCTGGGCGGTGTGCTGCCGGGCGGCGTGGTCGCCTTCGCGGCCGGACAGGCCAGCCAGACCGTGAAGGTGCGCGTGCTGCGGGATGCGCTGGCGGAGGCGGATGAGGCCTTCGCCGTGCTGCTGCAGGGCGCGCGGGCGGAGGCGACCATCCTGAACGATGACGGTCCCTTCGCGCCCAGCGCCGATCTGATGCTGATCGGCTGAGACCAGATCGGCGGTGATCGTGACCGATCACCGCCGATCCATGGGCTCAGCCCCCCGCCTGCCAGGCCTTCACGCTGTCCAGCGGCCAGAGCAGCATCAGCACGTTCAGGGTCAGGTTGTCTCGGATCACCAGGGCCACGCCGATCTCCATGACCAGCAGCAATGCCACGCTGGCCCAGACCGGCAGGCGCGCGGCCAATGCGAAGCCGATCCACATGGCCGCGATGTCACTGACGGAGTTGAGAACGCTGTCGCCAAAATAATCCAGCGCGATGGTCGCCTCGCGGTAGCGCTGGATCACCGCCTCCGTGTTCTCGGCGATCTCCCAGGCCGCCTCCACCACCGTGGCGATGACCAGGCGCGGCAGCAGGCCGAGCCGCCCGGCCAGCAGATGCAGCGCGGCGTAGAAGATCAGCCCATGGGCGATGTGGGACGGCGTGTACCAATCCGTCAGGTGCTGGGAGTTCTCGCTGCTCAGCACCTCCCCATGCCACAGCTTGATGCTGCCGCATTTGCAGATCGGCTCCCGCCCCATCGCCAGCAGGATGCCGGCGGTGGCGGCCAGCAGGGCCAGCAGGATGGCGAACCAGGCCCAGCGGGGCATGCGGTGCATGGCCGGGCGGACCGTCAGCCCGCCGCCCGCAACACCCGCCCGGCGACGGCATCCAGCTTCGCCATCAGCGCCGGGTCGCGCTGTTCCGGCGCGGTGATCAGCGCGTAGTCCAGCGCGCGGTCGCAGCCGGCGGGGCAGGGGCCGCGCGGGGCGCCGAGGCCGGGCACCACATCCGCGATCAGCGACCGGGCCATGTCCGCATTGCCGAACAGCACCTTCACCACCTGGTCCACCGTCACCGCGTCATGATCCGGGTGCCAGCAGTCGAAGTCGGTCACCATGGCGACGGTCGCGTAGCAAAGCTCCGCCTCCCGCGCCAACTTGGCCTCCGGCATATTGGTCATGCCGATCACGGAACAGCCCCAGCTGCGATACAGCAGGCTTTCCGCCTTGGTGGAGAATTGCGGGCCTTCCATGACCATGTAGGTGCCGCCGCGCGTCACCGGCAGCCCCAGCTTTTCGGCGGAGGCCTGCAACGCATCGCCGAGCCGGGGGCAGACCGGATGCGCCACCGAGACATGGCCAACGCAGCCGGTCTCGAAGAAGGACTTTTCGCGGGCAAAGGTGCGGTCGATGAACTGGTCGACGATGACGAAATGCCCGGGCGGCAGCTCCTCCTTCAACGACCCCACGGCCGAGAGGGAGATGATCTCGGTGCAGCCGGCGCGCTTCATCGCGTCGATATTGGCGCGGTAGTTGAGGCGGGAAGGCGGGGTCGGGTGGCCGCGACCGTGGCGTGGCAGGAAGCGCACCTCCACCCCGCCCAGCCGGCCGTGCAGGATCTCGTCCGAGGGCTCGCCCCAGGGGCTGGCGATGCGCTTCCAGGCGCGGTCCTCAAGCCCCGGCAGGTCGTACAGGCCGGAGCCGCCAATCAGGCCGATGACGGGGGTGATCTGGTCGGACATGCGGGCAGGTTCCTCGGTGCCTGGGGCTTCTACAATGGGATGAACCCTTCTTGAACCGGCCCCAACGAAAAAGGGCCGCCCTTGCCGGGGCGGCCCTTATCTCGGCTGATCCAGTGGGCTGGATCAGTGCTTCACATCGGCCCAGATCTTGCGCTTCACGGCATAGGTCAGGCCGCCCAGCACGATCAGGAACAGGATGATGCGCACGCCCATGGCGCGGCGCTGCTCGGTCTCCGGCTCCGCCGCCCAGGCGAGGAAGGTGGTCACGTCGCGGGCCATCTGGTCCACGGTGGCGGCGGTGCCGTCAGCATACTGCACCTGGTCCGGGTTCAGGATCGCCGGCATGGCGATCTGGTGGCCCGGGAAATAGGCGTTGTAGTGCATGCCCTCGGCCACGGTGAAACCGGCCGGCGGATCGACATAGCCGGTCAGCAGCGCATGCACGTAGTTGGCGCCGTTCGGCCGGGCCTTGGCCATGACCGACAGGTCCGGCGGATAGGCACCGTTGTTCGCCGCGCGCGCCGCCAGCTCATTCGGGAAGGGGCGGCGGAAGCGGTCGGACAGGCGGGCTGGGCGGTCGAACATCTCGCCCATGTCGTTCGGGCCGTCCCGCACCTCGAAGGTGGCGGCGATGGCACGCGCCTGGTCCTCGCTCAACCCGATCTCCATCAGGTTGCGATAGGACAGCTGGTACATGCCATGGCAGGCCGCGCAGACTTCCTTGTAGACCTGCAGGCCGCGCTGGGCGGCGCCGCGGTCGAAGGTGCCGAAGAAGCCGGCGAAGCTGAAACCAGCATTCGGGATGGTGATATGCTCCCCGGCCGCGTGGGCCGGGGTGGTGAGGGCCATGGCGCCACCGAAGGTGGCGGCGCCCAGCGCCAGGGCGCCGATCAGGTTGCGGAAGCCCCGCTTGAGGTCACGCATCAGGCCTTCTCCATCGGCTTCGCCGCGGCGCCCGCCATGACCGGTCCGCCACCGCGGAGGACGGGCATGGAGATGCTCTCAGGCAGCGTCAACGGCCGTTCCAGGCGGCCGAGCAGGGGCAGGATCAGCAGGAAATAAGCGAAGTAATAGGCCGTGGCGATGCGGGACACCGTCACATACGGCTCCTCCGCCGGCTTACCGCCCGCCCACATCAGGACGAAGAAGGCGACCAGCCACAAGAACAGCGCCCACTTCGCGATCGGCCGGAAGCGCATGGACCGCACCGGGGAGGTATCGAGCCAGGGCAGCACGAACAGCACCGCGATGGAGCCGAACATCAGCAACACGCCACCCAGCTTGTCGGGAACGGCGCGCAGGATGGCGTAGAACGGCAGGAAGTACCATTCCGGCACGATGTGCGAGGGCGTCACCATCGGGTTTGCCGGGATGTAGTTGTCCGGGTGGCCGAGGTAGTTCGGGGCGAAGAAGACCAGCGCGGCGAAGACGATGAAGTAGACGATCAGGCCGACGCTGTCCTTCGCCGTGTAGTACGGGTGGAAGGGCAGGGTGTCCTGCGGCCCCTTCGGGTCGATGCCGAGCGGGTTGTTGGACCCGGTGATGTGCAGCGCGGCGACGTGCAGGAAGGTGACGCCGGCGATCACGAAGGGCAGCAGGTAGTGCAGGCTGAAGAAGCGGTTCAGCGTCGGGTTGTCGACGGAGAAGCCGCCCCACAGCCAGGTCACGATGTGCTGGCCGACGATCGGGAAGGCGCTGAACAGGTTGGTGATGACCGTGGCGCCCCAGAAGGACATCTGGCCCCAGGGCAGCACGTAGCCCATGAAGGCGGTGGCCATCATCAGCAGGAAGATGACGACGCCGAAGATCCACAGCAGCTCCCGCGGCGCCTTGTAGGACCCGTAATACAGGCCGCGCCAGATGTGGATGAACACCACGATGAAGAACATCGAGGCGCCGTTCATGTGCACGTAGCGGATCAGCCAGCCGTAGTTCACGTCCCGCATGATGCGCTCGACGCTGTCGAAGGCATGGGCGGTGTGCGGCGTGTAGTTCATCGCCAGGAAAATGCCGGTCGCGATCATGATCATCAGCGTGACCATGGCGAGCGCGCCGAAATTCCAGAAATAGTTGAAGTTGCGAGGAGTCGGGAAGCTCCCGTACTCCTTCTGCATCATGGTGAACACCGGAAGCCGCTGGTCGATCCAGCGGATCACGGGGTTCTGGATGGTGCTGTCGTGAAGGCCGATGGCCATCTTGCCTGGCTCCCCAGTGGAGGCCGAGGGGTGGGCGCGGGGAATGCCGCGCCCTGCCGCCCTCAGCCGATCCGGATTTGCGTGTCGGAAGTGAAGCTGTAGCCCGGAACCGCAAGGTTCAGCGGTGCCGGACCCACCCGGATGCGGCCGGAGGTGTCGTAATGGCTGCCGTGGCAGGGGCAGAACCAGCCATTGTAGTCACCCTTGGCATCGGTGGGCTTCTGCCCGAGCGGCACGCAACCCAGATGGGTGCAGACGCCAACCACGACCAGCCAGGCATCGCGCTGCACGCGGCTCTGATCCGTCGCGGGGTCCTTCAGCTGGGACAGCGGCGTGGCGCGCGCGGCCTCGATCTCGGCGGCGGTGCGGTGGCGCACGAAGACCGGCTTGCCACGCCACACCACGGTGACAGCCTGACCAACCGCGATCGCCCCCAGCTCCACATCGGTGGAGGCCAGCGCCAGCACGTCCCGCGCCGGGTTCATCGAGCTGATGAAAGGCCAGACCACCGCGCCCACGCCGACCGCCGCGAAGGCGGCGGTGCTCAGGGTCAGGAAGTCGCGTCGTGTCTCACCATGGGACCCGTCGGAAGCCCCAACGGGAGCAGCCCCGTGCCCGGCACCCTGCGATGCCCCGGCGGGCACCATTGTCTCGGCCATCTCGTCGTCCTTTTCCGCCTGCCGCCTTCGGGGCCGACCGGAGCCGGCCGGGTCCTGAACGGCGGGACCCTGAACGGCTGGACCCGCCTCCAGGGCCCTTGCCGGCCCAATCGGACCGCCAGGCGACCCGCATCGCCGCAAACCTTCGGCACCTTCCCGGATTGTCAAGGGGCGCCGACGCTTGCGCGAAGGGCGCTCAGGCCTCGGCTGCCAGGATGGCGCTGCGCCGCATATAAAGGGTGGGTTGTGGCGGTGTCCATCCGCTGTTGCGCCAGAACACCTGTGGCATGGCGCGAAAGCCGCGGAGCGTGTCGCCCGGGTCGCCATTCCTTTAACCGCCTGTCAATCTGCGCCTTGCGCGCCCTGCCGAGAGGCGCCAGCCGAGGACCCGTCCGCCATGACCGACCAGCCGCCCGCGCCGCTTTCCGCCGCCCCTGCCGACCATCCCATGCTGCCCACCGCCCGGGCCTGGTTCGAACAGCTGCGGGACCGGATCTGCGCGGCCTTCGAGGCGATCGAGGATGAGCTTTCCACCGGCCCCCATGCCGGCCTGCCCGCCGGCCGCTTCCTCCGCACCCCCTGGGACCGGCCGGAAGGGGGCGGCGGCGTGATGGCGGTGATGCGCGGGCGGGTGTTCGAGAAGGTGGGGGTGAACGTCTCCACCGTCTTCGGCGAATTCTCCCCCGAATTCCGCAAGCAGATCCCGGGGGCGGAGGCCGATCCCCGCTTCCTGGCCACCGGCATCTCCCTGGTTGCGCATATGCGCAGCCCGCGCGTGCCGGCGGTGCATATGAACACCCGCTTCATCGTCACCAGCCGCGCCTGGTTCGGCGGCGGCGGCGACATCACCCCGATGGACCACGCGGCGCCGCATAGCCTGGAGGATGCCGCGGTCTTCCACGCCGCCTTCAAGGCCGCCTGCGACCGGCATGACCGCAGCTACTATCCGCGCTTCAAGCAATGGTGCGACGAATACTTCTTCCTGCCGCATCGCAACGAGCCGCGCGGCCTGGGCGGCATCTTCTACGATTGGCTGGGCGACCGCACCCCGGGCCATGGCATCGAGGCGGATTTCGCCTTCACCCGCGATGTCGGCCTGGCCTTCCTGGAGGCCTACCCCGCCATCGTCCGCCACCGCATGGCCGAGCCCTGGACCGAGGCGGAGCGGGCGCATCAGATCATGCGCCGCGGCCGCTACGTGGAATTCAACCTGCTGCACGATCGCGGCACCCTGTTCGGGCTGAAGACCGGCGGCAATGTGGAGGCGATCCTGATGTCGCTGCCGCCGGAGGTGGGCTGGCCCTGACAGTCCTCGACATCGGCCCCGTCATTTCGGCACACTCCGCGCTTCGCGCTTCAGAAGGCCCCACCCGATGGTTCAGATCACCGTCAACGGCACGGCACGCCAGGTCGAGGTCGAGGATGACACCCCGCTGCTCTGGGTGCTGCGCGACACGCTCGGACTGACCGGGACGAAATACGGCTGCGGCGTCGCCCAGTGCGGCGCCTGCACGGTGCTGGTGGATGGCATCGCCATGCGGTCCTGCCAGGTGCCGGTGGACAGCGTGGCCGGCCAGGCCATCACCACCATCGAGGCGGTGGAGCAGGACCCGGTGGGCGCAAGGCTGGTCAGCGCCTGGGTGGCGCTGGACGTGCCGCAATGCGGCTATTGCCAGTCCGGCCAGTTGATGGCCGCCACCGCCCTGCTGAAGGAAACGCCGAAGCCGAGCGAGGCGGATATCGCCAGCGCGATGACCAATCTCTGCCGCTGCGGCACCTACAACATGATCGCCGCCGGCATCCGCCAGGCGGCGGACGCGGCATGAGGGGCGAACCGGCCATGACCCGTCCTGACGAAGCGCTGGCGGCCGCCTTTCAGGGGGACGCGCCGCTGAATCTGTCCCGCCGCGCCACGCTGGCCGCTGCCTTCGGGGGCGGGCTGCTGCTGGCACTCGGCATCCCGCAGCGCCCGGCCCGCGCCCAGGCGATGGGCGGGCTGGCCCATGCCCGCAAGGTGCCGTCCTACCTCACCATCCGCCCCGATGGCCGCATCCTGCTGCAAAACCCCTTCGCGGAGGGCGGGCAGGGCATCCATACCGCGGTCGCGCAGATCGTGGCGGAGGAGCTGGATGCCGACCTCGCCGCCTTCGAGGTGCAGACGGCACCCGCCGGCGCGGACTACCAGGTGCTGTTCAACGGCAGCCGCCGCGTCACCGGCGGCAGCTTTTCCATCCGCAACACCTATGCGCATTTCCGGGTGCTGGGTGCCACCGCGCGGGCGATGCTGCTGGCCGCCGGCGCGCAGCGGCTGGGCGTGCCGGTTGGGGAGCTGACGACGGAGCCAGGCTTCGTTCTGCACACCGGCACCAGTCGCCGCATCCCCTACGGCGAATTGGCGGAGGCCGCGGCCGCGCTGCCGGTGCCCCCCGACGCCGAGCCCAAGACCGGCGCCTTCCGCCTGATCGGCACGCCCCAGAAGCGCATCGACACCCGCGCCAAAAGCACCGGCCAGGCGCAGTACGGCATCGATATCCGGGTCGACGGCATGCTGCAGGGCGCGGTCATCCATGCCCCCCGTGCCGGGGCCGAGCCGGGCGAGGTGCTGAACGAGGCCGCGCTGAAGGCGATGCCCGGCGTGCATTCCGTCCACCGCCTGCCCGGCGCCGTCGCCGTGCTGGCCGACAGTTTCTGGCGCGCCCGCAAGGCGGCGGAGGCGGCTGAGATCGCCTGGACGGCGCTCAGCGGCCAGGCCGTGGTGGCGGAGGATTTCTCCTCGCCGGGCATGCTGGAGGCCCTGCGCAGCCAGGCCGATGCGCCGGGCAATCCGGCGCGGGACATGCAGGGGGATGCGGCCGCGGCGCTGCGGGGCGCCGCCAAGGTGGTGACGGCGGATTACGATGCGCCCTACCTCGCCCATGCCCAGCTCGAACCCCCCTCCGCCACCGTGCGCTTCAATGCGGATGGCACGCTGGATGTCTGGACGCCGAACCAGTCGCCGGAGGCGTTCCGGTCCATCGCGGCCCGGGAATCCGCCTTGGCCGAGGAGAAGATCCGTATCCATACGCCGCTGCTGGGCGGCTTCTTCGGGCGCCACTTCACCTATGGCAGCATCCACCCCATGAACCAGGCCATCCGCCTGGCCCGCGCGGTGGAGCGGCCGGTGAAGGTGATCTGGACGCGGGAGGAGGAATTTGCCCGCGACGCCTATCGCCCACTGAGCATGGCGCGCCTGCGGGCCGGGCTGGATGCCGCCGGCAAGATCGTCGCCTTCCACGCCACGGTGCCCGGTGAGGGGCCTGTCGCGAAGCATTTCGGGACGGCGCGGCTCGGCAATCCGCCGCTCGACACTACGGCGGTGGAGGGGGTGGCGTTCAAGCCCTATGCCATCCCGAACCGCCGGGTGGACTGGGTGCATGTCCCGCATCCCGTCAACATCGGCTTCTGGCGCTCCGTCGGCCATTCCATGAATGACTTCTTCTACGAGTCCTTCCTGGATGAGGTGGCGGAAGCCGCCGGCGCCGATCCCCTGGCGTTTCGGCGCGCCCATCTGGCGGAGTCCCCGCGCCATCTTGCGCTGCTGGATGCGGTGATGGAGCTGTCGGGTGGCTGGCGGCGCGGCCCCTATCAGGCGGCGGATGGCACCCGCCGGGCGCGCGGCCTCGCCATGGCCTCCCCCTTCGGGTCGGAGGTGGCGACGGTGGCGGAGGTTTCGCTGCGGCAGGGGGAGGTGCTGGTGCACGACATCTTCGTCGCCATCGACCCCGGCAGCATCGTGAACCCCGCCATCATCAAGGCGCAGGTGGAAAGCGCCGCCTGCATCGGCCTGTCCTCCGCCGCCTTCGAGGAGGTGGTCTTCGACGGCGGCCAGCCGCAGCAGCGCAACTTCGACACCTACCGCATCCTGTCGCGGGCGGAGATGCCGAAGGTGCATGTGCGCATCGTCGAAAGCGGCGCGCCGATGGGCGGTGTTGGGGAGCCCGGCACGCCGGGCGTGCCCCCGGCGGTCGCCAATGCCGTGGCGGCGCTGACGGGGCGGCGGCTGCGCAGCCTGCCCTTCGGCAAGCATCGTCTTGGCGAGGCCTGATCCGAAGATGAAAATTTGGCAACCTTAGCCGCGGGCCATGCGTTACGGTTTCTCCATCTAATCGGAGGACCCTCGCATGGCCATCACCCGCAAGGAGGAGCAGCGGCTTCTCTCGCATGAGGAGGCCAAGTTGTTGGCGCCGAGCCACCATCCGGCGCTGGCCGATCTGTCGCCTGAGGAGCTGCGCGCTTTGGCGCAGCGGCTGCGCGCCGAACATGGCCGCGCCCGCGACATGGTGCGGGAGGCCAGCCGTGCCCGACGCGGCAAAAGCGAAGCACGCGGCGCGGCCAGCGCGGCCGAGAAACTGTCGCAGAAGAAGCAGGTCTTCGCCGCGGCGCTGCGCCGGGTGAACGGGCAGTTCGCGCGGAAGGCGGAAGTCCGGCAGGAACGCCGCGCCACCCGACAGGCGGAGCGCAACACGGCGGCCCTGCGCCAGGCCCTGGCGCGCCGCAAGGCGGCAACGCCGCATCATCCCGCGCCGGGCCGCAGCGCCGGCAAGGGCATGCGCGACACCAGCCATGTGGAGATGCATCCCGGCCCGGACCCGCGGGCCATCGGCAGCATCTCCCAGGCCACACGGGACAACCAGGCGCGGCGGGACGCCTGAAGGCGGCAGGGCGCGAGGCTGTAGCCTCCGCCCGGTCCGGGCGGTATCCTCGCCCGGTCGACACGTCCAGGAGACAAAAAATGATCATCAGCCGCCGTGCCCTGCTGGGCACGACGCTCGGCGCGCCCTTTGCCGCCACCCTGCCACCGCTCGCCGCCCCCGCCTTGGCGCAGGCGCCCTGGCCCAGTCGCCCCGTGCGCGTGATCGTGCCCTGGCCGCCGGGCGGTTCCACCGATGTGCTGGCGCGGCTGGTCTCGGAACAACTTTCGCAAAAACTCGGCCAGCCCTTCGTCATCGAGAACCGGCCTGGCGCCGGCGGCAATATCGGCCATGACCAGATCGCGAAAAGCGCGCCGGATGGCTACACGATGGGGCCGGTGACGGTCGGCGGCTGGTCGATCAACCAGTATCTCTATGCCCGCCTGCCCTATGATCCGGAGAAGGACATTTCGCCGATCTCCATGCATTGGGAACTGCCCAATGTCCTGGCCGTGCCGACGGCGCATGTGCCCGCGACCAACCTGCAGGATTTCATCGCCTGGGCGAAGACGAGGCAGGGTGGGGTGAATTACGGGTCGCCGGGTGTGGGCACCACGCCGCATCTCTCGGGCTCCATGTTCGCCAACCGACTGGGGATCGAGGCGGTGCATGTGCCCTTCCGTGGCGCGGCGCAGACCATTCCCGCCCTGCTGGCGGGCGACATCACCTTCGCGCTCGACAACCTCGCCTCCTACGTCCCGATCATTGCCAGCGGCCAGATGCGGGCGCTGGCGGTGACCAGCGCCGAGCGCTGGCCGACCCTGCCGGACGTGCCGACCATGGCGGAGGCCGGGGTGCCTGATTTCGTCGTCACCTCCTGGTGCGCCATGGCCTTCCCGGCGGGCGTTCCGGCCGCCATCACCCAGCGCGCATCGGCCGCGATCAAGGAGGTGTCGGAGACTCCGGCGATGCAGGAACGCTTCCTGCGCACCGGCGCCCGCGCGATCTGGAGCACGCCGGAAGTGGCCGCCGAGCGCGCGGCGCGGGAGCGTCCGATGTGGCGTGACGTGGTGCGGATCTCCGGCGCACGACTCGAATAGTTAGCCGACGAAGTTCTTTCCGAATCAGCGCGCCACCGCGAGGTGGCGCGTTTTTTTATGTCCGGCATCGGGCCGTGCGGGGGCGAAACCAAGGGCCCGCGGCGCGGTCCGCAGGGGATTGTTTGCAAAGAATTTTGGCCCGCTCGGGCGGCCTCCGTGCCGATCCCGTTCCGGCATCCCACTGCCATGCATTGGATCGAATTTCCTCTTTGCAATGTTATGTCCATGTGTCAGGGAGCGCATCCTGGCGGCAAAGTCCGCTACGTCCCAAGCAATGAGAGAGGCGAACGGAATGGAGAGGCGCGACTGGACAGACTTCATCGGGGGTGCGCTGCTCCTGATGTTCGGCTTGTGGTTCCTTTGGCACGCACAAACTCATTACAGTTTCGGAGAACTGCGCCGAATGGGCCCGGGAGCTTTCCCGACTGGCCTCGGCGTTCTGATGTCCGCCACCGGATTGCTGATCCTGATCCCCGCCTGGTTCCGGCGGGGTGAGATGCCGACTGCCAATCTGCGGCCCTTCCTCGCCATCCTGGCCGGCGGCCTGGCCTTCGCCCTGCTGATCGAGCCCGCCGGGCTGGTGCCCGCCATCGTCGCCCTGGTCGTCATCGTGTCGCTGGCCGAGGTGGAGCTGCGCTGGCTGCGCACGGCCATCCTGGCCGTGTCGCTGTCCGTCATCGGGGTTCTGATCTTCACGAAGGGGCTGGGTATCCCGATCCCCGCCTTCCGCTGGTGGAGCTACTGAGCATGGAAGTCTTCGGCATGCTTGGGATGGGGTTCGCCACGGCCTTCTCCCCCGAAAACCTGTTCTATTGTTTCGTCGGCGTCTTCCTGGGCACCTTCATCGGCGTGCTGCCGGGCATCGGGGCGCTCGCCGCCATCTCGATGCTGCTGCCGCTGACCTTCCACCTGGAGGCGACGCCGGCCATCATCATGCTGGCGGGCATCTATTACGGCGCCTCCTATGGCGGCTCGACGGCCTCGATCCTGCTGAACCTGCCGGGCACCCCCTCCGGCGCCGTCGCCTGCCTCGACGGCTATCCGATGTCGAAGCAGGGGCGCGGCGGCATCGCGCTGTTCATCACCACCGTCGCCTCCTTCGTCGGTGCCAGCATCGGCATCATCATCATGACCATCTTCGCGCCCCGGCTGGCGGAGGTGGCGCTGGCCTTCGGCCCGGCGGACTACTTCGCCATGATGGTGCTCGGCCTGGTCGCGGCCTCGACGCTCGCGCAGGGCTCGCCCATCAAGGGCATCGCCATGGTGCTGCTGGGCCTTTGCCTCGGCATGGTCGGCACGGATGTGCAAACCGGCCAGCAGCGCTACACCTTCGATATCCCCTACCTGTCGGATGGTGTGAGCCTGGTGGCCGTCGCCATGGGCCTGTTCGGCGTGGCGGAAGTCATCGGCAGCATCGGCCGCGTCAAGGCCGCCGATGCCTCGGCCGAGAAGATCACCATGCGGTCGATGATGCCGACCAGGCAGGACTGGAAGATGTCCTGGAAGCCGATGCTGCGCGGGTCGGGCATCGGCAGCTTCGTCGGCGTGCTCCCCGGCGCCGGCGGCACCATCGCCTCCTTCATGTCCTATGCGGTGGAGAAGAAGGTCGCCAAGGATCCGTCGCGCTTCGGCAAGGGCGCGATCGAGGGCGTCTGCGCGCCGGAATCGGCCAATAACGCGGGCTCCCAGACCGCCTTCATCCCGACCATGACGCTGGGCATTCCGGGCGATGCGGTGATGGCGCTGATGCTCGGCGCGCTCATCATTCAGGGCATCCAGCCCGGTCCGCGCCTGATGACCGAACATCCCGAGATGTTCTGGGGCCTGATCGCCAGCTTCTGGATCGGCAACATCATGCTGGTGATCCTGAACATCCCGCTGATCGGCCTTTGGGTGAAGATGCTGCAGATCCCCTACTCCATCCTGTACCCGTCGATCATGATGTTCATCTGCATCGGCGTGTTCAGCATCAACAACAGCTACTTCGACGTGCTGATCGTGATGGTCTTCGGCATCATCGGCTACATCATGATGAAGCTGAAGTTCGAGCCGGCGCCGCTGCTGCTGGGCTTCATCCTGGGGCCGCTGATGGAGGAACATCTGCGCCGCGCCATGCTGCTGTCGCGTGGCGATCTGGCGGTGTTCTGGGAACGCCCGATCAGCGCCACCCTGCTCGGCCTGACGGCGTTGATGCTGGTCTGGGCGGCCTATAGCACCATCCGCGGTCGCAGCGTGGCGGCACGGTTGCGGGCCGAGGCCGAAGCGACGGGGGGCTGAGCGAAGGCGTGGGCATGACGGAGCAGTTCATCGGCCCGATGGTGGCCTGGGTGGAGGCGAATGCCGCCTGGGCCCCGGTGATCGCCTTCGGCATCGCCTTCATCGAATCGCTGCCGCTGATCGGCATCTTCCTGCCTGGCTCAGCCCTGCTGCTGGGGCTGGGCCTGCTGATCGGCAGCGGCACGGTGCCGGTCTGGCCCGTGCTGCTGGCCACCATCTTCGGCGCCATCCTGGGCGATGCGCTGGGCTTCTGGCTGTCGCGCTGGCTGGGTCCCGCCTTCGTGCGGCAGCACCTGCCGAAGCGCCACCGGCGGATCTATGGCCGTGGCGTGCTGGCCTTCCGGCGCTGGGGGGTCTGGGCGGTGTTCATCGCCCGCTTCATCAGCCCGCTGAGGGCCGTGGCGCCGATCATCGCGGGTGTCACCCGCATGCGGCAATGGCGCTTCCAGGCGGCGAATATCGGCTCCGCCCTGATCTGGGCGCCGATCGTGCTGATCCCCGGCACGGCGGCGGGCCATGTGATGGCGCTGCTGGAGGATCGGGGCGATATCCTGCTGCTGGTCGGCTTGCTTGTGGCGGCGATCATCGCCTGGCTGGCATTGCGCGCCGTCTGGGCGCGGGTCAGCCTGTCCGCTTGATGTCTGGCCATCCGGCGCGACACACGCCATATCGGCGCGGTGAATCTCTCCTCCGCTGCCGGGCGCCGCGCCGCCTGGCTCAACAGCCTGTTCGTCGATCATGCGGCGTTGCGCATCTCCTGGCGCAATTGGGGGGTGGTGGAGCCCGGCCGGCTGTACCGGTCGAACCACCCGCTGCCCTGGCAGTTGGATGCCGCGAAGCGCCGTTTCGGCCTGCGCTCCGTCATCAATCTGCGCGGCCACCGTCAGGATTGCGGCAGCGATGCACTGGGCCGGGCGCGGGCCGGGGAGCTGGGCCTGGTGCATGCCGATGCGCCCTTCGAAAGCCGCGGCGCGCCGCATAAGGATCGCATCCTGCGGCTGGTCGGGCTGCTGGCCGAACTGCCGGAGCCCGTGCTGATCCACTGCAAGTCCGGCGCCGACCGCACTGGGCTGATCGCGGGCGTTTGGCTGCTGCTGCAGGGCCGCCCGGTGGAGGCGGCGCTGGACCAGTTGCACTGGCGCTTCGGCCATGTTTCCGCGAGTCGCACCGGCATTCTCGATGCGTTTTTTCGCGACTACGCGGCCTTCCAGGCGCAGCATGGCCCAAAGCCGTTCCTGGACTGGCTGCGCGAGGATTATGACGAGGTGGCGCTACGCGCAACCTTCCAGAGCAAGCCCTGGGCGGACCGGCTGGTGGATGGGGTGCTGCGGCGGGAATAGCGGGTCGCATCACCGGGCTGGCGAGGCGCGGGCCAGCGAGGCCCCATTTGCCGGGCGGGAAAACACCAATCCGCGGCCGGCGCCCCACAGCATCAGGGCATTTTCTTCGAGTTGTCCGTGGAAGATTTCAGATGCAGCCTTGGGGCCCCGGGCGGGCACCGAGGGAACCCGCGCCGCCGCGGCGCATTCTGCTAGGCCAGGGAGATCGCCGATGGACCGCATCCACTACCGCGTCGTCGAACATGATGGCGGCTGGGCCTACAAGCTGGGCGACGTGTTTTCCGAGCCTTTCCCCAACCGCGAGGCCGCGCTGAGGGCCGCCCGCCACGTCGCGCGGCAGCAGCATGTGCCGGACAATGCCGCGACCATCGAATACCAGGACGCGCAGGGGAAGTGGCACACGGAGTTCTCCGCCGGCGATGACCGGCCGGATGCCGACGTCGTCACCTGACGGCGAAGTCTTCCAATGCCGTGACGCCGCCCTTGGCGAGAATGGGGATGGCCTGCGCCACGCGCGCTGCGGGCCAGCCCCACCAGGCCAGGGCAACCAACCGCGCGGCGTCCTCCTCGCTGTAGCGGCGGCGCACCACACGCGCGGGATTGCCGGCGACCACCGCGTAATCCGGCACGTCGCGGGCCACCACGGCCCGCGCGCCCACCACGGCACCATGGCCGATCCGCACGCCCGGCATCACCAGGGCTTCCATCCCCAGCCAGACATCATGGCCCACCACCGTGTCCCGCGCGGGGCGCCAGGGGTAATCGGACAGCGGCAGGGCGCTGGCGAAGGCGCCGCCCATAATGCCGAAGGGATAGGTGGAGGGGCCCGCCATCGCATGCATCGCGTCGGGAAACATGAAGCGCGCGCCGGTGGCGATGGCGCAGTATTTGCCGATCTCCAGCCGCGCCCCGGTGACCTGGAAATTGTAGAGCAGGTTGCGGCGGAAGAAGTCCAGCGCGTGCAGCGGGTCGTCGTAATAGGTGAAGTCGCCCACCGCGCAGTTGGTGATGCCGGGCATGGTGGCCAGCAGCGGCTTCAGGAAGACGATGCGCGTCTTGTTCGGCACCGGATGCAGCGCATCCGGATCGGGCAGTGCGGCGGCTTCCGCCTTCGATCTCACGCCGCAAAAGCCTGTGTGCGGACCAGGCGGGCATAGAGGCCGTCGGCGGTCATCAGCTCCGCATGCGTGCCCTGTTCCACGGCGCGCCCGGCCTCCATCACCACGATCAGATCGGCATCGCGCACGGTGGACAGGCGATGGGCGATGACCAGCGTGGTGCGGCCTTCGCGCAGCCGCGCCAGGGCCTGCTGGACCAGCGACTCATTCTCCGCATCCAGCGCGCTGGTCGCCTCATCCAGCAGCAGCACGCGGGGATTGCGCAGCAAGGCGCGGGCGAGGGAGACGCGCTGGCGCTGGCCGCCCGAAAGCCGCGATCCCTGGGTGCCGAGCGGCGTCGCATAGCCCTGCGGGAGGGCGGCGAGGAAGTCATGCGCCGCCGCGGCGCGCGCGGCATCCTCCACCTCCGCCTGGGTCGCGCCGGGGCGGCCGCAGGCGATATTGGCGAAGGCGGTGTCGTCGAACAGCACGGCGTCCTGGCCGACATAGGCGATGGCGTCGCGCAGGCTGGTCAGGGTGACGTCCCGGATATCCGCGCCGTCGATCCGAATGCTGCCCGCCGTCACGTCATACAGCCGCGGCACCAGGGCCAGCGCGGTGGACTTGCCGGCGCCGGAGGGACCGACCAGCGCCACCGTCCGCCCCGGCGCGGCCGCAAAACTCAGGCCGGAGAGGGCGGCATCCGGCACGCCGTCATAGGCGAAGCCCACATCCTCGAAGGTGACGGCGCCCTCGCCCGGCGGCAGGGGGATGGCGCCGGAGCGGTCGGTGATGCGGGCCTTCTCGTCGATGGCGTCAAAGCTGCGGGACAGGCCGGCGAGCCCCTCCTGCAAGGCCGCGTTCAGGCTGCCGAGCGCCCGCACCGGCTGGGCTGCCATCAGCAGCGCCGCGACGAAGCCGGTGAAGTCGCCAATGGTGCCGAGGCCGGCGGCCACCCGCCAGCCGACGAAGCCCAGCACGGCCGCCACGGCGACGCCGCCCAAAGCCTCCAGCACCGGGTCCAGCCGGGCGCGGGACCGGGCTATGGCGATCTGGCTGTCGCGCAGCCGGGTGAAGGCAAGACGGGCGCGGGCTTCCTCGGCTTCCTCCAGCCGGTAG
Source organism: Roseomonas sp. F4 (assembly GCF_053891155.1). Classification (NCBI taxonomy): domain Bacteria; kingdom Pseudomonadati; phylum Pseudomonadota; class Alphaproteobacteria; order Acetobacterales; family Roseomonadaceae; genus Roseomonas; species Roseomonas sp. F4. Next base: position 249,430 of record NZ_JBSSHK010000003.1, read on the forward strand.
GAACGGACCACGCGCGCTGCGGCGAAGCTTTCGACCAGCAAAGCGGAGGTCTCTCCCACCCGGTCCTGCATGCCGGAGGAGGCGCGGCGGATGCGCTTGCCGATGCGGAGAATCGGCACGGCGGCGATCGGGTAGAGCAGGAAGGCCAGCAGCGCCATCTGCCAGTCGATCCACAGCATGGACCCCACCAGCCCGACCACGGTTAGCACATCCGCCGCCCCGCTGAGGGCCTTGGTCAAGGCCTCCCGGATCAGGGCCGCATCCGTGGTGAAGCGGGCGGCGTGGCGGGCGGGGGCGTCGCGCGCCACGGCGGCCAGGTCGGCGCGGGTCAGCGCCACGAACAGGCGTTGCTGCAGGTCGGCGATGACGCCCAGCACCACGGATTGCGTGGCCAGCGCCTTGCCATACAGCGTCAGCGCCCGGGCGGCGGTGACGGCGATGATCAGCGGCGGCAGCACCCAGGCGACGCGGGCATCGCCGGCGGCGAAGCGGTCGAAGGCCTGCTGGATCACCAGCGGATACAGCGCGGCGGTGGCGGCGACGCCGATGGTGCACAGCGTCGCCACCAGCAGCCCGCGCGGGTGCTGGCGGATGTAGTCGCGCCAAAGCCGGCGGATCAGCGGCAGGGAGGCGGCATCGAAGGCAGGGCGGGCCATGCGGGCCGTGTAGAGCAGTGGGGGGCGGGAGGCGAGGGGGGTTCCCGAATCGGGCCCGGGGTGATAGTTCTTTATTTGTTCCGGTCATGCCGGGGAGTCAGGACCCTGGCATCTCTGTCGGTGCAGTGCCTTCCGGGGCGGCGGTCCCGTCCGCCGTCCCGGCATTTTTCGCACGCGCCAGCAGCGCCGGCTGGTCCAGGGTGCAGTCGCTGTCGATCCAGGCCTGTCGCAGGCGCCCCAATATCTGGCCCATGGTCGGCCCCGGCCGCACGCCGAGCGCCAACAGGTCCCGGCCCTGCACGGGAAATTCCGGATCGGCCTCGCCGGGCGAAAGCCGGTCACGCAGCTCGGCCCAGCCTTCCCCGCCAAACTCCGCCTGCGCCACCCAGAGTGGTTCCACCGGCGCCACGTGGCGGGAGGCGGCGCGGATGCCGGCGCGCCAGGCGCGGAAATGAAAGCCCTTTGTGGCATCGCCGGGCCTCGGCGCGGCCTCGATCCGGCGCAGCACGGTGAGCCTTTCGCGCTCCTCGCCCGACAGGCGCAGCCGGCGGGCGAGCGCGGCAACATCGGCCGGCAGCGGCAGCAGCACGGCGAGGCGCAGCAGCGGATCGCCCGGCAGGCCGCGCGGGATCATGGCGGCGAGGCGGGCAGGCTCCGCGCCCTCCGGCAGCACCGCCGCCAGCAGGCCGACCCGGGCCATCAGCTCCAGCGCCCCCACCGGATCGGGCGCTTCCAGTAGCCGCTTCAGCTCCATCCAGATGCGCTCGGGCGCCACCCGTGCCACCAGGCCCGGCACGGCGGCGGCGATGGCGGCCAGCGCCTCCGCATCCGGCATGCCCTTGCCGTAGCGCGCCCAGAACCGGAAGAACCGCAGGGCGCGCAAAAAATCCTCGGCCAGCCGCGTCGCCGCATCGCCGACGAAGCGCACCCGCCCCGCCGCGAGGTCCGCGCGGCCGTCGAAGAAATCCCAGAGATTGCCCTGGGCATCCATCGACATGGCATTGAACGTGAAGTCGCGCCGGGCCGCGTCTTCGCGCCAATCGGTGGTCCAGGCGACCTCCGCATGGCGACCATCGGTGACCACATCGCGGCGCAGCGCCGTGACCTCCACCGGCTGGTGGCGCAGCACGGCGGTGACGGTGCCATGGGCGAGGCCGGTCTCGAAGACCTTCAGCCCGGCATCGCGCAGCTTCTGGGCGATCACCTCCGGCGGGTAGGGCGCGGCGACGTCCACGTCATGCACCGGGCGGCCCGCCAGCGCGTCCCGCACGCAGCCACCCACGGCCCGCGCCCCGGGCAGCGCCGCCAGCACCGCCGCCGGGGCGGCGTCCGACAGGAAGGCCGGGGGCGGCAGACGGTCCCGCGGCGGGTCGCTCACCGCCCGCCCTCGATGCGGCTGGGCAGCACGCGGCCATCCGGGCCGAGGCTGGGCGGCACATAGACGCCGCCCACCACATCCTGCTTCGTCAGCCGCACGAACAGGGCGGCGCCGGCGCCGATCACCACGGCGATGGCCACCAGGATCACCACCCAACGGGGCGGGCGCGCGCCTTCCGGCCGGAGCCAGCGCCAGAGCAGCCAGGCGAGAAGGGGCAACAGCAGCAGGAGAATGGCCATGTGGCCATCCTATAGCCCGCCAGGATGCCCCGGCAGAGTCCGCCCTATTCCACGCTGATCGAAAGCGGCGCCGCCACCCGGGTCCAGCGCGCCAGATCCTCGCGCAGCAGGGCGCCGAATTCCGCCGATCCCGCGCCGTTCGGCACCGCCCCCAGCGCCGCCAGCCGGGTCTTCACCAGGTCATCGCCCAGCGCCTTCACGAATTCGGCGCGCCAGCGCTCTATGACCGGGGCCGGGGTGCCGGCCGGGGCGGCGAGGCCGGTCCAGATCGAGGCGACGAAGTCCCGCACGCCACCCTCGATCATCGTCGGCACCTCCGGCATCGCCGGGAAACGCTCGGCGGAGGTCACCGCCAGCACCCGCAACTGCCCGCCTGAAAAGCCGAGCACGGAGGGCACGGAGACGAACATCAGGGCGATACGCCCGGCCATCAGGTCGTTGAAGGCGCCGGCCGCGCCGCGATAGGGCACATGCTCGACATTCAGCCGCTCCCGTGCCTTCAGGTCTTCCATGATGAGGTGGGTATTGGTGCCGGTGCCGGTGCTGGCATAGGGCAGGGGCTGCGGCGCATTGCGGGCCAGCGCCAGCGCGCCGGCCAGATCCTGCACCGGCAGGTTGGGCGCGGCGATCAATGCCACCGGGCTGTCCGAGATATGCAGGATCGGCGCGAAATCGGCGATCGGGTCATAGGACAGGCGGCGGCCGATGGCCTTGGCGATGGTGAGCTGGCCGGCGGTGGCCAGCAGCAGGGTGGTGCCATCCGGCGCCGCCTTGGCCACCGCCTCCGCCCCCAGCAGCCCGCCGGCGCCACCGCGATTCTCCACCACGACATTCTGGCCGACGGAGGCGGTGACGGCCTGGGCGAAAAGCCGCCCCAGCACATCCTGGCTGCCGCCCGGCGCGAAGGGCACCACTAGCCGCACCGGCCGATCCGGCGCCCAGCTTTGGGCCGATGCCTGGCGTGCCAGGGCCGGCAAAGCGAGGGCGGTGGCGAGCAGTGTGCGGCGGGTCGGCATGTGGTGAGCTCCTGCAATCCGCGAAAGCCTGCCGCGCCGGCAGGGTCGCGGCAAGTTCAACGACCGATCCCGTCCCGCAGCGCGCCCGCCAGATCGTCCAGCGCCAGCCCGTCCAGCAGCGCATTGCGACGCAGGTCACGGCCCCACAGCGATTCCAGCACCGTGACCACCGATTCGGTCGCCGGCATCGGCACCGACGTCCGGGCGGCGAGCCACAGATAGAAGGACAGGCCGAAGGGCACGTCCTCCGTCACGTAGCGGGTGTCCATCAGCGCCGGGCCGTTCACGCTGCGGCCGCTGGCGGCGATCGCCTGGCCCATCTCGTGCAGCGCGGCGCGGGGCACGCCGCTGGCGCGGTGCAGCGATTCGGCCAGGGAGATCACGTAAAGCCCGCAGCCTTTGGCCAGCGCGTCGCGCTCGGCTTGCAGGGCTTCCATGAGCCGGCCGGAGGCTTCGGTCATCAGCTCATATTGCGGCCAGGCCTCGGCGCGCTCGATGCGGGTGACGTTGGCGAGCGCCAGCACGGCGTGGATGATCGGATTGGCATTGGCCAGCGCCGGCTGCAGCACGTCGGGCGCCACCGGACAGGCGTGACCGAACAGCACGGTGGCCAGCGCGGCAAGGTCCGGCGCGGCGGCGGCCGGGATGGCGGCGATATCGACCGCGGCGCGGATCGCCGGGATGCGGACGCGGTCGGGTGCCAGGCGGCGCGCGGTGGTGGGCGTGGTGGCCAGCCCGCCGACCGGCGCGCGCGGGCCGAGGGCGGCGCGCAAAGCTTCGAAGGCCAGCGGCGAGAGCGCTGCGGCCGGCGCGATCAGCAGCGGCATGCTGGGCGGGATGGCGGCGGCCAGGCGCGGCAGCAGCGCTTCATGCGCATAGGCCGGCACGGCCAGCAGCGCGATCTCGGCACCGTCCAATGCGGCCTCCAGCTCGGCGGCGACACGAAGCGAAAAACGGCCGGCCAGCGCGCCTTCCGCCACGATATGGTCGGTCATCCCTGCGGTGCCGCGGCCCGAGGGCGACCACAGCGCCACCTCATGCCCGCGGGAGGCGGCGAGTGCGGCGGCGGCCGGGCCGATGGCGCCGGCGCCCAGAATCGCGACTTTCATGGGCGCTCCGGCCATTCATCGCCCTGCAATTCGGGCGTCTCATAGGCTTTCAGATTGGCGAAATGCTGCGCCTTGTCCTCGACGAAGAAGGCGCGGGCGAGGTGGCGGGCCAGCCGCTTGGCGCCAGCGCTGACCGCCGGGATGTCGCCTGAAAGCTTTCCGTGGCTCAGCGTCGCCGGGTAGTTGAAGCAATGCAGCCGGGCCAGGGAGGGGCAGGCGCCCGGCACCTTCTCCTGAAAGGCGAAGCCGGGGTCGAGGTCGGGCGAGGTCGCCAGCTCCTCATTCGGCCGCTCCGCCCGAAAACGGTCGCCCCAGAGCCGAATGTTGGGCGCGAAATGCGCGAGTTCCGGCCGCGCCGCCACATCCACCCGGAAGCCCGTCCCGAAAATCAGGAAATCCAGCGCGAAGACGCCCTTCGGCGTCTCCAGCCGGATTTCCCCGCCCTTGGCCGACAGCGCCTGGATCGGGCTGCCCAGATGCAGATGGGCGTGGGGAAAGCGGGAAACGCGCAGCGTCGAATCGCGCGGCGGCGGGGTCTGTGCGCTGAGCACCAGATCCAGGAAGCGCCACTTCCACTCGTCCGGAAGCCCCGCGAAGCCATGCACCACACCGGGGCTGCCGATGCCGGTGAACTTGTTCACCCGCGGCAGCTCCGGCCGGCGGACGAACATGTCGAGCCGCCCGCAGCCGGCCTCCAGCGCCGCCGCCGCATTGTCCATGGCGGAGGCGCCGGCACCGATCACGCCCACCCGCTTGCCGGCCAGCGCGGCAAAATCGATGGCGTCGCGCGAATGCGCCCGCAGCTCCGGCGGCAGGTTCTGGGCAATCTCCGGCAGCCAGGGGCCTCCGAGGCCGTCACGCCCTGTGGCCAGCACCACCCGGCGCGCCAGGATATGGCCCCCGCTGGTCTCCAGCCGGAACAGCTCCTCCGTCTCCGGCCGGATGTCGGTGACGGCAACGCCGTTCTCCACCGCGATGCCCATCACCTCCCGGTACCAGACCAGGTAGTCCATCCACATCCCGCGCGGGATCTTGCCCAGTGCGCCGAAAGCGGCGGCGCCGTGCTGGTGTTCGAACCAGGCGCGAAAGGTCAGCGCCGGCAGGTCCAGCGCCGGGCCAGCGAGGGTTTTGGGGGAGCGCAGCGTCTCCATCCGAGCGAAGGTGACCCAGGGCCCCTCCTGCCCGGCGGGGGCCTTGTCCAGGACGCGAAAGTTGGAAATCCCCAGCAGCCGCAGCATGGCGGCCACCGCCAGCCCGCACATGCCGGCGCCGATGATGACCACATCGACCACCGCCTCGCCGCCATGCCAGCGCTGCGGCACCCAGGGCTTCGCGGGAAGCTCCAGCCAGGCGAGGTCCTGGCGCAGCCGGGCCTCGAGCGTCGCGAGTCCGGGCGGTGGGGCGGCATCCAGCATGGGACAAAAGCCTGAGCAGGGGAGGTTTCCCCGCTGTAGCGCGCCGTCAGGCTTCGCGCAGCACCCGCGACAGATTCACCAGAATGGTCGCGGTGGCGCCCCAGATCAGGTGCTCCGCATGCGGCCAGACCCAATACTCCCGCATCCTGCCGCGCCATTCCGTGCTGCGGCGGGTCGGCGCCGCCGGGTCGTAGAGCACGGCCAGTGGCAATTCGAACACCGCCTGCACCTCCGATGGGTCCGGCGTCAGGGTCACCGGCGGGTCGAGGAAGGCCACCACGGGGGTCACCCGGTAGCCGGTGCCGGTCATGTGGTCGGGCAGGGTGGCGGCTATCACGGGCAGGCGCGGGTCCAGCCCCACCTCCTCCGCCGCCTCGCGCAGCGCCGTCTGTTCCGCGGTCTCGCCCTGCTCCATCCGGCCACCGGGAAAGGCGACCTGGCCGGCATGGGCGCTAAGCTTGGCGGAACGCAGGGTCAGCAGCACGCCCGGCCCCGATTCATGCCAGATGATCGGCACCAGCACGGCAGCCGGCACCGGCCCGCCGGGGCGGGTGCCCCAATTCTCCTCATCGTCGAAGGCGGTCGCGCCGATGCGGGACAGCGCCTCCGCGTCGGCAAGACGCGCGGCGATATCCTGGCGACTGGGCAGCAACAGGGTCATGCGCGGCGGGTTTCGATCACTCCGCCGCCTGGCCGCAGGCCAGGTTCGGCACGTCGTCGATCGGGAAGAACACGCCCTCCGACCACACGCCGAGCACGTCGCGCCCCTCGATCCGTTCCGGCTCCGCCAATGCGACCAGTTCATAGAAGACGGCGCGGTTGATGCGGGCCTCCAGGCCCGGGCGGACGGTGATGTAGGGGCGGGGTTCGCGGGTGCGGGGGTCGATGGCGACGCGGATGGGGTGGTCGGCGTCCGCGGTCACCATTTCATCGAGATTGGTGCGGAAGGTCAGGCACTGGCGGGGCTCGGTGGCGCCGGCCGGTGTGCAGGGGTCGGCGCAGCTTCGCCACCACATCTCCACCGCGACGAAGGGGGCATCCTCAACCTCGATCCGGCCGCGCTCCACCGGGGTTTCCAGCCAGAAGCTGCCATCCGCCTCCCGCTTCAGGACGGAGGCGAACAGACAGACCAGCTCCTTCCGGCCGATAGGGCTGCCCTTGTAGTGCCAGCTTCCATCGCGGGCGATGCGCATGGAAAAGTCACCGCATTCGGTGCGCAGCGCCGGCATGCGGCCCGGCCTGCCGCCCTTCGGCAGGCGCGTGGGGGGCTTGGGGCAACTGCCCGAAAGCCCGCTCTGCCCTGTTCCGTCGGATTGCGCCTGGCTCATGCCGATCTTCCACAAACTCTGTCCAGGAAGTGCCGCCGGGATCCCCACGATCCTGGCCACTCCCCGGTTCCCCTCTCCGCCACCTTCGCTCCGCATGGCATCCTGATGACGATTGGTGCATGCAAAGGTGGCATCCGGCATGGGCGGAGTGGATACTCTCCCCATATCGGACGTGACGCATATAGGGAGCCTGACCCGCATGGTGGAAGTGGTTGGCGCGGCGGAGGCGGAATCTCTGCTCCAGGAAGCCGATGCGCTGGCGGCGCGGCTCGCCAAGGTGCGCGAAGGTGTCGGCCGTGTCATTTTCGGCCAGGAACAGGTGGTGGAGCGCACGCTCATCACCCTGCTGTCGGGCGGCCATCTGCTGCTGGTCGGCGTGCCTGGCCTCGGCAAGACCAAGCTGGTGGAGACGCTGGGCACCGTGCTCGGCCTCGACGCCCGGCGGGTGCAGTTCACGCCGGACCTGATGCCGGCCGACATCCTGGGCAGCGAGGTGCTGGAGGAAGATGCCCAGGGCCGCCGCGCCTTCCGCTTCATCAAGGGCCCGATCTTCTGCCAGTTGCTGATGGCGGATGAGATCAACCGCGCCAGCCCGCGCACCCAGTCGGCGCTGTTGCAGGCGATGCAGGAGCACAAGGTGGCGATCGCCGGCGAGATTCACGCCTTGCCCGCGCCCTTCCATGTGCTGGCGACCCAGAACCCGATCGAGCAGGAGGGCACCTATCCGCTGCCCGAGGCGCAGCTCGACCGCTTCCTGCTGGAGGTCGATGTCACCTATCCCGACCTCGCCGCCGAACGCGCCATGCTGCTGGCCACCACCGGCGCGAAGGAAGTGCGCGCCGTGCCGGCGATGACCGGGGCGGAGCTGGCGGCGGCGCAGCTGCTGATTCGCCGCCTGCCGGTCGGCGAACAGGTGCTGGAAGCGATCCTGCGGCTGGTCCGCAGCGCCCGGCCCGAAACCACGGAGATCGAATCGGTGCGCCGTCACCTCGCCTATGGCCCCGGCCCACGGGCCGCCCAGGCGTTGATGCTGGCGACCCGGGCGCGGGCGGTGCTGGATGGTCGGCTGTCGCCCAGCATCGAGGATGTGGCGGCGCTGGTGGAGCCGGTGCTGCGCCACCGCATGGCGCTGAATTTTTCCGCCCGTGCGGATGGCGTGCATCTGAGTGAGGTGCTGGACGTGCTGAAGGCCCAGCTTGGTTAGCCCCGCCCGCCTTTCCATCCCCTGGGCGGAGCAGCTTGGCGCCACGCTGCCGCCGTTGCTGGTGCAGGCGGAACGTGTCGCCGCCACGGTGATGCCCGGCGTGCATGGGAGACGGCGTTCCGGGCCCGGCGAGGCCTTCTGGCAGTTCCGGCCCTATGTTGCCGGCGATCAGGTCAGCCGCATCGACTGGCGGCAATCGGGCAAGTCCGACCGGCTGTTCATCCGCGAGACCGAATGGGAATCGGCGCAGACCGTGGCGCTGTGGCGCGCGGCCGATGCCGGCATGGGCTGGCGCAGCAGCCGCGACCTGCCGACCAAGGGCAGCCGCGCCGACCTGCTGATGCTGGCGCTGTCCGCGCTGCTGCTGCGGGGGGGCGAAAGGGTGCGGCTGTTCGGTCTGCCGCGCCCCTATGCCGGGCGCGGCGCCCTGCCGCAGATCGCCGATGGGCTGGCTTCCATCGCGGCGCGGCCGGAAGATCCGCGCCTGGCGCGACACGCTCGCGCCGTGCTGTTCGGCGATTTCTGGGACCCGCTGGAGGAGACCCGTCGTGCCATCAGCCGCCTTGCCGGCCAGGGGGTGCGCGGCCATCTGTTGCAGGTGGTCGATCCCGCGGAGGAGACCCTGCCCTATGCTGGGCGGGTACGCTTCGAATCGATGCAGCCGGGCGACCCCGGTGCTTTGGTTCCGCGGGTGGAGGCGGTGCGGGAGGCCTATGCCGAACGTGTGAGCCGGCATCGCGAGGGCCTCGCTGCCCTGGCCGCCACCGCCGGATGGACCCTGGCCACCCACCGCACGGACCATCCGCCGGAGGTGGCCCTGCTGGCGCTGCATCAAAGGCTCGCGCCAGGATGAAGCGGGCGGCATGGGATTTGCTGCGCCACCGCCAAAATGCCGCGTGACAGGAGGCGGATGACATGCTGAGCCTCGGATCGCTGAGCTTCGCCGCCCCCTGGCTGCTGCTCGCTCTGCCGGCGCTGCCGGTGCTCTGGTGGCTGCTGCGCGTCACTCCGCCTGCCCCGAAACGCCAGGACTTCCCGGCGCTGCGCCTGCTGCGCGACATGCCGACGCCGGAGGAGACCCCGGCGCGCACCCCCTGGTGGCTGCTGGCGCTGCGGCTGGCGGCGGCGGCGTTGATGATCCTGGGGCTGGCGCGGCCGATCTGGGGGCCGGGCGCAGGCGGTGGCGGGCAGGGTCCTCTGCTGATCGTGGTGGATGATGGCTGGGCCTCGGCCGCCGACTGGCCGGACCGCATGGCGGCGGCGGAGGCGGAGCTGGATGGCGCCGCCCGCAATGGCCGCCGCACCGCTTTGCTGCTGACCGCCCCCCCGCCGGTGCCCGACGCGCCCCGCATCACCGGGCTGATGCCGGCCGAGGAGCTGCGCGGCCGGCTGGTGGCACTGCGGCCGAAGCCTTGGGCGCCGGATCGGCCGGGGGCGCTGGCCGCGCTGCGCCAATGGCGCGCGCAGAATCCGGGCGGTTTCGGCGCGCTGTATGTCGCGGATGGGGTGGAACATGCGGCGGAGGGTGATGCCTTCACCCCGCTCGCCACGGCCCTGGCCGAGGGCGGCGCCCTGACGCTCGCCCGCAGCGAGGGCCGTCCCACCCGGTTGCTGCCGCCGCCGCGGGCGGAGGCCGACCAGCTGGTCGTTTCCCTGCACAGCACGCCGCTGCCGGTGGCCACCGAAGTGCCGGTTCTGGCCCGCACCGGCGATGGCCGAACCCTGGCCCGCGCCGTGGTCGCCATGCCGGCCGGGGCGACGGAGGCTGAGGTCGCGCTGCCCTTGCCGCTCGAAATCCGCAACCAGGTGGTGCGGCTGGACCTGGATGGCGTCGTCGGCGCCAATGCCAGCGTGCTGCTGGATGAGCGATTTCGACGCCGCCCGGTCGGGCTGATCGCCGGGGCCGGCGCGGCGGCGGCCGATGTGCCACTGATCGGGGAGCTGTTCTATCTGGACCGCGCCCTGTCCCCGCATGCCGAACTGCGGCGGGGCAGTGTCTCCGAATTGCTGGCGCGGCGGCTGTCCGTGCTGGTGCTGGCCGACCGGCCGGTGGAGGCGGGGGCGGAGCGGCAGGAGCTGACCGCCTGGATCGAGGCCGGCGGCACCCTGCTGCGCTTCGCCGGGCCGCGCCTGGCCGAACATCCGGACGGTCTGCTGCCGGTGCCGCTGCGCGCCGGGGAACGCCAATTGGGCGGTGCCCTGTCCTGGGAAAGGCCGCAGACGCTGGCGCCTTTCCCGGAGGGTTCGCCCTTCCAGGGGCTGCTGCCGCCGCCGGAGGTGACGGTGGAACGCCAGGTGCTGGCCCAGCCCTCCGCCCAGCTTTCGGGCCGCACCTGGGCGCGGCTGGCGGATGGGACGCCGCTGGTGACCTGGGAGAATCGGGGCGCCGGGCGGATCGTGATGTTCCACGTCACCGCCAATGCCGAATGGTCCAGCCTGCCGCTGTCGGGCCTGTTCGTGGACATGCTGCGGCGGATCGTGGCGCTGTCGGCCGGCGTCGGCGGGGCGGAGGGAGAGGCACCCTTGGCGCCGATGGAAACGCTGGATGGCTTTGGCCAGCTCGGCCCGCCACCGCCGGGCGCGCAGCCCGTCACGGCCAGCCGCGTGGAGCGGGAAGTGCCCTCGCCGCGCCATCCGCCGGGCTGGTATGGCAGCGGCACCGGGGGGGAGGCGGCGCATCGCCGGGCGCTGAACCTTGGGGCGGGCATCGCCCCACCGAGTCTGGCCGCCGCGCCACCCTCCGGCACCGCCACCCGCGCCATCGGCGGGGTGCCGGCGGAACGCGACCTGGGGCCGTGGCTGCTGGCGGCGGCGATGCTGCTGCTGGTGGCGGATCTGCTGGTTTCGCTCGGGCTGCGCGGCGTGCTGGGGCGGCCGCGCGCGGCGCTCGGCGCGCTGATGCTGGCCGGGCTGCTGGGTTTTCCCGCCATGGCGCAGGAGGGGAGCCCGGCTTTGGCCACGCGGCTGGCCTATGTCGTCACCGGCGATGCGCAGGTGGATGAGGTGAGCCGCGCCGGCCTTGTGGGCCTGTCCGATTTCGTCAATCGCCGCACCGCGGCGGCGCTGGCGGAGCCGGCGGCGGTGGTGCCGGGGCAGGATGATCTGTCCTTCTTTCCGCTGCTCTACTGGCCGGTGACCGGCGAAGCGCCGCAGCCGGATGCGGCGGCGGTGACGGCGATCAACGGCTTCATGCGCCAGGGCGGCATCATCCTGTTCGACACGCGGGATGAGGGTTCGGGCGAGGGGTTTTCGCCAGGGGGGCGCGCCGCCTTGCGGCGCCTGACCCGGGATCTCACCGTGCCGCCGCTGGCTCCGGTGCCGGAGGACCATGTGCTGAAGCGCGCCTTCTACCTGCTGGCCGACCTTCCGGGACGCTTCACCGGCGGCACCGTCTGGGTGGCGCGGGACCAGGACCGGGCGAATGACAGCGTCAGCCCCGTCATCATCGGCGGGCATGACTGGGCGGCGGCCTGGGCGATCGATGCGCGGGGCAACAACCCCTATGCGGCGATTCCCGGCGGGGCGCGGCAGCGCACGCTGGCCTATCGCTTCGGCACCAACCTCGTGATGTACGCGCTGACCGGCAACTACAAGGGTGACCAGGTGCATGTGCCGGCCATTCTCGAACGGCTGGGGAACTAGCGCATGAACCAGGCCCTCGCCGGCATCGACTTCGCCCCTGTCATTCCCCTCTGGCTGCTGATCGGCCTTGCTGCGCTGGCGCTGCTGGCGCTGCTGCCGGCCCTGGTGCGGCTGCCGCGCGATGCGCAGGGCGCGCGGCGCTGGCAGCCGGCCCGCGGCGTCTGGCTGCGGGCGCTGGCCTTCGCGGCGCTGCTGCTGGCGCTGGCCAATCCCCGGCTGGTGGAGGAATCGCGGCAGACCCGGCCGGACATCGCGCTTCTGGTGGTGGATCGCAGCGACAGCGCCGGGCTGAACGCCCGCCCGGCGCAGATCACCGCCGCCCGCGACGAGATCGAGGCCCGCGCCCGCCGCCTGCCGGAGCTCGAACTGCGCACGGTGGAGGTGCCGGAGGGCGGCAACCAGGGCACGCGGCTGTTCACCGCCATGGAACGCGCCTTGGCCGATATCCCCCGCGCCCGGCTGGCGGGGGTGATGGCCCTGACCGATGGCCAGGTGCATGACGTGCCCGCCGCGCCCACGCTGGACGCCCCCTTCCACCTGCTGCTGCCCGGCCAGGCCGGGGAGGTGGACCGCCGCATCCGGGTGATCGAGGCGCCGGGCTTCGGCATCGTTGGCCGCCCAGTGGAATTGCGCGTGGTGGTGGAGGATCTCGGCGCGCGGCCGGATTCCGGCGGTTTTGCCGGCTCCGCCGGGGGCGCGGCCGCCCGCCTGACCATCCGCCGCGACGGCCAGCCGCCCCGCGTGGAATCCGTGCCGGTGGGCCGCGAACACCGCATCGCCGTGCCGATCGAGCGCGGCGGCCAGACGGTGGTGGAGCTGACTGCCGAAACCCGACCCGGCGAGGTTTCGGACCTCAACAACCGCACGGTCGTGACCATCAACGGCGTGCGCGACCGGCTGCGGGTGCTGCTGGTCTCGGGCGAACCGCATGCCGGGCAGCGGACCTGGCGGCGGCTGCTGAAGGCCGATCCGAATGTGGATCTGGTCCATTTCACCATTCTCCGCCCGCCCGAAAAGGACGACCTGACCCCGCTGCACGAGCTGGCGCTGATCGCCTTCCCGGTGCGGGAGCTGTTCCAGGTGAAGCTGCGCGAATTCGACCTGATCGTCTTCGACCGCTTCGGCAATCGCGGGCTGCTGCCGCCCGTCTATCTGCGCAACATCGCCGATTACGTGCGCGGTGGCGGGGCGCTGCTGCTGTCGGTCGGGCCGGAATTCGCGGGGGCGACCAGCCTGGCCGCGACACCGCTGGGCCAGATCCTGCCCGCGCGGCCACCCACCGGCCCGGGCGCGGCCCAGGCGGCGCTGCTGGAACAGCCCTTCCGGCCTTTTGTGACGGAGTTGGGGGCGCGGCATCCCGTCACTGAAAATCTGCCGGGCGCCAATAGCTTTGCGCCGGACGGCGCCAATCTGGCCGAGGCCACATGGGGCCGCTGGTACCGGGCGCTGCGGGCCGATGCGCGGGCCGGCAGCACCGTGATGCAGGGCCCCGGCGGCACGCCGCTGATGGTGCTGGACCGGGTGGGGGAGGGGCGGGTCGCCCTGATGCTCTCCGACCACATCTGGCTGTGGTCGCGCGGCCATGAGGGTGGCGGCCCGCAGCAGGAACTGCTGCGCCGCATCGCCCATTGGACGATGAAGGAGCCGGAGCTGGAGGAGGAGGACCTCACCGCCCGGATCGAACATGGCAGCATGACCGTCACTCGCCGATCCCTGGAACCCGGCGCGCTGCCGGAGATCACGGTGACGACGCCGGAGGGCGCGACCTCTCGCCACATGCCCGTCGCGCGCGGCGCCGGGCGGGCGGTGGTGGAAATTCCGGCGACGCAGGCCGGAGTCTGGCAGGCCAGCGACGGCCGCCGCACCGCCTTCGCCGCCGCCGATGCGGCCAATCCGATGGAGGTCGCCGACCTGCGCGCCGATGCGGCGCCGTTGACGCCCCTGGCCGCGGCCACCGGCGGCGGCGTGCGCTGGCTGGGCAACGGGGAGACGCCCCTTGTGCCGGAGCTGCGCCGGGTGGCGCCGGGGCGGGACGCGCAAGGCGCGGGCTGGATCGGGCTGCGCCGCAATGGCGACCACAGCGTGACGGGCATCACCGCCCTGCCGCTGCTGCCGCCCTGGCTGGCCCTGCCCATGGTGCTCGGCTTGGCCCTGCTGGCCTGGCGGCGGGAGGGGCGCTGAGCGTCTTCCGGCGCCGGGGGCTGGACCCTGCGCCGGCCGCGCCCCACATCCGCGGCATGCGACCGATCCTGCCCGTCCTCCTGATGTCCGCCACGCTGGCCGCCTGCGCCCAGGGACCTGGGCTTGACCAGCGCCTGTCCACCTATGTCGGCCGGGGGGAGGCGGATCTGGTCGCCGAGATGGGCGTGCCGCTGCGGGTGCATGAGGCGGAGGGGCGTCGCTTCCTGCAATTCGAACGGCGCCACAGCGTCGCCGTGGCCCCGCCGCCCGGCTACTATGCCCCTGTCTATGGCCCCTGGGGACCTCGATTCGGCTATTGGCCGCCGCCCTCCGGGGTCGCGGTGCTGAGCTGCGAATTGACCTTCGCGCTGCGCGATGGGCGGGTGGAAAGCTTCAGCTATCGCGGCGAGGGATGCGGCTAGGGCCTGTGGACAGTTGGGCTGCGGGCCCTCTTGGCCAAGGTTTGGCCAAAAGCGGGTGAGGCGCGCGCCTTGCCCTTCCTAGTCAGGCCCGTCTTGCTGTATTTCAGCGCCATGCGCCCTTTCCCCGGATTGCCCCTTCTGGCCGCCGCCCTTTTGGCCCCCCTGGTCCTCGCCCCCGCGGCGTCGGCGCAGGGCATCATCCGGCCGGCGGAGACCCAGCGCGCGCCCAATGCCCTGGCGCCGGCGCTGCCCGGTCTCGCGGCCCGCAGCACCCCGGCGCCGATCGCGGCCGGGCCGGGCACCGCGGCGCTGGCCCCCAATGCGGCGCTGTTCGATGCCATCGGCCGTGGTGACCTGGCGGCGGCGCGGGATGCGGTGGCGCGCGGCGCCAATATCGAGGCTCGCAACGCCCTTGGCCTGTCGCCGCTGGACGCGGCGGTGGATCAGGGCCGCAATGAGATCGCCTTCTACCTGCTGTCCGCCCGTGACCGGACCCGCAGCGCCCCTCCGGCGCAGGGCACCAACGCTTCCGCCGCCGCGGCGGCCTCCGCAGCCCGGGTCGCGGCCATGACCAGCCCGCCGCAGCAGCGGCGCGCGCCGTTGAACGCGCCGCCCGCCGTGGCGGCGGAACCGGTCGGCGCGGTGCCCTGGTCCGGCAATGGCGGCGCGGCGCAGCCGGAGGTTGGCTTCCTCGGCTTCGATGCCGGCCGTCCTGCCGACGCGACCCCGCCCACCACCACCAGCCGCCGCGCCCGGCCCTGATCCGCCAAGGCCTTCTGGCCGCCGCCGGCGCGCTGCTGCTGGCCGGACCGGCCCTGGCGCAGCGCGCGGTGCCCCTGCCACCGCCGCCGCCCCCCGCGCCACGCGCGGCGGAGGCGCAGCCAACGCCCCAGCCGGCAGGCGAGGCCAGTGCGGAGGCGGAGGCACCGACGCGCCACTGGGACATGCGCTGCGACGCGGCGACCGAGGAGGCGCCCCGGACCTGCCGCGTCACCACGACCGTCCTGCTGCGGCCCCAGAACCGGACTCTGGCGCAGGTGCTGCTGACGCGGCAGCGGGAAAGCCGGTCCCTGACCCTGATCTTCCAGATCGCCCATGGCAGCTGGCTGCCCGGCGGCCTGTCCTGGCAGGTGGATGAACTGCCGGCCCAACGCCTGGCCTTCCAGACCAGCGACGCGGCGGGCATCTACGCCGCGCTGGTGGTGCCCGACGCCACCCTGACGATGCTGCGGCAGGGAACAACGCTGCGGCTGAACTTCGTGATCGCCGCGCGGCGCGAGCCGGTGTCCGTGCCGATCCCGCTGGCCGGCTTCACGGCGGCGGCGGCGGAGATGTTCGCCGCTGAAGCGGCGGCGCCGTGACGCGTCACGTCTGAAGCAGGCGATCCAACGCCGTAGCAGGCTGCCGGGGATGCCCTCTCTCCCATCAGAAGCGGGGAGGAGGGCTATCCCCTTTAGCTGCCCACCTTCAGCGTGCTGGTCAGGCCGCGCAGGCAGGCCAGGATCGACAGTGGGGTGATCTTGCCGGTGCGGGGGTTCTCCTCGCTCGGCACGTTCTCGATCGTCATGGTGAGCCGCGCGCTGGCCGCCTCCACCTTGATGGTGTGGGTGTTGCGGGTGACGGTGGTGTCGGCCCAGATCTTCACCGTGGTGCGCTCCGGCCCGATGCCGGCCAGCGCCAGGGCGGCGGCGACGTTCACATTGGCCGGGAAGCCCTGGGCGGCGTCGAAGGCATTGCCCTCGAAGATCAGGGTCGGCGTGGTGATGGTGGTCACGTCGATCTTGTGCAGGTCGAGATAGGGCGCGCCGACCAGGCCGCGGGGCGGCTTGCGCGTCTCGATGGTGACGGAGGCGACCTCCCCTTCCGCCGCCGCCCGCACGGCATCCAGGCCGAGCAGCGCGCCGGTGGGGACGATGATGCGCGCGCCGGTGGCCCGGGCGCGTTCCACCAGATGCATGCGCGGCAGCAGGGCGCCGACGCTGCTGGGGACGAAGATCTTTCCGGCCTCGATGGCGGCGACCGCCACCTGTTCGAAGACGGCGGCGGGGGCGGCTTCCACCACCACATCGGCCTGGGCGAGATCGGCCAGCCCAACCAGAGCCGGCTTGCTGCGGAAGCCCGCGATATTGGCGGCGGCCTTGGCCTGGTCCCTGGCGGAGACGGCGACGAGGCGCAGACCCTCCACCCCCTGGTCCAGGGCGCGGGCCAGATGCAGGCCGATGGCGCCGAGGCCGGCGATTCCGACGGTGAGTTCACGTGCCATGTGCGGCGGCTCCCGATCCTGTGTCGGGGCGGGGCTACAGCAAGATCGCGGCGGAGGGAACCGCGCCGCGCCCATTCGGCCGGCCGGCCGGTATCATACCAACGGCCCTTTCGCGTGACCGCTTCGGGCCGCCCTCAATCGCCGGGCGGAAACCTCCGGTTTCCTTGGCTTCGCCGCACTTGCGGCGGCGCCCATTCGGGCGCTCGGACCGGTCAAAAGACCGGCCGCTGGTATCAGATGCCGTTGCTGCCGATGTCCTGCCCGGCGCGGCTGCCATAGGTGGGGATACTGCGCAGCGCCTCGCGCAGGACGAGGTAGTGGGCATCGCCAAGCGGGATGGTCAGATCGCCGGTGTTCGACATGTTGTGGGTCAGTATGCGCTTGGCCAGCCGCATCGCGGCCCGGCCATGGGCCGAGGGCATGCTGTCGACGTCGATGGTGCGGGGATCGTCCAGCACCAGCGCGATGCGCATCGCCTCCGCCGTATGGGCCGCCGCCTCATGCAGCAGCAGGTTGCCCGCCTGCTT
Organism: Roseomonas sp. F4; assembly: GCF_053891155.1. Classification (NCBI taxonomy): domain Bacteria; kingdom Pseudomonadati; phylum Pseudomonadota; class Alphaproteobacteria; order Acetobacterales; family Roseomonadaceae; genus Roseomonas; species Roseomonas sp. F4. Next base: position 266,810 of record NZ_JBSSHK010000003.1, read on the forward strand.
GGTGATGTCCATGCCGGCATGCAGCGATTCATGCACCACCACGGCGCACTTGCCGAGGTCGAAGCTGCCGGGGTCGCGGATCCAGAAGAAATTGAATGGCTGGCTGTACAAGGCGCGCACATTCTCCGGCGCCTGGCTGCCCATGGCGATGCACATGATGCTGTGCGAGCGCACCGCCGAGGCCACCTTGTCGAACATCTGGGGCGTGACCTTCAGCGGCCCCATGCGGAAGCGAATCATCGCCATGACGGGATCGGCCAGCGTGTCCAGCACGCGGTCGCGCACGCGGTCGTCATAGGGGGTCAGGCCGTGCCAGCCGAGCGGCGGGATGGCGATGGCCGGGTTCCGGTCGTGCCGGTCCAGGCAGTAGTTGATGCCGTCGAGGCTTTTGGTGCAGCCGAGGAAATGGTTCAGCGCCCAGTTCACCTCGGACGGGTTCCGAAGTTGGAAGTTGTAGAGGATCAGGTCCCAGACATCGGCGATGCCGTAGATCCGCGCGATATCCGCGAAACCCATGCGGTGCCCGGCCGCCCAGTGCCCGTCATAGGCATAGAGGTAGGTGGCGCGCGGGCGCGGCGAGACGGGGGGGTAGACGATACTCGCCCAGCGCCCTGGCTTGCGCACATTCATGGCCATGCCGTCCTGACTTGTCTGCGCGCCAGCCGGGCAGGGCGCCCGGACCACGACGCAGGCTTTGCCGGCGACCGGCCAGGCGGGTCACCGCCCGCTGGTCCGCCTGCATCACCGACCCAGGGTGTCTTTAGTTTTGTTATGTTTCGACCGTGTTTCGAGAGGCTTCGCGCCTCAGGGCCGGAACCAGCGCACCGCATTGATCAGCGTGATCAGCCCGGCCGCCACATAGGTCAGCGCCGCCGCCCGCAGCACGCGCCGCGCCTGCGGCATGTCGGCCGGCTGCAGGTAACCGCCCTGTTCCAGCACCGGCAGCGCCTTGCCGAAGCTGGCATCCAGCTCCACCGGCAGGGTCACCGCATGCACCGCCAGCCGCCCGGCGAACAGCAGCACCACCAGCGCCAGCTGCAATGCGAGCAAGGCGGGGGATCGCACCGCGGCGAACAGCAGCGGCATGGAGATCAGCACCAGCTGCGCGATGCGGTCCAGCGGCGTGATGGCGCGAATCAACACCATGCGGCGGCGGAAGCCGGGCTCCCCCCGCGCATGCTGCACGGCGTGTGCGACCTCATGGGTGGCCACGGCCACGGCGGCGATGGAACGGCCGTGGAAATGGGGCGCGGCCAGGCGGACGATGCCGGCCTCCGGGTCGTAATGGTCGCCCTGATCGGTCTCCTCTACCTTCACCTGGCGCAGATCGGCCGCGTCCAGCAGGTGGCGCGCCAGTTCCGCCCCCGTGCCGGCCAGGTCCGGCCTCTCCGCCTGCGCCTGGGCGAGCACATGCTGCACCCAGATCTGCGGGCCGAAGATCAGGCCCAGCAGCAGCAGGGAGCCGAGGACGGCCAGCAGGACCATCAGACTGTGCTTTTCACACCACCGGGCTGCGCCCGCCATCGACATTGATGGCGGTGCCGGTGATGTAGCCGCCCTGGTCGGAGGCGAGGAAGGTGGCCATGGCGGCGAATTCCTGGGCCTTGCCGATGCGGCCCATCGGCACGGCCTTGCCCTGTTCGGCCTTCCAGTCCTCCCAGGAAATGCCGCGCGGATCGGCGGCGTGGCGGCGGACCCACTGGTCGCTCTCGATGATGCCGACCAGCATGCCGTTCACCAGGATGTTGTGGGGCGCACCCTCCCCGGCCAGGATCTTGGTCAGCGCCATGCCCGCGGCGCGGGAGACGGCGGTGGGCGCGCCGCCGGCGGCGGGGGCCTTGGCGCCGATGTTCAGCACATTGATGACGCGGCCCCAGCGGCGTTCCTTCATCCCCGGCCAGACGGCACGGGTCAGGCGGATGGCGGCAAACAGCTTCAGGTCGAGATCGGCCTGCCACAGCGCGTCATCCACCTCCATGAAGGGGCCGCGCTGGCTGGTGCCGGCATTGTTCACCAGGATGTCGATGGGGCCGAGTTCCGCCACCGCCTGGCTGGTGGCCTTGGTGCAGCCCTCCGCCGTGCCGATATCGGCGGAGATGGCGGCGACACGGGCGCCCTGGAACTTGCCGAGAAGATGCGCCTTGGCGCTGGCCAGCGCCTCCTCCCCCCGGGCGACGAGCGCCACGGCGGCGCCGGATTCGACATAGCTTTCGGCGATGGCGAGGCCGAGACCCTTCGACCCCCCAGTGATCAGGGCGGTGCGGCCATCAAGGCGGAGCTGCATGGAGTTTGTTTCCTGGACGTGTGGGCGAATGGGCGATCGACGGGGCTCGAACCCGCGACATCCAAGACCACAACCTGGCGCTCTACCAACTGAGCTACGACCGCCACACGCCAAACGCCGGGATTGACCCCGGGCGCGGGTGATAAGGCGAGGGGGACGGTCGCGTCAACCGGGGTGAAGCTGGTCGGGGCCAAAGGCGTCGGGCAACAGGCTGGCGAGGGTCGCCTGGCGGGGGCTGCCATCCGCCGCGCGCATCAGCACGACCAGGCTGCCATCGGGCGAGAATTCGGACAGGACCTGCCGGCAGAGGCCGCAGGGGCTGAGCGCGACGCCGGCCGGGCCGGCCACCGCGATGGCGGTGAATCGGCGCTGGCCGCGCGCCACGGCGGCGCCCAATGCCACCCGCTCGGCGCAGATCGTGGCGCCGTAGCTGGCATTTTCCACATTGCAGCCGGGCTGGAGGCTGCCATCGGCGCAGAGCAGGGCGGCGCCGACGGTGAAGCGGGAATAGGGCGCATGCGCCATGGCCCGCGTCGCCTCCGCCGCCCGCATCAGCGCCGCCGCATCCATCTCAGCCGGTCGCGGCGTGGCGGTTGGCGCCGCGGGCGGCGATCCAGGCCTCCATGCGGGCCAGGGCTTCGTCGATCACGGCCTCGCCCTTGCAGAAGGCGAAGCGGGCGTAGTGGTTTGGCGCGTCCGCGCTGGCGTAAAAGGCGGTGACGGGAATGGCGGTGACCTTCGCCTCCACCGTCAAGGCGCGGCAGAAGGCCACGTCGTCGCCGTTGAAGCCCAGCGGCCGGAAATCGGTGGTGATGAAGTAGCTGCCCTGGGTCGGCAGCACGCCGAAGCCGAGTCGCGCCAGGCCGGCTGCCATGCGGTCGCGCTTGGATTGCAGGCTGGCGGAGACGCCCTCGAAATAGGCGTCGTCCTTGGCCAAGCCGACGGCGATGCCGCGCTGCAGATTGGGCGCGGTGGTGAAGGTCAGGTTCTGATGCGCCTTGGTGACATTGGGCGCCAGCGACCGGTCGCAGGTGACATAGCCGATCTTCCAGCCGGTCAGGCTGAAGGTCTTGCCCGCCGATCCGATGCGCATGCAGCGTTCGCGCATGCCCGGCAGCGTCATCAGCGGCACATGCTTCCAGCCGTCGAAGGTCAGGTGTTCATAGACCTCGTCGCAGATGGCGTAGCAGTCGTGGCGCTCGATCAGGTCCGCGATGAAGGCCAGTTCGGCATGGGTAAACACCTTGCCGGTGGGGTTCATCGGCGTGTTCAGCAGGATGGCCTTGGTCTTCGGCCCGAAGGCGGCGGCCAGTTCGGCGCGAGGCAGTTCCCATTTCGGCGGCGTCAGGCGCACCAGCTTCGGGATGGCGCCCAGCAGCTTCACCACCGGCAGATAGGTGTCGTAGAGCGGCTCGATCAGCACGCATTCATCGCCGGGGTTCAGCACGGCCATCAGGCAGGCGGTGATCGCCTCCGTCGCGCCGGAGGTGACGATGACCTCGGCATTGGCATCCACCTCCAGCCCATAGAAGCGCTTGTTATGGGCCGCGACGGCGTTGCGGAGGTCCGGGTGGCCGGACATCGGCGGGTACTGGTTGCGCCCGTCCTTCAGCGCCGCGGCCGCGGCCTCGATGACGTCTTCCGGCCCGTCATAATCGGGAAAACCCTGGCCGAGATTGATCGCGCCATGTTCCGTGGCGAGCGCCGACATCACCGTGAAGATCGTGGTGCCGGTGGCGGACAGAAGGTCGTTCTGGGGTTTCACGGAAGCTCTCTCAGGCGCGGAGGCGGCTTGGTCTTGCGACGGGGCGGCGATGATGCGGGGGGATGGGAAAAGGTGCAACTGGGCTGAGGAGCATCGCCTAATAATTAGGCTGTTTGACCATGAATTGATCGTTTTTGATGCTGACCCGGCGAGAATCCCCGCGCTGCGCCGTTGCCCGGATGGCACGCGCCATGCAACAGGAAGCCTTGAGAGCGGGTATGGCCTGTCGCCCCGTCAGGCGGCACCATGGCGGTGATCCGGGTGGCCGAATGCGGGCTGCCTGCTTGCGGCGGAAGCCGGGAGGAAACCTTGCGGCGGAAGCCGGGAGAACACAGCGTGTGCTTCGGCCCTTCCGGCCGGCACGCGGAGCGACGGAGCCGATGAAAAAGATCGAGGCGATCATCAAGCCCTTCAAACTCGATGAGGTGAAGGACGCACTGCACGAGATCGGCCTGCAAGGGCTGACCGTGGTCGAGGCGAAGGGGTTCGGGCGGCAGAAGGGCCATACCGAGCTCTACCGCGGCGCCGAATACGTCGTGGACTTCCTGCCGAAGGTGAAGATCGAGGTGGTCTGCCCCGATGATCTGATGGAACGCGCGATCGAGGCGATCACCGCCGCGGCCCGCACAGGGCGCATCGGCGATGGCAAGATCTTCGTCAGCGACGTGCAGGAGGTGATCCGCATCCGCACCGGCGAACGGGGCGACGACGCGGTTTGATTTCTTTCCGCCTGGCCGGGGGCCGGGTGGGCGAAGACGGGCCGGACCGGCGAGACGCCGGGGAAGGCTGACCGGATGACCGGGGAGCCCCTTGGGGGGCGACGGGTACATCGGGGCGCGTGGCGGGGGCCGGTCCCCGCCGCGCGGCAATGGGACCGGGACGAACAAACACAGGACCGCACACGATGGCGAAGAAGCCGGCAGCTGGGGGCACCAACGCCGCCGTCTCCAAGGTCATGGAAATGATCAAGGAGCACAGCGTCGAATACGTCGATTTCCGCTTCACCGACCCGAAGGGCAAGTGGCAGCACACGGCGCAGCACGTCTCCACGATCGATGAGGACGTGTTCGTCGACGGCATCATGTTCGACGGCTCCTCCATCGCCGGCTGGAAGGCGATCAACGAGTCCGACATGATCCTGATGCCGGACGCCGCCACGGCGGTGATGGATCCCTTCGCGGCCAAGCCGCAGATGATCCTGTTCTGCGACATCGTGGAGCCCTCCACCGGCCAGATGTACTCGCGCGACCCGCGCAGCACGGCGAAGCGCGCCGAGGCCTATCTGAAGTCGACCGGCATCGGCGACACGGCCTTCTTCGGCCCGGAGGCCGAGTTCTTCGTGTTCGACAGCGTGAAGTTCGGCACGGGCGGCAACTACGGCATCTACCAGCTCGACAGCATCGAGGGTCCGGGCGCCAGCCTGAAGGACTACCCCGAGGGCAACATGGGCCACCGCCCGGTGGTCAAGGGCGGCTACTTCCCGGTGGCGCCGGTGGACAGCGAAGGCGACCTGCGCGCCGAGATGCTGTCGACCATGGGCGAGATGGGCCTGGCGATCGAGAAGCACCACCATGAGGTGGCGCAGTCCCAGCATGAGCTGGGCACCAAGTTCGGCCCGCTGGTGCAGCAGGCCGACCACATGCAGATCTACAAGTACTGCGTGCACAACGTGGCCCACAGTTACGGCAAGACCGCGACCTTCATGCCGAAGCCGATCTACGGCGACAACGGCAGCGGCATGCATGTGCACCAGTCGATCTGGAAGGCCGGCAAGCCGGTGTTCGCGGGCAACGGCTATGCCGACCTGTCCGAGATGGCGCTGTACTACATCGGCGGCATCATCAAGCACGCCAAGGCGCTGAACGCCTTCACCAACCCGACCACCAATTCCTACAAGCGCCTGATCCCGGGCTTCGAGGCCCCCGTGCTGCTGGCCTATTCGGCCCGCAACCGCTCCGCCTCCTGCCGCATTCCCTATGCGACGAACCCGAAGGCCAAGCGCGTCGAGGTCCGCTTCCCCGATCCGGGCGCGAACCCCTACCTCGCCTTCGCCGCCATGCTCATGGCCGGCCTCGATGGCATCAAGAACAAGATCCATCCGGGCGATGCCATGGACAAGGACCTGTACGACCTGCCGCCGGAGGAGCTGAAGGGCATCCCGACCGTGTGCGGTTCGCTGCGTGAAGCGCTGGGCGCGCTGGCCGCCGACCACGAGTTCCTGCTCGCCGGCGACGTGTTCAGCAAGGACCAGATCGAGAGCTACATCGAGCTGAAGTGGGCCGACGTGTACAAGTTCGAACACACCCCGCACCCGGTCGAGTTCGAGATGTACTACTCCGTCTGATACCAAAGGCCGGCCCTTCGGGGCCGGCCGGCAGGATCGGCCGGGTCGCGCGAGCGGCCCGGCCTTTTTTGTGTTCACACCAACGCTCGATTTCATCGACCGTTGGTATGCCTTTCCAGACCCTCAAGCGCCGGGCGCCCGCTCCGCGGGCTTGGCTACGCCGCACTTGCGGCGGGTCGCATTCGCGACCTCGGCCGGCTTCAGCGGCCGCAGGTCACCCTTTTCAGGCGTTGGCATCACACGTAGCGCGTGGAATTCCAGAAGCCGGGCGGCGTCGCGGTCATGGCGTGCAGGCCGGTACGGTCCAGCGCCAGGCCGATCTCCCGCGTCGCGGCATCCATCACCGCATCCTCCTCCACCGTCCGCACCACGCGGCCCTGCATCACCACGCGGCCGCCGACCAGCACGGTGTCCACATCTGACCCCAGCGCGAAGCAGACCAGGCGGTACAGCGGCATGTCGCCGGGCCAGAGATGCGGCTTCCGCAGGTCGATGATGGCGATGTCGGCGCGCTTGCCGGTCTCCAGGCTGCCGATCTCCGCCTCCATGCCCAGGGCCTTGGCGGCGTCGCAGGTGATCATCTCCAGCGCCTTGCCGGGCGGCAGCACCTTGGCGTCGCGGAAGTGGCGTCGGTGGTAGTGCATCGCCTGGGTCATGTGGCGGAACATGTCGAAGCTGCGGTCGGGCGCCGTGCCGTCCGAACAAATGGCCACGGTGGCCCCCGCATCCATCAGCTCGATCGCCGGGCAGCGCCCGATGATGGACATATTGGCGGAGGGGTTGTGGGCGATCTTCGTCCCTGTCTCCGCCACCATGCGGATCTCGTCCTCGCCAAGCTCGATGCAATGCGACAGCAGGGCATCGGGGCCGAGGATGCCTTGCTCCATCGCGTCCCGCACCGTGCCGCCCTTGTGGCCGTCCTGGGTGAAGCCGACGCCCTTGGCGCGGGACAGGGCGCGGACCTGCTTCGCCACCTCCGGATAGATCTTGGCCGTCTCCGGCGTGACGCCGTGGCGGCCCGGATAGCCCACCGGGGCGCAGAGCATGATGCGGGTCAGGCTGTCCTGCGCATCATGCAGCCGCTCGACCAGCGTGGTGCAGACGGCGAGCTGATCCTCCAGCCCGATCTGCCTTTCGCGATGCGTCGCGCCCTGCCATTCGAAGAACCGGTTGGGGTAGGGCGGCGGCGAAACGCCGGGGCAGAGGACGCTGCGGATGCCGATGCGGCGATAGCCCTCGGCATGGGCCTCGGCATGTGCCGCATCATCGGTGCGGGACCCGTAGGCGCCGAAGATCGACAGGCCTGTGGTGACGCCGGCCTTCAGCCTCTCGAGCGCCGCCAGCGCGCCATCGGCGCCCCAGAAATCGGGCGTGGCGCCGCGCGGATAGATGGCCTCGACCGATTCCGTCCAGCGGCCACCATCGCCGCCGCCCAGCGTCTTCACCAGCGTGTGGCCGGCATGGGCATGGGCGTCGATCAGGCCGGGCAGAACCGCCTTGCCGGCGGCATCGATCTCCGCCGTGCCGGGATGCGCGGCGCGCAGCGCGGCGGTGTCGCCGATGGCGGCGATGCGGCCCTCCGCCACCAGCACCGCGCCGCGCTCGATCACCCGGCGCTCCGCGTCCATGGTGACGACCAGGCCGTTCACGATCAGCAATTGTCCCGACATTTCGCGCTCCTCCAGCTTCGTGGCGGAGCCTAGGGAAGCGGGCGGCGGGTGGCGAGGGGCAGGGCTGTTGAAAATAGCGCGCGAAACCCGCGATGCCCTTTGCGCATCACGGGTTTCGCCATTCTGAGGCGGCGCTCAGGCCTCGCCGGGCGCCACGATATGCGTCGTCAACTCCATCAGCCCTTCGAGCCCGGCGACGCAGACATCGCCCGGCTTCATGTAAAGCTCCGCCGCATTCGGATGGCCGATGGCGGTGCCGCGCGGCGCGCCGGTGGCGATGATGTCACCCACCTCGAAGGGCATGAAGCGCGTAAAATGCGCGATGATGCCCTCGATGCGGTGGATGTATTCATCGGTGTTGACGCGCAGCCGGCGCTCGCCATTCACGTCGCAAGTCAGCCAGAGGTCGTAGGGATCGGCAACCTCCGCCATCGGCACGACATAGGGGCCGACCGGCGTGAAGCCCGGCATGTTCTTCGAGACCCAGAACTTGGTGCCGGAGATCACTTCCTGCTTCTGAATCTCCCGCGCCGTCAGGTCGTTCAGCACGGTGATGCCGCCGACATGGCTGCGCGCATCCTCGCGCGAAACGTGGAAGGCGCGCTTCGTCACGACGAAGGCCAGCTCCGGCTCGTAGTCGAAGGTGGTGATGCCGTCGGGGCGCACCACGCGGGCGCCCTCGCCGACAAGGGTCTCGGCCAGCTTGACGAAGCCGGTCGGCTCCTGCGGGTCTTCCTTCAGCATGCCCTGCGCGACCAGCTCGGCGCGATGCACCTTGCTGTTCTTGCCGACGCAGAAGATCTTTCCGGGATTGGGGATGGGCGGCAGGATGTGGCAGGTCGCGAGCGGAAGCTTCTGCGTCGCCTGCGCGATCAGCGTCTTCAACTCCGCGATCGGCAGCGCCAAGGCACGCCGCATGTCCAGGTCCGGACCATGCGTGGCGGACAGATCCCGCAGCGCATCACCCTCCACCGCGCCGAGACGCGGGCGCAGATCGCCGCGGGAAAGAAAGGTCGCCAGTCTGATCATGAGAAAAGCCTATTCGAGGGTGATGTTGCGTTCGCGGACCACGCGCTGCCACTTCGCGATGTCCGCATCGATGTAGCCGGCAAAGACGTCCGGCGTCATCGGCTCCGGCTCCGCGCCCAGCGGCGCCAGGCGGTCCTTGGTGGATTGCAGGCCGAGCGCCGTGGCGGCATCCGCGGCGACCTTGGCGGTCACCGCCTCCGGCATGCCGCGCGGGCCGAACAGGCCGAACCAGCCCACCGCGGCATAGCCCGGCAGGCCCGTGGTGCTGGCCGGTGGCACGCCCGGCAGCAGGGCGGAGGGGCGTTCCGAGGTCACCGCCAGGTTCACCACCTGATTGGCGGCGACGGCCGCGGCCACGGTCTGGGGTGGCGCGAACATCAGATGGATGCGGCCGGCGATCAGGTCGGTCAGCGCCGGGCCGGTGCCGCGGTAGGGCACGTGCAGCATCTCGATCCCGGCCATGGAGCAGAACAGCTCCGCCGCCAGATGGCTGGCCGCGCCGGTGCCGCTGCTGCCGAAGGTGAAGTGGCCGGGGCGCTGCTTCGCCATCGCCACCAGCTCCGCCACATTCTTCGCGCCGACGCCGGGATACATGGCGATGACATAGGCCGGCGCCGCGATCATCGTGATCGGGGTGAGCTGGTCGCGCACATGGAAGGGCGCATCGCCGCCGGGACCCGCCAGGCCCATGATGCCGCCGGTGGAGGTGACCATCAGCGTGTAGCCATCCGGCTGGGCGCGCTGAACCATCTGCAGACCTATCCGCCCGGCACCGCCGCCGCGATTCTCCACCAGCACGGTCTGCCGCCACGTCTCCTGGAAATTCTGCGCCAGCACCCGCGCCAGCACATCCGTGCCGCCGCCGGGCGGGAAGGGCACGACGACGGTGACGTTGCGCGAGGGGTAGGCGGCACCCTGGGCGCGCACCAGGCCGGGCAGGGCCAGGGTGGGCGTGGCGGCAAGTCCGGCGAGCAGGCTCCGGCGCGTTGTCATGGCGAATTCTCCCGCATTATGGGTTCTTTTCCCATGGCCCTCGCGCCCGGCCAAGGGGGTGACGCCCCGGCTGGCGCAGCCTAGCATCGCGCCAAATCCGCGGAGACCTGTCCATGAAGCTGTATTATTCCCCCGGCGCCTGCTCCCTCGGCATCCACATCATCCTGGAGGAAATCGGCAAGCCGTATGAGCTGTCGCTGGTGGCGCTGAAGGATGGCGCGCAGCACAAGCCGGAATTCCAGGCGGTGAATCCGAAGGCAAAGGTGCCGGCGCTGGATCGCGGCGATGGACGGGTGCTGACCGAATTCCCGGTGATCGCCTGGTGGCTCGGCAAGTCCAACCCCGAGGCCGGGCTGATGCCGACGGATTTCGAGGCCGAGACGCGCTGCCTGGAAATGCTGGACTATGTCTGCGGCACCATCCACCCGCAGGGCTTCACCCGGCAGTTCCGCGCCGCCAACTTCACGCCGCGTGAGGAAGACCTTCCCCAGGTGGTGGAGCAGGGCAAGGCGCTTGCTACCAAGTATTTCGCGACGCTGGAGAAGAACTGGACCGGCGGCACCTATGTGCTGGCCTCCGGCTACTCCGTCGCCGATGCGGCGCTGTTCTTCGTGGAATACTGGGCGACGCGCCGGTCCGGCATGACCCTGCCGCCGCATCTGGCGAAGCATCTGGACGCCATGCTGGCCCGCCCGACGGTGCAGCGTGCCTTGGCCCAGGAAGGCCTGAAGGGTTAGTGGGATCAACGCCATGCTGACCTCCACCCCCTTCTGGTTCCTCCGCCATGGCGAGACGGATTGGAACGCCCAGGGCCTGTCCCAGGGCCGCACCGACATCCCGCTGAACCATGTCGGCCTGGCCCAGGCGGAGCGCGCGGCGCGCACCTTGGCCGGCGCCGGCATCGTCAGCATCGTCGCCTCCCCCCTGCTGCGGGCGCGCCGCACGGCGGAGATCGCGGCGGCCGCGATAGGCCTGCCGGTGTCGCTCGACCCGGATCTGGCGGAGGTGAATTTCGGCAGCCAGGAAGGGCTGCCGATGGGCGACTGGTATGACGACTGGATCGACGGCGCCTACACCCCCGAAGGCGCGGAGACTTTCGTCCAACTGCGCGACCGCGCGGTGCGCGGGGTGAATGCCGCCCTGTCGCTGCCCGGCCCGGTGCTGGTGGTGGCGCATGGCGCGCTGTTCCGCGCGCTGCGCCAGGCGGCGGGGCTGGAGGCGAATGTGCGCACGCCCAACGCCCTGCCCCTGTGGATGGAGCCGCCGGCCGCTGGTGAGGCGGCCTGGCGCATCACCCCCGCGCAGCTCGCGGCGGAAGCGCCCCTGTCATGATGTGTGCTGCGCCGTCCAGCGACGGCGCAGCGCCTTCTCCGCCTCCAGCACCAGCATCAGCGCCAGCCCCACCACCAGGATCGGCAGCCCATCCCACAGCGGATGCAGCGCCCGGGTGCCGAACAATGCCTGCATCGGCGGCAGGTAGGTGAAGGCCAGTTGCAGCAGCACCACGCCGCCCACGCCGAGCAGCACCGGCGTCGTGCCCATCGCCCCACGCCAGGTGAAGGATGTGCTTCGCTCGAACCGCACGCTGAACAGATAGGCGATCTCCAGTACCACGATGGTGTTCACCGCTGCCGTCCGTGACGCCTCCAGCGACAGGCCGCGCCATTGCGACAGGCCGAAGATGGCGAAGGTGGCAAGGGTGAACAGCAGGGAGACCAGCACCACCCGCCAGACCAGCAGGCCCGATAGCAGCGGGTCCTTGGGCGAGCGTGGCGGCCGGCGCATCAGATCCTCCTCCCCTTCCTCGAAGGCCAGCACCAGGCCGAGCGTGCTGGCGGTCGCCATGTTGATCCACAGGATCTGCACAGGCGTCAGCGGCAGGGTCAGGCCAAGCAGGATGGCGGTGATCACCACCAGCGCCTCGCCCCCATTGGTCGGCAGGGTCCAGGCGATGACCTTCTGGATATTGTCGAAGACGGTGCGGCCCTCGCGGACGGCAGCGGCGATGGTGGCGAAGTTGTCGTCGGCCAGAACCATTTCGGCCGCCTCCTGCGCCGCCTCCGTGCCCTTCTGACCCATGGCGACGCCGACATCGGCGCGCTTCAGCGCCGGCGCGTCGTTCACGCCATCCCCGGTCATGGCCACCACGGCGCCATCCGCCTGCAAGGCCTCCACCAGCCGCAGCTTGTGCTCCGGGCTGGTGCGGGCGAAGACGTCGCTCTCCTTCGCCCGCGCGCGCAGCGCCGCATCGTCCAGCGTGTCGAGATCGGCGCCGGTGATGACGGAACCGGCGCCGCGCAGCCCGACCTGGCGGGCGATGGCGCCGGCGGTGGCGGCATGGTCGCCGGTGATCATCTTCACACGGATGCCGGCGGCCTGGCATTCGGCGACGGCCACCACCGCTTCCTCCCGCGGTGGATCGATCAGGCCAAGCAGGCCGAGCAGCGTCAGCCCGCCTTCCACATCCGCCTCTGCCAGCGCCGTCGTGCCCTGCGGCAGGACCAGCTCCGCCACGGCGATGACGCGCAGGCCGGACGCGGCCAGCGTCTCCGCCCGCCGGTGCCATTCGGCGGCATCCAGCGGCGTATCGCCGGCCGCCCCGCGCTGCCACGCGCACATCCCCAGCAGCCGTTCCGGCGCGCCCTTCACGCAGGCGAAGGCGCCCGCATGGTCGGTGTGCAGCGTCGCCATGAAGCGGTGGCGGGAATCGAAGGGAATTTCGTCCCGGCGCGGGAAGCGCAGCCGCGCGGCCTCGGCCGGCACGCCGGCGCGGGCGGCGAAGGCCAGCAGCGCACCCTCCATCGGATCGCCGGCCACCAGCCAGCCATCCTTCGCCTCCTCCCGCAACGCCGCGTCGTTGCAAAGGGTGCTGGCGCGCGCCAGCCGGGCGAGCAGCGCCTGGGCGGCCTCCGCCGGCTCTTCGCCGTCCAGCGTTACCGCGCCCTCGGGCGCATAGCCCTCGCCCGTCACCTCGAAGCGGCCGAGGGCGGTGTCCACCGCCGCCACCATCATCTCGTTGCGGGTCAGCGTGCCGGTCTTGTCGGAACAGATGACGGAGACGGAGCCCAGCGTCTCCACCGCCGGCAACCGCCGCACGATGGCACGCCGCGCCGCCATGCGGCGCACGCCGATCGCCAGGGTGATGGTCATCACCGCCGGCAGCCCTTCCGGAATCGCGGCGACGGCGACGCTGATGACGGCGAGGAAGGCATCCCCCATCGCGAAGCCGCGCAGCAGCCAGGCGAACGCGAAGAGCAGGGCGGCGATGCCCAGGATGACGAAGGTCAGCCGCCGCGCGAAGATATCCATCTGCCGCAGCAGCGGCGTGGCCAGGGTCTGCACCGCGCCGATCATGCCGCTGATCCGGCCGAGCTCCGTCGCCGGACCGGTGGCCACCACCAGCCCCGTCGCCTGCCCGGTCGCGACCAGCGTGCCGGAGAAGGCGATGCTGGCGCGGTCGCCGAGCGGCGCCGCCTCCGCCACCGCCGCGACGGTCTTCTCCGCGGGCACGGATTCGCCGGTCAGCGTCGCTTCCTCGATCCGCAGGCCGCGCGCGCGGATCAGGCGCAGATCGGCGGGCACGCGATCGCCCGCTTCCAGCAGCACGATGTCGCCCGGCACGAGATCCGCCGCATCCACCGTGCGCCGCGCCCCGTCGCGGAGCGCGGAGGCGTGCGGGGTCAGCATGTCCTGGATGGCATTCAGCGCCTGTTCCGCGCGGCCTTCCTGCACGAAGCCGACCACCGCATTGGCCAGCACGACGCCCAGGATCACCGCCGCATCGGTGAAATGGCCGAGCAGGGCGACGATGATCGCGGAGGCCAGCATCACGTGGATAAGAAGGTTGGTGAATTGCCCGAGAAAACGGCGCAGCGCACTGCGCGGGGCCGTGGCGGGCAGGCGGTTCGGCCCGTAATCCGACAGGCGGCGTGCCGCCTCCGCCGCCGAAAGCCCGGTGGGAGAGGCTTGCAGGCGTTCCGTGGCCGCCTCGGCGGAAAGGGCGTGCCAGGCGGGCTGCGGCGCCGTCACCAATGGTACCCCGCGCGGTGCGGCGGCGGCGGGATGGCCTGCGGAATCGTCATCACGATCTCTGTCCCGGCTTTTGAGTCCGGCTCTCAGGGGCGGAGCCGGCGATGCCGTAGCCTCTGCCGAAGATGAAGGCGCCGCCATGACCTGAGTCAAAACGCGCCCTTTTGGCGGACACGCCCGCGTGATCCGACGCAACTGCACCGGTGCCGGGGGCTTGCATCGGCAGGCGCAGTGGGGACGAAGCATGGCGATGATGAAGTGGTGCGGCAGCGGAATGCTGGCGGGCATGGGAATGCTGGCTGGCTTTGCCTTTGTCGCGCCCGCCACCGCGCAGCCCGCCCCGCCACCTCCGGCGGTGATGGTGGCGGAGGTGACGGCGGAACCGATCAGCCGCCCGGCGGAATTCGTGGGGCGGGTGGAGGCGATCCGCAGCCTCGATATCCGCAGTCGCGTGCAGGGTTTCGTCACCGAGGTGCCCTTCGAGGAAGGCTCTGCCGTGCGGCGTGGCGACACGCTGTTCGTGCTGGACCCCGCGCAGCATGAGGCCGAACTCGCCTCCGCCGAGGCGCAGCTCTCCCGCGCCCAGGCGACGGCGGAGGAGGCCCAGCGCAGCCTGGGGCGCAGTGCCGAACTGCGGCGGACCAATACGGTGCCGCAAGCGCGGGTGGATGAGGCGCAGGCGATCTATGACGCGGCGCGTGCCGATGTGCTGGCGGCGGAGGCGGCGGTGCGGCTGGCACGTCTGACGCTGTCCTATACCCGCATCGAAGCCGCCATCGATGGGCGCATCGGCCGCGCCAACTTCACCACCGGCGCGCTGGTGGGGCCGGATAGCGGCGCGCTGGCGCGCATCGTGCAGTTGCAGCCGCTGCGCGTGGTGTTCTCCGTCACCCAGGGCATGATCGTCGATTTCCGCGAGGCGCAGCAACGCGAGGGCGCGACCGCCCCCGACCTGGCGCTGCAACTGCGCCTGCCCAATGGCAGCCTGTATGACCTGCCCGGGCGCTTCGACTTTCTGGACAGCGAGGTGTCGAGCAACACCGGCACCGTCGCGCTGCGCGCCATCTTCGACAATCCGGATGAGATCCTGCTGCCCGGCCAGTTCGTCACCGTGATCGTGGCCGCGCGCGCGCCTGAACGGCGGGCGCTGGTGCCCTTTTCCGCCGTGCAAAGGGATCGCGAGGGGACCTTCGTGTTTGTCCTCGGTGCCGATGACACGGTGGCGCGCCGCCGCATCCAGACCGGTGCGCGGTTGCCGCGGGGCTGGTCCGTTTCGGGTGGGCTGGAGGCCGGCGAGACCATTGTGGTGCAGGGCACGCAGCGCCTGCGCGATGGGCTGACGGTGCGTCCGTCGCGCCAGGGTGAAGGCTCGTGATTTCCAGCCTGTTCATCTCCCGCCCCCGATTGGCGGCGGCGATTTCCATCGTCATCCTGCTGGCCGGCGCCATCGCCTATCTGTTCCTGCCGGTGCAGCAATATCCGCGGATCGCGCCGCCATCGGTCACAGTCTCGGCGAACTATCCCGGCGCCAATGCGCAGGTCATCGCCGATACCGTCGGCGCGCCGCTGGAATCCGCGGTGAATGGGGTGGAGGGCATGATCTACATGTCCTCCAACAGCTCCAATGCCGGGCAATACTCGCTGACGGTGACCTTCGAGGTCGGCACCGATCCCGATATCGCCCAGGTGAATGTGCAGAACCGCGTGCAACTCGCCTCCTCCTCGCTGCCCTCGCAGGTGGTGCAGCAGGGCGTCACGGTGCGCGCGCAATCGCCCGACTTCCTGCTCGCCATCGCCTTCCATCCGGCGGAAGGCAGCGCGCTGGACCCGCTGGAGGTCAGCAACCACGCGAGTACCCTGATCGCCGATGCGATGTCGCGGATCGAGGGTGTGGGAGAGGCACGCTCCCTCGGCACGGCCGACTATGCCATGCGCATCTGGCTGGACCCGAATCGCATGGCGGTGCTGGGGCTGACGCCGGATGATGTGGCGGCGGCGATCGCGCGACAGAATGTGCAGGCCTCGCTCGGCCAGGCCGGCGGTGCACCGGCCCCGGCCGGGCAGCAGGACCAGTACACGATCCTGGCGGAAGGCCGCCTGCCGGATGCCGCGGCCTTCGGCGAGATCATCATCCGCGCCGGCGCCGATGGCGCCATCCTGCGCATCCGCGACATCGCCCGCACGGAGCTGGGCGCGCAGAGCTACATGGCGGGCGCCCGCTTTCGCGGCCAGCCGGCCACGATGATGACCATCTCCCAATCCCCCGGTGCCAATGCGCTGGACACCGCCGATGCGGTGCGGGCGGAGCTGCTGCGGCTGGAAGGGGATTTTCCCCAGGGGATGGAATATGCGGTGATCTACGACGCCACCGCCTTCGTCCGTGCGACGGTGCGGGAGATTCTGGTGACGCTGGGGATGACCTTCGTCATCGTCGTTCTGGTCACCTTCGTCTTCCTGCGCAGTTGGCGCGCCACGCTGATCCCGGCGCTGACCATTCCGGTCTCCCTGATCGGCACGCTGGCGGTGCTGCTGGCCGCTGGCTTTTCCGCCAATACCGTCAGCCTGCTGGCGCTGATCCTGGCCATCGGCCTGGTGGTCGATGACGCGATCCTGGTGGTGGAGAATGTCGAGCGCATCCTGGAGGAGACGCCGGAGATCACCCCCGCCGAGGCCGCGCACCGGGCCATGGGCCAGGTCTCGACGCCGATCATCACCACCACGCTGGTGCTGCTGGCGGTCTTCGTGCCCACCGCCTTCCTTCCTGGCATCAATGGCCAGCTCTACCGGCAATTCGCCATCACCATCTCCTCCGCCCTCCTCCTGTCCTCCGTCGTCGCGCTGACGCTGGCGCCGGCGCTGGCGGCCAGCCTGCTGCATCGCAGCCAACCGGGGCGCGGGCCGCTGGCCGCCTTCGCACGCGGGCTGGACTGGCTGCGCGACCGCTATGTCTCCGCGGTCGGCTGGCTGGTGGGGCGCGCCGTGCTGGCGCTGGGCGTGGTGCTGCTCAGCATGGCCGGCGCCGTCTATCTGTTCATGACGCTGCCTTCGACCCTGGTGCCCAATGAGGACCAGGGTGCGGTCTTCGTCGATATCCAGCTTCCCGATGCCGCCTCCCTGGAAAGGACGGAAGCGGTGGTGGCGCAGGTGCGGCAGATCATGGCGGAGACGCCGGGCGTGCGCGACGTGGTGATGGTCGCCGGCTTCAGCATGTTGCAGGGATCGCCGCGGCCGAATGGCGGATTTGGCCTGGCGGCGCTGCATCCCTGGAACGAACGCGACGCGGAAGCGGAAGGGCTCGGCCGTATTCTCGGCACGCTGCAACAGCGTTTCGCCGCGATCCCGGAAGCCCAGGTCATCGCCTTCCCGCCGCCCGCCTTGCCGGGCGCCGGATCGGTTGGTGGCCTCGACTTCCGCTTGCAGGCGCAGCGCGGCCAATCGCCGCAGGAACTCGCGGAGGTCACCCGCGCCCTGGTGGCCGCCGCCAACGGACACCAGGCAGTGGGCAGCGCCTCCTCCAGCTTTTCGGCAGAGGTGCCGCAGATTCGCCTGAACCTCGACAGAACGCGGGCCGAAGCCTTTGGGGTCGGCGTTGGCGAGGTGTTCTCCACCATCGGTGCCTTCTTCGGGTCCCGCTACGTCAACGACTTCACCTATGCCAACCGCGTCTACCAGGTGGTGATGCAGGCCGATGCGCCGCATCGCGCCACGCCGGATGACGTGCTGGAGGTGCATCTGCGCAATGCGGAGGGCGGCATGGTGCCGGTGCGCGCCCTGGCGGGCATCGAGACCGAACTCGGACCCTACGCGCTGTCCCGCTACAATCTTGCGCTGGCCGCGCAGATCAATGCGCAGGCGGCGGAGGGCGCCAGCACCGGCGCGGCGATCGAGGCTTTGCAGGATGCGGCGGCGGAGGTGCTGCCGGAAGGCTACAGCTACGAATGGTCCGGCACTGCCTTCCAGCAGTTGCGGGCGGGCGCTCAGCTGCCGGTGATCCTCGCCGTGGCGCTGGCCTTCGCCTATCTGTTCCTGCTGGCGCAGTATGAAAGCTGGACCCTGCCGCTGCCGATCCTGCTGTCGCTTGCCGTGGCGGGGCTGGGCGCCACCGCGACTCTGACGCTGGTGGGGCTGGAGAACAGCCTCTATGCGCAGATCGGGCTGGTGCTGCTGATCGGCCTGGCCAGCAAGAACGCCATCCTGATCGTCGAATTCGCGCGGCTACAACGCGATGCGGGGAAAAGCGTGGCGGAGGCTGCCACCATCGCCGCCGCGCAGCGCTTCCGCGCCGTGCTGATGACGGCGATTTCCTTCATCATCGGCGTGCTGCCGCTGGCCTTTTCCTCCGGCGCCGGCGCGGGTGCGCGCAGCGCCATCGGCTTTACCGTGCTGGGCGGCATGCTGGCCGCGACCAGCCTGGGGTTGCTGGTGATTCCGGCGCTGTATGCCGTGGTGCAGCGGATGGCGGAGGGCACGGCGGCGCGCTTCGGCGGCAAGGCGTGATCACGCCACGGTATGCGCACCATTGTCGGCATGCACCACCGAACCACTCATCGGCGCCGCCGCCTCGCTTGCCAGGAAGGCGGCGATGCGGCCGATCTCCTCGATGCTGACCAGATGGCCGCTGGGCGTGCGCGCCCGCACGCGATCCAGCAACTCGTCGAAGCGGTCGATGCCCGAGGCCGCGCGGGTAAGGATGGCGCCGGCCGAAATCGCGAAGGCGCGGATGCGGCGTGGCGCGAGGTCGGCGGCGATGTAGCGCACGCTGGATTCCAGCGCGGCCTTCACCGGCCCCATCAGATTGTAATTCTCCACCACCCGGTCAGCACCGTAGAAACTGACGGTCATCAGGCTGCCGCCTTCCGTCATCAGCGGCGCCGCCAGCCGCGCCATGCGGAGGAAGGAATGGCAGGAGACGTCCATCGCCATGGCGAATCCCTCCGCTGAACAATTGACGACGCTGGCATGCAGATCCTCGCGCGGGGCGAAGGCGATGGAATGCAGCAGGAAATCCAACCGGCCCCAATCCCGCGCGACGCGATCGAACACCGCTTCGAGCTGGCCGGGGATGCGCACGTCGCAGGGCAGCAGCATCGCCGCGCCCAGCTCCTCCGCCACCGGGCGCACGAAGGGCGCCGCCTTCTCGTTCAGATAGGTCACGGCGAGTTCGGCCCCGGCCTGGCGAAAGGCGGTGGCGCAGCCGGCGGCGATGCTCTGGCCATTGGCGATGCCCACCACCAACCCGCGCTTGCCGGCGAGATCCACGATCGGGGTCATGTCAGGCTCCTTCCTCGCGCAGCAGGGACAGCGCTTCATCCGCCACCACCTGCTCCTCATCGGTCCGCAGCACCAGCACGGCGATGCGACTGCCGGCGGCGCTGATGGTTTCGGCATTCGCGGCATTGGCCGCTTCGTCCAATGCGACGCCCAGCCAGGCGAGGCGGGCGCAGACGGGCGCGCGGATTTCGGGCTGGTGCTCACCGATGCCGGCGGTGAAGACCAGCGCATCCAGCCCGCCCAGCGTGGTCGCCAGCCGCGCCACCTCGCCCGCGATGCGGAAGGTGAAGACATCCACCGCCTGTCGCGCTTCCGGTCGGTCGCTGGCCAGCAGGTCGCGGCTGTCAGCGCTGAGACCGGACATGCCGAGCAACCCGCTGCGACGGTTCAGCATGTCTTCCAGTGCCGCCAAGGTCAGGCCACCGGCTCCGAGAAGATGCAGCAGCACGCCGGGGTCGAGCGCGCCGGGGCGCGTCGCCATCGGGATTCCGTCCAATGTGGAAAAGCCCATCGAACTGTCTCGGCTGATGCCGCCTTCCAGCGCGCAGAGGCTGGCACCGCTGCCGAGATGCGCCACCACGACACGGCCTGCCGCCAGCGCCGGCATGCGCTGCGCCATCTTCGCGGCGATGGAGGCATAGGACAGGCCGTGGAAGCCGTAGCGCTTGATGCCTTCCTCGTGCAGCGCGCGCGGAATGGCGAAGCGGCAGACCTCATCCGCATGCTGGCGATGGAAGGCGGTGTCGAAGGAGGCGGTCTGCGTCAGCGCCGGGCGCAGCGCATGCAGCGCCTGGATCAGGCGCAGGCTTTGCGGCTGATGCAGCGGCGCGCGCGGGACCAGCGTCTCGATCGCCGCGAGGCTGTCGGCATCGATCCGGGCGGGGCCGGCAAAATCCTCCCCACCATGCACCACGCGGTGCCCGGCGACGGCCAGGCGCGACAGGTCAAAGCGCGTGTCGATCGCCGTCAGCACATCGGCCAGCATGGTCTCCGGCGTGCCGTTCAGCGCGATCCGCTGATCGTTGAACTGCAGAACCAGCGGCGCATGGCGTAGATCCAGCGCGCCGCCGGCCAGCCGGCAGGCCTGCCCTGCCCGAATGGCGAAAAGGCCGAGCTTCACGGTGGAGGACCCGGCGTTGAAGGTCAGCAGCAGCGGCTCGCTCATGGCGCGAGAACCCCACCCGCCGGCACCGGCGCGGCCAGCAGCTTCGCCAGGGCGGCGGAGGCGATGCGCGTGGTCAGCGAATCCGCGCGGCTGGTCAGGATGATCGGTACCCGCGCGCCGAGCACCAGCCCCGCGGCAGTGGCGCCCGCGAAATACAGAAGCTGCTTGGCCAGCATGTTCCCCGCTTCCAGATCCGGGACCAGCAGGATATCCGCCTGGCCCGCGACCGGGGAAGTGATGCCCTTGATGCGCGCCGCATCCGGGCTCACCGCATTGTCGAAGGCCAGCGGCCCATCCACCAGCCCGCCGGTGATCTGCCCGCGCGCCGCCATCACTGTCAGCGCCGCCGCGTCCAGCGTCGCGGGCATGCGTGGGTTCACCGTCTCCACCGCCGCCAGCACCGCGACCAGCGGCTGTTCCAGGCCGAGCCGGCGCAGCATGTCGATGGCGTTCTGACAGATGTCGCGCTTCTGCTCGAGCGTCGGCAGGATGTTGATGGCCGCATCGGTGATGACCAGGGGCTTTGCATAGGCCGGCACGTCCATCGCATAGACATGGCTGATGCGGCGTTCGGTGCGCAGGCCGGATTCCCGCGCCAGCACGGCGCTCAGCAGCTCATCCGTGTGCAGGCTGCCCTTCATCAGCATCGCGACGCGACCGGAAGCCGCCAGCTCCACACCCCGTGCGGCCGCGGCGTGGCTGTGCGGCACCGGGTCGATGACGATGCCATCCAGCGAGACCCGCGCCGCCTCTGCCGCCGCGCGGATCTTCGCCTCCGGCCCGATCAGCAGCGGTTCCAGCAGCCCTTCGTCGCGCAGCTCCACCGCCGCCAGGATGGCCGCGGTGGAACAGGGATGCACGATGCCGGCGGCGAGCATCGGCCCGCCCCGCGCGCGTTCGATGAAGGCGTCGTAGCGGTCATGCCGCCGGATCGAGATCTCCGGCAGTTCCGTGCGCGGCCAGGCGATGGCATTGGCCGGCGCGATCACCGTCGCCACGCCTTCCAGCACCTTCTCCCCCTTCTGGTTGGTGCAGACGGTGTCGAGCAGCACGATGCGCTTCGCATCCCGCTTTTCCCGCACCGTGACGGTCGCGGTCACCACGTCGCCGGGCGAGACGGGCTTCAGGAAGCGCAGTTCCTGCGCCAGATAGATCGTGCCCGGCCCCGGCAGCCGCGTGCCGAGCACGGCGGAGACCAGGGCGCCGGTCCACATGCCATGCGCGACGACATGGCCGAACAGGCCGGTGGCGGCGAAGGTGGCGTCGAGATGCGCGGGATTCACATCGCCGGAGACGCGGGCGAACAGCTCGATATCATCGCGACCTACGATGCGGACCAGCGAGGCGCTTTCGCCCGTCTGCATCTCGTCGAAGGTGCGGTTTCTGAGAAGCGGCTGGGTCATCATCCTCACCTTTGCAGCACATAGGTGCCGGGCGCGTCGTCTCGTGGTGGGTAGCCGGCCTCCGGCGCCCCCATGGGCGGTGGCGGCACGGAGTCCCCCGGCGTCTGCGCCTCCAGCCAATCGATCCAGGCCGGCCACCAGGATCCCTCCTGCGGCACGTGCAGCTCCATCCATTCCTCCGCATCCCGCCAGGCATCGCCCGGCTGGCGCGTGGTGATCCGGTAATGGCGGTGGGGGTGCCCCGGCTCACTGACGATGCCGGCATTGTGGCCGCCGCTGGTCAGCACGAAGGTCACCTGATCCGCATCCGCCAAGGCGTGGATCTTGTAGACCGACTTCCAGGGCGCGACATGGTCGCGTTCGGTGCCCACCGCGAAGACCGGCACGCGGATATTCTGCGGCGCCGCCGGCCGGCCATCCACCATCAGCCGACCCGCCGCGAATTCATTGTCGAGGTAGAGGCGGCGCAGATATTCAGCATGCATGCGATAGGGCATGCGCGTGGTGTCCGCGTTCCAGGCCATCAGGTCGATCATCGGCGCGCGCTCGCCCATGAGATAATCATGCACCATGCGCGACCAGATCAGGTCGTTGGAGCGCAGCAGTTGGAAGGCGCCGGCCATCTGGTCCGCGGCCAGGTAGCCGCGATCCCACATCATGCTGTCCAGCAGATGCATCTGGCTGTGGTCGATGAACAGCGCCAGCTCCCCCGGTTCGCTGAAATCGGTCTGCGCCGCCAGCAGCGTCAGCGAGGCCAGCCGGTTGTCGCCGACGCGCGCCATCGCGGCCGCGGCGATGGCCAGCAGCGTGCCACCCAGGCAGTAGCCGGTGGCATGGATGCGCTGCCCCGGCAGTATGGCCCCCACCGCTTCCAGCGCGGCCATCACACCCAGCCGGCGATAATCGTCCAGCGCCAGGTCACGATCCGCCGCCGTGGGATTGTGCCAGGAGATGCAGAACACCGTATGCCCGCGCGCCACGAGATAGGCGATCAGCGAGTTCTGCGCCGAGAGGTCCAGGATGTAGTATTTCATGATCCAGGCCGGCACGATCAGGATCGGCTCCGCCTTCACCTGCTCCGTCATCGGCGCGTATTGGATCAGCTCCATCAAGTGGTTGCGGTGAACGACGCGCCCCGGCGTGCGCGCCACGTCGCGGCCGACGACGAAATCCTCGGCCCCCAAAGGCGGCTGGCCGGCCATCGTCCGGCCGGCATCCTCCATCCAGTTCCGCATCCCTTGCAGCAGGTTCATGCCACCGGTCTGCACGGTGGCCTGCAGCACCTCGGGATTCGTGAAGGGCAGGTTGGCGGGCGAGAACATGTCGAGGATCTGCCGCGTCAGGAAGGACACCACCTCCTCATGATGCGGCGTCACCCCGGGCACATCATGGGTGACGTTGTGCCACCATTGCTGATTGAGCAGGAAGGCCTGCTGCCACAGGCGGAAAGGCCATTGCTGCCAGCCGGGGTGCTGGAAGCGCGTATCGCCTGGCAGGGGTGCGATGCACAGCGGGGCTTCCGGATGCAGGGCGCCCGCCGTCATCTCGCCGGCCAGCCGCGTGGCTTTGCGCAGCGCCTTTTGCAACAACTCCGCCTGCTTGCCGGGGGCGCGTGCCAAGTGGATGGACCAGTCGAACAGCGCCAATGCCAGTGCGGCACGCGAGATGCCGGAGGAGGATTTCGCGCTCAGCGCCTCCGCCATGCGGTCCATGGCC
Organism: Roseomonas sp. F4; assembly: GCF_053891155.1. Taxonomy (NCBI): domain Bacteria; kingdom Pseudomonadati; phylum Pseudomonadota; class Alphaproteobacteria; order Acetobacterales; family Roseomonadaceae; genus Roseomonas; species Roseomonas sp. F4. The sequence goes on from NZ_JBSSHK010000003.1 coordinate 290,479, forward strand.
CGAAAGCCCTCGGTGCCGATCGGGTCCTCGCGCCGCGCCGTGCACGCTTCCGTGAGAGCCTTCGTCATGTCATGGATCCTTCACTGTCCTGGCCCAGAAGCCGCGATCGCGCATTCGTGAGATCGCAGCGCAGGACTGGCACCACGACAAATCGCGGCGGCCTTTGGCGTGCTGCGCAGTAGCGGCGGTGGCGGTCGGGAGTCCTTGACGCAGATCAATGCCTGGCGAGGCAGTGGCGCCTAGTCAGGTGCTTCCACCGCAAGAGGCAGGGATCGATCATGTCGAACCACAAGGCCGCCGCCGCGCCGCAGCCCGGCACCACCCCGGCGAACCCATTCCTCGCCACCGGGGACTGGACCAAGCCGATGATGGACGTGCCCGCCAAGTTGCAGGAGGAGGCGATGAGCTTCGCCGCGCAGCGGCTGCGCGCCCAGGCGGAGTTCCTGGAAGGCCTGGCCGGCTGCCGCAGCCCGGCCGAGATGATGGAGCGCCAGGGCCAGTTCCTGCGCTCGGCGATGGAAGCCTATTCGGCAGAAGCCGGCAGGTCGTGGAAGCTGTTGCAGGGTCCTGGCAACTGATCCAGTCCGGATACGCCGCATGATGGCCGGTGCCCGGCGCCACCTTCCTCTGGTGGCGCTGCTTCTGATCGTGGCCGTCGCAGCCTTCTATGGCTGGCGCGCCTGGCAGCCTGCCGGGCTGCCCAGCGGCATCGCCAGCGGCAATGGCCGTATCGAGGCGGTGGAAATCGACGTTGCCACCAAGCTCGCCGGCCGGTTGCAGGAGGTTGCGGTGCGCGAGGGCGACTTCGTGACCGCCGGCCAGGTGATCGCGCGCATGAACACCGACCAGTTGCAGGCACAGCGGCGGGAAGCCGAGGCGCAGCTCCGACGCGCGCGCATCGCCATCCGCACCGCCGGCAGCGTCGTCACGCAGCGCCAGGCGGAACGCATGGCGGCGGAAGCCGTGCTGGCGCAGCGCGAGGCGGAGCGGGAGGCAGCGGAACGGCGCGTCGCCCGCACCGAGCAGCTCGCCCGTGGCAACAACGCCCCGCTGCAACTGCTGGATGACGACCGCGCCCGCGTGCAGGGCGCCATCGCCGCCACCGGCGCCGCGCGCGCGCAGCTCGCCGCCGCCGAGGCCGGCATCGGCGCCGCGGAATCGCAGGTGGTGGATGCGGAAGCGGCGGTGGAGGCCGCGCAGGCCACGCTGCAACGGATCGATGTGGAAATCGCGGACAGTACGCTGCGCGCGCCGCGTGACGGCCGCGTGCAATACCTGGTCTCCCAGCCCGGCGAGGTGCTGGCCGCCGGCGGGCGCGTGCTGAACCTGATCGACGTCACCGACGTCTTCATGACCTTCTTCCTGCCGACCGAACAGGCCGGCCGCACCGCCTATGGCGCGGAGGGGCGCATCATCCTGGATGCGGCGCCACGGCTGGTGATTCCCGCCGAGGTCTCCTTTGTCTCCGACACCGCGCAATTCACGCCCCGCACGGTGGAGACGGCGCTGGAACGTCAGAAGCTGATGTTCCGCATCCGCCTGCGCATTCCCCCCGCCTTGCTGCGCCAGCATATGGAGCAGGTGAAGACCGGCCTGCCCGGCATCGCCTATGTCCGCCTCGACCCCGCCACGGAATGGCCGGCCGCCCTGCGGGCGACGATCGCGCCGTGACGACACCGCCGGTGGCGCGGCTGGAACAGGTCGTGCTGTCCCATGGCGCCAACAAGGCACTGGATGGGGTGACGCTGGACCTGCCCGCGGGCTGCGTGGTCGGCTTGATCGGGCCGGATGGCGTTGGCAAATCCAGCCTGCTGGCGCTGATCGCTGGCGCCCAGGCGATCCAGAAGGGGCGGGTGGAGGTGCTGGGCGGCGACATGGCCCAGGCCGCGCATCGCCGGCGCAGCGGGCCGCGCATCGCCTATATGCCGCAGGGCCTGGGCAAGAACCTCTACCCCACGCTCTCCGTCTTCGAGAATGTCGATTTCTTCGGCCGCCTGTTCGGCCATGGCAAAGCGGAGCGCGCCCGCCGCATCGCCGGGCTGCTGCGCAGCACCGGCCTGGCCCGCTTCGCCGACCGGCCGGCCGGCAAGCTGTCCGGCGGCATGAAGCAGAAGCTCGGCCTGTGCTGCGCGCTGATCCACGACCCCGAGTTGCTGATCCTGGACGAGCCGACCACCGGCGTGGACCCACTCTCCCGCCGCCAGTTCTGGGAGCTGATCGCGGCCATCCGCGCCGGCCAGCCCGGCCTCAGCGTGCTGGTCGCCACCGCCTACATGGAGGAGGCCGCGCGCTTCGACTGGCTGGTGGCGATGGAGGCTGGGCGCGTGCTGGCCACCGGCACGCCGGGCGACCTGCTGGCGCAGACCGGCGCTGTGGATCTGGACGCCGCCTTCATCGCCCTGCTGCCGGAGGCGCGCCGCGCCGGCCACCAGGCGGTGTCGATCCCGCCCCGCCCGGCGGCGGCGCAGGCGGAGATCGCGATCGAGGCCGAGCACCTGACCATGCGCTTCGGTGATTTCACCGCCGTCGACGATGTCAGCTTCCGCATCCCACGTGGCGAGATCTTCGGTTTCCTCGGCTCCAATGGCTGCGGCAAGACCACGACGATGAAGATGCTGACCGGCCTGCTGCCGGCCAGCGCCGGCACGGCGAAACTGTTCGGCCAGCCCGTCGCGGCGCAGGACGTCGCCGCGCGGCGGCACGTCGGCTACATGTCGCAGGCCTTCTCGCTCTATACCGAGCTGACGGTGCGCCAGAACCTCGACCTGCATGCCCGCCTGTTCAACCTGCCGCCCCAGACCATCCCCGACCGCATCGCCGAGATGTGCCGCCGCTTCGGGCTGGAGGAGGTGATGGAGGCGCTGCCGGAATCCCTGCCGCTCGGCATGCGGCAGCGCCTGTCCCTGGCCGTGGCGATGATCCATGCGCCGCGCCTGCTGATCCTGGATGAGCCGACCTCCGGCGTCGATCCGGTGGCGCGCGACGCCTTCTGGCGCATCCTGGCGGAGCTGTCGCGGCAGGATCAGGTGACGATCTTCGTCTCCACCCATTTCATGAACGAGGCGGCGCTCTGCGACCGCATCTCCCTGATGCATGCCGGCCGCGTGCTGGTCAGCGACACGCCGCAGGCGATCCGCGCGGCCCGCGGCGCGGCGACGCTGGAGGAGGCCTTCATCGATCATTTGCAGGAGGCGATGGGGGCGGAGGCCACGGCGCCCGAAGCGCCGCCGGCACCAGACGCCACGGCGCTGGCCCCAGCCCCGCGCAGCTTCGATCCGCGCCGCCTGGGCGCCTATGCGTGGCGGGAAGCGCTGGAGCTGCGGCGCGACCCGATCCGCACGGCCCTGGCGCTGATCGGCAGCCTGATCCTGATGTTCGTCATCGGCTATGGCATCAACCTGGATGTCGAGAACCTGACCTTCGCCGTGCTGGACCGCGATGGCAGCGCCGCCAGCCGCGACTACCGGGGGCAGATCGGCGGCTCCCGCTACTTCATCGAGCAGCCGCCGATCCTTGACTATGCCGATCTCGACCGGCGCATGAGGCGCGGCGAGATCAGTCTTGCCATCGAAATTCCCGCCGGCTTCGGGCGGGACCTGGCGCGCGGCCGGCCGGTGGAGATCGGCGCCTGGATCGATGGCGCCATGCCGACGCGGGCAGAGACGGTGCGCGGCTATGTGCAGGGCATGCATGCCGCCTGGCTGACCCAGCGCGCGCGCGAAGGCCACGCCGCGGCCGCGGCGCTGGGCAGCTTCACGCTGGAAATCCGCTACCGCTACAATCCGGATGTGCAGTCCCTGGTGGCCATCGTGCCGGCGGTGATTCCGCTGCTGCTGATGATGATCCCGGCCATGCTGGCGGCGCTGAGCGTGGTGCGGGAGAAGGAGCTGGGCTCGATCCTCAACTTCTACGTCACCCCGGTGACGCGGCTGGAATTCCTGCTGGGCAAGCAGGCGCCCTATGTGGCGCTGGCGATGATGAACTTCCTGATGCTGGCGGGCTTCGCCATCTTCGGCTTCGGCGTGAACTTCACCGGCAGCTTCCTGGCGCTGGCCACCGCCGCGCTGATGTATGTGGTGGCGGCCACCGCACTGGGGCTGGTGATTTCCGCCTTCATCTCCAGCCAGATCGCGGCGATCTTTGGCACGGCGCTGATCACGCTGATTCCCGCCGTGCAGTTCTCCGGCATGACCGATCCGGTGTCCTCGCTGGAAGGCGTCGGCGCGCTGATCGGGCAGGTCTATCCGACCAGCCATTTCATGACGATCGCGCGCGGCACCTTTTCCAAGGCGCTGAGCTTCGGCGATCTCGGCGGGTCCTTCCTGCCGCTGGCGCTGGCCGGGCCGGTGCTGATCGGCCTGGCCGCGCTGCTGCTGCGCAAGCAGGCGCGCTGACCATGCGCAATATCCTGCAACTGGGCATCAAGGAGTTGCGTGGCCTGGCGCGGGATGTGGTGCTGCTGCTGCTGATCCTGCATGCCTTCACCCTGGCCATCCACACTGCCTCCCGCGCCATGCCGGAAGCGTTGAACAAGGCGGCCATCGCGGTGGTGGACGAGGATCGGTCGCAGCTTTCCGCGCGGCTGTCCGGTGCCTTCTACCCACCCCATTTCACCCTGCCGCCGCTGATCACGGCGCAGCAGATGGACCGGCGGATGGATGCGGGGCAGGACACCTTCGCGCTCGACATTCCGCCGAACTTCCAGCGCGACCTGCTGGCCGGGCGGGTGCCGTCGCTGCAACTGAACATCGACGCCACGCGCATGACGCAGGCCTTCACGGGCGGCGGCTATGTGCAGTCCATCGTCAGCGAGGAAATCGCCAGCTTCCTCAACCGGCAGGATGGCGCCAGCATCACCACCGTGGGGCTGGCGCTGCGCGCGCGCTACAATCCGGAACTGAGCAAGGCCTGGTTCGGCGCCATCAATGAGGTGATTTCCTCCATCACCATGCTCTCCATCATCCTCACGGGCGCGGCGCTGATCCGGGAGAGGGAGCATGGGACGATCGAGCATCTGCTGACCATGCCGGTGACGCCCTTCGAGATCATGGCGAGCAAGATCTGGTCGATGGGGCTGGTCGTGCTGCTGGCGGCCACCTTCTCGCTGGTGGTGGTGGTGCAGGGGCTGTTGGAGGTGCCCTTGCAGGGGTCGCTGGCGCTGTTCCTGCTGGGCACCGCCTTGCAGCTTTTCGCCACCACCTGCCTCGGCATCTACCTGGCCACCCTGGCCGGGACGATGCCGCAATTCGGGCTGCTGTTGATCCTGGTGCTGCTGCCAATGCAGGTGTTGTCCGGCGGGATGACGCCGCGGGAGAGCATGCCGGAGGTCATCCAGACCATCATGCTGCTCGCGCCCAACACGCATTTCGTCATGCTGGCGCAGTCGGTGCTGTTTCGGGGCGCCGGGTTGGATGTGGTCTGGCCGCAATTGCTGGCGCTGGTGGCGATCGGCGGCGTGCTGTTCGTGTTGGCGCTGCGGCGGTTTCGGCAGTTCTTGCGGTAGCGTGTGGGGAAGGGGCGGTCACCCTGCCCTCTCCCCCCTTTGGGTGGAGAGGGTTCTTTTGGTGGCCTCAGATGGGGCAGACGCCGGAGGCGCATTGCAGATGCGCCAGGTCCACCGCCTCATGCAGCGCCGGGTCGTTGATGCCCTCGACCAGCGCCAGGAAGCGTTCCGGCGAAACCTCCTCCTCCGGCAGGTATTCATAGCCCAGCTCATTGTCCGGCCGGCTCGGCAGGATGGCGCAGCAACGGATCTCGGGCTGGTGCGTCAGCACCATGTCGCGGAAGGCCGCCAGATCGTGGCGGTCGGTGTAGATCTTCAGCGTGTAGGACACTTGATTGCCGCGCTCGGCGCCGATCCAGTGGCGTTCCAGCAGCGACAACCAGCGATACTGCGCGGCTGGCGCCGCTTCCGGCGCCGTCACCAGCTTCTCCGCCAGGCCCAGCCGTTCGATCAGCGACAGGGTCGGGAAGCCGACGATCGACATGCCGGGGAAGGAGGACAGGCTGCGGATGGGATAGCCGCGCGCCTCGTAGTCGCCCAGTAGCCGGTCGCTGTCCGGCGTCCAGCCGCCATCCTCCGCGCGGCTGCCCTTGAACTGCACCCAGCGCAGATAGTGGCGCCGCGCCGGTAGATGCGCGCCCTCCGTCAGGCCGAAGAGCTTGCTGGTGGTGCCGGCCGGCTTCACCGTGGTGACGGTGGCCGGCGGCGCCATGCCAAGCTCCGCCGCATAGCGGGAGGATTCCTGCTTCGCCGCGTCCGACAGGCGCGACAGCATCGCCCAGAAGGGGGCGGCGCGGTCTTCGTCCAGCAATTCGTCAAAGCCCAGACCCCAGCGCATCCAGGCCCATTCATGCAGGCCGGTCGGGCCGATGCCGATTCGGTTGGTGCGCGCGACCTCTGCCGCGTAGAGCGCATCCATGCGATTGGCGCGGATCAGGAAGCGCACGCCGAGCCGCACGCTGTCCTCCACCCGTGCATCCCATTCCTCCGCCATATCGGGCGGCAGGTCGCCGGGCGTCAGCTTCGTATAATCCGCCGGGCAGGCCAGCAGCGGCGCGAAATCGGCGATGACGCAATAGCCGCCGGTGACATGCAGCGTGATCTCGCCGCAGGGATTGGTGGTGGCCGGGAATTGCGCGGAGCTGGCGCGGCGCGCCACCTCGGCCAGCAACCCCACCGCATGGTCGGCCTGGTAGCGGGCGGAGCGCACATCGCGCCCATCCTCATGCACCGGCTTGTCCCAGGCGCTGCCGGTGCGGTGATCTTCCAGCCGGTCGCCGTTGATGAAGCCGGGCTCGCCATTGATGTAGCCGCAGCGCGTCGCTTCCTCGAACACCGTCAGCGCGTGGCGGTGCAGCGGGTCGGTGCTTCCGGCGCGGGCCCGCCGCACGCCGTCCCAGAAGGCGGCATCGACCATGACGGAGTTGTTGGCCGTCCACAGCCCGCCTTCGGACTTCACCCGGATGAAGCGCAGGATGCCCGGGTCGCGCCAGGACTTGGTCGCCATGCGCGCGGCCCGGCGGGCACCGCCCACCTGCACCTCCACCGACAGATGGTGGTCCACCAGCATCGCCTGTTCCCAGGGCGCCAGCTGGCGGCTCTTGGCCGGCTCAATCACCTGGGCGCGCAGATTGACGAAGGCGCGCATCAGGGAGAGGGGGCCGGAGGCCGGGCGGCCCTGCATGCCGCCGATCGGCGCACCGCAGGGGCGGATGGCGGAGAAGTCGAGCAGCAGGGTGCGGTCCGCCGCGCCCTCGAAGGCCAGGCTTTCCAGCAGCTCCACCGCCTTGCCCCAGCCTTCGCGGCTATCGGCCACCAGGTGATGGATCGCATCCGCCGGCGCCGCGCCAACCAGGAATTCGCGCGCGATCCAGCCGCGCAGATCGGCCTCCTGCGCCGCTGTCATCGATTCCAGCGAGGTGCCCCAGGGCAGAAGCTGAAAATCGAGCGCGAAGCGATGCAGCGTGGCGCGGTTCGCCGGCCAGTCCTGATGGCCGGAATCCAGCCGCAGCAGCAGCTTCGGCGCCCGCGCCCAATCCACCGCCATCAGCTCATCATCATAGGCGCGGCCGACGCCGCTGCCGTTCAGCAGCAGGTAGAACAGGCTGAAGGAGGCCGCGGCCGTGGCGCAGTTGGTAAAGACCTCCATGTTGCGGCCGTGCTGGTCGGCGTCGCCGTGCTGAAGGTGGCGGCCGGAGGTGATCAGCGCGCCGGTCGCGATGGCATTGCGCAGCCGCGCCTGTTCCACCGGATCGGCCGCCGCGCCGAGCAGCCCCATATTCCCCGCCGCCACACGATCCGCCACCCGGCCGAAATCCTCGGCGTCGCTGGGGCGGAAGACGGTGCGCCGCGCCACGGCCAGACCCATCCCCGCATCCAGCACCCGCGCTTGCACCGGCGGGCCCGCGAAGCGGGAACCCGGGGTCTGCCCAAGGGTCTGATAATGGCGGGCATAGGGGGCGCCGGGTAGGGAACCGTCCATCGTGAGCATCCTTCAACGCCGCTTCGACGCGGCGAAGGACACCATATATGGTTATCGACCGGCCGCAAGACCACCAGATGTGGTCGGGTAGCCGAATGAAGCGCCGGCGGCGCCCAGCCCAGACCTCAGCCCACGGCGCGGGCCGGCAGGGCGGAGAGCTGCACCTGGTCGGCGATGGCCGTGCAGGCCTGCCGCGCCGCCGCGATCACCTTTTCGGCAATCGCCAGGCGGTCCGCCTTGGGCACCAGCTCGATCTTGGCGGCGATGCCGATGCTGCCCAGCACGCCGCCTTCCGCATTGAACAGCGGGGCGGCGATGCCGATGACGCCGGGCAGGAATTCCGACTCGGTGATGCTGTGCCCCACCTCCCGGATACCGCGCAAAGCGTGCCGGAAGCTCTCCCAGTCCCCGCCCAGCCCGGCGGCCTCGATGGTGGCGCGGTGGCGGGCGAAGATCGCGCGAAGCTGGTGCGGCGGCAGATGCGCCAGGATGACCTTGGAGGCCGCCCCGGCGAAAAGCGGCCGGCGCTGGCCTCGGCTGAACAGCCCCTCCGGCGCGCCGGGCGCCGGGGCATCGGCCACGCACATGACGGTGCCGGAGAACAGCAGGCAGAGCAGGCCGGTCTGCCCCACCTCCTCCGCCAGCCGCCGCATCGCCGGCACGCCGCCGGCCGTCACCGGGTCACAGAGCCGCATGGTGCGGTCCAGCTCGATGATGCGCGGCCCCAGCATCCAGGCGCCGCCCGCCACCGGCGTCACCAGCCCCGCCGCCTGGAGCGCCTTGATGTAGCGATAGCAGGTGGAGCGGGAGGTGCCGGAGACGCGGATCAGATCCTCCGTCGCCCAGGCGGGAACGGTGGTGGTGAACAGATCCAGCAACCCCAGCATCTTTTCCAGACTGCTGGCGCCGCGACGCGGCTCCAGGGCGGCAACTGAAGAAAATCCCGTCATGATGGACAATCCAAAAACCCGGACATAGCGTCGGGCACGCGTGAGGAGGGAATGACTTTGAATGACACCGATATAGCCGCGAATGCGGCGCGGCGCAGGCTTGATGCCGGGGGGCTGGTCCTGTGCATGGGGCTGCGACAGGCGCGCAGCGTGGATATCGGCCAGATGGTCGCGGCCTGCGGCTTCGAATCGCTGTATCTCGACATGGAACACAGCCCGCTGGGGCTGGAGACGGTCTCCGCCATCTGCATCGCCGCCGCCGCCTGCGGCGTGACGCCCCTGGTGCGCCCGCCCGGCCATGGCGCGGAATGGATCGGCCGGATTCTGGATGGCGGGGCGCAGGGCGTCATCGTGCCGCATGTGAACACGGCGGCCCAGGCCCGCGCCATTGTCGCCGCCGCCCGCTTCCCGCCGCTCGGCCATCGCTCCGTCATGGGTCCCGGCCCCGGCACCGGTTACCGCGCCATGCCGTTGAAGCAGATCAACGCCACGCTGAATGCCGGGACGCTGGTGGTCTGCATGATCGAAACGCCGGAAGGCGTGGGGAATGCGGAGGCCATCGCCGCCGTTCCCGGTGTGGACATGCTGCTGATCGGCTCCAACGACCTCTGCACCGAGATGGGCATCCCCGGGGAGTTGCGGAACCCGAAGCTGCGGGAGGCCTATGTGACCGTCGCCGCCGCCTGCCGCGCCCATGGCAAGGTGCTGGGTGTGGGTGGCATTCGCGGCGATGTGGAATTGCAGCGGGACCTGATCGGCCTGGGCGCGCGCTTCCTGATCGCCGGCAATGATGTCGCCTATCTGATGGCCGCAGCCCGCGCCGATGCGGCGACGCTGCACCAGCTGCTGCCCTGAGGGTCCTTCCGCCCGGGCGGCCCGTGATCAGGCCGCCCGACGGCTCAGCCGGTCCACCAGCGCCGCGAAGCGCGGCTGCGCCGCGCTGGCCGGCGCGAATTGGACGCCGCATTCGCCGGCGGCCCCGATGCGGGCGATGGTGACCTGCATATCCAGGCCTTCCAGCGACAGCTGGCCACGCTGCCCGGCCGTGACACGCGGCCCACCTGTCAGCCGCGCACCGCCGCTGGACAGGTCCGCCACCCGCACCGCCACCGGCGTGCCGCCCTCCAGGGTCAGTTCCGCGGGAAGGTTGGCTCCGTGGCGCTCATGCAGGCGGCGGTTGACGCTGTCGGTGGAGCTGCGCACGGCCCGGATCACCGCAGTGCGCAGCTGCACCATGGCACCTTCCAGCGTCACGGCGGTGGCCTGCACCGCCTCCGCCTGACGGTCGGTTTCGCCCACGGCCAGACGCACGGCTTCGGTCTGCTGCGACATCTCCTCGGCCGCGGCGGCCGTCTGGCCGATGCTGCGCGCGATCTCACTGGTCGCCTCGCCCTGCTGCTGCACGGCCTCCGTGACATTGGCGACGACGCGGTCGATTTCGCTGATCCGGTCCGCCATCTCCGCCACTTCCGCCACCGCCTGGCCGGTGGCCTGCCGGATCGCGTTGAGCTGCTTGCTGATATCCTCGGTCGAGCGCGCGGTCTGCGTCGCGAGCTGCTTCACCTCGCTCGCCACCACGGCGAAGCCCTTGCCGGCCTCCCCGGCACGCGCCGCCTCGATGGTGGCGTTCAGGGCGAGAAGATTGGTCTTGCTGGCGATGTCGGCGATGATGCCGGCGACATGGCTGATCTCCTCCGCCTGCTGCGACAGCGCCTCGATACTGGTGCGCGCGGCGCGACCCGCCTGCACCGCCTGCTGCGCCGCCTGGCCCGACAGGTTGACCTGCCGGGTGATCTCCCCGATCGAGGCGGTCAACTCCTCGGCCGCCGCGGCCACGGTCTGCGCCGTGGTGCGGGTCTGGTCCGCGGCGCGCGCCGCATCCTCCGCGTTATGCCCGGTCTGCGTTGCGGCGTTGGACATCTCCTTGGCGGTGCGGGCCATGTCCTCCGTCAGCAGGCTGACCTGCGACACCGCCTGGCCCGCTTCACGCTCCACCGCCTCGGCCATGCCGACCAGCGCCCGGCTGCGGCTTTCCGTCTCCGCCGCCGCATAGGTTTCCAGCAGCAATTCCAGATCAAGCCAGGTGATGCGGCTCAGCGCTTCGCGCAGGGCTTCGTCGCGCCGGCGCGCGCCATTGTTGAACAGGCCGCTGCCCCGGGCCGAATTCCGCTGCAACGCAAGGTCGCGCAGGATGCCCGCCATCACGCTGTGGTGGCAAACGGCCACGGCGAAGCCCGGCACGCCATTGGTGTAGAAGGCCGAGGCGAGGCGGGCGGCGGACTCGGTAAAGCCCTCCCCGATCTGGCCGCCGACCACGCGCTGCCAATGCGCCACGCGCACCTCATGCACCTCGGGCTTCGCCAGCGCCTTCTGCATCTCCGGCCAGGACGCGAAGGCGCCGTGGAGGTCGGTGAGCAGTTGCGGCAGCCGCTGCGCGGCGAAGGAGGTCAGGCCGCTCAGCGCATCCAGATCCACGGGGGTCAGGCCAAAGGCGGCGATACGCTTGTCCTGTGCAGAGCTCTTGGTCATTTGGCTTCCAAAATTATAATTGGGGCTTGTCTCCATTTTGCTCCACAAGGATTGGCGAAGAATGAAGCCCGGGCCTGCATCGACGTCCCGGCGCGAACCGCGTAACGAGGCGGGTCGGAGGAACCGCACATGACCGAAACCAGCCCCCGCCACGACGTCGCCGCACTGACCCGATTCGCCCAGGATCTCTGCTTGGCGGCCGGGCTGGATACGGAAAAATCCGCCGCGGTGGCAGGTACGCTGGTGGAATCGGACCTGCTCGGCCATGTCACCCACGGCCTCGCCCTGCTGCCGCGCTATCTGGAGGATGTCGCCAACGGCGGCATGACGCGGGAGGGGGAGCCGGAGGTGCTGCGCGACCACGGCGCCTGCCTGAGCTGGAACGGACGCCGCCTGCCCGGCCCCTGGCTGGTGCACAAGGCAATCGACATCGCGCTGGAGCGGGTGGGCACCTTCGGCACCTACAGCGTGGCGATCGGCGACAGCCACCATATCGGCTGCCTCGCCGCCTATCTGACCCGCGCGACGGAGCGCGGCTTCATGATGGTGCTGTCCTCCTCCGCCTCCGCCGCCTCGGCCGTGGCGCCTTTCGGTGGGATCACCGGGGTGCTGGCGCCGGACCCCGTGGCGACGGGCATCCCGACCGAGGGCGATCCCATCCTGATGGATGTCAGCGCCTCCATCACCACCATCAACATGGCCGGCACCTTGCAGAAGCAAGGGGCGCAGTATCCGCATGCCTGGGTGCAGGACGCCGAGGGAAATCCCAGCACCGATCCGAAGGTGCTGAGCCAGGGCGGCACGCTGCTGCCGGCGGGCGGGCTGGACCATGGCCAGAAGGGCTACGCCTGGGCGCTGATGAACGAGGCGATGACCCAGGGCCTGTCCGGCTATGGCCGCGCCGACAAGCCGACCGGCTGGACCGCCAGCGTGCTGCTGCAACTGTATGATCCGGAGGCTTTTGCAGGCCTGCCCGCCTTCCTGCGCCAGACCAGCCACACCGCCGCCGCCTGCCGCGCCGCGACGCCGCGCCCGGGGGGGGAACGGGTGCGGCTGCCCGGCGAATCCGGCCTCGCCCGTCGCCGGCTGGCCTTGCGGGATGGCGTGGCGCTGGCGCCCGGCATCTGGGACGGGCTGCGCGGCGCGGCGGCGAAGCTCGGCGTGGCGATGCCGGGTTAGCGCCGGGGCGCGCCCGGCATGCCCTGCGGCATCCCTTGGGGCATCTGCATGGTCTGGTAGCCCTGCGGCCGGCGGAAGCGGGCCGGGTCCTGCGTGCCATAGGCGACCTGCGTCGCCTCCATGCCGCCGGACTCGCCACCGGAGGTGCCCTGGGCGCGCAGCATCACGCCATCGGCGGTGACGCAGGCGGTGCCGTTGTTCTGGCCGTCCTGGAAGCTCCAGACCGTGCAGGGGTGGCCGGCCACCGTGTCGCTGCCGGTGCGCCGGAACGTGCCGCCGCTGGGCAGGCCGGTATTGGCCTGCTCCATCGGGATATCCATCAGCATGCGCATCTGCTCCATCACCATGAAGCCGCGCTGCGCCTTGTGGTCGGCGACCATGTAACCCATGCCGCCCATATCCATCCGCATGGTCTGCTGGGCGGCGAGCCAGGCGATGGACATGCTCGGCAGGCCAGCCTGCGCCCGGGCACCGGTGACCCGATAGGTAACGGCGACATCCCGCGTCGGGAACAGCGGGGGCCGGTCCTGCGCCAGGGCCGGCAGGGTGGCGGTGGCCAGCAGGACGGCAAGCAGGGTCACGCGCATGGGTCCGATCCTTCCTCCGTGTAGCCGGACGCTCCCTCGCGGCGACGCGCCGCGTCAAGCGCGCCCCGCCGCTGCCGAAACGGGGTGAAGCGGTGGTGAAACTGCGATCACGTCGCCGTGTTTCACGCCTTGTTCACCCCGCAGACCGATAGTGCGCGCTTCAACCAAAGCTGGAGCCATCGCCCATGCTGTCGCGCCTTTCGATCCAGGAGCGGCTGATCGCAGCCTGCGCCTTTCTGCTTCTCTGCGTCGTTGGGATCGGCGGCTTCGGCATCTTCAAGATGCAGGCGGTGAACGCGGCCTCCACGGACATCAATGAGAATTGGCTGCCCAGCATCCAGACCCTCGCCCGAATGCAGAATGAGATGAACGAAATTCGTCTCGAAATCCGGAACCACAGCGCCACGGAAGACGCGGCCCAGATGCAGGCCATTGAAACCAGGATCGCGCAGAACGTCACGGAACTGACCGCGGCACGGCGGCTGTACGAATCCATGATCAGCAGCCCGGCAGAACGTAGCCTGTTCGACCAGACTGCGGCCGCCATCGACAATTACCTGCGCGAGACGCCTGCCGTGCTGACGGTGTCGCGCAATGAGAACGTCGCCGCCGCCGGTGCCGTGGTCAATCGCGTGCTATCGCCGATCGCCACTGTGGTGGCGCAGCGGCTGGACGATCTGACGGAGCTGAACCGGGTCGGCGCCAAAAACGCCAGCGAGGCCGCCGATGCCACCTTCCAGACCGCCCGCATGCTGATGCTGGTCGGCGGGGGCGCCGCCGTGTTGATCGGCATCCTCGTCACCCTGCTGCTGCTGCGCGCCATCAACACCGGCATCAATGCCGTGATCGCGCCGATGCAGCGCCTGTCCCACGGCGACCTGACGGCCCAGGTGCCGGCGCTGCCGGAACGCACGGAAATGGGCCGCATCGCCGCCGCATTGACCGTCTTCAAGACCGCCCTGGAGGAAAAGCAGCGCGCCGACGCCGCCATGCGGCAGGAGGAGGAGGCCAAGGCCCGCCGCGCTGAGACGGTCGCGGCCCTGGTCGCCGGGTTCGAGGCCGATGCGGCGGAGGCATTGCAAGGTGTCGCCGCCGCCACGACCCAACTCGACAGCATGGCCGGCAGCATGACGAAGACGGCCCGGGATGGCGAAAGCCGTTCCGCCTCCGTCGCCGCCGCCGCCGAACAGGCTTCCGCCAGCGTGCAGAACGTGGCCGCCGCGGCGGAGGAACTCGGTGCTTCCATCGCCGAAATCGCCCGCCGGGTGAACGACAGTGCCGCGGCGGCGCGTAACGCCGCTGAGGGCGCTCGCGCCAGCGACGCCGCCATCACCAGCCTGTCCGAGGCCGCGCAGCGCATCGGCGATGTGGTGCGGCTGATCGCCGACATCGCTGGCCAGACCAACCTTCTGGCGCTGAACGCCACCATCGAGGCGGCACGCGCCGGCGAACACGGCAAGGGTTTCGCCGTGGTCGCCAGCGAGGTGAAGGCGCTCGCCGCGCAGACCGCGAACGCGACGGAGCAGATCAGCACACAGATCGCCGCCATGCAGGCCGAGACGCGCGGCGCTGTGGACGCCATTCGCGGCATCGCGGCGACCATCGACCAGGTGGACCAGATCACCGTGCAGGTGGCCGCGGCGGCCGAGGAACAGGCCAGCGCGACGCAGGAAATCGTCCGCGCGGTGGCGGAGGCCGCGACCGGCACCCGCGAAGTCTCCCGCTTCACCGGCGAATTGTCGCAGGGCGCGGTGGCGACCGGGGAAGCCGCCTCGCAGGTCGGTGCCTCCTCCAGCGAACTGACCCAGCGTTCGCAGCGGCTGCGCCAGCAGGTGGATGGCTTCCTCTCCGGCATCCGCGCGGCCTGATTTTTTGGCCATGCGGCGGTCCTGTGCCAGGATCGCCGCATGGCCCTGTCCCCCACCACACGGCTGCGCCGCATCTGCCTCACTCTGCCCGAAGCGGCCGAGATCGAGACCTGGGAGCAGCCGACTTTTCGGGTGCGCGGGAAGATCTTCGCGATGTTGTATCTGTCGGCGGATGGCCTGGCCGTGTGGTTCAAGGCACCGCCCGGCAGCCAGGAGGTGCTGGTGGAAGCGGCGCCGGACCGCTTCTTCCGGCCGCCCTATCTTGGCCCAAAAGGCTGGGTGGCGCTGCGGCTGACCGGGCCGGTGGACTGGGCGGAGGCGGAGGCGCTGATCCGCCGCAGTTATTCGATCATCGCGCCGAAGCGGCTGGCGGCGCGGATGGTCGGGGCGTAGAGCATTTTCGAGCATTGCGGCTTCGCAAGGCGACTCGGAAAATGCGTAACACAAAGAGCTGGAGCCGTTTCACCGTCGTCGCTTTCTGTGAAACGGCTCCGGCGCCGGTCAGTCCGGCCGGATGCCCCCATCCCGCACCACCCGCGCCCAGCGCGTCAGTTCGGACTGCACCCTGGCGGCGAATTCCGGTTGCGGGCCACCGGCCGGCACCAAGCCGTTGGACAGGATGAATTGCCGCGTCGCCGGCTGCGCCAGCCAAGCGTTCAGCCCGGCATTGAGATGCGCCACCAGCGGCGCCGGCAGCCCGGCGGGACCGTAGAGCCCGTAGATGATGGTCATGCTGGCCTCCGGATAGCCGGCCTCGGCCATGGTCGGCACCTCCGGCAAATCGGGCCAGCGGGTTTCGGCGGTGACCGCCAACAGGCGGATCTGGTTGCTGCGCGCCAGTGGGATGGCGACCGACACCGGCAGCACCATCGCCGCGATCCGCCCGCCCAGCAGGTCCTGCAAGGCCGGCGCCGTGCCGCGATAGGGGATGTGGTTCAGGTCGATGCCGGCCGAGAGCGCGAACAGCACCATGCCCATATGCGGCGCGGTGCCATTGCCGGGGGAGCCATAGTCGAGATCGGCGGGCCGCGATTTGGCCAGGGCCACGAAACTCGCGACATCCTGCACCGGCAGGTCCGGCCGGACCGCGAGCACCGAATTGCCATCGGCGATGCGGATGATCGGCACGAAGGCGCGCTGCGGGTCATAGGGCAGGGTGGCGATCAGCGGCGGGCTCATCACGAAGTTCGCGCCCTGCATCAGCAGCATCCGGCCATCCGGCACGGCGCGGGCCACGGCGCCGGTTCCGATCACGCCGCTGGCGCCTGTGCGGTTCTCCACCACCACCGCCTGCCCCATCAACTCGGTCAGCGCGGGCGCCATGGCGCGCGCCAGAAGGTCCTGCGCCGTGCTCGGCGTGACCGGCACGACGAGGGAGACCGCACCACTCGGCAATGGCACCTGCGCAAGGGCCGGCGTGGTGCCCGCCAGGGCAAGGCCGGCGGCGAGCGTCGAAAATCCGCGTCGGGTCAGTGTCATCTTGTTGATTCCTCCCAATTCAAAACGGCGGTCAGTCCAGGCCGAGCGCCCGCGCGGGCGCGAAAACCTCCTCGACTGTCAGGCTGCGCGGCAGCAGCCCCTGTGCCGTGCTGGCGGCCAGCACATGTTCCAGCGAATGGGCCATGGCGGCGGCGGAGGCCGGCAGCAGGTCCGGCTCCCGCAGCGGTCTGGCCGCGCGCAACGCGGCGAGCAGAGTGGCGACCGTGCCCGGCCGTGCCTCGGCAAAGGCACGGCTGGCGACGAGCACATGGTTGATCGGCACCACCCCTGTGCGGGCGAACCAGGCGCGTGCCGCGGCCTCCGGCTCCGGGAAGACCGGGGCGAAGTCAGGGTCGTCGGGCAGGTCGTTGCCCAGGATCGCGGCATCGATCAGGCCATCGCGCAGCATCGCCGGCAGCTTCAGCCCGGGCGCCACATGGGTGACGAAGGGCGGGTCGGCAAATTCCGCCACATGGGCGCCGTCCTGGGTCAGCCATTCCGAGGCCTCCGCCGCCAGCCCGGCCTCCTCCGCCAGGATGGCGCGCACCCACATGCCGGTGGTCTGGGTATAGGCGCGCACGCCAATCCGACGCCCGGCCAGGGCCGCCGGCGTCAACTCCGGCCGCGCGGTCAGGCGGATGATGCAGCGGTGCTGGAAGCGCGCCGCCAGGGTGATCGGCAGCAGGATGATCGGCTTGCCATAGGCGAGCGCCTGCAAGGCGGTGACGATGGCCATCTCCGCCACGTCGAAGCGCTGTTCCCGGGCCATGGGGGCGAAGGCGCGGTGGATCGGCTCGATCTCCGGCATCGTCACGGGCGTGCCATCCGGCAGGGCGCCCGCCTCGCGCAGCGCCGCCGCCATGGGGCCTTTGCCGATCGCCAGGGTGAAGCCGGGCTCAGCCATGGGAGGGCGCCAGTTCGGGATAGAGGCGGCGTGCCGTGCCGCCCAGGATCGCCGCGCGATCGGTCTCCGCCAGGCTATCCAGAGCGCCAAGGCTGCGCGCCAGCAGGTCCGAAAGCCGGCCCTCAGCCGCCGGGAAGTTGGAGCCCCAGCAGATGCGCGCCGCACCGAAGCGGGCGATCAGCGCCGCCAGCAGCGCCTCCGGCGTCGAACGGCCGGCCCCGGCCAGGTCCAGCGCCCGGCTGGTCAGCTTCAGGAAGACGTTGGGATAGTCGGCCAGCGCGAAAAGCGGCGCGGAGAGCGCATAGGGCGGGCCATCGGACAGGTCCGGCCGCGCCAGATGGTCGAGCAGCACGGGCACGGTCGGGAAGCGTTCCAGCAGGATGCGCAGTGCCGGGATGCCCTTGGCTGTCATCTGCAGGCAGACCGGCAGGCCAAGCTCCGCCGCCATGGCCCAGCCCGGAAAGCCGCGCGGATCGTCCAGCCAGCCGGCCTGGCCGGGCATGGTGGTTCCGGTGGTGAACAGCCGGAAGCCGGACAGGCCGGCATCGCGCCAGCGGCGGATCACGCGCGGCGCCTCTGGGTCCAGGATGTCCACGGAAAACACGCCGACGAGGCGGTCGCGATGCGCGGCTACGGATTCCACGAGGTAGCTGTTGTCATGGCCATAGGCGGTGGAGGCCTGCACCACCACGGCGCGGGCGATGCCGGCCGCATCCATCGCCGCGATCAGCGCCTCCGGCGGCGTTGGGCGTTCCGCCGACCAGTCGGACTGCTTGCCGCCCAGCGGCGCCAGCGGATAGCGCGCCTGGTCGGGCGAGATGACATGGGTGTGGGTATCGATGATCTCGATCGGCATGCGTTTCTCCCTTGGATCGTAAAATGACCGCCGGCCGCCTTCCCCGGTAGGCGAATTGCGCGGCGCGGCTCATAAGTTCCAGGCTATGCCCGAGATCGATCCGCTGCCCCGGCTACGTGACTTGGCCGCCTTCGCCACCGCCGCGCGGCTGGGCAGCCTGGGGGAGGCGGCGCGTCAGGCGGGTCTGTCGCAGCCGGCGCTGTCCCAGGCCATCGCACGGCTGGAGGCCCGCTGCGGCGGCGTGTTGCTGGTACGCGGCCCGCGCGGCAGCTTTCCCAATGCCAAAGCCGCGCGGCTGCTGGAACGCTGCCGGCGGATGGAGCAGCAGCTTGCCGCCGGCCTTGCCGCCTGTGGCAGTGCCACGGCGCCACGCCTGCTGACGGATACGGCGCTGGCCACGCATATGGCCATCGTCGCCGCAGGCAGCTTCGCCGCGGCCGCCCGGCTCCGTGGCATCTCCCTGCCCACCCTGGCGCGTACCGCGCGGGGGCTGGAGGCGACTTTGGGCGTGGCGCTCTATCGCCGCAGCGCGGCCGGGCTGGTGGCCGCGCCGGGTGGCGCGGAGCTGGCGCGGCGCATCGGGCTCGCGCGGCTGGAAATCGAGCAGGGCCTGGCGGAACTGGCGGCGGAGCCGCCGCGCCTGCGGCTTGGCACCCTGCCGCTGATGCCTCGCCAGCCGATCGCTTTGGCCCTGCAGGCGGCGGGACCGTCGCTGGCGGTCTATGCCCAGGATGGCAGCCACGCGGAGCTGGTGGCGCTGCTGCGCCAGGGCAGGATCGACGCCATGCTGGGCGCCCTGCGCGGCAGGTCACCGCATCCGGATGTGACGGAGGAGGCGCTGCTGGACGATCCCTTCGTCATCGCCTGCGGCAGCGACGCCAGGCTGCCCGCCGGACCGGCGCGGGCGGTGTTGGCGGCTTCCGCCTGGGTGGTCGCGGCGCCGCCCCTGCCGCGACGCGCGATGGCAGAGGCGTTGTTCGCAACACTGCCCCATCGCCCCCGAATCCTGCTGGAGACGAATGCGGCGGAAACGACCATCGCGGTGCTGCGTCAAAGCGCCGCGCTGGCGCTGCTCTCCACCCAGCAGGTGGCCGCGACGCCCGGCTTGCGACGGCTGGATATCGCCCTGCCACCAGCCCCGCCCCGGCAGGTGGGGCTGACGCTCCGCCAGGACTGGCTGCCCACCCCGGATCAGGCCGTGTTTCTGGCGGCCCTGCGCGCGGCGTGCCGGGAGGCGGGTTAGTCCCGCTTCAGTCCCGAGGCCCCGGCGCCAGCACTTCGCGCTTGCCGACATGGTTGGCCGCGCCGACCACGCCATTCTTCTCCATCTGCTCGATCAGCTTGGCGGCGCGGTTGTAGCCGATGTTGAGGTGGCGCTGGACGAAGCTGGTGCTGGCCTTGCCTTCCCGCGTCACCAGCTCCACCGCCTGGTCGTAGAGCGAGGCTTCGCCATCGGTATTGCCGCCGAGCATGCCGGACAGGTCGGGGCCACCGCCCTCCTCATCCACCTCGGTGACTTCCTCGATATAGGACGGCTCGGCCTGTTCGCGCAGGAAGGCGACGATCGCCTCCACCTCCTCATCGGTGACGAAGGGGCCGTGCACGCGGCTGACGCGGCCGCCGCCGGCCATGTGCAGCATGTCGCCCTGGCCCAGCAACTGCTCGGCGCCCATCTCGCCGAGGATGGTGCGGCTGTCGATCTTCGAGGTGACCTGGAAGCTGATGCGGGTCGGGAAGTTCGCCTTGATGGTGCCGGTGATGACATCCACCGAGGGGCGCTGGGTCGCCATGATCACATGGATGCCGGCGGCGCGCGCCATCTGCGCCAGGCGCTGCACCGCCGCTTCGATGTCCTTGCCGGCGACGATCATCAGGTCGGCCATCTCGTCGATCACGACCACGATCATCGGAAGCGGCTCCAGCGCCAAGGGCTGGTCCTCGAACAGCGGCTTGTTGGTTTCCGGGTCGAAGCCGACCTGCACGCGGCGCGTCAGCACCTCCCCGCGCTGGCGGGCGGCGCTCACCTTTTCGTTGTAGCCGCCGATATTGCGGACGCCGAGCTGGGACATGGCGCGGTAGCGCTTCTCCATCTCCCGGACGGTCCATTTCAGGGCGCCAATGGCCTTGGCCGGCTCCGTCACCACGGGCGCCAGCAGATGCGGGATGCGGTCATAGACCGACAGTTCCAGCATCTTCGGGTCGATCATGATGAAGCGGCACTCATCCGGGGTGAAACGGTAGAGCAGCGACAGGATCATGGTGTTGATGCCGACCGACTTGCCCGAGCCGGTGGTGCCCGCGATCAGCAGATGCGGCATGCGGGCGAGGTCGGCGATCACCGGGGCGCCGCCGATATCCTTGCCGAGCGCCAGCGGCAGCCGGGCCTGATGCTTGTGCCAGTCCTCCGCCATCATCATCTCGGAGAAATAGACCATCTCCCGCTTGGCGTTCGGCAGTTCGATGCCGATCACGTTGCGCCCGGGCACGGTGGCGATGCGCACGGCGGTGACGGACATGCTGCGGGCGATATCGTCGGCCAGGCCGATGACGCGGGCGGATTTGGTGCCGGGGGCGGGTTCCAGCTCGTACAGCGTGACCACGGGGCCGGGGCGGATCTCCGCGATGCGGCCGCGCACGCCGTAATCCTCCAGCACCGTCTCCAGCATCCGCGCATTGCCCTGCAGCGCTTCCTCCGACGGGCCGGTGTTGCGGCGGGCGGGCGGGGCGGCGAGCAGCGACAGCGGCGGGAAGCGCCACTGGCCGTCGGGCAGGTCCAGATTGCCCTGGCGCGCATTGGCGACCGGCTTCGGCGGCGCGGCGCGTTCCGCCACGCGTGGCGCGGCGGGCTTGCCGCGGGCGGGGGTGGCAGGGGCCGGCGGTGGCGCGGTCGCCGGGCCGCCGTCAGCCCCGAAGGACGGCTCACGCCGGTGCGGCGCGGGGGCGTCCTCGACCAGGGCATCGGCGTTGCGCAGCAGTTCGGCCAGCGGCGTCTCCCGCTCTCGCCGCCGGCGCACCGCGCCGCCGACGATGCGGCCGAGCGAGCGGAAGGGCCAGGTGGCCGCGCGGGTGAACAGGCCGGGCGGCACATGTTCGCCCATCTGGCGCGCGCCGGTCGCGGTCAGCCGCGCCGCGCCGCTGGCGGCGCTGCCGGCCACGGAGCCTGCGACCGACCCGGCGCGGCGCCATTCGCCCAGGGTCAGGCCGAGCGCGATGAAGGCCAGCACTGCCATCAGCGCCGCCAGCACCAGATGCGCGATGCCGGCGCCGACCGGGCCCAGCAGGTCACGCATCACGCCGAGCAGCGCCTGGGCCACCACTGGCCCAGCCGCGCCACCGGGGCCGGCGGCGGCCGGGGCATCGGCGGGCAGCGGCAGCAGAATCAGGGTGGCGGCCAGCAGCGGCAGCGCCGCCAGCAGGCAGGCCAGACGCAGCACGAAGGGGGCGAGGCCCTTATGCACCGCCAGCCGCCAGGCCCAGGTCATCAGGCAGGCCACCGGCAGGAAGGCAGCGTAGCCGAAGGCCTGCAACAGCAGGTCCGCCACATGCGCACCGACCGGCCCCGCCAGATTGGCTGTGGGCTGCGCGGTGGCGGTGGAGAAGGACGGATCGCCCGCATCATAGGTGGCCAGCGCCAGCCCGAGCACCAGCCCGGATACCACCAGGATCAGCGCCAGCAGCTCCGCCAGGCGCCGCTTCACGGCGGCCTTGACGGCGGGGGAGGCGAAGCGGCGTCCGGCTGCGGCGAGCCGGTCGCCCACGGCCGGGGTGCTTGCGGTGCGGGCCATGGAGGCAATTCCTGAGAGCTTGCTGCAACCCTACACCGGAAGTGGCTCGGATTGAAGCAGAACCCCGAAGCCCGCTACGCCCTCAGCTGCGCCAGATAGGCACCCAGCTCGCCGCCCAGCCGGTCCGCATCGCCATCCAGGGCCGCCGCGGTGTGATCCACCTGCTGCGCCGCCTGGCTGGTCTCCGACGCCGCGCGGGCCAGATCCTCCGCCGCATCCGCGATGCCCGCCGCGCCGCTGGCCAGGCGCTGGACGCTGCGCGCGATCTCCGCCGTCGCCTGGCCCTGCGCCTGCATGGCCGCGGCCACCTCCGTCGTGATCGAGCCCATCCGGTACACCGTGCCGCCGATGGCATCGATCTGCGCGGCGGCGGCGGCGGTCGCATCCTGCACGGACTGGATCTGGGCGCCGATCTCCTCGGTGGCCTTGGCGGTCTGCGCGGCCAGGGCCTTCACCTCACCGGCCACCACGGCAAAGCCCTTGCCGGCATCGCCGGCCCGCGCCGCCTCGATCGTCGCGTTCAGCGCCAGCAGGTTGGTCTGGCTGGCGATCTCGGTGATCAGCCGCACGACCTGCCCGATATGCTGCACCGCCTCGGTCAGCCCGCCGATGCGGGCGTTGCTGTCGGTCGCCTGGCTCACCGCCTCCGCCGCGATTCGCTGGCCGGTATCGACCTGGGAACTGATCGCGGTGATGGAGGCGGCCAGCGCCTCCGTTGCCTCCGCCACCCCGGCCACCTCGCCGCGCGCGGCGCCGGCGGCATCGCGCACCGTACCGGCCTGGCGGGTGGCGGCCGTGGCCACGGCGACCAGCCCACCGGCGGCGCCGCGCATCCGCTCCGCCGCCGCGGCCACATTGCCGACGACGCCGCCGACGCCGCGCTGCAGCCCATCGGCCAGCGCCAGCTCGGCCGCCCGCTGTTCGGCGGCGGCGGTCTGCTTCGCCAGATCCTGCGCCATCCGCGCCGCCTCCGCCTCCCGCAGCGATTGCGCCAGGCAATCCAGCGCGCGGGACATCGCGCCGAGTTCGTCCTGCCGCCCGATGCCCGGGACCGGGGTGGCCAGCTCCGCCGCCGCGATACGGCCCATGGCGCCGCGCAGCGCCGCGAGCGGCCGCACCACGCCGCCCAGCGCCACCCAGACCGCCAGCGCGATGGTCAGCGGCAGGCCGATCGCCACCGTCACGCCGAGGATGCGGACCGAATCATGGCTCTGCGCCGTCAGGCCGGCCGAGCGCGCCACGCCCCGCTCCACCGCCGCATCGGTCAGCCGCGTCGCGGCGTCGCGCAGCGCGGCAACCGGGCTGGCGAGGCCGGGCCGCGCTGCCGGGTCCGTGGCCAGGCCGAGCAACCGGGCGAATTCAGTGCCGATCCGTCGGGCCTCGGCCTCCTCCGCCGTGCCGCGCAGCGCATCGGCGACCTGGGCCATGTGTTCCTGCATGTCGGGGCCGAGGCGACGCAGCGCCTCCGTGGTCTCGGTCTGCCCGGCCCCCGCCGGCGCCTGCACCAGGCGGCCGAGATCGGCGCTGGCCGTGGCCATGCGGGCGCTGAAGATCGCCGCCTTGGCGTCGCGGAACAGCAGGTCGTCGTAGCCGCGCTGCAGCCCGGCCAAATGCCAGCCGCCAGCGATGGCCGCGGCCAGCGCGACAAAGGCGGTCAGCAGGGCAGGCAGCAGGATCTTGGCCGCGATCGGCAGGTTGCGCAGGGGATCGGTCATCGGCGAGGAACCTCGGCACAGGTGCCGCACTTTGGCGCCGACGCGTTGCTTCTCCGTAAAGCGGCTGCAGCTTATTGGTCCGACGCATGCCGGGTCGCCTTGCGCAGCCGCCAGGCTTGAAAATGCTAATCCTGGCCGGGCTTGTCGCCACGCAGCTTCTTCACGCCGCTGCGCAGCTTCTTGCCCTCCAGCCGTCGCATCTGGGCGCCATAGCTGGGCTTGGTGGCGCGGCGCGTCGGTGGCGGCGGCTCGGCGGCCTTGGCCAGCAGCTCATCCAACCTTTCGCGTGCATCGGTGCGGTTGCGGTCCTGGGTGCGGAAGCGCTGCGCCTGGATCACCAGCACGCCATCCTGGGTGATCCGCCGCCCGGCCAGCGTCGCCAACCGCCGCGCCATGTACTCGCCAAGGTCGAGCCGCTTCAGGTCGAGCCGCAGCTCCACCGCCGTCTCCACCTTGTTGACGTTCTGCCCGCCGGGGCCGGAGGAACGTACGAAGCGTTCCTCCAGCGCGTCGTCGGGGATGGTGGGGATGCGGGCCATGTGAATCCTGGTGTGCCGGGGATCGGAGGCAGCCGAAATGAGTCACAGTCCGTGCCATGTCCTCATTACTCTGTGCCTTAAAACATGGCGGATGGGGGAGAGGCTAAATGGCGAAGATCACATTCGAGCAGCTCTGGTCCTCCTATCCTTCGAAGGATTCGCCCTGCGTCGCCCCGCCTGGAAAGCAGGCCATGTCCAATCAATGTGCGATCCGCGTGGGAATCGCCCTCAACGCCTGCGGCGTGTCCACGAAGGCGCTTGGGGTGACCCACTGCTGGTACCACAAGGTGAGCGATGGCCACGTCCTGCGGGCCCAGGAACTGGCAACGGCGCTACAGAAGAGGCCCCCTGCCTGGCTCGGCAAGCCCCAGACGCTGCAGTCACGCGGCTTCTCCACCCGCATCGCGGGGCGAACCGGCATCATCTTCTTCAAGGATTACTGGATGCGCGACCGGGACCGGGAAGGCCGGCCGACCGGGGATCACATCGACCTCTGGAATGGCAGCCGGCTGACCGACATGAAAAGCTGGCTGCGCGTGCAGATGGGCATCGTCATCCCGGGCATCTGGTCCGACCTTGAGGCCGCGGCTGGTATTACCTTCTGGCAGGTCGATTGACCGCCACCAAGTTGGGCCCAAATGAAAAGGGCGCCGGGGGTTGCCCCCCGACGCCCTGTTCCGTCGATGGCGAAAACCTCAGCCGAGACGCTCGCCGTGCAGGGAGACGTCGAGGCCCTCGCGCTCCTCATCCTCGGTCACGCGGAGGCCGACGATGGCATCCACGATCTTGAGCAGGATGAAGGTGGCCACCGCGGTGAAGATGAACACCGCCGCCACCGCGTAGAGCTGCAGCAGGAACTGCGCCATGGACCCGCTGATGCCTTCGGGCGACGCCGTCGTGCCCGACAGCGGGCCATAGGCGAGGAAGCCCACCAGCAACGCGCCGACGATGCCGCAGATGCCGTGCACGCCGAAGGCGTCCAGGCTGTCGTCATAACCGCACATGTGCTTCAGCGCGGTCGCACCCCAGAAGCCGGCGAGGCCGGCGACCAGGCCGATGACCAGCGCGGAGCCCGGCAGCACGAAGCCCGCCGCCGGGGTGATGGCGACCAGGCCCGCCACGGCGCCGGAGATGGCGCCGAGGACGGAAGGCTTGCCCTTGGTGGCCCATTCGGCGGCCAGCCAGGCCAGCACCGCACCCGCCGCGGCGATCTGCGTCACCAGCATCGCCATGCCGGCGCGTGCATTGGCGCCGACGGCGGAGCCGGCATTGAAGCCGAACCAGCCCACCCACAGCATGCTCGCGCCGATCACGGCGAAGGCCAGGTTGTAGGGGGACATGTTCTCCGTGCCGTAGCCGGTGCGCTTGCCGAGCACGATCGCCGCCACCAGGCCGGCCACGCCGGCGTTGATGTGCACCACCGTGCCGCCCGCGAAGTCCAGCGCGCCGAGGGCGAAGATCCAGCCATTCGGATGCCAGACCCAGTGCGCCACCGGGGAGTAGACCAGCAGGGTCCAGAGCGTGATGAAGACCAGCAGCGCGGAGAACTTCATGCGGTCGGCCACGGCGCCGGTGATCAGCGCCGCGGTGATGATCGCGAAGGTCATCTGGAAGGTCACGAAGACGCTTTCCGGGATCGTCGTCGCCACCGCGCCATCGCCGGAGCCGAGCACGAAGGGACGGTCCCAGCCCTCGCCCATGCCGGAGAGGAACAGCTTCGAGACGTCGCCGATATAGGCATTGCCCTCGCCGAAGGCGAGGCTGTAGCCCAGCACCATCCAAAGCACGCCAACCAGGCCGCAGACCGCGAAGGACTGCATCATGGTGGCCAGCACGTTCTTCTTGCGGACCATGCCCGCATAGAACAGCGCCAGGCCCGGCACGGTCATCATCAGCACGATGGCCGTGCTGGTCAGCATCCAGGCGGTGTCGCCGGTGTCGATCGTCGCGTCCTGCGCGAAGGCCGCGCCGGATACGAGCAGCGCCGGCAGCGCCATGGCAGCGGCGCGCGCAATCCTCGTCATTCCCCCGTTCCTCATCATGGGTGTGGTGTCGCCCGACATGCGGCTACAGCGCCTGGTCGTCGGTTTCCCCGGTGCGGATGCGCAGCGCGCGTTCCACATCCAGGACGAAGATCTTGCCGTCGCCGATCTTGCCGGTGCGCGCGGCGCCCGCGATCGCCTCGACCACCGAATCCACCATCTCGGCGGCCACGGCGACTTCGATCTTGAGCTTCGGCAGGAAGCTCACGTGATATTCGGCCCCGCGATAGATCTCGGTCTGGCCCTTCTGGCGACCAAAACCCTTGACCTCGGTAACCGTAAGCCCCTGCACGCCGAGCGGGGTGAGCGCATCGCGCACCTCGTCCAGCTTGAAGGGCTTGATGATGGCCATGACCAGCTTCATCGCGCCGCAGTTCCCCTTCCCAAGGCGATATCGGTCCGATGCAATCCAAGGAACGTGCCACAGCCCGCAAGCCATGGTTTGCGCCGGACTCACGGCGCCCGGGGAACTGTTGCCTCCGTGCAGCGCAACAATTCAGCCTGTTTTTTAGGCAATTGCCTCGCCCTTGCCGAAGTGCCGCTTCGGGGCGACTTTCATCGCATGAGCGATCTCGAAACCACTGTCTGCATCGTCGGCGCCGGCCCGGTCGGCGCCACCCTGGCCGCCACGCTGGCCGCCGCCGGCATTCCCACCGCGGTGCTGGACCAGGCGCCGCTGCCGCCCATGGAGCTGCCGGATTTCGATGGCCGCGCCTACGCCATCGCGCTCACCAGCCAGCGGCTGCTGGCGGCGTCGGGCATCTGGGACCGGCTGCCGGACCCGCCGCAGCCGATCCACCGCATCCGCGTGGCGGATGGCCGGCCGGGCCATGCGCCTTCCCCGCTCAAGCTGGATTTCGACAGCGCGGAGGTCGGCCCTGATCCCTTCGGCTGGATGGTGGAAGCCCGCGCGCTGCGCGTCGCCCTGAATGCCGGCCTGCCGCGCCTGCCCAATCTGCGCGTCTTCGCCCCGGCCGAGGCGGCGGTGGAACGCGGGCCGGAGGGCGCACGCATCCGCCTGACCAGCGGCCCCGATTCCGGCACGGTGATCGCCGCCCGGCTGGTGGTGGCGGCGGAGGGTCGCAACAGCCCGCTGCGCCAGCAGGCCGGCATCGCGGTGACCCGGCATGATTACGGCCAGACCGGCATGGTCGGCGCCTTCGCGCATGAGCGGCCGCACAACGGCACGGCGCTGGAGATGTTTTTGCCCAATGGCCCCTTCGCGCAATTACCCCTGGCGGGTCCGGGCGGCTTTGGCACAACGGAACTGCCCTATGCCTCCGCCTTCGTCTGGTCCGACCGGCGCGACCTGGCGGCCCGCTTCCTGGCGATGGACGAGGCCGCATTCGGGCGGGAGTTGCGGCGGCGGATGGGCGACCATCTCGGAAAAATCCGCCCGATCGGGCGGCGCTGGTCCTATCCGCTGACCGCGCTCTGGGCGCAGCGGCAGACCGATACGCGGCTGGCCCTGGTGGGGGATGCGGCGCATGGCATCCACCCCATCGCCGGCCAGGGCCTCAACCTCGGCTTCCGGGATGTGGCGGCGTTGGCGGAGGTGGTGATTGCCGCCATGACCGCCGGGGAGGACCCCGGCGAACAGGCGGTGCTGGCCCGCTACGCCGCCCGCGCCCGGCCGGATGCGGCGCTGATGCTGGGCGCCACCCATGTGCTGGAAAAGCTGTTCGGCAACGACTTTGGGCCGCTGCGTATCGCCCGCCGCCTGGGCATCGCAGCGGTGGACCGCATGCCCCGCCTCAAGCGCGCCTTCGCCCAGCGCGCGATGGGCATGGCCGGCGCGAGCGGGCTGCTGGCCGGGCAGGGGCTTGGCGCGACGCCTCTGAACTGACCCGGGCTACATATGCCGGAAGGTCACCACCAGCACGTCGCGCCAGGCGGGGCGGGTGGGGTCGGCGGGCAGCACCGGGGTGACGCCGTGGAAGCAGCGGCTGTCATCCACCAGGGCGGAATCCATGGGCCGTGTCAGGGTGAAGCCACCGAGCTGCCGGCGTTGCAGGTCGTGGATGCTGGTCTCCCCGTGCAGGACATTCTCGCGATGCACCAGCATGACCAGCACCCAGTCCACGCCATCCTGATGCATGCCCTCCGGCGTCGGCTGCCCGGCCTCATTGGGGCGGGCCTCGATGCGGAACTGGTGCATCTCCACATGCCAGCTTTCGGGGCGTACGGCGTCCGGCGTCAGCGGGTGGAACAGGCCGTGGCAGAAGCGCAGCGTGGCGCGTAGCGCGGGATGCGCGGCGATCTCCTCCGTCACCGGTTCGAACCAGCGTTCGATGCCGCCGTTCAGGGCGTTGTAGTCGCGGCTTTGATAATGCGGCTGGTGCGGCTTGCGGGTGATGTCGCCGGCGGCGGAGACGGCGAAGGCGGCGAAGCGGCGGCGACGGTAGCGGCCGCCATCGGCCATGTAGCTGTCCTGCGGCATGTCGCTCCAGCTGGCAGCGAAACCCTGCCAGTCGGCGAGCCCGGCCTCGCCCAGCAGGGCGCCGGTCTGGGCGGCGGCGGCGAAGGCGAAGCCTTGGTCACGCAGCTGCTGCTTCAGCGTCGTCTCGGCCGTGCTGCCCGTCTCCGCCTGCTGGTCCATGTCCCATCTCCTCGGCCGGCCATTGCACGGCCGGACACGGAGCATGGCCCCGGCCGGCACGGCTGGCGATGCGCGTTCGTCGCGGATCAGGGCTGCGTCTCACACCAAAGCCCCTTCCGCGTGACCGCTCCGCGCCACCTTTATACGCCGGACCGAAGCCTCCGGTCCGCTGGTTTACTTGCCCGGCACATCTCGTTTCGCTAGGCTTGCGGTCTCGGCAGCCATAACCAGAGGAGGGCCGCGGTGCATCACAGCTACCACCACCGGCGCGGCCCTGTTCCAGCCCTGCAGATGCGTTTGCAGGGCTGATCAGGCGACGGACTTTCGAGGTCTCTTTCCCGGTCAGCTCATCTTCTGACGGACGTTCTGCGCCTGGACCTTCGTCCGGCCAGGACAGTGAAAGACGACCCCATGTCCCTGATCACGCTCGAAGCCCTCGGCATGTCCGTGGGTGTGCCGCTGTTCACCAAGCTCGACTTCGCGATCCATAAGGGCGACCGCATCGGCCTCGTCGCCCAGAATGGCGGCGGCAAGTCGACCCTGCTGCGCCTGCTCGCGGAACGCAGCGAACCGACGGCGGGGCGCTGTCGCTACGGCCGCAACCTGCGCATCACCCTGATGCAGCAGGACCCGGAGCCAGCCTCGCTGCCACTGCCGGTGCGCGATGTCCTTCTCCAGGCCCTTCCCGCCGAGAGCCGGGAATGGGAGGGCTGGCGGGTGGATGTCGCGCTGGGCGCCATGCAAATCCCCATGGAGTTGCACGATCGGCCGCTGGGCGCGCTGAGTGGCGGCTGGCAGCGGATGGTGCTGCTGGTTCGCGCCTGGCTGACGGAACCCGACGTCCTGCTGATGGACGAGCCCACCAACCACCTCGACCTTCAGCGGATCGGCCAGTTGCAGCGCTGGATCGCGGAGCTTCCACAGGACGTCGCCCTGATGGTCGCCAGCCACGACCGTGCCTTTCTGGATGCGGTCACCCGGCGCACCCTGTTCCTGCGGCGCGAGGCCTCCGCCGAGTTCGCGGCGCCCTACTCCCTGGCGCGCGCCAGCCTGGTGGAGCTGGACGAGGCCACGGCACGGCGGCACGAGACGGAGCTGCGCCAGGCCACCCGGCTGCGGCAGCAGGCGGCCAAGCTGCACAATATCGGCGTCAACTCCTGCTCTGACCTGCTGAAGGTCAAGACGAAGCAACTGCAGGACCGCGCCGAGCGCATCGAGGCTGCGGCCCGCCCGGCCTATCGCGAGGGATCAGCCGGGCAGATCCGGCTGGCCGACGGCAGCACCCATGCCAGGACGCTGCTGACCCTCGACTCCGTGAAGGTCACAGCGCCGGGCGGGCGGCGGCTTTTCGCCACGGGCAAGCTGCGCATCCACCTGGGGACCGCGTGGTGCTGCTGGGCGCGAATGGCAGCGGCAAGTCGCGCCTGCTGGGGCTGGTGGCGGAGGCCATCCAAGGCCAGTCGCATCCGGGGCTGACGGTGAGCGCGACGGTGGTCGCCGGGATCTGCGACCAGTCGCTGAGCCACCTGCGCCCGGGCGAGACGCTGCACGACGCCATCCGCAGCCGCTTCGCGATCGGCGACCAGCGCATCCGGACTATGCTCGCCACGGCGGGCTTTCCGGTGGAGCGACAGGGGCACAGCATCGGGCAGCTTTCCGGGGGGCAGCGGGCGCGGCTCGCCATGCTGATCCTGCAATTGCAGGAGCCGAACTTCTACCTGCTGGATGAGCCGACCAACCATCTCGACATCGAAGGCCAGGAGATGCTGGAGGATGAGCTGCGGCAGCGGGAGGGCGCCTGCCTGCTCGTCTCACACGACCGGCGCTTCGTGGAGAATGTCGGGACGCGGTTCTGGCTTATCGCGCGCGGGCACTTGGTGGAGACGGACGACCCGCGCGCCTTCTTCGCAGCCGCTATCGCTGAAGTATGATCCCGGGACGCGCGTGGGCAGGCTTTTGCCCGGCGCGTCCCCGGCGTTCCTCACACGTCCAGATTCGCCACCTTCAGCGCATTGCCGACGATGAACTCGCGCCGCGGCTCCACCACGTCGCCCATCAGCGTGGAGAAGACCTGCTCCGCATCCTCCACGTCTTCGATGCGCACCCGCAGCAGCGTGCGCGCGGCCGGGTCGAGCGTGGTCTTCCAGAGCTGGTCGGGGTTCATCTCTCCCAGCCCCTTGAAGCGCTGGATGGTCAGGCCGCGGCGGCCCTGGGTCAGCACGCGGTCGAAGGTCAGCAGCGGGCCATGCTGCGTCGTCTCGGTCGCGTCGAAGGCGAGCATGGCGGGGCCGCTGGCATAGTCGCGGGCAAATACGTCGCGACGCTCATCCAGCCAGCGGGCCTCGGCACTGCGCAGTGCCGCGGGGTCCAGCGCATGGCGCTCCGTCACGCCGCGCACCACGCGGTACAGCTGGAGGCCCGCCGCGTCGGAGGTTGCCTTCCAGCCGCGTTCGCTCGGCGGCGCCAGCGCGTCCAGCCTTGTGGCCAGCAGCGCGGCGCCGGCCAGCGCCCTGTCCACATCAGGCGTCAGCGCGCCGGCGACGGCGGCCTGTTCGATGATGCCGGCCGGCACCTGGGTGGCGAGGCGGCGGATGCGGGACGCCACCTGACGCAGCCGCTCCACCTCCTCCGCCAGCTCGTCCCGCGCCACTTCCCGCCCATCGGCAAAGCGCAGCCGCGCGCCGGACAGCGCCTTCTCGATGAGAAAGTCTTCGAGCGCGCGGTCGTCCTTCAGATACCGCTCCTCATTGCCGCGCTTGGCGCGGTAGAGCGGCGGCTGGGCGATATAGAGATGCCCGCGCTCGATCAGCGAGGGCATCTGCCGGAAGAAGAAGGTCAGCAGCAGGGTGCGGATATGGCTGCCGTCCACGTCCGCGTCCGTCATGATGACGATGCGGTGGTAGCGCAGCTTGTCGGCGGAGAAGCCGCCGCGATCCTCCGGCCCCGTGCCGATGCCGGTGCCGAGTGCCGTAATCAGCGTGCCGATCTCGGCGCTGGACAGCATCTTGTCCATGCGCGCGCGCTCGACATTCAGGATCTTGCCCTTCAGCGGCAGGATCGCCTGGTAGCGCCGGTCGCGGCCCTGCTTGGCAGACCCGCCCGCGCTGTCACCCTCGACCAGGAACAGCTCGGACTTCGCCGGGTCCTTCTCCTGGCAATCGGCCAGCTTGCCGGGCAGGGTGCTGATATCCAGGGCGTTCTTGCGGCCGACCTTGTCGCGCGCCAGCTGCGCCGCCTTGCGGGCGGCGGCGGAGAGCACGACCTGCTCCAGCACCTGCTTGGCTTCCTTCGGATGCGTCTCGAACCAGTGGGAGAGTGCATCGGCCACCGCCATATGCACCACCGGCTGCACTTCCGAGGACACCAGCTTGTCCTTGGTCTGGGAGCTGAACTTCGGATCGGGCACCTTCACGGAAAGGACGGCGGTCAGACCCTCCCGCATGTCGTCGCCGATCAGCTCGACCTTTTCCTTCTTGGCGAGGTCTTCCGCATATTTCATCACGATGCGGGTCAGTGCCTGCCGGAAGCCGGCCTGGTGGCTGCCGCCGTCGCGCTGCGGGATGTTGTTGGTGTAGCACAGCGCCACTTCATGCGGGCTGGAGTTCCACCACATCGCCAGCTCGACCCGGATGCCCTCGGTGGCCTTGGTCACCAGGCTGATCGGCGGCTTGAAGATGGGTTCCTTGCTACGGTCCAACCATTCGACGAAGGCGACGAGCCCGCCCTTGAACTCGAAATGCGCCTCCACCGCCGGCACGTGCCGGTCGTCGCGCAGGGAGATCTTCAGGCCGGAATTCAGAAAGGCCAGTTCCCGCAGGCGGCGTTCCAGGATGGGGTATTCGTATTCGGTCTTGGTGAAGGTGCTGGCGGCCGGCTTGAAGGTCACCTGCGTGCCATGCATGTGCGCGGATTCGCCCACGATGGTCAGCGGCTGCACCGTGTCCCCATGCTCAAATCGGATAAAATGTTCCCGCCCGTCGCGCCAAATGCGGACTTCCATCCATTCGGACAGGGCGTTGACCACCGCCGCGCCCACGCCGTGCAGGCCGCCGGAGACCTTGTAGCTGTTCTGGTTGAATTTTCCGCCCGCATGCAAGCGGGTCAGCACCACTTCGGCGGCGGAGACGCCTTCCTCGGCATGCATGTCCACCGGGATGCCGCGCCCGTCATCGGTGACGGTGACGCTGCCATCGCCGTTCAGCACCACATCGCAGGTGGTGGCGAAGCCGGCCTGGGCCTCGTCCACCGCATTGTCGATGATTTCGAAGGCCATATGGTGCAGGCCGGAGCCGTCATCGGTGTCGCCGATATACATGCCCGGCCGCTTGCGCACGGCCTCCAACCCCCGCAGGACGGTGATGGACGCGCTGTCATAGGCATCCGCGCCCGGATTGCTGGGGTCGGGATTCGGGCGTTCGGGCGGGTTGGCGCGCGCGGCGGCGTCGGACATGCCGGCGGAGGCTCCTGAGTGTGGCTTGAAGCCCTGCTGATATAGGGTTTCGCGCGGGTTACGGCACTGCGTAGTCTACCGAATCGCAGCCCCCTGCACCACCCCGCGTGACATGGGGCGCAAGCCCTCCGGCGTGGCCCAAAACCCCTCCGCCAGATCGGCCAGCGGGGCGAAGATGTCGGGCTCCGTCCCGGTCAGGAAGACCTGGGCGGGCAGGCGGGCCAGGGCCTCGTACAGCGCCTCCCGCCGCGTCTGGTCCAGGTGGGCGGCGACCTCGTCCAGCAGCAGCAGGGGCGCGAAGCCCCGCGCGGCGCCGATCAGCGCGGCATGGGCCAGCACGACGGAGACCAGCAGCGCCTTCTGTTCCCCGGTGGAACACAGCGCCGCCTCCAGCCCCTTGGGCAGGTGGACCAGCTCCATATCGCTGCGATGCGCGCCCTGGGCGGCGCCGCCGGCCGCGGCATCCCGGCCCCGGCTGGCGGCCAAGGCGGCGCGCAGCCGGTCCTCCACCGCCAGGGCCGGGGACTCGGCCAGCGCGGTGGCGATGGGGCAGACCAACTCCATCCGCGCGGCAGGGAAGGCCCCGGTGGCGGTGCCGGCTTCCAGCAGCAGGTTCAGCTGCTGCGCCAGGGATCGGCGCGCGGCGATGGCGGCCACGGCGTGGCGGGCCATCGAATCCTCCAGGGCCGCCAGCCAGGCGGCATCCCGCCGGCCTTCCGACAGCAGCCGGTTGCGGCCGGCCATGGCGGTGTCATGCGCCGCCACTTCCCGCGCATGGCCGGGCTCCAGCGCCCAGACCAGCCGGTCCAGGAAGCGGCGGCGGCCGCTGGCGCCTTCCTGGAACAGCCGGTCCATCTGCGGCGTCAGCCAGACCGCGGCGGCGTGCTGGGCGAGTTGCGCTTGGTTCTTCGCCGCCTCCCCATCGACCAGATATTTGCGGCGGCTGGCCTCGGCGCTGTCGCCGATGGTGCCGGTGCCGATCTCCGTCACCCCGTCCGGCCCCTCAAAGGCACCGAAGGCGGCCCAGGGCAAAGCGGGCGCGCTGGCGACGCGCCGCCCGATCTCCCCGGCCCGCGCGCCGCGCAGCCCGCGCCCGGGGCCCAGCAGGCTGATCGCTTCCAGAAGATTGGTCTTGCCCACGCCATTCGGCCCGGCGATGGCCACGATCTGGCCGCTGAAACGCTGCTCGAAGCTGGGATAGGACCGGAAATCCGTCAGCCGGAGGCGCGTCAGGCGCAAAGGGGGGGCAGGGGTCAGGTTCGGGGTATCCGGCGAGCGACCTGGGCCGGGATTAGGGCGAACGAAGTCGGAACGTCAAGGCGGGCGGCTCGCCAGGGACGGCCGGGCATGGGATGGCTGGGGCATGACAGCGCGCCTCGCCCTTCTCCTCGTCATGCTGGCCACGCCCGCTTTGGCGCAGCCCCAGCCCCCGGCCTGCCTGTTCCCGCGCGGCAGCGATGTGCTGGAGGAGGACTGCCTGGCCCTGCTGGCCGAACTCGCCACCGCCCCGGGCCGTTTCGAGCTGCGCGGCTATGCCCAGGACCAGCAGG
The DNA here is from genome assembly GCF_053891155.1 of Roseomonas sp. F4. Lineage (NCBI taxonomy): Bacteria > Pseudomonadati > Pseudomonadota > Alphaproteobacteria > Acetobacterales > Roseomonadaceae > Roseomonas > Roseomonas sp. F4. The sequence continues at coordinate 325,496 of NZ_JBSSHK010000003.1, forward strand.
GACCGCGCCTCGACGGGCTGCTGAGCCGCCGGCGGGTGGAGGCGGTGGCGGAGGAACTGCGCCGGCTCGGCGTGGCGCCGGACCGGCTCACTGTACGGACACCGCCGGCCGAGGCGCGGGACATGCGCGGCACGGTGGACCCTTTCCGGCGACGGGTGGAGATCGAACGGCGCGATTAGCGCACCATCGCCACCAGCCCACTCTGCTCCCGCACCGCATCGAAGCGCAGCGCGGGAAACTCCTCCTCCGCCCGCTTCCGGCGCCAGTCGCTGCCGAACAGGGCGACATATTCGCCGTCATGGTCGGTGGCGGTGTCGCCGCGATTGGTGGTGGCCCATTTCTCGATGGCCGCGCGGTCGCCGCCGGGGGCGGAAATCCAGCGCATGGTCTGCCAGCGGGTCTCGTCGAAGCCCGCCGGCACGCCGTATTCCACCGACAGCCGCGATTTCAGCACGTCGAGCTGAAGCTGCCCGACCACGCCGACGACGGGTGGCGAGCCATCCAGCGGCCGGAACACCTGCACCACGCCCTCCTCCGCCAACTGGTCGAGCGCCGTGCGTAGCTTCTTGGCCAGCATCGGGTCGCCGAGGCGTACATGGCGCAGGATTTCCGGCGCGAAGCTGGGCACGCCCCGGAAATTGATGTCCTCGCCCTCGGTCAGCGTGTCGCCGATGCGCAGCGTGCCGTGGTTGGCGATGCCCACCACGTCGCCGGGCCAGGCCTCCTCCGCCACCTGCCGTTCCTTGGCGAAGAAGAACAGCGGGGCGTTGACCGGCACCTGCTTGCCGGTGCGCACTTGGCGCAGCCGCATGCCCTTGGTCAGCCGGCCGGAACACAGCCGCACGAAGGCCACGCGGTCCCGGTGATTCGGGTCCATATTCGCCTGCACCTTGAAGACGAAGCCGGTCAGCTTCTCCTCCGCCGCATGGACCGGGCGCTTGTCGGATTCGCGGTCGCCGGGCGGCGGGGCGAAGTCGGCCAGGCCTTCCAGCAGATGGCCCACGCCGAAATCGCGCAGCGCCGAGCCGAAATAGACCGGCGTCAGCGTGCCTTCCCGGAACTTTTCCAAATTGAACTGCGCGAGCCCGGCTTCCGCCAGTAGAATGTCCTCATAAAGTTGGGTGGCGCGTTCCTCGCCCACCAGTTGCCCGATTTTTGGATCATCCGGCCCGCTGACCGGAATGCCGCCCTCCTCGGTCGCATCCACCGGCATCAGGCGCTTCGCCAGAATGTCGTAGGTCCCCCAAAAAGTGCTGGCGCGGCCGACGGGCCAGGCGACGGGGGCGGCGTCCAGTGCCAGGGTCTGCTGGATCTCGTCGATCAGCTCGAAGGGATCGCGGGCCTCGCGGTCCATCTTGTTGACGAAGGTGACGATCGGGATGTCCCGCAGCCGGCACACCTCGAACAGCTTTCGGGTTTGGCTTTCGATACCTTTCGCGGCGTCCAGCACCATCACGGCGGCGTCCACCGCCGTCAGCGTCCGGTAGGTGTCCTCGGAAAAGTCTTCGTGGCCCGGCGTGTCCAGCAGGTTGAACACCATGCCGTCGCGCTCGAAGGTCATGACGCTGGTCGCGACCGAGATGCCGCGATCCTGCTCGATCTTCATCCAGTCGGACCGGGTGCGCCGGGCATTGCCCTTGGCGCGCACCGCCCCGGCCAGCTGGATGGCGCCGCCCTTGAGCAGCAGCTTCTCCGTCAGCGTGGTCTTGCCGGCGTCCGGATGGGCGATGATCGCGAAGGTGCGCCGGCGGGCGGCTTCGCGCGCGACGGTGTCGAGGGCCGGGGTATCACTCATGCGGGGGCTATAGCCTGTCAGGCCGTCCGGGCGAAGGCCAGGCGGGTCCAGCTCACCCCGCCGCGGCCCAGGGTATCATCCGTTTCCTGGCGGCGAAGCAGCGTGAGCCCCGCGGCGGCGGCCTGGGCGATCACCTCGGCGGGATCCACCGCATGCATCACCCGGCCCTCCGGCACCGGCCCGTGGCGCAGTGACAGCCACATCTGCCCGCCCGGCGCCAGCAACCCCGCCAGCACCGGCATGGCCCGCGCCCGGTCCCCGGCCTCCAGATGCATCCAGACGGCGGTCAGCAGCATCAGGTCGAAGTCCAGGCCCTGGGCGCGTAGTGCCGTCAGATCGGGCAGCCCGTCATCGAGCCAGGTGAGGCGCGGATCGGGGTGCAGGGCCGCGCCGCCTTCCCGCAATTCGGCCGTCGGCTCCACCGCCAGCACCTGGTGGCCCATCGCCGCCAGCGCCGCCGCGTCCCGGCCGGTGCCGGCGCCGATATCGACCACCCGCGACGGCGCGGGCGGCAGCAGGTCCAGGAAGGCGCCGTGCAGTGTGGCGAAGCTGATGCTTTCGTACTGCCGCAGCAAAGCGGGGGCCTCCGCGGCATAGCCTTGCGTGCCGGGGCGGGTGGGGAAGGGGGGCTCGTCCATCGCCGAACCATACCCATCCCTGGCCCGGCTGGCACCGCCATTCCGATCCTGGAATCAGCCCATTGACCCGCCGTGGCGGGGCGCGATACGCAAGCTCATGCAGAACGGCCGCCTCGCAATCCTGCACATTGGCGGGGAGAAGACCGGCTCCACCACCCTGCAGACCACTCTCGCCGCCAACCGTACGGCGCTGGCAGAGCAGGGCGTTCTCTACAGCCGTGCCGCCGGCGCCCAGAACCATCTGAAGCTGGCGCTGCATGCCACGGAGGGCCGCGGCACCGGCGACCTGCGCGCCATGGCGGGGCTGGAGGATGAGGCCGATTTCGCCGCCTTCCTGCGCGACTTCCCCGCCGAATTGCGGGCGGAGGCCGAGGCCAGTGACGCCCGGCTGATCTTCTATTCCAACGAACACCTCGCCTCCCGCATCCGGGATGCGGATGGGGTGCGCCGGCTGTGGTCGCTGCTCGGGCCGATCGCGGATGAGATCAAGGTGCTGTTCTACGTACGCCCGCAGCCGGAGCTGGTGCTGGCCGGCTGGTCCACCATGCTGAAATCCGGCGCTGCCGAGCCCTTCGACCTGGCCCGGCTGCTGCGCCACGGCACGCCGCTGGATCATGCCGCGGTGCTGGATCGCTGGAGCGGCTATTTCGCCGAACCCTATTGGATCCTGCGCGCCTATCAGCGCCAGGCGATGGCCAAGGGCGATATCGTGGCGGATGTGCTGGCCTGCTGCGACATTCCGGCGGAGGCGGTGCCGCGCCGCCTGGCGCCGATGAACCGCAGCCTGGATGCGGCCACCGCCGAATTCCTGCGCCTCTACAACGCCGCCGCCGGCCCGACCGCCCCGGGGCGAGGCCGGCTGATCCAGGCGCTGGAGGCGATGTCGGACGGCCCGCCGATGCGGCTGCCGCCGAAGATGGCGGAGCAGGTCGCCGCCTATTTCGCCGAGGGCAATGCCCGCCTGGCCCGCCGCCTGCTGGGGCGGGAGGCGCTGTTCCAGCCGGCACCGCCCGAGCCCGGCGTGCTGCCGGCGCTGGAGGCGGAGGACGCCGTGCGCATCGCGGCGCGGCTGTGGCATCTGGCACATGAGATGCATACCAGGTCATGATCTGACCTCCATCGCCTGAGGATGCCCGCCATGCATCGCCGCAGCCTGCTTGCCCTTCCCTTGCTCGCCGCGGCCGCGCCGGCCTGGGCCCAGGGCGCCTATCCGCAGCGGCCGGTGCGGCTGATCGTGCCTTTCCCGCCGGGTGGCACCACCGATGTCCTGGCGCGCGCCATCGCCGCCAAGTGGCAGGAGGGTTGGGGCCAGCAGGTGGTGGTGGAGAATCGCGGCGGCGGCGGCGGGGTGATCGGCGCCGAGGCCGCCTTTCGCGCCACGCCGGATGGCACCACGCTGGTGCTCGGCAACAACCAGACCCATGCGACCAATGGCGCGCTGATCCCTGGCCTGCCCTATGACCCGGCCGGCTTCGCCGCCATCACTCTGGTGGCCCGCGCGCCGCATGCCCTGGTGGTGCCGGGATCATCCCCGGCGCGGACGGTGGCGGATCTGGTGGAGCTGGGCCGGCAGCCGGGCCGGGGCCTGTCCTATGCCTCCTCCTCCGCCGGCTCCTCCTCTCATCTGATGAGCGAGACCTTTGCGCGGCGGAACGGCATGAACGCCACCCATGTGCCCTATCGCGGTGCCGCGCCGGCGGCGATGGACCTGGTGGCGGGCACGGTGGACTTCATGATGGCGACCTGGGCCAGCGTTTCCGCCCTCGCGGCCGATGGCCGCATCCGGGCGCTGGGCGTCGGCGGTGCCGAGCGCTTCCCCGACCTGCCGCAGGTGCCGACGCTGCGCGAACAGGGCTACGACTATATCTCCGGCGACGCCTGGTTCGGCCTGTTCGCCCCGCGCGGCACGCCGGACCCCGTGCTGGCGGCGGTGTATCAGGCGACGGAGGCGGCGCTGGCCGATGGCGCGGTGCGGGGGCGGCTGGAGGCGGCGGGCTTCCGGGTCGCCACCATGCCGCCGGCCGAATTCGGCGCCTTTCACCAGGCGGAGGTGGTGCGCTGGGCGGCGCTGGTGCGGGAATCCGGGGTGACATTGACCAATTGAGGCGCTTCTGGATGGGAGGGTTGCACCGGACGCGCAGCGATCCCCCCTTTTCCCCCGGCATGACAAAGGCTACATAACCATCCATGCAGGCACGCAAGCTATTTGACTTCAACGACCGTCGCAACGCGGCGGAAGAGGCACGGAAGAAGACGGCGGAGAAGTTCCAGTCGCTCAAGTCGCGACTCTCCGATCCGGAAGTGCAGCGGAAGCTGGCGGAGCAGAAGGCGATCGCCGATGCGCGTGCCGCCCGCCTCGCCGAACGCGCCGCCGAGAAGGCCGCGGAAGCCGCCCGCATCGCCGCCGAGAAGGCCGCCGCCGAGGCCGCTGCCGCCATCGCACGCAAGGAAGCCGAGCGCCTCGCGATCGAGGAAGCCCAGCGCGCCCGTATCGCCGAGATCGACGCGCAGAACCGCAGCGTGATCCTGGACGCCGAGAAGAAGGCCCGCGCCTTGGCGATGGCCGCCGAGCAGAAGGCGAAGCGCGACGCCCGCTACGCCGCCCGCAAGCAGCGCACCAAGTAGCCTGGGCGACACCGCCGCATCCGCGGCGGACGAGACGACGAACCCCCGGACATCCGGGGGTTTTGTCGTTCTGGGGTCAGAGCTTCTCCGCCAGATCCGGGCAGCACATCGCCAGCGTCGCGCTGGCCCGTAACCCCAGCCGCCGCGACACCGCGAAGGCGCAGGCGAGATTTGAAGAAATCATCGGCACGCCGATGCGCCCCGCCATCCAGCCCATCGCATCGATGGTCGGCATCCCGGTGCCGGACAGCAGCACCGCACAATCCGCCGGCGGCGCCAGCTTCGCGAGCCCATCCGCCACCTCCTCCGGCGACAATTCATAGGCCCGGAAGGTGTCGGAGACCTTGTGGCTCTCCACCAGATCGAGCCCGGCGGCGCGCCAGTAGCGCTCCGCCCGCTCCGTCAGCCAGCCCGGATAGGGCGAGAACAGCAGCAGTTTTGGGCGCCCCAGCGCCGCCAGCGCCTCCGCGATGGCGCGGGCGGCCAGCAGCACGGGGCGGCCGGCGCTTGCGCTCAGCCGGTCCTGCAGCGCGGCATCCTCGGCGGGCGGCTGGGCGTAGCTCGGCCCGGTGATGCCGACCACCACGGCATCCAGCGCCAGCGCGCCGAAATCGCCGAAGGACTCGGCGATGGCGGCCGGGTAGGCGGCGTTGCGCTGTTCCAGCGTGGTGCCGGGCATCACCGGCAGGCGGGTGACATGCAGCGCCACGCGCGGGGGCAGCAGGTCCCGCATCTCCGGCTCCACCGCCGGATTGGCGGAAGGGGTGAGCAGGCCGATGCGATGCGTCGGCAGATTTTGAGGCGTGGGCCAACTCATTGCGGCATTCCCACCTTGGCCAGATCCAGCATCGACGCCTCCCGCGCCCAGACCAGTCTTTCCGAATCCGTCAGGGCCGCCATCCGCGCCACCTCTTCGCCCGGGCTGGCGGCGACGCGGCTGTCGGTGCGGGGCAGCAGGGACTGGCGCACCACGCGCAGCCGGGCATCGGCCCAGTCCTGCAAAAGCTGCTCATCCTCCCCACCCAGCACCAGGTCCAGCGTGGCGGCCAGGGTCATCGCGTCGTGTATGCCGGCATTCATGTTCATGCCGCCACGGGTATTGGTCAGATGCGCCGCATCGCCGGCCAGCAGCACGCGGCCGGCGCGATAGGCGGTGGCCATGGCGCGCTTCACGCCATAGACGTCACGCCCCTCGATCTCCATCCCGGCCGCCTGCGGCAGGAAGCGGGCGATGCGGGCGCGGGCGTGATCCTCCGCCATCGCCTCCGCATCCGTCATCTCCGGCGCGATCCGGAAAATCAGCCGCCAGACGGTCGGCATGCGCAGCAGGGAACAGGAACCGGTCTCGTCATAAAGGTAGCCGAGCCCGTCCAGCCCCGGCACCACCTCGCGCAGATCCAGCGGCGTCAGCAGCCTCAGCACGCGATGGGCGTAGTCATTGGTCTCCGCCTCGATCCCCGCCAGGCCGCGCAGCGCGCCGGAGGCGCCGTCGCAGCCCACGGCGTAGCGGGCGCGCAGCGTGCTGCCATCGGCGGCGCGCAGCGTGACGCCCGTATCATCCTGGCTCATTCCGACCACCCCGGCCTGGAAGCGCACACATCCCAAGGGCAGGGCGGCAAGCAAGGCCGGCGTCAGATCCTGCTGTTCCCGGTGCCAGCGGAAGGGAAAGCCGGTTTCGGCCGCCAGAATGCCGAGGTCGATGCCCGCCGCCTCCCCGGTATCGGAGCGCCGCCACAGAATGCGGTCCACCCGCACGCCGCCGGGCAGCAGCGCTTCCAGCACGCCCAATTCCTGCAAGGCATCCAGCGTCGGCGGATGGAAGGTGGAGGCGCGGGAGGCGGCGGACAGACCCTCCCGCTTCTCCAGCACCCGGACGGCCACGCCGCGCTTGGTCAAGGCGAGGGCCAGCGCCAGCCCGACCGGGCCGGCGCCGGCGATCACCACCTCCGTCTCATCGAACATGGAACAGGCCCTCCGCCGGGGCATCGCGCAGCAGCGCGGCGATGGCGCGCGTGACGCCCGCCTCGCCCAGCGCCGGTGTCGCGAAGCGTGTGAATTTTTGCACGGTCTCGGCCTCCGTCATCGGATGGCCGGGGTCGCCGGTGACGTGGTGGGCGGACTCGGACAGGCCGTCGATGGTCACCGTGGCGCCGCGCAGGCCGGCCGTTGTCAGGGCCTTATCCTCCACCAGTTCGACCGCCGCTTCCAGCGCCCGCAAGGCGGGATCGGCCAGCGCGGCCTCGGTATAGGCGGCGGGGCCGAGATCGCCCTGGGCCAGCGCCGCGGCGACTGCCCAACTCAGGCTGAACTGGGCCGAGATCGCGGCCTTCGGCGCGCGGTTGCCGGCATAGCGCAACGCCTCGGCATAGGTCGCGACGGTGATGCGCGCGGGCGGCGGGGTCAGGCGCGGGCGGAGCGCCAGGGCGGCGGCGGCGGCGTAATGCGCGTGGCGGACGCCGGCAAAAGGTTTTTGGTAGCTTTCCTCCAGCAGCCATTCGCCGGCCGGCGCCATGACGACCGGCGTCTCGTGGCCCAGCGCGATGCGTCGGGCTTCCGCGAAGCCGGCCTCCGGCGCGTCCATGCCCGCGGCGGCGGCGGCGGCGGACATCTGGCCGAGCAGCGCGGCATGGGCCGGAAAGCTGTTGCGCCCGTCCATGCCGGCGGCGATCGGCGCATACATCGCGAAGGGAATCTGGCAGGCCGTCAGCCGCACCGCGCGCGCCACACCCGCCGCATCCAGTCCGGCCAGCCGTGCGGCGCAGGCGGCCGCACCCAGGCTGTGCCAGGACCCGTCCACATGCATCCCCGGCCTGATCCGCCAGGCCTCCCCGGCCCGGGCCGCGACCTCATAGCCCAGCGCGAAGGCGGCGAGCGTCAGGCGCGGATCGGCGCCCTGGGCGCGCGCCACCAAGGCGAGCGGTGCCACGGGCAAGGCCGGCCGGCCATGGGCGCGGGCCAGCCCCTCATTCGCCTCGTCCCAGCAAGTTGCGGCGGCGAGCACGGCGGCGGCGGCGGCGGGGGCGAGATGCGCCCCGGCCAGCGCCACCGCCCCCGGAAACCCCGCCTGCATCGCCTGCGCGAAGGCGGCGACGCGCGGATGGCCGAGCCCGGCCAGGGCGCAGCCCAGGCTGTCCAGCAGCAACAGCCGGGCCCGGCCTTCAGCCGAGCCATGCGGCCCGCCAAAAGCCCAGTCGATGACGGGAAGCAAGGTCAATCCGCGCGCGCGCCGGACCGGGTCACGGCATCGCGCCAGACGCGGCGTTCCCGCGCCATCAACTGCGCCAACGCCACGCGGCCCTGCGGCATGGCATCCGCCTGGCGCTGCGCCAGCAGCGCGATCCAGGCCGGGCTTTCCAGCACCTGGCGCAAGGCAGTTTCCAGCGCCGCCAGCACCGGCTCGTCCAGCTTCGACTGGGCGAAGATGCCGTACCAGGGGCTGGCATCGAAGCCCGGCACCGTCTCCGCCACCGCCGGCACATCCGGCATGGCGCGGAAGCGGGTGCCGGAGGTCACCGCGATGGCCTTCAGCGCGCCGCCCGCACCGACCTGCGGGGCGGAGGTGGCGAGGCCGTCGAAGGCGAAGGGGATGGTGCCAGCGACCATATCCGTCAGCAGCGGGGCGCTGCCGCGATAGGGCACATGCGTCATCTCCAGCCCCGTGACGGAACGCAGCAATTCCATCGACAGATGGGTGAAGGAGCCGACGCCGTTGGAGCCATAGGGCAGGCCGCCCGGCGTCGCCTTCACCTTGGCGATCAGATCGGCGAGGTTGGTCACATCCGGCAAGGCGCGCGGCGAGACCACCAGCAGGTTGGGCTGCTGCGCCATCATGGCGAGCGGCACGAAATCGGCGTCCGGATCGTAGCTGAGGCGGGCGAACAGCACCTTGTTGATGGCGATGATGCCCTGGGTCGCCACCAGCAGCGCATGGCCATCCGGCGTGGCCCGCGCCACCGCCTCCGCCGCCAGGTTGCCGCCGGCGCCTGCGCGGTTTTCCACCACCACCGGCTGGCCCAGCACCGGGGTCAGCTGGTCCGCCACCGCGCGGGCCAGGATATCGGTCAGCCCGCCGGGGGCGAAGGGCACCACCAGCCGGATCGGCCGGGTCGGGCGCCAGCTGTCCTGGCCGTAAGCCAGCATCGGCGCCGCGAGGGCGCTTCCCAGGATCAGGCGGCGGGTGACGGGCAGCATGGGCAGGACTCCTGACTTGGTCCTGACAAATGCACCCGCGACGCGCCCCCCGTCCAGAGTGGGCCGGCGGTCAGCGGCCCTTGAACTGCGGCGGGCGCTTTTCCATGAAGGCGCGACGGCCTTCCACATAGTCCTCGCTGGCGAAGCAGGCCTTGACCATGGCGTCGCAGGCGGCCTCGTTGGCCTCGCCACGATCCTTCAGCGCCTGGCCGATGATGAACTTGGCGCTGCCGACCGTCAGCGGCGCATTGCCGGCGATGGTCTTGGCGTAGTCCGTCACGAAGGATTCCAGCTGGTCGTTCGGCACCACCCGGTTCACCAGCCCCATCACGCGCGCATCCTCGGAGGACCACTTCTTCGCGGTGAAGAAGATCTCCTTGGCGAAGGACGGGCCGACCAGATCGACCAGCTTGCGCAGGCCGTGCAGCGGGTAGCCCAGGCCGAGCTTGGCCGCCGGCACGCCGAAGCTGGCGCTTTCGCCGCAGATGCGCATGTCGCAGCACACGGCCAGCGCGGTGCCGCCGCCGATGCAATGGCCCTGGATCATGGCGATGGTGGGCTTCGGGCAGTCATAGACCGCGTCATAGGCGCGGGCCGTCTGCGCCTGATAGGCAGCGACGGCCGCTTCCCCGCTGCGCTCGCTCTCGAACTTCGAGATATCGGCACCGGAGACGAAAGCGCGGCCCCCGGCGCCGGTGAGGACAACCACGCGCACCGCCGGATCGGCGGTGAAGTCCGCCATGATCCGCTCCAGCGCTTCCCACATCTCCATGGAGACGGCGTTGTGCCGCTCCGGGTTGTTGAAGGTCACCCAGCCGATGCCATCGGCCTTGCGGGCCAGCATCTTCTCCGAACCCGTCACGATCATGCCGTCCATCGCATCCACCTTTTTGTCACATGAAAAGCCCTCTCCCCCCGACGGGGGGGGGTTGAACGCATGCGTTCAACGGGCGGGTGAGGGGGGGGGCATCCCCAAAACAGGACGGAACGCCGCCCTGACCCCGCATCCTCAGTAGGGCAACAGTCTCAAACCACCTGGCGCTTGTGCAGATCGGCGATGGTCGCCGCATCCAGGCCCAGCTCGGCCAGCACCGCATCGGTATGCTCGCCGATCGCCGGCGGATGCGTCACGATCTTCGATGGCGTGCGCGACATGTCGATCGGCTGGCCGACATAGGCGACCTTGCGGTTGCCGCCGTTCAGCGTCTGCGCGATGCCGAGATGCTGCACCTGCTCGTCGGCAAAAACCTCGTCCACCTTGTTGATCGGGCCGCAGGGCACGCCGAGGTCGTTCAGCGCCTTCACCCAATGCGCGGTGGTGTTGGTCTTGGTCACGTCCTCGATCATCGCATTCAGCGCGTCGCGATTCTCGCTGCGCAGCGCGCCGCTGTTGAAGCGCGGATCGGACTTCCATTCCGGCTTGCCGAGGCCGTCCGCGCAGCGTTCCCAGATGCGCTGGCCGGAAGCCGCGATGTTCATATAGCCGTCGCTGGTCTGGAAGACGCCGGTCGGGATGCTGGTCGGGTGGTTGTTGCCCGCCTGCTTCGGCACCTGGCCTTCCATCAGCCAGCGGCTGGCCTGGAAGTCCAGCATGAAGATCTGCGCCTGCAGCAGGCTGGTCTGCACCCACTGGCCCTTGCCGGAGACTTCACGCTCCAGCAGCGCGATGAAGATGCCCTGGGCGGCGAACAGACCCGCGCAGAGATCGGCGATCGGGATGCCGACGCGCACCGGGCCCTGGCCCGGCAGGCCGGTGATGGACATCAGCCCGCCCATCCCCTGGGCGATCTGGTCGAAGCCCGGGCGGGTGGCGTAGGGGCCGTCCTGGCCGAAGCCGGAAATGCTCGCATAGACCAGGCGCGGGTTCACCGCGGAGAGCGACTCATAGTCGATGCCGAGCCGCGTCTTCACATCCGGTCGGAAATTCTCGACCACCACATCGGCCTTCTCGACCAGCTTCTTCAGCAGGGCGACGCCGTCCTTGTCCTTCAGGTTCAGCGTCATGCCGCGCTTGTTGCGGTGCAGGTTCTGGAAGTCGGAGCCCATGCGCGGCCCGCCCATCGGGTCGCCCTGGTCCAGACCTTCCGGCATCTCGATCTTGATGACGTTCGCGCCCCAATCGGCCAGCTGCCGAACGCAGGTGGGGCCGGAGCGCACGCGGGTCAGGTCGAGGACGGTGAAGCGGGACAGGGCAGTCGATGCCTGGGGCGATGTGTCGGCCTGCGACATGGCGTTTCTCCTTCTCGGGCGCGTTTTCTAGCACCACCCGGGCCCTGCGCAAACTGTTGACAAACTGCACTTGCCCCCGGCAAGCTTGCAAACATGGACGAGTCCCAAAAGCGCGCCGCGGCCCTGGAGATCGTGCGGACCCGATCCCTCGCCTCCCTGGTTTCGCAGGAGATCGAGGCGATGATCCTCGATGGCCGCCTGCCGGCTGGCGAAAGGCTGAACGAACAGCAACTCGCGCTGCGCCTCGGCGTCTCCCGCGGCCCGGTACGGGAAGCAGTGCGGGGGCTGGAACGATCCGGGCTGGTGGTCTCTGTCCGCAACCAGGGCAGCTATGTGCGCAGTGTCAGCGCGACGGAGGCGCTGGAGATCTACGACCTGCGCGCCGTGCTGACCGGCCTCGCCTGCGCCCGGCTCGCCGGCAGCGCCACCCCGGCGCAGATCGAACAGCTCGGCGCGCTGGTGCGGCGGATGGAGGCGGCCTGGGCCGCGGATGCCGCCTCGGCTTATTACGCCGCCAACCTGGAATTCCACGCCACGCTGCTGGCCCAGGGCGGCGGCCCGCGCGGGTTGCGCATCTATGAGGACCTCGGCAACGAGCTGCACCTGTTCCGCCGCCGCGCTTTGGTGGAGCCGGAGAATATGCGCGAGAGCAATGCCGAGCACGCCGCCATCCTGGCCGCCATCGCCGCCGGTGACGCCGAGGCGGCGCGCACGGCCGGGGAGAAGCATATCGCCGGCGGCAAGCGCCGCTTCCAGGCCACCGATGTTAGCCGCCCGGCCGCGCCGGGGGCAGTGGAGGTGGTGGCCACGGCCAGGCGGCGGCGGCGCACCGGCTGATCGCCGGGTGGCAAGGTTGTCGCCAAGCCCTTTCCCTGATTAGGCTAGGCCGGCACTGGTCGATTCCAAACGGGGACAAGCAGATGAACGAATTTTCCATGACGCGGCGCGGCCTTGGCCTCGCCGCTGTCGGCGCCGCCATGGCGCCGGGCCTTGCCGTCGCCCAGGCGCCGCAATTCTTCCGCATCGGCACCGGCTCGGCCGGCGGCACCTACTACCCGATCGGCGGCATCATCGCGAACGCGATCTCCTGCCCCCCGGGCGCGCCCTGCAACACCGCCGGCGCCACCGATGGCGTGCCCGGCATGGTCGCCGTGGCCGTCGCCACCCAGGGCAGCGTCCAGAACGTCAACCTGATCCAGTCCGGCAATGCCGAGGCCGGCTTCACCCAATCCGACGTCGCGCATTGGTCCTACACCGGCACCGGCCTGTTCGAGGGTCGCCCGAAGGTCGACCGGCTGCGTTTCGTGGCGCATCTGTTCCCGGAACACATCCACGCCGTGGTGCGCCGCGACAGCGCCATCCGGGGCTTCTCCGACCTTCAGGGCAAGCGCATTGCCATCGGCCTGCAGGCCAGCGGCGCGCGCATCGGCGCGGAGATGATCCTGGAGGCCAATGGCCTGCGCGCCGGCCGCGAATACACCGCGGAATTCCTGAACCAGGCACAGGGGACGGAGCGGATGCAGGATCGCGGCCTGGACGCGACCTTCACCGTGGTCGGCTACCCGGCCGCCGCCTTCACCGAATTCTGCAGCCGCGCCGGCTGCCGCATCCTGCCGATCCAGGGCGAGGAGGCGCAGAAGGTCATCGCTCGCGCCCCCTTCTACGGCACCGGCACCATCCCGCGTGGCGCCTATGAGGGTCTCGAGGCCGATGTGCCGACCCTCACGGTGGGCGCCGTTCTGGCGGTGCGCGACAGCGTGCCGGAGGCGACGGTCTATGCCATCACCAAGGCGCTGTGGTCCGACACGACGCGCGGGTTGTTGGACCGTGGCCATGCCAAGGGCCGCGAGATCGTCAAGGAAGGCGCGCTGACCGGCCGCGGCGTGGTGCCCTTCCACCCGGGCGCCGAGCGCTACTACCGCGAGAACAACATCCTGCGCTGATCCGCGCCGGCTGAACCTGCCCCGCCCGGCCCACGCGAAAGCGTCGGGCCGGGTTCTGCATTCTGGACTGTTTCACTTCCCCCACCCGAGGCCCTGACCATGAGCGGCTCCCCCGCGCCCAACAAACTCGACCTGGAGGCCGCGGCGCGGCTGGAGAAGGAGGTGGACAGCGAGCTCCGCTTCCGTGATCTGACCGGATGGACTGCCCGGCTGGTCTCCGTGCTGCTCGTCGCCCTGTCGGTCTTCCACTACTACACGGCGGGCTTCGGCATCCTGACCGAGCACTGGCACAAGGCGATCCACCTGGCCGCCGTGCTCAGCCTGATCTTTCTTCTGTTTCCGGGCGGGTTTCTCTCCGTGGGCCCGCGCATCGGCGGCGTGCCGGTGCTGGACTGGCTGTTCGCCGCGGCGGTGACGGCGGCGACCATCTACCTGCCGCTGATCTTCGATGACCTGACCTTCCGCATCGGCAATCCGAGCCAGACGGATGTGGTGATGGGCACCATCATGGTGGTGCTGGTGCTGGAGGCGACGCGGCGATCGATGGGCGCGATCCTGCCCGGCATCGTCGTGCTGTTCATCCTCTATGCCCTGTTCGGCAACCACCTGTCCGGCGTGCTGGCGCATCCCGGCTCCGACTGGTCGGGCTTCGTCAACCATGTCTACCTGACGCAGGAAGGCATCTTCGGCATTCCGGCCAAGGTGGTCGCCACCTTCGTCTTCCATTTCGTGCTGTTCGGCGTGATCGCCACGCGGATGGGCCTCGGCCAGTTCTTCATCGACCTGGCCAGCATCATCGCCGGGCGCTACCCGGGCGGGCCGGCCAAGGTCGCGGTGCTGTCTTCCGCCATGTTCGGCAGCATCAGCGGGTCCTCCATCGCCAATACCGTCACCACCGGATCGCTCACCATCCCGGCGATGAAGAAGGTGGGCTACAAGCCGCATTTCGCGGGCGCGGTCGAGGCCGCGGCCAGCGCGGGCGGGCAGATCACCCCGCCGATCATGGGCGCTGCCGCCTTCGTCATGATCGAGTTCCTGGAGATCCCGCTGACCACGCTGCTGATCGCGGCGGCGGTGCCGGCGGCGATGCATTTCTGGGGGGTCTTCGTGCAGGTGCATTTCGAGGCCAAGCGCCTCGGCCTGCGCGGCATGGAGCCGCATGAGATTCCGAAGCTGTGGCCGACCATCCGCGATGGCTGGCCCACCGTGATCCCGCTGGTGGCGCTGGTCTGGGTGATCGTCGATGGCTACACGCCCTATCTCGCGGCCTTCGTCGGCATCACGCTCTGCGTCATCGTGGGCTTCCTGAATCCCCGCAACCGGCTGACCCTGCGCGACCTGTGGGACGCGCTGGACATGGGCGCGCGCTATGCTCTGGCGGTGGGCGCGGCGGCGGCGGCGGTGGGCATGGTGGTCGGCGTGGTGACGCTGACCGGCGCCGGCTTCCGCGTCGGCTTCATCGTGACGCAGGCGGCGGCTAGCACGGCGCAGTGGTTCGCGCCGATCTTCGACATTCTGCCGCCGGCCTTCGGCACCCTGGCCGGGCTGACCCTGTTCCTGACTCTGGTCTTCGTGGCGGTGATCTGCATCGTCATGGGCGCCGGCATCCCGACCACGGCGCTGTACATCGTGCTGGCGGCGATCGCGGCGCCGGCCGTGATCCAGCTCGGCGTGCCGCCCTTGGCCGCGCATCTGTTCATTCTCTACTACGGCATTCTCGCGGATCTGACGCCGCCGGTCTGCGTCGCCGCCTATGCGGCGGCGGGCATTGCGGGCTCGAACCCCTTCCGCACCGGGCTGACCGCCTTCCGGCTG
Source organism: Roseomonas sp. F4 (assembly GCF_053891155.1). Classification (NCBI taxonomy): domain Bacteria; kingdom Pseudomonadati; phylum Pseudomonadota; class Alphaproteobacteria; order Acetobacterales; family Roseomonadaceae; genus Roseomonas; species Roseomonas sp. F4. The sequence continues at coordinate 340,732 of NZ_JBSSHK010000003.1, forward strand.
GGCGCGGCGAAGGCCACCGTGCCCTTCGTCTTCGCCTATGCGCCGGTGATGCTCATCATGGTGGATGACTTCACCCTGGCCAGCTTCCTGTTCGTCACCATCACCTGCGCGCTCGGCGTGCTGGTGCTGGGCATCGGGCTGACGGGCTATGCCTTCACCCATATGGGCATCGGCTCCCAGCTCGGCCTGGTGGCGGCGGCGCTGCTGACCATCTCGCCCAGCGGCCCGATGACGGCCGTGGGCGCGGCGATCGCGGTGCCCATCCTGGCCTGGAATTTCGTGCGCAGCCGGCGAGAGACGGCCGCGCTGGCCTGAACCAGGGTCAGCTTCATGCTGGCGGGCCGGTCTCTTGACCGGTCCGAGCGCCCGAATGGGCGCCGCGGCATGTGCCGCGTAACCAAGCCGCCGGAGACGGCGCCCGGCGCTTGAGGGCGGCCCGGAGCGGTCACGCGATAGGGCCGTTGGAATTAAGCCGGGTGCTCCAGCGCCCGGCCCATCTCCGCGGTCAGCTCCAGGAAGCGGGTGCGCACCTCGGCGGCATAGGGGTTGGCGCGCTCGATGGCGTCGAAGACGCCGGGCGGGTCGTGCCGCACCATGCCGACCGCCTGCATCAGCAGGTCGAAGCTTTTCGTCGTCATGCGCTGGGGCAGCGGCTCCATCCGCACGAGCACGGCGGCGATCAGATGCGTCAGGCCCTGCGCCACCGCCATGTCGCGGTCATGCGCCTCCGGCGTCGTCAACACCACGCGAAGCCCCAGCCAGTGACGCAGGAAGGCGCCGATGCGGAAGGCGGCGCGTCCGCGGATGGGACACAATGCGAGCTTCAGCCCGGCAATGCCGTCCCGCGCGCTTTGCGGCCCGAACAGCGGATGCGTGCCGACGATCTCCACATCCGCTGGCAGCCCCGCCAGCATCGCCCGGGCCGGCACCACCTTCACCGAGCCGACATCGACCACCACCGTGCCGGCACGCAGATGCGGGCGCAGCGCGGCGATCACCGTCTCGAAGCGATCCACCGGCACGGCCAGCACCACGATCGGGCAGGCGGCCGCGGTCGCCAGATCGGTGAAGGTCACGCCCTCCTCGGGCGCCAGCCCTGCCGCTTGGTCATACGCCAGCAGGTCGCAATGGGGGCGCAGATGGCGGGCCATCAGCCGGCCGAAGGCGCCGAAGCCGATCAGTCCAAGGGTGGGGCGGGGCAAGGCGGCCGTCATCACGCGAACTCCATAGGGGCGCTTCGACGACTGGCGGGTCTTGCTTGGGATCAACCGCCAGGGACGAGGCGGTTGAGGGAACATGACGCACCCGGCCGCTAGGATAGCGGCGCGTAATACCGGCGAGAGGTGGCGGTGCGGATCATGGGCCGGATCAGGGACCGCGGGCGGCCCGCTGTCAAGCCGGTGCCCGGCTCGCGCCGGGATCGCGTGCGGCCGGTCAGCGGGGCGGCTCGGTGCCCTTCGCGACGGCCAGGAATTCGGGCCGCCGCTCGGCGAAGCCGTCCACCTCGCCGACGCAGACGGTGGTGGTGCGGCCGCGAGGGGTTTCCAGAATGGTGAACAGGGTGCGGATTTCCTGCGCGCGGGCGGGAATGCCGTCGCGCGGGCGGATCATCCCCTCCATCAGCAGCCCCACCACATCCCCCTGCCGGTAGGTTTCCTGGTGCTGGATGTCATAGAGGGCGGACATGGTACGGATCACGGTTTCGCGCCATTCCGGGGCCTGCATGGTCTCGTTCAACTGCGCCTGGCTCAGCCCGGCATTCTGCGGCGCCTCCGCGAAGGCCACCTGGCAGCCCGTGTCCCTGTCCGCCGGCCGGCGCACCCGGAAGATCGCGGCATAGGGCGCGCGGGCCGGGGCGGAGCTGGCCTGGTAGTCCGGTGGCGGCGTGACGGACAGGCCCGTGGTTGGGTCCTGCATCGGCTGCGCCAGCGCCACGCCACCCAGGGCGCATAGCGCCGCCGCCATCATCGCCACCCGCATCGCCGCATCCTTGTCCTGCCGTTCGTGGCGATAACGCGGCATGGCGCCCGGCGCCGCGTGGCTCCGCCGGACGTGAAGCGCGGCGCTTCAGACCGGCGCGAGGCCCACCGTCAGCCCGCCGCAGACATACAGCACCTGCCCGGTGACGAAGCCGCTGCGCGCATCCAGGAAGAACTGCACGCCATTGGCTACATCCTCCGGCGTGCCGAGGCGTTTCACCGGCACGCCCTCGATGATCGCGCGGGTGCGGGGGCTGTTGTCGGGATTGGCGCGCTTGAACAATTCCGTCGCGATGGGCCCCGGGCCGATGGCGTTGACCGTGATACCATCGGCGGCGAGTTCCAGAGCCCAGGTCCGGGCCAGCCCGATCAGACCGGCCTTCGATGCGCCATAGGCGCTGCGCAATTCCTTCCCCAGGGCGGCGCGGGAGGCGATGTTGACGATGCGCCCAAAGCCCGCCGCGCGCATCGCCGGCAGCAGCGCCTGCGCCGCCAGCACCGCGCTGCGGAGATTCACCTCCATCACCGTGGTGAGGTCCTCGACCGAGGTTTCCTCCAGCGAGGCCGGCTTCACCACGCCCACATTGTTCACCAGCCGCGTCGGCCCATGCGCCGCCACGACCCGCGCCAGCACATCCCGCGTCATCGCCAGGTCGGCGAAGTCGCATTCGAAGAAATCCTCGATGGGCAAAGGGGTTTCGGGCGCGCGCAGGTCGAGGTTCACCACCCGCCAGCCGGCTTCCGCCGCGCGCTGCGCGATGGCGCGGCCAATGCCGCCCGAGCCGCCGGTCACCAGCACCGTTTCCGTCACCTGTAGGTGTCCTCCAGCCAATAGCCCAGCCGATCCGCCAGGCTTTCCCAGCCCAGATCGAGCATCATCGCATGTCCCATGCCGTCCAGCAGCGCGAAGGGCGCGGCGTGCCAGGTGGCGGTGCGCACCACCGTATCGGGCGGCACCAGCGGGTCGCGCCGGCCGCCGAAGACCACCGCGGGCTTGCCGAGCCCCCAGGCGCAGGGCACCGGCTGTGGCGCCTGCGCCTCCAGCAGCGCCAGCCGGCTTTCAGGCCGCAGCCGCGCCAGATGGCTCTGCGCCAGCGCGTCGGGCATGCCGGGGCCGAAGAAGGCGCGGCGCAGCGGCGCGGCATCGGCGGGGCCGGGTTCCGTCATCCGGGCCACGGCGCGCCACAGCGGCGGGTCGGCCATGGCGAGGCGCCAATTGGCCCAGGCCAGCCCCTCCGGCGGCGCCGGCGCCAGCAGGGCCATGCCCGCGACTTCGGGCGCATCCAGCATTCGCTGCGCCACCAACCCGCCGAGGGAATGGCCGATGACCACCACGCGCCGCCGCAGCGCGGCCAAGGCGGCGCGGGCATCCGCCACGTAATCGGCCAGGCTGGCCGGCGCCTGAGGCGGTCCCGGGTTGAAGCCGGGGGCGAAGACCGCATGGCCGGCGGCCGCCAGGCGTCCCGCAAATCCCTCCGCCCAGACCCAGGCGCCGCAGGATGCGCCGTGCAGCAGCAGCAGCGCCGGCGCGTCGGGGCGCGAGGCAGGGGTGTCCCAGGCGAGCATGGTGCCGCGGGAGAAGGCGAGTTCATGGGGGTCGGGGGCGCGCATCGCCGGCATGTTGGCAAGGCACCGCCGTGGCGACAACGGGGGTGCGACACCCTATCCGACGCTTCGGCGGCGCGGCATGCTGTTGCCATGCCGCACGGACCAGACCCCATGCTGGCGACCATCGTCGCCTGCATCCTGCTCGCCTTCATTTTTGGTACCGGCGCCCGCATGCTGCGGCTGCCGGCGCTGATCGGCTATATCGCCGCCGGCGTGCTGATCGCGCCCTATCTGCCCGGGGCGGTGGCCGAGCGCGGCATGGTTTCCGCCATGGCGGAGGTCGGCGTGGCGCTGCTGCTGTTCAGCATCGGCCTGCATTTCCGCCCCGCCGACCTGCTGGCGGTCTGGCGCGTGGCGGTGCCGGGGGCGGTGGCGCAGATCGGCATCGCGCTGGGCGCGGGGGCGCTGGTGGGCATCGGGCTGCTGGACTTGGCACCTGCGCCGGCCCTGGCCTTCGGCCTGGCATTGGCCATCTCCTCCACCGCCGTCGCCACCAAATCGCTGGAGGAACGCGGCAAGCTCGGCGGGCCGGTCGGGCGGCTGGCGCTCGGCTGGCTGGTGATGCAGGACCTGGTCGTGGTCTTCGCCTTGGTGCTGCTGCCGGCGTTGGCCGGCGGCGTGGGCGCCGGGGCTGTGGCGATGCTGGCGGGGCTCGGCCAGGCGGCACTGTCGCTCGCCGCCTTCGTGCTGCTGATGGCGCTGGTCGGGCGGCGGGTGCTGCCCTGGGCGCTGCAATGGGTGGCGCGGACCGGGTCCCGCGAATTGTTCACCCTGGCCGTGCTGGCGGCGGCGCTGGGGGTGGCGGTGCTGGCCTCCTCCCTGTTCGGCGTGTCCTTCGCCCTCGGCGCCTTCTTCGCCGGGGTGCTGCTGGGGGAGAGTGATGTGGGCCATCAGGCGGCGGCGGAAGCCACACCGCTGACGCGCATCTTCTCCGCCATCTTCTTCGTCTCGGTCGGGCTGCTGCTGGACCTGACCCAGGTGGCGGACCAGCCTTTGGCCGCGCTGGCGGCCACGGCCTCCGTTATCCTGGTGATCGGCGGCTCCGTCCTGGCGCTGCTACTGGCCTTCCGGGTGCCGCCGCGCATCGCCCTGCTGGTCGCGGCGGGGCTGGCGCAGATCGGCGAATTCTCCTTCCTGCTGACCGAGGTCTCGATCCGCCAGGGCCTGCTGCCGGAGGCGGTGCGCGGCCCGGTGCTGATGGCCGCGATCGGCAGCATCATCGCCACCCCCCTGCTGCTGAAGGCGGCGGAAGCGCTGGCGCCGGGCCTGGAACGTCGCCTTGCCGGCCGCAGGCCCGCTGCGGCCCCACGCCCGCCGCCGGTCCCCTGGCCGGTGCTGACCGACCACGCCATCGTGGTCGGCGCCGGCCGGGTCGGCGCCACCATCATCGGCGCGCTGCGCCGCCATCACCTGCCGCTGATCGTGATGGAGGAGGATCGCGCGGCGGTCGAACGGCTGGCGGCGGAAGGCGTGCCCGCCATCTGGGGCGATGCTACGCGGCCGGAGGTGATGGAGGCCGCGCATCCCGAACGCGCCCGCATCCTGGTACTGGCCCTGCCCGGCGCGCTGGAGGCGCGGGAGGTGCTGCGCCTCGCCCGCCAGGCCAATCCCGATATCCAGACCGTGGTGCGCAGCCATTCGGACACGGAGACGGTCTGGCTGGAGGCCGAGGCCGGAGTCGGGCTGGTGATGATGGGGGAGCGGGAGATCGCCCTCGGCATGGCCGATTTCGCCATGCAGCGCCTGGGACTCGCCGCCAGCACGGCGCAGGCGACGGTCGATGTGCTGCGGCGTCGCCCGGCCGAGGGCGCCTGATCCTAGACGGTCCGGCCGAGGGCGCCTGATCCGCTAGAGGGTCCGGCCGAGCGAGGGCTGATCGCTGTACCGTCTGGCCGGTTGACTTACCGTCCGGACGGTACATCTAAAGCCGCATGGTCGATTCCCAACCCGATTCCCGCACCCGCATCCTCGATGCCGCCGAGGCGATCGTGCATGCGCGCGGCGTGCCGGCCCTGACGCTGGAAGCCGCGGCGCGCGATGCCGGCATTTCCAAGGGCGGGCTGCTGTACCATTTCGCCTCCAAGGAGGCGCTGCTCACCGGTCTGCTCGGCCGGCTGGCGGAAGCCATGGCGGTGGATTTCGAGGCGGCGGTGACCAGCCAGCCCGAAGGTCCGGGCCGCACCGCCCGCGCCATGCTCGACTGGGCCTTTGGCGCGGCGGTGCCGGGCTGCGAGCTGCAGGACCGCGCGGCGGCGGTCTTCCTGGCCGCCTTCCACCACGACCCCGCGCTGCTCGACCCGATCCGCGACGTCTTCGCTCGGATGCGGACGGCGCTGGCCCAGGACGGGCTGCGACCCGGCGCCGCCCAGGCGATCATGTGCGCCACGGATGGGCTGTTCATGTCGCATGTCTTCGGCCTTTACCGCATGGATGAGGCCGAGCTGGCCGCGGTGCGCCAGGCCCTGGACCTTCTGCTGGAACCCGCCCGATGACCCGCCGAGGCAAGCTTTTGACCTTTGCCCTGCTGCTGGTGGTGGCCGGGGGTGCCTATGTGGCGCTGGGTGGCGGCGCCGCGCCGCCAGCGCCGGTCGCCGCGGCGCCTTCCGGCCCCGCCGGGGTCGGCGCCCTGGGGCGGGTGGAACCGGCCTCGCGCATCCGCCGCCTCGCCCCCGGCAATGCGCAGGAAAGCCCGCGCATCGCCCGGCTGCTGGTGGAGGAGGGCAGCCAGGTCCGCGCCGGCCAGGTGGTGGCGGAATTCCAGGATGCGGGGTTGAAGGACGCGGCCCAGGCCCAGGCCGCGGCGCAGCTCGCCCAGGCGGCCGCGCGGCTGGCCCGTACCCGTGCCGGCGGCCGCGAATCGGAGGTGACGGCCCAGCGCGCCCGCGTTGAGGCCCTGCGCAACGCCGAGGCCAGCGCAAGGCGCGAGGCCGAGCGGGCGGAGCGATTGGAGCGCAGCGGTGCCGGCGCCGAGGCGACCGCGGAGCGCAATCGCTTCGCCGCCAACCGCGCCCGCGCCGAGCGGGCGGAGGCGGAGGCTGCGCTGGAAAGCCTGCTCGGCCCGCGCCCCGAGGACCTCACCTTGGCCGAGGCTGAATACGCCGCCGCCTCGGCCGCTTTGGCCCGCGCCCAGGCGGAAGCCGCCCTGGCCCGGCTGCGCGCCCCGATCGACGGCACCGTGCTGCGGATTCTCGCCCGGGCCGGGGAGGCGGTGAGCAGCGACGGCGTGCTGGAGATGGCAGATCTGACGGCGATGGATGTCGTCGCCGATGTCTTCGAGACCGACCTGCCCCGCCTGCGCCCCGGCGCCGCCGCGGAAATCCTGGTGCCCGGCGAGCCGCGCCGCTTCGCCGCGACGCTGCGGGAGATCGGCTGGCAGGTGCGCCGCACCACCCAGGCGAGCACCGATCCGGTGGCGGCGGTGGATGCGCGAACGGTGGAGGTGCGGCTCGCCCTGGATGCCGCCGGCGTCGCGGCGCTGGCGCGGCGGTCCAACATGCAGGTCCAGGTGGCGATCCAGCCGTGAGCGCCGCTGTCCTCCCCGCCCGCCAGCCGCCGGGCTTCGCCGCCGCGAGCCTGCTGGCGCTGCGGCTGGCCTGGCGGCAATTGTGGTCGGAGAAGGCGCGGCTGGCCTCCGCCATCGCCGGCGTCATGTTCGCCTGCGTGCTGGTCTTCATGCAGCTCGGCTTCCGCGCCGCGCTGTTCGACAGCGCCACGGCGCTGATCGGCGCCATGCGCGGCGACCTTTTCCTGATGCATCCGCTGACCACCGCCAGCTTCCGCCCCGAACCCTTCCCCCGCGCCCGCACCTTCCAGGCGCTGGCCCTGCCGGAGGTGGAGCGCGCCGTGCCGATCTACCTAGCGCAGAGCACCTGGCGGAACCCGGCCGATGGCAGCCGCCGCACCATCCAGCTGATCGGCGTGGACACCGATGCGGGGGTGATGGATTTTCCGGGCCTCACCCCGCTGATCGGCGCGCTGCGCCGGCCGGATACGGTGGCCTTCGATGGCCGTTCCCGCCCCGAATTCGGCCCTGTGGCGGACATCCTGGCGCAGCGCGGCCCCTTTGGCGTGCAGGTCGGCAATCGCGACATGGAGGTGGTCGGGCTGGTGGAGATCGGCCCCTCCTTCGGCGCGGATGGCAATCTGGTGCTGTCGGATGTGAATTTCCGGCGCGTGGTGAAGGAGCGGCTGGTGTCCTCCATCGACCTCGTTGCCATCCGGCTGCGGCCAGGCAGCGACGTGCTGGCGACGCAGCGCCGCTTGCAGGAGATCCTGCCGCCCGATGTGATGGTGCTGACCCAGGCGCAGCTCGACGCGCATGAGCGTGCCTATTGGGAGGAGGCGACGCCGATCGGCTTCATCTTCTCCTTCGGCAGCCTGATGGGTCTGATCGTCGGCATGGTGATCGTCTACCAGATCCTGTTCAGCGACATCGCCGGGCATCTGAAGGAATACGCGACGCTGAAGGCCATGGGCTATTCCAACTTCTATCTCGGCCAGGTGGTGCTGGGGGCGGCGCTGATCCTGGCGGTGGGGGGCTTCGTGCCGGGCATGCTGGTGTCCATCCTGCTCTACGACCTGGTCGGCGGCGCCACCTTCCTGCCGCTGGCCATGGATGTGCCGCGCGCCACCACCGTCTTCCTGATGATCTTCACCATGTGCGCGGTGGCCGGGCTGCTGGCGATGCGCAAGCTGCGGGACGCCAATCCGGCGGACATGTTCTGATGGGCCCCGTGGAAGCCCCCGTGGAACTGCGCGGCATCACCTTCGCCTATGGCGAGGGCGAGTTGCGCAAGGCGGTGCTGCGCGACGTGGGTCTGACGGTGGCGCCCGGGGAGATCGTGCTGCTGACCGGCCCCTCCGGCAGCGGCAAGACCACGTTGCTGACGCTGATCGGCGCGCTGCGCGGTATGCAGGAGGGCAGCGCCCGCGTGCTGGGGCAGGAGCTGCGCGAGGCCGGGGAGGCGGCGCGGGTGCGGCTGCGCCGGCGCATCGGCTTCATCTTCCAGAGCCACAACCTGCTGGGCTTCCTGACCGCGCGTCAGAACGTGGCGATGGCGCTGGAGCTGGAGGCGGGGATGTCGGACCGCCAGCGGCTGGATCGCGCGGCGGAGCTGCTGACCCTGGTCGGGCTGGCCGACCATCTGGACAAGCTGCCGGCCCAGCTTTCAGGCGGCCAGCGCCAGCGTGTCTCCGTCGCCCGCGCCCTGGCGGGGGAGCCTGGCCTGGTGTTGGCGGACGAGCCCACCGCGGCGCTCGACAAGGCCAGCGGGCATGAGGTGGTGCAGCTTCTGCGCAACCTGGCGAAGTCGCGCGGCGTGCCGATCCTGCTGGTGACGCACGACCCGCGCATCCTGGATATCGCCGACCGGGTGGTGGCGATGGAGGATGGCCGCATCGTCAGCGCCACCGCGCAGAACAACGCGGCGGCCTGAGGTCCGGTCCATTCGTACTGGATTCGAAAAATATTGCTGTAAGCAGGGGACCGGATCATGCTTCCCGAAACCGCATCAGGCGGTGAGCGGGAGAGGCCAGGGTCATGCCCTATGGGCTGCTGGGAAAGTCCGCGGTGGTGTTGCCGCCAGGGTCCACGGGCCTTTGCCTGACGCTGGTCTTCGATTGGCTGAAGCTGTTGGTGGCAGAAGCCGCCACGCCCGCCGGCATCGCCATCAACGCGACGCGCTGCACCGCCCGGATGACGGAAATCGCCAGTCATTCGGGCTTGGCGACACGCCATGCGCGTAACCGCACCTGTGTGCAACTCTGCGCCCTGGATGACGTGATTTCCTCCGCCACCGTCTACAGCGCCTTCTTCACCGACCAGTCGCTCAACCAGGGTCAGGGCCGCTTCTTTCCGACCAGTCCCAGATGGAAGGACTGGGTCAATGCCGCCGATCCGGATACGCGGATCAGGGCCGCCCCGGCGGCGGAGGCCAATCCCGCCTATTTCCTGTTCATCACCCGCCAGGGCATGTCGCTGCGCGCCGGGCGCATCATGGCGCCCGATGGCAGCATGATCCATGCGCTGGGGGTGTTGTACTTCGCCAAGCAGGGGGTCGTCCTGCTCTACGATCCCAACCATGGCGAATTCATCATGAAGACCGACTGCGCCGATTTCTGGACCAAGTTCAGGACCGACTATGGCAGCAAGCCGCGGGCGGATTTCATGATGTTCCGGTACCGGCCGGACCGGGTGCTGTACGGCACGGTGGCGGAGTTGGCGGCGGCGGGCCAGATCACCCCCTTCGTCCGGCCCTGAGCGCGCGCCCAGGGCCGTAGAAAGCGGGCGCTATTCGAGCTTCACATTGCCCAGCCGCACGGCGCGCCGGTAGATGTCCAGCTCCTCCCGCACCACGGCGCCATAGCGTGCCGGCGTGATCTCCGCCGGGATCTCCGCGCCCAGGCTCATCAGGCGCTGGCGCACGGTGGCATCCGACAGGGCGGTGGCGAGCGCGGCGCGCAGCTTCTCCACCACCTCAGCCGGTGTGCCGGCGGGGGCGAGAAAGCCGAGCGTGGTGCTCAACTCCGCCTCCACCATCCCGGCCTCGCGCAGCGTCTGCACATCCGGGATCAAGGGGGAACGGGTGGCGGAGGCAATGCCCAGGATGCGCGCGCGGCCATCGGCATGCAGCGGCAGGGCGCTCGACAACTGGTCGAACACCACCGGGATGGTGCCGGCGATCAGGTCGTTCAGCGCCGGGCCGGTGCCGCGATAGGGCACATGCACAAGCCCGGCATCCGTGCCGGCGTTGAACAATTCGATGGCCAGATGCGCACCGGAACCGATGCCGGCGGTGCCCGCCGAAAGGCCGCCGCGCGTCGCCTTGGACTGCGCGACGAAATCGGCGAGCGTGCGCGCGGTCATGTCCTTCGAGACCATCATCACGATCGGCACGCGATAGGCCATGCCGATCGGCGCGAAATCCCGCAGCGGATCATAGGGCAGACGCTCCATCGCCACAGGGAAGATGGAGACGGGGGCGGTGCCGGTGATCAGGATGGTATGGCCATCCGGCCGCGCGCGGGCCACGGCCTCCGTCCCCACGATCCCGCCGGCGCCGGCGCGGTTGTCCACCACCACCTGCTGGCCGAGCGCCTGGCTCATCGCCGGCGTCAGCAGCCGCGCGGTGAAGTCCACATTGCCGCCGGGCGGATAGGCGACGACGAGGCGCACCGGCCGGTCGGGAAAGGTCTGTGCGAGGGCGGGCGTGGCCAGCAGGGCGGCGCCGGCCAGGATCGTGCTGCGACGGGTGAGCATCTTCGTTCGACCTCCCTCAAACCTGCGCCGCGCGGCGCGCGGCGAATTCGCGTTCCAGAAGCGGGATCGAGCCGCCCGCCTGCCATATCTGCACCATGCGCTCGGAAAACGGCCGCGCCGTTAATGCGCGCCCATCGGGCAGCGTCACCAGGCCCGTCGCGGGATCGGCGGAGATCACCTCGCCGTCCTCGACACTGGCATGGATGCCGGGGCAGATCATCACCGGCAGGCCGTGGTTCAGCGCGCGGCGCAGGAAGCCGGAATCGCAGGATTCCACCACCACCACGGCGATGCCGGAGGCGCGCATGGCGACACTGACCTCGACATGGTTGTGATGCGCGAAGTTGCGGCCACCGACCACGATATCGCCCTTGCGCACCTCGGCCGGGAATTCCGGGCGAAGCCGGCGGAAGCACATGGCGCGCAGCGCGTCCTCGTCGAATTCCTTGCCGAAACTGTCGCGGATGATGGCGAACTCGATGATGCCGTCATCGCCATGCACGTCGTCGCCGAATTTCCAGACGCGGCCGGTGGGGGCGGTCATGGCGCAGCCTCCGCCAGCATCGGCCGGGGATCGGTGATGCGACCGGCAATGGCCGAGGCCGCGACCACCGCGGGCCCCGCCAGGAAGACGCGGGAGGTGCGGTCGCCATTGCGGCCCTGATAGTTGAACTGCTGGGTGGAGATCAGCACCTCATTCGCGTTCAGCACGCCCTGATAGCCCCAGCAGGTGGTGCAGCCCGGGGCGAGGATGGTGGCGCCGGCTTCCGCCAGATCCCCCAGCAGCCCTTCCTTCGCCGCCTCCACATAGACGCCGCGGCTGCCGGGCGTGACGTAGAGCGTGACATGCGACGCGACCTTGCGGCCACGCAGCAGCCGCGCCGCCTCCCGCAGGTCGTCCAGCCGGCCGTTGGAGCAGAAGCCGATGGTGGCCTGGTCGATGCGCTGGCCTTCCGCCTGCGCCACCGGCACCGCGCCATGCGCATCCGGCGGCAGCGTGACCATCGGCGTGATGGCCGAGAGGTCGTAGGTCAGCTCCGTCATATAGACGGCGCCCGGATCGGCCCGCACCACCTGCCAGGGCCGGCCCGCATCCCGCGCGCGGACGTAATCCAGCACGCGGTCGTCGGGGGTCATGATCCCGGTATAGGCGCCGGAATGGAACAGCGAGGCGAGCAGCGTCTGCCAGTCGTCCAGGCTGAGCGTGGCGAGCCCCGGCCCATCGAATTCCACGCAGCATTGCAGCAGCCGGCCATCGCCGGCGCAGTCGCGCAGGATGGTCTGGATCACGTCCCGCGCCGTCACGCCAAAGCCCAGCTGCCCGGTCAGGGTGATGCGGGCGGAGGGGGGCACGGCGATCCAGTTGCCATCCTGGATGATGGCAACGATCACCTCCGTCGAGATCGGCAGGTTCAGCGCGCCCAGCGCGCCGATGGAGGCGATGTTGCCCTCATCCGAAAAAATCAGCGTGCCGGGCCGGGCGAAGCCGCGTTCCGTCAGCACCAGGTGACGCAGGCCGTTGCCGGGGCCGAAGAAATTCTCGATGCCCTGCTGCGCGCACCAGTCGCGCAGCGTGCGGTGCGTTTCGTGGTGGTGGGAGCCCATGGCGGCGGAGGTGGAGTGGTCGATCACCATCACCGCTTTGTCCGGGCGGGGAATGCGGTCGACGCCGATGCGCTCCAGATTGCGCTTATGGCCGGGCCAGAACAGCTCCTGGCAGGCGGTGTAGTCGGGGGTGACGGTGACGTATTCGCCGACCTCGACGTGATCCCGCCCGCAATGCGCGGCGATGATCTTCTGGGCGATCGTCTGGGGAGCCGTCACGCCCATCACGATGAGGCCCGCGGCGCCGCCAGGCCAGTAGTCCGGATCCGCATCCACCCTCCTCGCCGGTCTCTGCCGGAGATGTCAGTTGGGTTTATAGGTCAGACTTATGGCCGATGAACAGAGGGAGATGCGACGGAGGGGTGCCGCCGTTGTCAGACGCCCACCCGTTCCGCCGCCCCGCGCAGAAAGCCGCCAAGCGCCCGGTGGAAGACCGGTTCGTCCAGCAGGAACGCGTCATGGCCCTTGTCGGTGGCGATCTCGACGAAGGAGGTATTGGCCGCCGCCGCGTTCAGCGCACGGACCAGCGCCCGGGATTCCTCGGTCGGGAACAGCCAGTCGCTGCTGAAGGAGGCGACGAGGAAGCGGGTGCTGGTGCCACGGAAGGCCGCCGGCAGGTCGCCACCATGCTCCGAGGCCAGGTCGAAATAATCCATGGCGCGGGTGATGGTCAGGTAGCTGTTGGCGTCGAAGCGGTGGACGAAGGTGCTGCCCTGGTAGCGCAGGTAGCTTTCCACCTCGAACACATCCTCGAGGAAGGTCAGGGCGGAGGCGCCGCGCAGCCGGCGGCCGAACTTTCGGCCGAGTGCGGCCTCCGACAGATAGGTGATGTGGGCGACCATCCGGGCCACCGACAGGCCCTTGGCAGGGATGCGCCCATCCTCCCAGTAGCGGCCGCCCAGCCAGTCGGGGTCGCCATGGATGGCGGCGCGGCCGACCTCATGGAAGGCGATGTTCTGGGCGGAGTGATAGGCGGCGCAGGCGATGGGGGCGGCGGCCACCACCATCTCCGGATAGGTCGCGGCCCATTCCAGCACCTGCATCCCGCCCATCGACCCGCCAACCACGGCCAGCAGGCGCGGGATGCCGAGATGGTCCACCAGCAGCTTCTGGGCGCGGACCATGTCGCGGATGGTGATGGAGGGGAAATCGGTGCCGTAGGGCCGGCTGGCGCCAGGCGTCGGCTCCGTCTGGGACGGCATCAGCTCGGCGGGGCCGGAGGAGCCCATGCAGCCGCCCAGCACATTGGCGCAGATGACGAAGAAGCGGTCGGTATCCACCGGCTTGCCGGGTCCGACCACCGCCTCCCACCACCCCGGCTTGCCGGTGATGGGGTGGCGCTCGGCAACGTACTGGTCGCCGGTCAGCGCGTGGCAGACCAGGATGGCGTTGCTGCGCTGGGCGTTCAGCTTGCCATAGCTGCGATAGGCCACGGCCAGGGGCGCGATCACCGCCCCGGAATCCAGCGCCAGGCCTTCCGGGAAGATGGCGCGCTGGTGGTCGATCTGCGGCGTGCGGGCGAGGGCCTCGTTCATGGGTCCCGGGGGTGTTGCGCGGGGCAAGAGATAGGGCGGGTCTTCCCGGCGGGCAACCTTGGCCCCCTAAGCTTGGCGCGAGGCGATGTGGCGTCTATTCAGCCATACCTGTTTTCAGCCGGATCCCCCGCCATGACCGTCATGCCGCGCCCGTCCATCCTTTCGGTGGAACCCTATGTCGGTGGCGAATCGAAAGTGCCGGGGGTGAACCGGATCATCAAGCTCTCCTCCAATGAGGGCGCCTTCGGCCCGCCGCCCGGCGCCATCGCCGCCATCGCGGCCGGGGCGCGGGAGGCACATCGCTACCCCGATGGCGGCGCCGCGGCGCTGCGGGAGGCGATCGGCGCGCGCTTCGGCCTGGACCCGGCGCGGATCGTCTGCGGCAATGGATCGGACGAGCTGCTGGCCCTGCTGATCCTCGCCTATGGCGGGGAGGGGACGGAGCTGGTGATGTCCGCCCATGGCTTCATGATGTACGACATCACCGGCCGCTGGGCCGGCTGCCAGATCATCAAGGTGCCGGAGAAGAACCTGACGGCGGATGTGGACGGGCTGCTGGCGGCGGTCGGCCCGCGCACCCGGCTGATGTTCCTCGCCAATCCGAACAACCCAACCGGCAGCATCCTGGCCCAGTCCGAGGTGGATCGCCTGCGGCGCCAGCTGCGGGAGGATGTGCTGCTGGTGCTGGACAGCGCCTATGCGGAATATGTGAGGCGGCCGGATTACGACCCGGGCCAGCGCCTGGTGGATGCCAGCCCGAACACCGTGATGACCCGCACCTTCAGCAAGATCTACGGCCTGGGCGGCATGCGGCTGGGCTGGGCCTATGCGCCGCCGGCCATCGTGGATGTGCTGGCGCGGGTGCGCGGGCCGTTCAATGTGAATGCCTCCGCCATGGCGGCCGGCATCGCGGCGCTGGCGGAGCCGGGCTGGATCGAGGCCTCCGTCGCCCACAACACCGAATGGCGGGGCAAGGTGGCGGCGGCACTGGAAGCGGCCGGGCTGAAGGTCTGGCCGAGCGAGGGCAATTTCCTGCTGGTCGATTTCGGTGGGGCGGAGCGGGCGAAGGCGGCGGATGCGCATCTGCGCGGGCGCGGGCTGATCGTGCGCGCCATGGGCGGCTACGGCCTGCCGGCCTGCCTGCGCATCACCATCGGCAATGTCGAGGAATGCCAGATGGTGATCGAGGCGCTGACCGCGTTCAGCAAGAATGGCTGAGCCACTTTTTGACCGGCTCTGCCTGCTGGGCGTTGGCCTGATCGGCTCCTCCATCGCCCGCGTCGCGCAGCAGCGCGGCGACCTGGCCCGGACCGTGGTGGCCCATGCCAAGACTCCGGCGACGCTGGACCGGGTGCGGGAACTCGGCATCGCCGATGTGGTAGAGGCCGATGCCGCCAAGGCGGTGGAGGGTGCCGATTGCGTGGTGTTCTGCGTGCCGGTCGGCGCCAATGCGGCGGTGATGGCGCAGGTGGCGCCGCATCTGAAGCCGGGCGCCATCGTCACCGATGTCGGCTCCACCAAGATGAGCGTGCTGCGGGACCTCGGCCCGCTGCTGCCGCCGGGCGTGCATCTGGTGCCGGCGCATCCCATGGCGGGCACCGAATTCTCCGGCCCCGATGCCGGCTTCCCGGAGCTGTTCCAGGGCCGCTACACCATCCTGACCCCGCTGCCGGAAACCGACCCAGAGGCGGTCGAGAAGGTGCGGGAGCTGTGGCGCCGCTGCGGCAGCATGATCGAGACCATGGACCCGGCGACGCATGACAAGGTGGTGGCCATCGTCAGCCACCTGCCGCATCTGCTGGCCTTCACCATCTGCTCCACCGCCGATGACCTGGCGGAGGAGACGAAGGAGCAGGTGCTGAAATTCGCCGCCTCCGGCTTCCGGGATTTCACCCGCATCGCCGCCAGCGACCCCACCATGTGGCGCGACGTCTTCCTGAACAACCGGGAGGCGCTGCTGGAAATGCTTGCCCGCTTCACCGAAGACGCCCAGGCGCTGGGCCGCGCCGTGCGCTGGGGCGAGGCGGGGTTCATCGAGGACCGCATCCAGCGCGGCCGGAAGATCCGTAAGGGGCTGATCGACCGCAAGCAGGCGTAGGTGGGGCGCGCGGGGCAGCCCCCCGGCCTTCGGCGTTGACGCAGTGCAGCATCGCCCGTAAAGGCGCGCCTTCCCAACACGCGAAGCCTCAACCGGCGCAGCCTTTTCGAGCGCCGGAGGCGCCGCTTGACCATGTCCATGACCTTCGCCGACCTGTCCCTCGCGCCGCCGCTGCTGCGCGCGCTGGGCGAGGCAGGCTACGCCACCCCCACCCCGATCCAGGCCCAGTCGATCCCGCTGCTGCTGGAGGGCCGCGACCTGCTGGGCATGGCGCAGACCGGCACCGGCAAGACCGCCGCCTTCGCGCTGCCGCTGCTGCATCGCTTGGCCGCGACGCCGCGGCCCGCGCCGCAGGGTGGCGCCCGCGTCCTGGTGCTGGCGCCGACGCGCGAGCTGGTCTCCCAGATCGCGGACGGTTTTGCGAGTTTTGGGCGCCATCTGCCGCTCAGCGTGACCACGATCTTCGGCGGCGTCAGCCAGGTCCATCAGGTCAATGCGCTCAAGCCCGGTGTCGATATCATCGTCGCGGCGCCGGGGCGGCTGCTGGACCTGATGGAGCAGGGCCTGTGCGACCTGTCGCGGTTGGAGGCGCTGGTGCTGGATGAGGCGGACCAGATGCTCGACATGGGCTTCGCCAAGCCGATCGAACGCATCGTCGCGACGCTGCCGAAGGATCGGCACACGCTGCTGTTTTCCGCCACCATGCCCAAGACCATCGCCGCGCTGGCCGAGAGCCTGCTGCGCGATCCGCTGAAGGTCGAGATCGCCCCACCTTCGACCACCGTCGACCGGATCGAGCAATCGGTCATGTTCGTCGATGCGGCGGACAAGAAGGCGGCGCTGCTGGCGCTGCTGCGCGAGCCGGGGATGGGCCAGGCGGTGGTCTTCACCCTGCAGAAGAACATCGCCAACGAGGTCTGCGCCTTCATCACCGAGGCGGGCATCACTGCCGAGGCGCTGCACGGCAACAAATCCCAGGGCCAGCGGGAACGCGCGCTGGAGGCTTTTCGGGCCGCGAATGTGCAGGTGCTGGTGGCCACGGATATCGCCGCGCGCGGCATCGACGTCGATACCGTCACCCATGTCTTCAACCACGACCTGCCGAGCCTGCCGGAAAGCTATGTCCACCGCATCGGCCGTACCGGCCGCGCGGGCCGCAGCGGCTTCGCCATCACGCTCTGTGATGCCGAGCAGCGCGCCTGGCTGCGGGATGTGGAGCGGGAGATCGGCCGCCCCCTGACCGTGCAGGCGGATCACCCCTGGCATTCGGAAGCGGCGCGGCATTCGACCAAGCGCCCGCCCGTGCTGGGCGGCGGGCCGGTCAAGGAGGTCAAGCCGCAGGAAAAGCGCGAGCGCAAGGTCTGGACCGAGGAAGAGAAGCTGATGGCCCGGGCCGCGGCGAAGGCGGCCTGAGGGACGCCAGGCGTTGATGCCCCCTTCCGTGCAGGGGGGTGAGAAAGCGGGCGTCCCGTTCGTCAGCCGCGTGGGGTGGCTGGTGTAAACGTGGCTGGGCGGCTCGCGAGCCAGCGCGCGCCCACCATTCCGGCCAGCATGGCCGCGACGAAGATCAGCGCCGCGCTGCCGCCCGTGGTCAGCGCCGTAAAGGCCGGGCCGGGGCAGAAGCCGGCGAGCCCCCAGCCCAGGCCGAAGATGGCGGGGCCGACGACGATGCGCGCATCGATCCCGGTCGCCGGGGGCAGGTGGAATTTGCCGCCGAAGATCGGCTGCGGGCGCCGCAGCACCAGCTTGAAGCCGATGAAGGTGACGGCGATGGCGCCTGCCATCACGAAGGCGAGGCTCGGGTCCCAGCCGCCGGTCTGGATCGCGGCAAGGTCGAGGAAGTTCAGCACCTTCGCGGGGTCTGACATGCCGGCGATGACGAGGCCGAGGCCAAAGACCAGGCCGATGGCGAATTGCGCGAGGATGGACATGTTCAGCCTCACAGCAGGTGGCGGGTGAGGAAGACGGTCAACATGGCGGTCGCCATGAAGGTGAGCGTGGCGACCAGCGAGCGCAGGGACAGCCGCGACAGGCCACAGACGCCATGGCCGGAGGTGCAGCCATTGCCCCAGACCGCGCCGAAGCCGACCAGAAGACCCGCAAGGGCGAGCAGCGCGGGTCCCGCCTCGATGGTCGGCACCGGCGCCGCGCCCGTGGCGAGCAGGACGACCAGTGGCGCCATCACGATGCCAAGGATGAAGGCGATCCGTCCGGCAAGTTCACCATCGGCATAGGGCGGAAACAGCCGCACCGCGATGCCGCTGACGCCGGCGATACGACCCTGGGCGGCCATCAGCATCACCGCCGACGCGCCGATCAGCCCGCCGCCGAGAAGCGAGGCCACGGGGGTGAAGTCGGTGGCTGCCATGTCAGGCCTTGCCGGTCGCGCAGGTGCGGATGCCGAACAGCATATAGGCCGGGCAGATCCGGAACAGGGCAGTGCCGAACAGCACGGCGCCGACGGTCACCACGGCGAAGCGCCACGGGCCGAGCGGGGCGAACAGCCCCGGCAGCACGAAGGGCAGGACGAGCAGCGCGGCGCCCAGCACGAAACGGGCGGCACGATCCAGCGGACCGATTTTGACCATGGCGGGACCCTCCAGCGAACGGGTGTTCACTTTATATATTCGCATATTCTAATATGTCGAGATGAAAAGAGGCATCCGTGGTTGCGCTCCAGGCCCATGCCGGCGCCGAAGGCGGGATCAACGGGGCCGGTCAGGGCAGGTCAGGCCGGCCGTTTGGTCCTGCCGCGATGCTGTGACAGCGACACCGGCGCGGTGGAATCCGGGTCCCGTCCGGCCCTGCCGATCGCCGCCAGCCGCTCTGCCGCCGTATCGTCGCCTTCGAACCGCGCCGTGGACTGGATGAAGCGCGTCGCCTCCTCGATCTCGCGGCGCAGCAGCGCCGCGGCGGTCTCGCCGTCGCCGGCGCGCAATGCCTCCAGTATGGCCCCGTGGTGGTGGCGCAAGCCGCCGGCGGCTGCGACGAGCGCGCCCACGGAACGGAACAATGGCCCGCGTCGCAGCCACAGCGTCTCGATCAGGCCCAGCAGCAGCGGCGCGCGCGCGGCGCGGTAGATCCGGAACAGGAATTCGCGGTCGGCCGCCTGCGCCGCATCCGCATCCGCCCTGGCTGCGTCATGGGCCGCCACGAGCGTCGCCAACAGATCCCGATCCGCATCGGTCAGATGGGCCGCTGCCAGCCGCACCGCGAGCGGCTCCAGCTCCGCCCGCACCGCGCTCAGCTCGGCGAAGCCGGCCCGGGTCAGCCGCGGCACCACGGCGGTGCCGGATGGCAGCATGTCCAGCGCCTGTTCCGCGGCTAGGCGCCGCAGCGCCGTGCGCGCCGGCATGGCGCTGACGCCGAGCGAGGCCGCGACCCCGCGGATCGACAACCGGTCCCCCGGCAGGACGGCGCCGCTGACCAGCGCCTCCCGCAGGCGACGATAGGCCATCTCCTCCAGCGGCAGACCAAGCTCCTCCGACGACGCAAAAAATGCGATGGCACTTTCTGACATTATGTGATCACATTTCCATCGTTGCTGGCACAGCCGCCTGATCCTTGGGGCTCATCCTATTGATGTTGGCTGCAAGTCGCCAAGCCGCAAGTGCGTTTCCCGCAAGCCGTCGGAGACCGACCATGCCCCGTTGCGCCCCTTGCCGAAGTGTCCGCCATCCAGGTTTGGGCCACCAAGGCCTGGGCCGATGAGCGCGGCCGTTCAGCTCCGCAACAGCGACCTCGCCTCTGCTTTGGCGGAGGCGCGGGAGGAGTATGTCGCCGCGCATCCCGCCAGCCGCGCCCTGCATGAGCGGGCGCGCGAGGTCATGCCCGGCGGCAATTCCCGCACCGTGCTGATGTACGGGCCCTTCCCGACCGCCATGGAATCGGGCGAGGGCTGTCATCTGCGCGACATCGACGGCCGCGACTATCTGGACCTCTGCGGCGAATACACCGCCGGCCTGTTCGGCCATTCCGAACGGCGTATCCATGATGCGGTGCGCGACGCGCTCGGGCGCGGCCTCAACCTCGCCGCGGTGGGCGCGGCCGAGACCTCCCTGGCCGGCCTGATCTGCGGCCGCTTCCCCTCGGTCGATCTGGTTCGCTTCACCAATAGCGGCACGGAGGCGAATCTGATGGCGCTGACCGCCGCGCGCGCCTTCACTGGACGCGAGGCGGTGCTCGCCTTCCGGGGCGGCTACCATGGCGGCGTCCTGTTGTTTCCGCTGTCCGGCACCAACCCCGCCACCGTGCCCTTCCCCTTCGTGATGGCCGATTACAATGACACGGAGGGCGCGGTCGCGCTGATCCGCGCACATGCGGCGCGGTTGGCCGCCGTGATCGTCGAGCCGATGTTGGGCAGCGGCGGCTGCATCCCGGCCCGGCCCGATTTCCTTGCCGCACTCCGCGCCGCCACGACCGAGGCGGGCAGCGTGCTGATCTTCGACGAGGTGATGACCTCGCGCATGAGCGCCGGCGGCATGCAGGCGCGGCTCGGCATCACGCCGGACCTCACCACGCTCGGCAAGTACATGGCGGGGGGCATGTCCTTCGGCGCCTTCGGGGGCCGCGCCGACATCATGGGGCTGTTCGATGGCCAGATCGCCCATGCCGGCACCTTCAACAACAACGTGCTCTCCATGGCTGCCGGCAAGGTCGCGCTGGGCGACATCTTCACCGCCGAGGCGGCGGAGGCGCTGTTCGCGCGCGGCGAGGCGATGCGCGCGCGGCTGAACGGCATCCTGACGGGCTGCGGCACCGCGATGCATTTCTCCGGCATCGGCTCGATGGCCACG
This sequence comes from Roseomonas sp. F4, assembly GCF_053891155.1. NCBI lineage: Bacteria > Pseudomonadati > Pseudomonadota > Alphaproteobacteria > Acetobacterales > Roseomonadaceae > Roseomonas > Roseomonas sp. F4. Next base: position 361,611 of record NZ_JBSSHK010000003.1, read on the forward strand.
GCGCAGTTCCGCGCCGGTCCTATCGAGCGGCCCATGCCGCCGACCGCGGAGGAGGAGGCGCTCCGCGAACTGTTCTTCTTCGACATGCTCGCGGCCGGCATCTACCTCGCGCGGCGCGGCATGATCGCGCTGAGCCTGCCGGTGGGCGAGGCGGAAATCGACCGCCTGGCCGCGGCCGTGGCCGATTTCGCCGAGGCGCGCGCCGCGCTGCTGCCGCGCGCCTGAGCCCCTGCCATCCAAGGAGACCAGCCCATGGAGCGACGCCGTTTCATCGCCACATCCGCCGGACTGGTCGCAGCGGGCATCGCGCCCGCACGTGCCCAGCGCAACGACCCGCGCGTGCTGCGCTTCGTGCCGCAGGCCAATCTGACGGCGCTCGACCCTGTCTGGACGACGGCGGCCGTGACATCGGTGCATGGCTATACGGTGTTCGACACGCTGTACGGCACGGACGATGCCGACCGCATCCGCCCGCAGATGGCCGAGGGGCACAGCGTCTCCGATGACGGGCTGACCTGGACCATCCGCCTGCGCGAGGGGCTGCGCTGGCACGACGGCGAACCCGTGCTGGCGCGCGACTGCATCGCGAGCCTGCAACGTTGGAGCCGGCGCGACGTCTTCGGCCAGTCCCTCGCCGCCGCGGTGGGGGAATGGGGCACGACGGATGACCGCACGCTGCGCATCCGCCTGCGCAGTCCCTTCCCGATGCTGCTCTCCGCCATCGGCAAGACGGCCTCCAACATGCCGCTGATGATGCCGGAGCGGCTGGCGCGGACCGACCCCTTCCGTCAGGTGACGGAGATGGTGGGCTCCGGCCCCTATCGCTTCCTGAAGGACGAATACATCTCCGGCAGCCGGGTCGCCTATGCCAGGTTCGACGGCTACGTGCCGCGCCAGGAGCCCGCGGCGAACACCACGGGTGGCAAGGTGGCGCATTTCGAGCGCATCGAGTGGCACGTCATGCCGGACAGCGCCACAGCCGCGGCGGCGTTGCAGGCGGGCGAGGTGGATTGGTGGGATCAGGTGAACCCCGACCTCACGCCGCTGCTGCGGCGCAGCCGCAACCTGCGGGTCGCGGTGAACGATCCTGCCGGCTACATCGGCACGCTCCGCTTCAACCAGCTGCACGCGCCGTTCGACAAGGTGGCGGTGCGGCGCGCGATTCTCTACGCGGCGAAGCAGGATGACTATCTGCGCGCGATCACCGGCAACGATCCCGAGATCTTCACCGAATGCCATTCCATGTGGCCCTGCGGCACCCCCTATGGCCGCGAGACCAAGCCGGCCGAGCTGCGCGGCAATCCACCCGATCTCGAACGTGCCAAGCAGATGCTGCGCGATGGCGGCTACAACGGCGAGAAGGTCGTCATCATCAACCCGAGTGACCTGCCGAGCATCGCCCCCTTCGGCCTCGTCACCGCTGACCTGCTCAGCCGACTCGGCATGAATGTCGAGCTGGTGGAGACCGATTGGGGTTCCGTGGTGCAGCGCCGCGTCAGCAAGGAACCGATCGCACGCGGCGGCTGGTCCATCTTCCACACCTGGTGGCCAAGCCCCTCCATCCTCAACCCGGCGACCAGCCCGATCCTGCGCGGGCAGGGGGATCGCGGCTGGTTCGGCTGGTACGAGAATGCCCGGGTCGAGGAATTGGCGGCGCAGTGGCTGCAGGCGCCAACCGAGGCGGAGCAGGCGCGCATCGCCGAGGACATCCAGCAGGAATCCTTCCGCGAGGTGCCGGTGGTGCCGCTCGGCCGCTACTTCATCCGCACCGCCTACGATGCCAGGCTGACCGGCTTCCTGAAAAGTGCCTCCAGCTATCCCTGGAATGTCCGCTGGGCCTGATGCACTTCAAACAAGGAGAGACAGGCATGCGCCTGACGCGCGACGCGATGCGGGGCAAGGCCCAGACCGTGCTCGGACTGGTCGACCCGGCCGAGCTTGGCCCGACCCTGATGCACGAGCATCTGATCTGGAACATCACCCATCCCGACAAGCGCCAGCCGGGTCTCACGGGCGGGCCACAGCCGGGACAGTACTGGGACCTGCTCAACAGCCATGTCGCGGATATCCGCAACACCACCCAGAAGGACCGCGCCGTCGCGGCGCGCGCGACGCGCGAGATGGTGGATGCCGGTGGCAAGACGGTGGTGGAGCTGACGATCGGCGGTCTGGAGCCAGACCCGGAGGGGCTGGCGCAGGTGGCGCGGGAAACCGGCGCGCATATCGTCATGGGCTGCGGGCACTACGTCCATTCCTACCAGGATCCGGCGAACCACGACCGCAGCATCGACAGCTTCGCGAAGGAGATGATCGACCAGGTCCAGCAGGGCGCCTGGGGTACCGATGTCCGGGCGGGTATCGTCGGCGAGATCGGCTGCGAATGGCCCTGGACGGATCTGGAAAGGCGCGTGCTGGCCGGTGCCGTCATCGCGCAGCAGGAAACCGGCGCGTCGCTCACCATCCATCCGGCGCGGCATGAGGATCATCCCTGGCTGCTGGTGGAATTCCTGCGCGAACACGGCGCGGACCTGTCGCGGACCATCATCGATCACATCGACCGCACGATCTTCGACGACGACCGGCTGTTCCGCCTGGCCGATGCCGGCGTGATCCTGGAATGGGACCTGTTCGGGCAGGAGAACACCTACTACGCGCATTCCGACATCGACATGCCGAATGACGGCATGCGCCTGCGCACCATCCGCCGTGTGATCGATCGCGGGCATCTCGACCAGGTCGTGATCAGCCATGACATCTGTCACACGATCCAGTTCAGCGAATGGGGCGGGCACGGCTACGCCCATATCCAGAACAAGGTCCTGCCACATATGCGGAAGCGAGGATGGCAGCAGGCCGAGATCGAGGCCATCATGGTTGGCAATCCGCGTCGGCTTCTGACGTTCATCTGAGATGGGGGCATCTGAAGCCGCGGGGCGCTCACGATGGAGATCGTGTCGCTTCTGCGCCTGATAGGCGCATCTCGTGGTCTGGGTTGCGCGCGTAACACACGCCGTCTTGCTGAAACTGGCACGTAGCGGCAGCCAGGCACTCAGGGACTTCCGACCGTAGGAAGTCCCTCATGAGTGAAATCGCGATCAGCCCGAAGACTTCGGAGTACTACGAAGCCCAGCTTGCAACGCTGCCGATCGACGCGATCGACGTGGCGCAGCCGGGGCTGTTCCAGCTGGGGCTTGCCCCACGGTATTTCGAGCGACTGCGCCGGGAATCGCCGGTGCACCACTGCGCCAGGGGCCTGTTCGGTGCCTACTGGTCAGTCACGCGCGCGCGCGACATCGAGGCTGTCGAGCTGGATCCTGCCACCTTCTCCTCGGACCACGGCAATGGCGGCATCTCGATCCTCTCGCATCCCGACGACCCGCAATTCCTGCCCTCCTTCATCGCCATGGATCCACCGCGGCACACGGAGCAGCGCAAGGTGATCGCGCCGGCTTTCTCGAATGATCGCCTGGTCGCCATGGCCGCCTGTCTGCGGAGCTGGTCGGCGGAGATCCTGGACGAACTGCCCATCGGCGAAGTCTTCGACTGGGTCGATCGCGTCTCCGTCGAACTGACCGCGCGGACGCTCGCGCTGCTGCTCGGCTTTCCGCAGGCGCGTTCACGCGACCTGATCCGCTGGTCCGAGGCCGTCGTGGCGCTGCCGGGCAGTCCCGGCTTTCCTACCCTGGCGGACAAGCTGCGCGTCATGCAGGAATGCCTCGGCGCCTTCGATCAGATCTGGGAGGAGCGGCTGAGGGCGCCGGAGGGCGACGACCTGCTGTCCATGCTGGCCAGATGCCCGGAGACGCGCGAGATGCCCCGGGCCGAACTGCGGGGCAACATTCTGCTGCTGATCGTCGCCGGCAACGACACCACCCGCAACAGTATCAGCGGCAGCGTCGTCGCCTTCGATCGCTTCCCGGACGAATGGGAGAAGCTGCGGCAGCAGCCGTCGCTGATGGCCGGCCTTACGCCCGAGGTTCTGCGCTGGCAGACCCCGGTCGCCCATATGCGTCGCACCGCCATGCGCGACGTGTCCCTGGGCGGCCGCATGATCCCAAAGGGCGACAAGGTCATCCTCTGGTATCTCTCCGCGAATCGCGATGAGGACCTCTTTCCGCAGGCCGATGACTTCATGCTGGACCGCGCCAATGCGCGCCGCCATCTCGCCTTCGGCGCCGGCATTCACCGCTGCATCGGCGCTCGCCTCGCCGACCTTCAGCTTCGCACGCTCTGGCAGGAAGCCTTGAAGCGGTTTCCGCGGATCGAGGTGGTGCATCCGCCGCTGCGGACCTTCTCGACCTTCATGCATGGCTTCACGGAGTTGCGGGTACGGATTCCGGAACGCCGCGCCGCCTGACTTCGGCGATCCCGAGGCGGTTGCCGCCCGGGATCGTCACTATGCGCCGGCCATGGAGCCGCACTCAGCCCATGGGGTGGCCGCAACCGTCACGCCCAGCCCTCGCGACGAAGCGTGAGGGATGCGCGCGGGGCGCCCCGACGTCCCATCGCATCAGCCCGATATCGGCCAGCATGTGGTCACTCAGCCGCGCAAGCTCCTGCGCCGCCAGACGCTGCCGGCGCCGGCGATCGAAGGCCGCGCGGATGCGGCGCCAGAGGGATGGGCGTGGCGAGGCTAGGGACATTGCGAAGGGAGCAGGGTCCCAGTCGGGTCGACGAAGATGCATGGTGAAATCCTTGCCTGATCCAGTGGGGGAGGAGGCCGGACCCTGCGGCCGCGTGCTTGCGGCTTGATGTCAATCGCGCCCGTCGCGGCTACGGCGGTAGCTGCCGGGTGGATCCGGCAGATGTTTCAGATGACATCAAGGAAGCTGGACTTGTAGCCGGCCCGTAACGGCGTGGGCGTAGCGATGCTGCATCTGTCGAGGAGATGATGCGCGTGCGATCCGTCTCAACATATCGAATAGCACCGGTCGTGATGATCTGCCTGGGGCGGCCCGCATGATGGCCGAGCACAGCATCGACGAGGGCTCCAGCCGCTATACCGCCAAGGTCACCAATGAGACGGATCTGGCCTCCCCGGTCACCGTCACGAGCGGCGGCTACACCGTGACGTTCGAGGGCAACAACTTTGCGACCAAGCATCTGCGTCGCATCCGCAGAGGCAGTGTCGATGAGCTCACGAATCCCGAAACCGGTCCGGATAAGCTGACCAAGTACATTACCGAGGCGAAGGACAAGAGTCTCGAACGGTTCGACGGCAGGGCGGCCAGCACCAATTCGCTGATCTATCTCGACCTTGGTCAGTACTGCCAGTTCGGAGCACAGGTCATCGGGATCGTTAAGAACACGGCGATTCCCTGGCAGCCCTTCGGAGCCAACCTGGTGTTGCAGAAGGTGGGCACCATCAGCATCGGGAAATGCCTGGCCTATTCCTTCAGCGGCGTCGGCCTGCCGCGCATCGCGAATGATCATCGGCCGCAGGGCGGCGTCGGCATCGACATGCGGGTGACCATCGCCCAGGTCGCGGGCAAGGCCAACCACGTCACCGTCAGTCATTATGCTAGCGGCGTGGTGCAGGACCGATTCTACACGGAATACGGCGACAAGAAGAACCTGGAGAAGCGCGCCCGCCTCGCCAGGAGCATCGTCAGTTGAAGACAACCGCAGCCCCCGTCGGCAAGACGGACACTTCAAACGCTGCGGTCGCGATGACCGATCCGGAGGTCCCCGGCCCGTGGCCTGACCGGCGCGCGCTGCTTGCTGCTGGCGCGGGCCTGCTTGTCGGGCTGTCCACCGGCGCGCCGGCCGCGCTCGCCACCACGCCCACCACAACCACGTCCCGCACCGAAAGGGTGACGAACATGAACACCGTGACCACCACCGATGGCGCCCAGATCTTCTTCAAGGACTGGGGGCCGAAGGATGCGCAGCCCATCGTCTTCCACCACGGCTGGCCGCTGTCGTCGGACGACTGGGATGCCCAGATGCTGTACTTCCTCGGCCAGGGCTACCGGGTGGTCGCGCATGACCGTCGCGGCCATGGCCGTTCTTCCCAGGTCAGCGACGGCCACGACATGGATCACTACGCGGCCGATGTCGCCGCCGTGGTGCAGCATCTGAACCTGCGCAACGCCGTCCATATCGGCCATTCCACGGGCGGCGGCGAGGCGACGCGCTATGTCGCGCGGCATGGCCAGCCGCAGGGCCGCGTGGCCAAGCTGGTCATCATCGGCGCGGTGCCGCCGATCATGGCGAAGACCGCGGCGAATCCCGGCGGTCTGCCGCTCTCGGTGTTCGACGGCTTTCGCGCGAGCCTCGCGGCCAACCGTTCGAAATTCTACCACGACATCCCGGCCGGGCCCTTCTTCGGCTTTAATCGCCCCGGTGTGGAGACCATTCAGCCGGTGGTCGACAATTGGTGGCGCCAAGGCATGGCCGGCGGAGCGAAGGCCCATTACGACGGCATCAAGGCCTTTTCCGAGACCGACTTCACCGATGACCTTCGCGCCATCGATGTGCCCACGCTGGTCATGCACGGCGACGACGACCAGATCGTGCCGCTCGACAACACGGCGCGCCTCGCTGCCCAGCTGCTGAAGAACGGCACGCTGAAGGTGTATGAGGGTTTCCCGCATGGCATGTGCACCACGCAGGCGGATGTCATCAATCCGGACCTCCTCGCCTTCATCAAGCGCTGACGCGTGATCGCCCGGGGCCGTCGCGCCCCGGGCGACGATGCCTGCGCGAACCACCATCGCATCGGCGGCGAGTCTGCGGACCCCACGCTTACCTTCTGGTGCGTGCCTTACCTTTCCGTCCGTTGTTGCCATTCCCGCGGCACGTGCACAGCTTCCGCGCAGCATATGCGAATCCTGGAGACAGCCCGTGATCGACGTTCTGCCAGCCCCGATCGAAGCCTATGTCCGTGCGAATGCGCGGCTGGATGCCGAGGGCATGCTGGCGCCCTTCGCGCCCGACGCCGTCGTCCACGACGAGGGCGGCAACCATGCCGGCCCCGAGGCGATCAGGGCCTGGATCCAGTCGGCGACGATCGCCAGCCAGGCCGTGTTTACGCCCGACCACTGGCATGTGGATGGCGACACGATCGTCGTCGAGGGCCCGACGGCCGGCGCCTTTCCTGGCAGCCCGATCCGCTTCACCTTCCGCTTCAAGCTGGCGGGCCAGACGATTTCCGCGCTGGAGATCGGCTGATGGCGCCGCAGCCCGATCCGACCGAGTTCGAAGGCCGCCGCATCCTCGTCACCGGCGGCAGCAAGGGCACCGGGCGGGCCACGGTGCGGCGCTTCCTGGCCGGCGGCGCCCGGGTGCTGACCGCCGCACGCCGCCCGCCCGAGGACCCCGAGGGCGCGCTCTGGGTCGCGGCCGACCTCACCACCCCGGAAGGCGCCCGCGCGCTCGCCGAGGCGGCCACGGAGCGCCTGGGCGGCGTGGATGCGCTGGTGCATGTCCTGGGCGGCTCCTCCGCCCCCGGCGGCGGCTTCGCGGCGCTCACCGAGGCGGATTGGCGGGCCGAGCTCGACATGAACCTGATGCCCGCCGTGCGGCTCGACCGGGCACTGCTGCCGGGCATGGTGGCGCAGGGACGCGGCGTGGTGGTCCATGTCGCCTCGATCCAGAACCGCCTGCCGTTGCATGACTCCACCACCGCCTATGCCGCGGCCAAGGCGGCGCTGACGACCTACAGCAAGGCGCTGTCGAAGGAGGTCGGGCCGAAGGGCGTGCGGGTGAATGTCGTCTCGCCCGGCTGGATCTATACGGAGGCCGCGGAGGCCCTAATGGAGCGCCTCGCCGCCCAGAATGGCGGCAGCCTGGAGGCGGCGCGGGAGGGCGTGCTGCAAGCGCTGGGCGGCATCCCGCTCGGCCGTCCGGCGGCGCCGGAGGATGTCGCGGATCTCATCGCCTTCCTGGCCTCGGACCGGGCCTCGGCGATTCACGGCGCGAACTATGTCATCGATGGCGGGACCATCCCGACCGTCTAGCCTTGGCTTTGCGCAGCATGGCGCGCTTCCGTCGCCTCGACCTCGCCGGCCGCGGCCAGCTGCTCCAGCGCATAGGCGCGCGTCGTTTCCAGGAAGTACCAGCTTCGGCCGGCCGCGCCTTCGTCGCGCAGCAGGATGGATTGCTCGACCAGGCTGACGATCCCCTCGATCACCTCGTCATCGGTCAGGTCTTCGCCGGCGACGGCGAGGGCTTCGATGAGGGTGAAGTGGCCGCCGAAGATCCCCAGCCGACGCATCAGCCGTCGCTCGGTCTCCGTCAGCCGGTCGCTGCTCCAGTCCAGCGCCGCGCGAAGGGTGCGATGGCGCGACGGCGCGCTGCGCTGGCTGCTGCCCAGCGACAGCAGCCGCGTCGGCAACCCCGACAGCACCGCCTCGATGCCGAGGCTCGCGGTGCGGAAGGCCGCCCATTCGATGGCCAGCGGCAAACCATCCAGCCTTCGGCAGATCTCGCCGATCCTGCGCAGGTCATCCGCATCGGTGACGGGCGGCGCGCCCGCCTGCTGCATCCGGTCGAGGAACAGCGCAACCGCGCTGGGTTCGTGGCATGACGACTTGCCGTCGGGCAAAGGCTCCAGTGCCGGAACGCGCCAGACCTGTTCGCCGTCGATCCGCAGCGTGTCACGACCGGTCACCAGCACACGGATGCCGGCGCAGCGCGTGACGATGAGATGCACGAGCCGCGCTGTCTCCGCCACGACATGCTCGCAGCCATCCAGCAGCAGCAGTGCATTCCTGTGCGTCAGCGCTTCCGCCAGCGGCTCCGGCCCCCAGGCGCCGGGATCGCTGACCGGCCGCAGCGCCTGGGCCACGACACCCGGCACCTGCCATGGCTTCACCACCGTGGTCAGGTCCACCAGGAAGGCTGTGAGGCCTGACTCCTGCGCGAAATGCCGCGCCGCCTCAATCGCCAGGCGCGTCTTGCCGATGCCGGGTGAGCCCGTCAGCGTGACCAGCCGATGCTGCCGCAGCAGTTCGAGAACGGTGAGCAGCGCCTGCTGCCGGCCGAGCAATGCGCCCTCGGTCGGTGGCAGATTGCCGCCCTCCTCCAGCGCGGCCTCGACGCGCGGCCGCCACGCGCCCTGCAGCAGGTAGCCGCGGCCGCGCACGGTTCGCAGCAGCCCGCGATCCTCGCCGAAGGCACGGCGCAGGGCCAGGATATGCACCTCGAGCGTATTCGCCTCGACGCTGATCTCCGGCCAGGCCGCCTGCATCAGCTCGGCGCGGGAGACAGCCTCGCCGGACCGGTGCAGCAGCACATCCAGGATGACGAAGGCGCGCTGGCCAAGGGGGATGCGCACGCCATGCAACCGCAGCTCTCGCCGCGCCAGGTCGATCTCCCAGGGCCCATGCGCATAGGTCGCAGGGCCTGACGCGCTCATGGGCCTTCCGCAAGGCCTGCCACGGCCGCGGGCTGCGGTCGTCGCACGGGTTTTGTCGCGCGGACGGCCTCCGCCTCCTCGGCACGGCGCAGCATGTCGCGTGCCGCCTGCACGTCCGGCCAGTCGGCGCCGCCGGTAATGCGGGCACAGGCCTCGCGCAGCGCCGGCAGTGCGCGATGCGGCTCGTCCCGATGCAGTCGGCCGAGGCTGCCCGCGATGCGCAATTCCCAGAAGGCCGAGCCCTGCTGCCGCGCGAGGTCGAGGGCGGCGCCGAGCTGCGCCTCCGCCGCGGCCGCAAGGTCGGATTGCCGCTGCGCCATCAGGCATTCGGCCTGCAGCCGCAGCAGTTCCGGCAGAATCCACCGCTCGCCATGGCTGTCGACGAGGCCCGCCGCTTCTTCGAGAATCAGCCCGGCCCGCCTGTGATGCCCGCAGGCCAGCAGCGCGGTCGCCTGATGGGACATGAAGTAGCCCAGATAGGCGCAGCGCCCGATCCGTCGCAGCGTGCCTAGCGTGGCTTCCAGCAATGCGGCGCCGCCCATCGGGTCGCCGCAGACGGATTGCAGTACGGCGCGCACGCAGCGGATCTGCGCCAAGCCGAAGACGAAGCCGCGCGCCTGGCAAAAGTCGCCGCTCAGATCCAAGGCGACGCAGACGGCATCGTGATCGCCGGCGTAGATTGCGATCGGCGCCACGCCCAGCAGCGCGGCGAACATCACATCGGCACCGGCGCCGCTGGCGCTGGCGATTTCCAGCGCCGCGCTCGCCGTCTGCCGCGCCTGGTCCAGCAGGCCCGTCTGCCACTGCACTGGCGCAAGCATCGCCTCCGTATAGCCCCGCTGCTCGTAATGCATCCAGGCCAGCGGGCGCCGATGCTGCTCGCGCGCGGCCAGCTTCTGCGCCTCCGCAAGATGCCGTGCCGCCAGATGGTAGCGGCCCAGGTGCCGGTACACGTAGCCCCGCATGTTATGCGACACGACCTCGTGCAAGGGTCGCCCGATCCGCCCGACGAGCTCCACGAAGCGCTCCGCGCTGGCCAGCGCCGCATCGTGCCGGTCGGAATTGGCCTGCTGGTTCCAGATGGCCCAGAGGCCGAAGAGCTGCGCTTCCGAATCGGGCGCCTGATCCACGAGCCTCGCCAGTTCGGCCAGCAGCGTTGCGCTGTCTTCCGCCGGTGCGGCGTGGCGTTGCAGGATCAGCGTCAGCGTTGCCAGCAACCGGATCCGCGTCGAGATGCTGCCCGCCGCGTGATGCGTCAGGGCCCGCTCCACCCGCCGCTGGCAGTCCAGCGTCAGGCCCAGATGCAGCCAGACCGGGACGAAATCCGCGACCAGGCGGGCGCCGCGATCCTGATCGCCGTCCGGCCGGAACAGCGTATCGATCGCGAGATGCACATTCTCCAGCTCGCGCGCCCCGGCCGCGAGGTGTTCGGCCTGTGGCGCGCCGGCATTCCAGACGTTCTCGATCTTCGCGCAATACCAATCGGCGTGGCGAGCGGCCAGCGCTTCGACCTCCCCCGCCGCCTGCAGCTTTTCCCGCGCGAAGGCACGCGTCGTTTCCAGGAAATGCCAGCGCGGCGCGGGTGCGGCGGTGAAGTTGAGCAGCGATTTTCCGACCAGCCCCGCCACAGCCTCCTCCACCGCCTCGGCATCGAAGGCCGCGTCCGTCGCGACGGCGCGGGCCGCATCAAGGGTGAAGCCGCCCAAGAAGGCGGCGAGGCGGCGAAACACCAGCTGTTCCATGGGCGTGAGGAGATCGTGGCTCCATTCCAGCGTCGCGCGCAGCGTGGAATGGCGGGACGGCATGCAGCGGCGCCCGGCGCTCAGCAGGTTCAGCCGGCCATCCAGCCGCGCCGCGACCTCCCGCACCTCCAGCGTGCCGGCGCGGGCCGCGGCCAGCTCGATCGCCAGCGGAATGCCGTCCAGCTGCCGGCAGATTCGCGCGATCGTGGGCATCTCCTCGTCCCGTGCGGCGGCACCCAGCATGGACATGCGTTCAAGGAACAGCGCGACCGAACCATGCCGGCGGATCGCCTCGGCGTCCTCGACCGCTGCGAGCGGCACGTCGAGCGACGGAACCCGATAGGCCTGCTCATCCCGTGCCCGCAGGCCTTCCCGGCTGGTGGCCAGGATGCGGATGCCGGGGCAGCGGCGGAGCAGCGTTTCCGCCAGCTCGGTCGCGGTACCGATGACATGCTCGCAATTGTCAATCAGCAGCAGGCATTCCTTGGAATCCAGCATGGCCGCGACGTCGCCGGCCGTCACTTCGCGGCCGGTGAAGCCCTGGCCGATGGTCCTTGCCACGGTCTGCGGCACCAGCCGTTCGTCGTTCAGTGCCGCCAGCTCCACCAGCCAGCACCCGTCCTGAAAGCCGGGCGCGACCCGCCGCGCCGCCTCGATCGCCAGCCGCGTCTTGCCGATTCCGCCGGCGCCGATCAGCGTGACCAGGCGATGACCGGCCAAGAGCCGCACGACCTGGTCGAGCGGTTCTTCGCGCGCAATAAGTCGTGAGGTGGGAAGCGGCAGGTTGGTCAGCGGCGCCGCTGGTCCGGCGGTGGCATTCGTGCCTTCAGCAGAAGCCGTCCAGTCGCCCAGCAGCCTGTAGCCGCGACCATAGGTCGTCTCCAGCAGAGCGCGCTGCACGCCGAGCGCCCTGCGAAGGGCTGCGATGTGGACCTGAAGCGTATTCTCGCTGACGGACGCGCCGCCCCAGACGGCGGTCATCACCGCATCCTTGCTGACCAACCGCCCGCCCGCCCGGGCCAGGACCAGAAGGATGTCGAAGGCAGGTGCCGGCATCGCCACGGTGCGACCATCGATGCGCAGTTGGCGACCCGCAACATCCACCAGGAGATTCTCGAAACGAAGCATCAGCGCCCTGTAGCCATGCGAAACCAGCGGCGAAAGCCCCGGTCGTGATTGCTGCCCACGCTCGCCTCTCTCCTGCCTGGCACCGCTGGCCATAGCCGACATGATCCCGGGTCGGCAGCACCCTGTCCTGGTGCCGCCGCCAAAATCATCCGAATTTCCCGAGCCTGTGATTCCGCATGCGTGGGATGCGCCGAGCGTCCCGTCTCAGCGCTGGCCGCTTGCAGAGGCTGTATCCTGCCCCGTCACGCCGCCGCATGACATTCGATGGAAGATGCTCCGGCCGCATTGCCGGGCCGAGCAAAGAAATGCAAAATTTTCCAAAGGGAGGGGCCTGGCCGTGACGGAGACCGCGACAGCCTTCGCCTTCGGCCCCTTCCATCTGGTCCCGGATCGCCGCGCCCTGACCGCGGAGGGCCGCGAGGTGCCGATTCGCGGTCGCGCCTTCGACCTGCTGCTGGCCCTGGTGGAGCGGCGGGACCAGGTCGTCTCCAAGGATGAGCTGATGGCGCTGGTCTGGCCCGGCCGCGTGGTGGAGGAGGGCAATCTCACCGTGCATGTCGCGGCCCTGCGCAAGCTGCTCGGCCGCGGCATCATCGCCACCCTGTCCGGGCGCGGCTACCGCTTCGTCGCGCCGGTTACCGTGCTTCCTGTGCAGGACCCGCGGCAGGCGCGCCCCAACCCTGCCCAGGAGGCGCCGGAGGCCGCCATCGCCGCGCCCCGGTCGGCGGCCATGCCGCGCCCGCTGACCAGGCTGGTCGGCCGGGATGCCGAGCTCGACCGGCTGGCGGCGCAGCTGCGGGAGGCGCGCCTGGTCACCGTGGTGGGCGCGGGCGGCGTGGGCAAGACGCGCCTGGCGCTCGCCACCGCCGACCGTGCCGCAGGCCGTGCCGAGGAGGGCGTCTGGCTGGCCGATCTCGGCCCCTTGGAGGATCCGCGCCTGGTCGGGACGACCATCGCCGCCGCGCTGGGCCTCGATCCCGGCGGCGGGGATGCTCTGCGCGCGGTGGTGGCCTGCCTTGGCAGCCGGCGTGGGCTGCTGGTGCTCGATGGCTGCGAGCATCTGCTGCGTGCGGCGGCCGACGCCGCCGAGGCGATCCTGCGCAGCTGCCCCGGCATCGCGATCCTGGCCACCAGCCGGGAGCCGCTGCGCGCCGAGGGTGAACGGCTGCACCGGCTGCAGCCCCTGGAGTCGGCGGCCGCCGATGTCGCCATCACCGCCACCCAGCTCGCGGACTACCCGGCCAGCGCGCTGTTCGTCGACCGCGCCGGCGCGGCGCTGGGTGCCTTCGTGCCGGGCGATGCCGAGGCCGCCGAGGTCATGCGGATTTGCCGGCGGCTGGACGGCATCCCGCTCGCCATTGAGCTCGCCGCGCCGGCGTTGCGGGCCATGACCCTGGCGGAGCTTCGCGCGCGGCTGGATCGGCATTTCGGGCCGCTCACCGCCGGGCGGCGCACCGCGCTGGCGCGGCAGCAGACGCTGCGGGCCACCATCGGCTGGAGCCTCGACCTGCTGGAGCCCGCGGAACGCGCGCTGCTGCTGCGACTTTCGGTCTTCGGCGGCAGCTGGAGCTCGGACGCCGCCGCCTTCGTCGCCGGCGAGGTGGCCGGCGGGGCGGAGGACATCAGCGCCCTGATCGCGGCGCTGGTCGACAAGTCACTGGTGCAGGCAGACCTCAGCGGCGCGCAGGCGCGCTACCGCCTGCTGGATTCCACGCGCTACTACGCCGCCGAGCAACTTCCCGCGCGCGAACTGGCGGCGGCGCGCGGCAGCGTGCTGCGGTGGCTGGTGAAGGCCTATGAAGGCGCTGAGGCCGACTGGCCCTTCATGGCCGATGACGACTGGTTCGCCATCTACGCGCCTGAGATCGAGAACCTGCGCGCCGGCCTGGCCTGGGCCTTCGGACCGGATGGCGATGCGCCGCGCGGCGTCCTGCTGGCCAGCCTGACCGAGCATGTCTGGGGCGAGCTTTCGCTGAAGGGCGAGCTGCGCGAGTGGTTCGACCTGGCGATCTCCCGCATCGACGCGGCGACGCCGCCCGATGTCGCGGGCCGGCTCTGGCTGGGCCGCTGCGGCTGGGTCGCCCCCCGCGGCCCCGAGGCGCTGGAGGCCGCGCGCCGGGCCATTGCGCTGTTCCGCGCCGCGGACAGCCGGATCGAGCTGGGGCGGGCGTTGTGGCGCCAGGCCTGGCAGCATGTGCTGGCCGGCGACCTCGCCGCCGCCGGGCCGCCGCTCGACGAGGCGGAGGAGCTGCTGCGCGGCGGGCGGGTGAACAAGGCGCTCGTCTCCTGCCTCCGGGTCCGCGCCGTCGCCTGCCTGCACGGAAGCCGGTCCGCGGCGGCCAGCGCGGCGCTGGAGGAGGCGCTGACCATCGCCCGGCAGCTCCGCAGCCCGCGTGACGTGGCCCTGACGCAGGGGAGCATTGCCGAGCTTCACTGCGCAGCGGGGCGCATGGGAGAGGCCATCGCGGTGGCGCAGGCGGCCCTGGCCTCGCTGGGGCCAGCGCAGGCACGCTCCGCCTGGGTTCAGCACATCGGTGGGGCCGAGGCCTCCTACCGGCTCGCGCAGGGCGACATCGCGCAGGCCCGCCCCATCGTCGCGGAACGGCTGGCCGTCGCCGGCATGATGGGGCTGCCGCATGAGGTGGCCGCCAATCTCGAACGGGCGGCGCTGATCGCGGCGATGGAGGGCCGTCTGGACAGCGCCGGGCGGCTCTACGGCCATGTCCAGCTGGGTCATGAGCATCGGGGTATCCTGCGCAGCTTCGGCTCTCAGGCCGTGCATGACCGGCTGCACGACCTGCTGCGCCAGCGCCTGGCCCCGGCCGAGCTGGAGCGGCTGGCGGCGCAGGGTGCCAGCCTGGGCGAGGAGGAGATGGTGGCGGAGGCCATGGGCATCCTGCAGCCGGGCTGAGCCGGCCTCCGCTTCACGCTGCCACCCTTTCAGAATTCTTCAGCTTCGCGCCAAGGATTGCGGCGCCCGCGGCTGCCACTCTTCGTTCGTCGGAACGGAGATGATTATGCCTGGTCGGAGCGGTTCACAGTCCAGTTGCAGCGCCGGCCCCGCGCCGGGTCCGACCGGGCCGTTCAACCAGCATCGCCAGATCGAGCTGAACGGGCTTTCCGTTTTCTATCGCGAGGCGGGCCGGGCGGATGCACCCGTGCTGCTGCTGTTGCATGGCTTCCCCGCCGCATCCCGCATGTTCCGCGACCTGATGCTGGCGCTGTCCGATCGCTACCGCGTCATCGCGCCGGACTATCCGGGCTTCGGGCACAGCGCGGTGCCGAATCGCGACGCCTTCGAATGCACCTTCGCCAATACCGCGGCGCTGATCTCCGCGCTGCTGGATGCCAAGGGCATCGCGCGCTTCGCCATCTATGCGCATGACCTTGGCGCCCCCATCGGCTTCCGCCTGGCCTTGGCGCGGCCCGGCCAGATCGCCGCGCTCATCGTACAGAACGGCAATGCCTATGAGGAAGGAATCGGCAGCTTCTTCGCGCCGCTGCTCGATTTCTGGCAGGAGCCGACGCTGGCGCGCCGGGACGCGCTGCGCGAGCGCCTGACGCTGGATGCGATCCGCAGCCAGTACCTTGCGGGCGTCGAGGACCCGTCGCGAATCGATCCTGACAACTGGGTGATCGACTATGCGCAGCTCTGCCGCCCTGGCGCGGCCGATCTGATGATCGAGCTGCTCTGCGACTATCGCACCAATCTCCTTCTCTACCCGAAGTTCCAGAGCTTCCTGCGCGCGGAGCAGCCGCCGACGCTGGTGCTCTGGGGTGAGAACGACGTGATCTTTCCGGCCGCCGGTGCGCATGCCTATCGGCGCGACCTGCCGAATGCGCAGCTTCACCTGTTGGCCTCCGGCAATCTCGCGCTGGAGGACCGCAAGGCCGAGATCGCGCAGCTTGTGCGCCGCTTTCTCGATGAGGAGTTCCGGCCATGAGGCGCCTGGCACGCCGCCATTCCCCATTCGGTGAATCGCAGCCGGAGGCAGCGATTCCCCTGACGGCATCCTGGTCGGGATGCCGTGACCCTCTCGCCTCCAATCCCACGAAGGAAAACCAGATGTTCGCACACCTCCGCATCGCCCTCACGGGCACCCTGCTCGCCGCCGGCCTGTCTGCCTCGGCTGCCGTGGCGCAGTCCTATCCCATCAGCCGCTGCAGCGGCGAGAATTGCGAGATCGACTACGGCCCGATGGGCCAGGCCACCCTCGTCGGCGGTGGCCGCGTGATGGTCTCCATGCCGGACGGCATGTCGATCCACATCGTGCATCTGGACACGATCTTCTCGCAGCAGCCGCGCCCCGGCTACATCCCGATGTCGCTCGGCTCGGGCGAGGAAAGCACCGTCATCTACGTGCCTGCGGCGATGCTGGAGATGGCGCGGCGCGCCATGGCCGCTCCGGCCGGACGCTGATCCCCACTCGCTTCACCGCCGGATGAGCCGGGCGGGCCGACCAGACGGCCGCCCGGCTTCCGGTCCCGCAGACAAGGAACATCGCCATGACCACCACACGTCGCGACGTGCTGGCCGCCACCGCCGCCGCCAGCATCACCACCGCCGCCCAGGCCCAGCCGACGGGCCAGCGCGCCTCGACCCCGCCGGCCCGGAACGTCGTGCTGGTGCACGGCGCCTTCGCCGATGGCTCCGGCTGGCGCCCGGTCTATGAGATGCTGACCGCGCGCGGCTACCGCGTCAGCATCGTGCAGAATCCGCTGACCTCGCTCGCCGACGATGTCGCGGCTACGCGGCGTGTGCTCGACCGGCAGGACGGCCCGACGGTGCTGGTCGGCCATTCCTGGGGTGGCACCGTCATCACCGAGGCGGGGCTGCATCCGAAGGTCGCCAGCCTCGTCTTTGTCTCCGCCTTCTCCCCCGATGCCGGCGAGACGAGCGCCCAGCAATATGAGGGTTTCGCGCCGCAGTCCGACTTCGTCATCGATACGACCCCCGACGGCTTCGGCTTCCTCAGCGCGCAGAAATTCAAGGCCGGCTTCGCCGCCGATACAAGCGACGCGGATGCCGCGTTTATGCGCGATTCGCAGGTGCCGATCGCGATGTCGGCCTTCGGCACGCGGCTGACCCAGGCCGCCTGGCGCAGCAAGCCGAGCTGGGCGCTGATCGCGACCGACGACAAGGCCTTCGACCTGCGCATGCTGCGCCACATGGCCAACCGCATCGGTGCGCAGATCACCGAAGTGCCGGCCAGCCACGCGGTGTTCTACACCCAGCCGCAGGTCACCGTCGGCGTGATCGAGGCTGCGGCGAAGCAGGCGGCCCCCTGACGCGTGACGACATGGCGGCGCGGGATCGCCCCCAGCCGCCATCGCCACACTTCCCTTAGGAAGGCCTGCGCCATGCCGCAAAACCTGCCGCCGCTGACCGCCTGGTCCGCCGCCCTGGTCGCCGCGCTGGTCGGCTTCGGCGGCACGGTGGCGCTGGTCGTGCAGGCCATGCGCATGCTGGGCGCCTCCGTCACGCAGACCGGATCGGCGGTGACGGCCCTGTGCCTGGCCGTCGGGCTGGCGGGTGCCGCGCTGTCGTTCGGCCTTCGCGTGCCGGTGGTGCTGGCCTGGTCGACGCCCGGCGCGGCTCTGCTCGCGGCCACGACCACAGGTCTGTCCTGGCAGGTGAGCGTTGGCGTCTTCATGGCGGCCGCGCTGATGATGATCGCCCTGGGACTGCTCCCGGCGCTCGGGCGACTGGCGGCGCGCATCCCACCCGCCATCGCATCGGCCATGCTGGCCGGCGTGCTGCTGCCCTTCTGCCTGGCGCTGTTCCGCGCCGGTGCGTCCGACCCGCTGTTGGTCGCGATGCTGGTGACCGTCTACCTGGCAGCGCGTCACCGCCTGCCGCTCTATGCGCTGCTCATCGTCATGGTCACCGGCGCGGCGCTGACGCTGCTGCGCGGGGATCTGGCGGAACTGCCGCCAGGCGCGGCACTCGGCGGGCTGGTGCCGATGGCGCCGACCTTTGAGATCGCCGCTGTCATCAGCCTCGGTGTGCCGCTGTTCCTCGTGACGCTGGTGTCACAGAATCTTCCCGGCCTGCTCGTGCTGAAGGCTGCGGGCTACGAGGTGAAGCCCGCGCCGCTGTTGGTCGGCACCGGGCTGGCGAGCCTCGCGGCCGCGCCGTTTGGCGGTTTTGCCGTCAACCTCGCCGCGATCACCGCGGCCATCTGCACCTCCGAGGAAGCCCTGCCCGAGCGGGACCGACGCTGGATCGTGGGCGTGATCTATGGCGGGCTCTATCTCGTGCTGGCGCTGCTCGCGCCCGGCCTGGTGCGCGTCTTCCTGGCGTTGCCGCCCACGATCATCGCGGCGCTGACGGGCCTCGCGCTGCTGCCTGCGCTGGCCGGCGCGCTGGCGGCGATGCTGGCCGCGCAGGAGGATCGGGACGCGGCGCTGCTCACCTTCGCGGCGACGGCCTCGGGCCTGTCGCTCCATGGCCTCGGCTCCGCCTTCTGGGGGCTTGTGATCGGCATCGGGGCGGTCGGCATTGGGCGGTGGCTCGGGCCGTCGCGCAGCGGCGCCTCCAGGCCGATGAGGCGACACGGCCGCCGGCAGCCGGAGGAGAAAGCTCCGTGACATCCGATGGCCGGCGCAGGCATGTCCCTTCGGTGACAGATGCAATCGTCGCGTCGGCCTCGCGAAACGCAGCGGTAACACGCCTTCCACATATGCCGCATCCACCGCCCCATCTCGAGGCCCCCAATGGCAGCCGGAGCAACCCAGGACAGGATCCCGATGATGCTGCAAATGTTTGACGATCCACCCCTTGGTGCGACGCCCTCGTCCTGGTCGCCGCGAGTCCTTGTCGTGGATGACGACCCCGACATGCGCCGGATGGTCGTGAACTTTCTGCTGGACAACGGCCTTCGTGCGACGAGCACGGTGGAACGCCAGGAGGTGGAGCGCCAGGTGGCGCGCGAGGACCTGGCGCTGGTCGTGCTCGATCTGCGCCTCGGTGCACAAAGCGGCCTGACACTCCTGCGGGAGATCCGGGCGCGGTCGGATATTCCCGTCATCATCATCACCGGTGAGCGACGCGACGAGGTGGATCGCGTGATCGGCCTGGAACTCGGGGCCGATGACTACGTCACCAAGCCCTTCAGCCCGCGTGAGCTTCTGGCCCGCATCCGCGCTGTGCTGCGCCGCCACGCCGCCAGCCCCCGACCGAATCGCGAGGCGATCCGGCAGCGCTTCGCGGACTGGATGCTGGACCGGCGCATGCGGCGCCTGACGGCACCGGACGGGGCGGAGGTGCGCCTCACCAAGGGCGAGTTCGCGTTGCTCTGCGCCTTCCTCGATGCGCCGGGCCGTCCGCTGCCGCGCGAGCATCTGCTGCAGGCGACGCGCATCCATGAGGATGTGTTCGATCGCAGCATCGACGTTCAGGTCCTGCGGCTGCGCCGCAAGCTCGATGCCGGGCGGGCTGTCAGCATGATCCGGACGGAACGCGGCGTCGGCTATACGTTTGATGTGGCGGTCGAGCGCATCTGATGGATCGGCGGGCGGGATGGCCGCGTGTCCTCGCCTGGCCGCTGATGGCCCTGCCGCTGGCGACCGCGATACTGATCGGCCTTCTCGTCCTCGATGCCGTCACGAAGCGGGACGAGGCCCCGCGCCGCGCCGTGGTGACCGAGACGATGCCACGACCGCATCCCATCGACATTCTGCCACCGCTGGCGATGGTCGATGAGCGTCGGCGCGCCTTGGGCGAGCGGCTCTTCGCCGATCCGCGGCTTTCGGGCGATGGCTCCCGCTCCTGCCTCACTTGCCACGACCTGCGCAGCAACGGCGCCAGCGCCAGGCGGCGCGATGTCGGGCTGGATGGGGCGGAGCTGCCGTTGAACACGGCGACCGTGTTCAACGCCGCGCTCAGCTTTCGCCTGGGATGGGAGGGGCATTCGCGCAGCCTGGAGGCGCAGACCGAGACCCTGTTGCGCAACCGCGCCATCATGGGCGCGGATCTCGAGGTCGTGCTGCGGCGCCTGTCCGCGGATCCCGCGCTGTCCGCCGAGTTCCGCGACGTGTATCGGCGGCGACTGGACAAGGCGGCGCTGCTCGACGCGCTCGCCACCTTCCAGCGCAGTCTGGTGACGCCGCGCAGCCGCTTCGACCGTTGGCTCGGCGGTGTGGAGGAGGCCATCACGCCGGCGGAGCGCGAGGGATATCTGCTGTTCCGGTCGATCGGCTGCGCCGCATGCCACCAGGGCGTGAATATCGGCGGCAATCTCTTCCAGCATCATGGCATCTTCCACGCTCTGGCGGCGCCGGAGCCGCAGGTCCTGCGCGTGCCGAGTCTGCGCAACGTGGCGGTGACGGCACCCTACTTCCACGACGGCAGTGCGGCGACGCTGGAGGAAGCGGTGCGTGGCATGGGCCTCGCCCAGCTCAACCTCGTCATGGAGGAGGGGCAGGTCGCCTCCATCGTCGCCTTTCTGCGCACGCTGACCGGCAGCTACCGCGGCACCCCGGTCACGGCCCCGCCATGATGCGCATCGTCCTGCCCGCGATGGGCGCAACCTTGCTGCTGCTCACCTGGCTGCTGGCGCGCGGCTTTGCCGTGGATCACGGGCCTTTCGGCGAAGCCATACACGCGCTGGACGAGATCGAAATGGCCGAGAGCGCGATCCAGCGCGACCTGCTGGCCGCCCGTGCGGGATTGCTGCGCGACTACGATCCGCTGGTCGGCGCGTTGCGCCGGATCGACGCTGCGCTTGCCGAATTGCAAGACAAGACGACGCCCCAGCTGCTCGATCGACTCAGGGCCTGGCAGGAACGGCAGGAGTCGATCGTGGAAGCGACCAAGAGCGCCAATGCGTTGCTACAGAATTCGCTGGCACAGTTCGGTCGTCTCTCGATCCTGCTTTCCGCGCCGCCGGATGGCGCGGTGCCCGTCGCAGGCGCCGGGCGCCTGGGATCGGCGGTCCTGCATCTCACGCTCGACACCTCGCCCGCGGTGGTCGGCGAGGTCCGTCGCGGTCTGACGGATCTGCACCGGCAGCCGGTCGTCGGCCGTGCCGCCGAGGCCGCCTCCGCCCTGCTCGCGCATGGCTGGCTGCTGCACGACTTGCTTCCGCGGGTCGATGGGCTGCTGCGCGAGCTTCATGCCAATGCCGGCGCATCGGTACGTCAGGCGATCGCGACCGACATCGAGGCGGGCCGCATCGCCGCGGAGTCACTTGCACGGCAATACCGGCTGCTGCTCTACGCCTGCGCCGTGCTGCTCCTGCTGGGTCTGCTGCTGCTCGGGATGCGGTTGCGCGCGAGGTCCGAGGCGATGCGGCGCCACGCGGCCTTTCAGCACATGCTCGCCCAGCTCTCGGCCCGGCTGATCGGCACGCAGGCGGATGAGGCTGATGCCAGTCTCGATCAGGCATTGGAGGCGATTGCGCGGCGGCTGGGGGCGCATCGTGCCTATCTGCTTGTCGAAGGTCCCGTGCCCGTCGCGCATCTCTGGGCAGAGGAGGGCGTGGCGCGACCGCGGGATTGGAGCGAGGCCGTTCTGGCACTCACCGCCGCCCACACCACCCAGCCCACGGGAACATTGTGCCTGCGGCCCGGGCACCCAGACCTGCTGGCACTCCCAGGCCAGCCCCATGCATGGTTCGCCGCGGTGCGCCGGACGGAGGATGGCGTCGCGGCCGTACTCGGCTGCGAGGTGGTCCACCTGGGCCGCATCCCGATGGAGCAGGAGCTCGCCTCGCTTGGCCTGGCGCTTGACGCGTTGCTCAATCTTGTCACGCGAGGCCATCTGGAGGCGGAACGGGCCGGCCTCGCGGCGCGGGAGGCCGAGTCACGACAGATGCAGATGCTCGGCACCTTTGCCAGCGGCATCGCGCACAACTTCAACAATATCATCGGCGCCATACTGGGTTTCGCCGAAATGGCGCAGTCCGATGGCTCCGCGGCGCGCATCGCCGACATCCGCCGCGCCGCCGAACGCGCGCGCGACCTCGCCTCCGATATCCTGAGCTTCGGCGGGCCGCAGCACACGCCGCATCAGGCCGTTGAGCTCGGCGCCTTGCTTGTGGAGACGAAGCTGGTTTTGCGCGCGATGCTTCCCGCGCAGGTGCGGCTGGCGTTTGAACTGACGACCGAGCCGACCCTCGTCTGGGGGGACGCCACCAGGATTCAGCAGGTTATCGTGAATCTGTGTCGCAATGCGGCCCAGGCGATGGATGGTGCGGGCATGGTGACGCTTCAGGTGCTGCGGCAGACGCTTCGTGAGCGCCGCGCGCTTCGCCTCGGCGCGCTGCGGCCGGACCATTACCTGTTGATCCGAGTGGAAGACACCGGGCCAGGCATGGATGCCGCAACGCTCGCGCAGATCTTCGAGCCCTTTTTCACGACGCGGCAGGCTGGCCATGGTCTTGGCCTGGCCACGGTGCGGGAGATCGTGCTGGGGCATGGCGGTGGCATCGCCGTCTCGAGCACTCCGGGAAGGGGTAGTTGCTTTGAGGTTTGGCTGCCCCGCGCCCTCGCGGCGGAAGTCGCACGCAGCGACCTGCCGCGCGCGGAGGGCGAGCTGGTGCTCCTGCTGCACGGCGACGACCGGCTGCCGCGCGAGGAAGAGTTGCTCGCCGAGCTCGGCTACGAACCGCACGGATTTTCCAGCCTACCTGCTGCGCTGGGCGCACTTCGCGTGGATGCATCGCGTTTCGCGGCGGCGCTTCTGCTGGAGGGCAGCAGCGAGGTTGCGAGAACACTGCGCCTCGCTGCGCCCAGCCTGCCGATCATCGTCGCCAGCACAACGCCTGTGAATGGCTTCGACTGGATCGAATGGCCATTTGTAGCGGAGGATCTGGTTCTCTGCCTGCGACATGCGATGCTGCAAGCGGCGCCGCCGGCATAGGCACCGTGTTGCGGCCGTAGGCAAGGGTGGTCCTTTTGACATCGCGCCATCACGCGCGGTGACCAGATTGCCGGCTCCGTCATGAGGAGCTGACCATGGACGAGATGACCCAAAGCCCTGCCGTGCACGTCACTTTGCGGCGTCAGCCTTTGCGCAAGGTGATTGCGGCCCTGTGCCTCGGACTGTTGCCGACCTTGGTTCAGGCACAGGGCTACTATCCCCGCAGCGTTGGGTCGGGCGAGAGCACGACCATCGAATACGGGCCAGGTCCGCATGGCAACATCGTGGGTGGCGGCCGCGTGGTTGCGAGCAGCAGCGGGGAGGAGAGCCGGATCATTCATCTCGATCCGCGATACGATCAGCGCCCTCGTGGAGGCCTGGTGCCATTCACCGTCGGCAGCGGCGAGAGCACCATGGTGGTCTGGGTGCCGGTCGAAACCGATCGCCTGTGAGGCGCAGGAGCTTTCCCGCACTTGCGACATCGCAGATCAGTCAAGGGCCCGCTTCATCGCGGCTCTCATCCCCTCAAACGGCTACCGCCGTAACAGCCGATATCGACTGAGACCGACACGATCCGTATCTCGCGACTATCGCGACCGGCATCTGCCGATTCAGCAGACCTGGCCGCAGGCTTCGGCAGGTCACTGCGGGCCCGGCTCGCCCTGGCCAATCGCGGATCGTCACATCATCCAGATGGAGTTCCAGATCATGATCAACGCAGCATCGCCCGAAGATCCGGATTTCGCGATTCGTGCGCGCGACAACCAGACGCGCCTCACAAGCCGTCTGCAAACCCGTTATGACGTTATCGTCTGCGGCGCCGGCGCCTCCGGCTCAGTGGTCGCACGGCGGCTGGCCGAGAATCCGGAGGTCCAGGTGCTGCTGCTGGAGGCGGGCGGCGGTGACGATGCGGAATCGGTCCAGAACCCGGCCTTGTGGCCGACCAATCTGGGCTCCGAGCGCGACTGGGGATTCCAGGCAGAGCCGAACCCGCATCTGAACGGCAGGCAGCTGTCGTTGTCGATGGGCAAGGGGCTCGGCGGAGGCTCCAGCGTCAATGTCATGGTGTGGGCGCGTGGGCATCGCAGCGACTGGGACTTCTTCGCCTCCGAGGCGGGCGATCCGGCCTGGGGCTACGACAACGTCCTCAATATCTATCGCCGCATCGAGAACTGGCAGGGCGCACCTGATCCCCAGTATCGCGGAACCGCTGGACCTGTCTGGGTGCAGCCCGCGGCGAATCCGAGCCCGGTCGCGCTGGCCATGCTGCAAGCGGCGGGCGAGATCGGTGTGCCCGTCTACGATCATCCGAACGGGCAGATGATGGAGGGCCAGGGCGGCGCCGCGCTCAGCGATCTGCTGATCCGCGATGGCCGCCGCCAGTCCCTGTACCGTGCCTATGTCCATCTCTGGCTGGACCGGCCGAACCTGACCGTGCTGACGGGGGCCTTGGTGCGGCGCGTTCTGTTCGATGGCCGGC
Organism: Roseomonas sp. F4; assembly: GCF_053891155.1. Taxonomy (NCBI): domain Bacteria; kingdom Pseudomonadati; phylum Pseudomonadota; class Alphaproteobacteria; order Acetobacterales; family Roseomonadaceae; genus Roseomonas; species Roseomonas sp. F4. Next base: position 386,186 of record NZ_JBSSHK010000003.1, read on the forward strand.
GTGCCTCCGGCGTCGAGTTCATTCGTGGTGGGCAGGTCACGGTGGCACATGCGCGCAACGAGGTCGTGCTGTCGCTGGGCGCGATCCAGACGCCGAAGGTGCTGATGCATTCGGGCATCGGTGACCGGGCGGAGCTGGGCCGCGTCGGCATTCCGTTCCGCCAGCACCTGCCCGGCGTTGGCCGTAACTTCCAGGACCATGTCTCCTTCGGCTGCACCTGGGAATATGCGGAGCCCATCGCGCCGCGGAACAACGGCAGCGAAGCCACCATGTACTGGAAGAGCCGGCCTGAGCTGGATGCGCCGGACCTGTTGTTCTGCCAGGTGGAGTTCCCGGTCCCCAGCGAGCGGACAGCGGCGCGTGGCGTTCCGGCGCATGGCTGGACGATGTTCGCGGGGCTTGCGCAGCCCGTCAGCCGTGGGCGCATGCGCCTGCAGAGCAGCGATCCGCTGGCGCCTGTCGCCATCGATGCCAACTTCCTGTCGGAGCCTGCGGACATGGCGACAGCCAAGGCCTGCATCGAGCTCTGTCGCGCGCTGGGCAATGCCTCGGCCTTCCGTCCCTTCGTGCGCGGCGAATCCATGCCGGGCGCGCTGAATGACGAAGCGCTCGAGCTCTATATCCGCGAGGCGGCCGTCACCTACTGGCATCAGAGCTGCACGGCAAAGATGGGGCGCGACGACATGTCGGTCGTGGATGCCGCGCTGCGGGTTTATGGCGTGGAAGGCCTGCGGGTGGCGGATGGTTCCATCATGCCACGGGTGACGACCGGCAATACGCAGGCGCCCTGCGCGGTCATCGGCGAGCGTGCGGCGGAGCTGATCAGGCAGGCGCACGGCATCTAGGGCGGTCACTGCCGGTTGCGAAGGACGGCGTTCCAGTGACGGCGGGTGGGTCGGGTGCCGATCGAAACGAGGCGTGATCGCCGGAGGTAGGCCGGCGGGCGCCCTGCGGTAGCATCCGCGCTGGCGTGCCCAGCGCGGATGGGTATGCCAGCGGCGCCTGCCGCGGCGTGAGGGCCGTCACTGGCCAACCAGCTCTGCCGAGACGTTTTTGACACCCAGTCGGTTCTGGAGCGCCAGCCGGAACGGCTTATCGCAATCTAAGCTATTGAAAAGTATGGTGCCGACACCCGGGATTGAACCGGGGACCTACTGATTACGAATCAGTTGCTCTACCGCTGAGCTATGTCGGCGCACCATCAGCGCGGCCCTATAGCCCTCCGCGCGCCGCCGGACAACCCGCTTCCCAACCCTCCGATGACCAGACGGCGCCGATCTGCTAGCTTGGCTTGCAGATGCGCCGGCTCGTCCTCCTCGTCCTTGTTCTGCTCGCCGGGGGAATCGCGGCCTGGCTGCGTTACGGGCTGCCGCCGCGCGTCACCATCGCGCTGGCCAGCCAGGGCACGGCGCTGGAGGCGGTCTATGCCACCGGCACGGTGGAACCCGTCAACTGGGCGCGCATCGGCCCCGCCACCCGTGCCCGCCTGACGGAGGTGCTGGTGGAAGAAGGGCAGCGCGTTGCCGAAGGCCAGCCGCTCGCCCGGCTCGATGATCGCCAGGCCCGCTCCATGGCCACGGAAGCGGAGGCGCGCGCCCGTTTTGCGGTGGAGGATCTGGCCCGGACCCGCACCCTCGTTGCCCGCGACATCACCGCCCGCACCACCCTGGAACGCGCAGAGCGCGACGCCCAGGCCGCCCGCGCCACCGCCGAGGCCGCCATCCAACGCCTGGACGATTATGTGGTGCGCGCGCCGACCAGCGGCATCGTGCTGCGCCGGGATGCCGAGGTGGGGGAGGTGGTGGACACCCCCGCCTCCCTGTTCTGGGTGGGGGAACCGCGCCCGCTGCGCCTGACGGCCGAGGTGGATGAGGAGGACATCGCCCGCATCGCCGTGGGCCAGCGCGCCTTGCTGCGCGCCGACGCCTTCCCCGGCCGCGCCATGGTGGCGGAGGTGGCGCAGATCACGCCGAAGGGCGACACGGTCCGCAAGGCCTATCGCGTGCGCCTGACCCTGCCGGATGACACGCCCTTGCTGGTGGGCATGACGGTGGAGGCGAATATCGTGCTGCGGGAAACGCCGGATGCCGTGCTGGTGCCGCCCGGCGCCGTGGTGCTGCCGCCGGCCACCCGCGATTCCTCCCCCACAGCGCCCCCGGCCACACCCCCGGGCGCCACCCGCCGCGCCCATCTCTGGGTGGTGGAGAAGGAAGTGGCCCGGCGGCGAGAGGTGGAGATCGGCGTCCAGGCCACCCGCAGCATCGAAATCCGCCGCGGCCTGGCAGCCGGGGAGGCGGTGGTGCTGGATCCGCCGGCGGGGCTGGAGGATGGCACGCCGGTGCGGCTCGAAGCCCAACCGCCGCCATGAATCTGCTGCTGGATCTCGCGCGGGGCATGCTGACGCGGCGGCTGCGGCAGACCCTGGTCTCGGTCACCGGCATCGCCCTGGGCGTGGCCTTCTTCATCGCCACCGCGGCCATCATGCGCGGCTTCCAGACCTATTTCATCACCCAGATCATCGACGTCTCGCCCCACATCACCCTCAAGGACGAAACCCGCCGCCCCTTCGCCCAGGCGGCGGAGCTGGCCCATCCGGACGGCGCGGTATTGGTCCACGGCATCAAGCCGCGCGACCGCGTGCGCGGCATCCGCAACCCGGCCCAGAAGGTGGCGATCCTGGAGGCGATGGAAGGCGTCGCCGCCGCCCAGGTGCTCCAGGCGCAGACCCTGCTGCGCTACGGCTCGCGCGATGTCTCCGCTGTGCTGACGGGGCTGGAGCCGGAGCGGCATCGCCGCGTCTCCAATATCGAGAAGGACATGATCGCCGGGCGGCTGGAGGATCTGCGCCGCGCCGCCAATGGGATCATATTGGGGGAGGCGCTGGCCTGGCGGCTGGGCGTCGGGCTGGGCGACACGCTCTCGGCGGTGGCGCCCAGTGGCACGGTGCTGTCGATGAAGGTGGTCGGGCTGTTCCGCACCGGCTTGCAAACGGTGGATCAGGGCCATGCCTTCGCGCTGCTGAAGGTGGCGCAGGTGCTGGCGGACCGACCGAATGTGGTGAACCAGATCCTGGTCCGGCTGGCGGATGTCACCCAGGCTGAACCTCTCGCGCGGCAGATCGAGGCCCGCTTCGGCGACCGGACCGAAAGCTGGGAGGAGCAGAGCGCCAATATCCTCACCGTCTTCGTCATCCAGAACGCCATCATGTTCTCCGTCACCGGCGCCATCCTGCTGGTCGCCGCCTTCGGCATCTACAACGTGATCTCCACGGTGGTGATCGAGAAGACGCGCGACATCGCCATCCTGAAATCGCTGGGCTTCACCGAGGGCGACATCCAACTGCTGTTCCTGGTGCAGGGCGTGGTGGCCGGGCTGCTGGGGGCCGTGGTCGGCTGCGTGCTGGGCGCCCTGATGATCGAGGGGCTGGCTCTGATCCGCTTCGGCACGGACACCCCCTCCGGCCAGGGGAAGTTCCTGCTGGACCGGGATTTTCGCGTCTATCTGATGGCCAGCCTGTTCGCCCTGGTTGCCGCGGCGGTGGCCTCCGTCATGCCGGCACGCCGCGCCAGCCGGCTGGACCCCGTGCAGGTGGTGCGGGGCGCCGCGTGATGTTTTTGACCGCCTTCAGACAGCGGCGGGATGGCTGACATGCCCCCCCTGCTGGAGGTCCGGAACGTCACGCGCCGCCTGCCCGAAGGGGCGGTGCTGGTGCGGGACGTGACGATGGTCGTGAATCCGGGCGAGTTCATCGCCGTCACCGGCCCCTCCGGCTCCGGCAAATCCTCGCTGCTCTATCTGCTGGGCCTGCTCGACCGGCCGAGCAGCGGAGAGGTGCTGTTGCAGGGCCAGGACACGGCCCGGCTGCCGGGGTCGGAGCTGGCGGCGCTGCGGCTGGATAAGCTGGGCTTCGTCTTCCAGTTCCATTTCCTGCTGCCGGAATTCACCGCGCTGGACAATGTGCTGATCCCCATCCGCCGGCTCGGCCGCTTGCGCGGCGCGGCGGCGCGGGACCGGGCGATGGGGTTGCTGGAGGCTCTCGGCCTCGCTGAGGCGCACCAGAAGCTGCCGGAACAGCTTTCGGGCGGCATGCGCCAGCGCTGTGCCATCGCCCGCGCCCTGGCCAATGATCCGGCGCTGATCCTGGCGGATGAGCCCACCGGCAATCTCGACAGCGCCAACGCAGCCGCCGTCTTCGACATTTTTGAAAGGCTGGTGCGGGAGGAGGGGCGCGCCGTGGTGGTGGTGACCCACGACCCCGTCCTGGCCCAGCGCGCCACCCGGCAGATCAGGCTGGTGGATGGCGTGATCGTCGAGGATAGCGGGCGCTGAAGTGCCCCCACCCCGACCCTCCCCCGCGTCGCGGGGGAGGGAGAAGATCCTACCCCACCGTCGCCGGCAGCGTCTGCGGGCTGGTCCAGTTGATCGTCCCCACCGCCTGGCACTTCGGGCAAACCGGGTCCCAGGCCGCGTGGTCGGTGCCGCAGGCGGTGCAGCGCCAGCGCGGCTCGGGTGCCGCCGTCGCGGCCTGGCGCAGCCAGCGGGCCTGGGCGGCGCGGCCCTCCGGCGTCTCGCCATGCTCCACCTCCTCCAGGTCGCTCAGCGCCAGATAGGCGCGGCGATCGGCGGCGCCGGAGGCGACCAGCGCGTCCAGCTCCTGCCGCGAGCGGCCGGTCAGCCCGGCTTCCAGCGCCGCGCGGCCAACCAACAGCCGGCTTTCGGCATGGCGCGGATTGCCCTTGGCCAGGATCTCGGCGGATTTCATCCGCGCCAACGCATCCTCATCCTCGGCCAGATAGGCCGTGGCGAGGTCGGGATGCGGCCGGGCGGTCCAGGCCTGTTCCAGCACGCTGCGGGCGCGGCGCGGGCTGCCGCTATCTTTCAACCGCTTGGCATGAGCCAGCGCCGCCGGCGCGAAGGCCGGGTCGGCGGCAAAACCCTGGCGTTCCAACTCCGCCGCGCGCGTGGCATCCGGCTCCTGCCCCGCGGCCGCCAAAGCGAGCGCCGCCTGGCCGGCACCGGGGGGGGCCAGGGTCAGTGCCTCGCGCCAATCGCGCATGCGCAGCGCCAAGGTCTCCCGCTCCTCCCGCAGCCAGGCGGCGCCGGGCTGGGCGGCCTCCGCCTCCCGCGCCAGGCGCTGGGCGGCGGGCCAGTCCTCGCGCTGGATCGCCTGGCGCAGCAGGCCGCGCAGGCCGAGGAAGCGGGCCTCCGGCATCTCGGCGAGCTGGCGGAACACGGTGGTCGCCGCCTCCTCCCGCCCCGCCAGACGTTCGGCCTCGGCGGCCAGCAGCAGGGTCTGGGGGGTGTCGCCCAGACCCTTGCGGGCACGCCGCACCTCCAGCCGCGCCGCATCCGGCGTGCCGGCGGCCAGCGCCACCAGGGCGCGGGTCACGGCGGCATCGCCCTCGCCCCGCCGCCGCGCCGCCTTGCGGTCGCGCAGCCGCCCGGGCAGGCGCCGCAGCGCGCCGAGGAACACCAGGATCAGGTGCAGCACCAGGAACAGCACCGCCAGCAGCAACAGGGCCACCGGCAGGCCGACCAGCACTTCCGCGTCGCCGACGCGGATTTCCACCCCGCCGCCGAGCTGGGCGATCCAGAGGATGCCGGCGGTGCCGGCGGCGAGGAGAACCAGGTAGATCAGGGCTGAGCGCATGATGGCGGCCCTCAGCCGGCGGCCAGGGTGCGCAGCGCGCGGCGGGCGGCGATCAGCGCCTCCGCCTGCTCGACCCAGCCGCGCATGGCGGCCTGGGCTTCCGGCGACAGGCGGCGCAGCGGCTGCAGGCTGCCTTCCAGGTCGCCCGCTTCCAGCGCACGGCGGGATTTTTCGATCTCGGCGGCGGCGGCATCGCCCCAGACCACCTCCTCTCCCCGGCGCACGGTCACCAGACCGGACAGGCGGGCGACGGCGGAATCCAATACGCTCTGGCCCTGGCGGCCGGGGTCGCTGGCCGCCATGGCGGCGCGGGCGGCATCCTCAAAAGTCAGGCGCAGCGCGGATTCGGTGGGCGGGCGCGTCTCGGCGAAGCGGGTCAGGGCGGCGGGCGGCTCCCGCAGCGTGGAAAGCGCGCCACCCAGCGGGGCGCCACCTTCCAGCGCGGCGCGGAGCTGGTCGAGCGTCGCCAGACGCCCGGCGCGGCCTTCCAGCGCGGCGAGGCGCTGCTGCTGGCCCTCCAGCTCGGCGATGCGGGCGGCCTGGGCCTGGATTTCGCTGCGCCGCTCGCCAAGCGCCGTCTCCAGCGCGGCGATGCGCCCGGCCAAGGCGGATTCGACGGCGCCGATGCGCTGCGCCGACTGGGTCTGCGCCTGTTCGGCGGTGCCGAGGCGCGTGGCGAGTTCGCGGGCCACACCCTCAATGCGCGCGGAGCTGGCGGTGGCGCGGGCCTCCTCCTGCTGAATGGCGGCCTCGGCGCGCTGCGCCAGACCATCGACGCGCTGACCTAGCGCCTCCACCGCCGCGCGGGGGGCGAGGTTTTCCAGGGCGCTGCGCGGCGCCAGATTTTCCAGCGCGCTTCGGGGCGCGAGATCCGCCAGCGCGCTGCGCGGCGCAAACGCCTCGGTATCCACCGCCGGCCGGGCGGCGGCCTCGCGGCTGGCCTGCTCCACCGCCGTCAGGCGGCGCTCCACGGCGCCCAAATCCGGTGCGGCGCGGCCTTCCAGCGCCGCCAGCCTTGCCTCCAGCGCCGGATCGGCCCCGCGCGCCGCCTCCTGCGGCAGGGGGCGGGCCAGCAGCCAGGCGACCGCGCCCACCAGCACGACGGCCGCGACCAGGATGGGCAGGGCGGCGGGGTCCAGGCGGAAGCGGCGCAGCCGCTCGGCGAAGGACGGGGGAGGGGTCTGGCTCATGGGTCTCCTGGCGCGGCTAGAGTCTGCTCCGGGCCAGCGAACCGGCGGCGGGGCAGGCGTCAAAACAGGGTCTGGCTGCCCGAACCCGCCGCAGCGGGGCCGAGCAGCGCCAGCAAGGCTTCCTCGGTCGGCCGCGCGGCAACACGCAACGCGCGCCATTGCAACGGGGCGAGCGCCATGCGCGCCGCTTCCGCGACGCGGGGACTGATCGCCAACGCCGACATGCCCGCGATGGTCGCCGCATACCCGGCCTCCCGGAACAATGTGATGGCACAGCCAGCCGAGCGAGGCGAGTGGAACAGGATGTGATGCGGTGTGACATGGGCGAGTGCCGCCCCAACCTCCTTGGGCAGCGCGGTCGCCGGCTGCGCGGCATAGGCGATGCGCCGCAGCACCCGGAAGCCGCGCCCCCGCAGATCCGTGGCCAGGTCCAGCGCATAGCCCTGGCCCACCGCCAGCAGCAGCGGACCGGCGGCGGGGTTGAGTCGCGCGACGGCCAGCGTGGTGAGGTCGGCGGCGGTGCCCTCCGCCGCCTCGGCCTTCCAGCCCATCGCCCGCGCGGCCTCCGCGGTCGCCTCGCCCACCGCCAGCAAAGGTAGGCCTGGGATCGGGGGCGGCAAGGCGCGGGCGGCGGCACGGCTGGTCAGCAGCACGGCCTGACAGGGCGGCAGGGTGAATCGGCGCGGCGCGAGAACCAAGGCCGGCGCCAGCAGCGGTTGCCAGCCCAGCGCCACCAGTCGCGCGGCCGTTTCCGCCCCGCCCGGTTCCGGGCGGGTGACGAGGACGCCGCCGGCCAGCCTAGCCAAAGAGATCGGCGGGGCTGTCGCGGCGCAGGCTCTCGCCCAGCTCCCGGCCCAGCGCCGCCGCATCGGCCACGGCGCCGAGCGCGCTGCGCTTCAACAGGAAGCTGCCATCGGCACGGGCCACCAGCCCGGTCAGATGCAGCCGGCCGTCCGGCAGCAGCCGGGCGTGGCCGCCGATCGGTGTGCGGCAGGTGCCGTCCAGCGCCGCCAGCAATCCGCGTTCCGCCTGGCTGACCGCCGCCGCCTCCCGGTCCTCGATGGCGGAGAGCAGTTCGAGCAGTTCCAGGTCATCCGCCCGCACGGTCACGCCGATGATGCCCTGCCCGGCGGAGGGCACCATCGCATCCGGGTCCAGCACGACGGAGGCGCGATCCTCCAGCCCCAGCCGGCGCAGGCCGGCCAGCGCCAGCAGCGTCGCGGCCGGGCCGCCCTCGGCTTCCAGCTTGGCCAGGCGGGTCTGCACATTGCCGCGGATCATCTCGATGCGCAGATCGGGCCGCGCATGCAGGATCTGGCTCTGCCGGCGGACGGAGGCGGTGCCGATGACGGCGCCGGCGGGCAGCGCCCCAAACGGGTCGGAGGGGTCAGGCGTGCCGCAGGACGGGCCGAGGATCAGCGCATCCCGCGCATCCTCCCGCCGCAGGGTGCAGGCCAGGACGATGCCGGGCGGCAGCTCCGTCTCCAGGTCCTTCAGGCTATGGACGGCGAAGTCGATCCGGCGATCCAGCAGCGCCTCATGGATCTCCTTGGCGAACAGGCCCTTGCCGCCGATATCGGCCAGCAGCTTGTCCTGGGTGCGGTCGCCGGAGGTGACGATCGCATGTTCCTCGAAGGCCTGCACATCGCGCAGCACGGGGCAGAAGCGGGTGATGATCGACAGGAAGTGCCGCGTCTGCCACAGCGCCAGCGGCGAACCCCGCGTGCCGACCCGCAGCGGCAGGCTGCGGAAATGCGGACGGACCGGGCCATGGGCGGCCTGGCCGGGGCGGGTGGGATAGGGCGTGGCGGGATGAACGGCGGACATGGGGGCGTATTAGGCCCCTGCGCCGGGTGTTGAAAGGTGGCGGGATGCCAGAGTCGGTTGGGAATCTGCGGGAGGGCGCGCTGGTGCTCGGCCTGGAATCGTCCTGCGACGAAACCGCCGCCGCGATTCTGCGCGCCGATGGCACCATTCTCGCCGAGGCGGTGCTCTCCCAGCTGGAGGAACACACCCCCTATGGCGGCGTGGTGCCGGAGATCGCGGCGCGGTCGCATCTGGCGCATCTGCCGGCCCTGGTGCGCCGCGTGCTGGACCAGGCGGGCATCACGCCGGCCGGGCTGGCGGCGGTGGCAGCCACGGCCGGGCCGGGGCTGATCGGCGGGCTGATCGTCGGCGCCACACTCGGCAAAGGCATCGCCATTGCCCAGGGCATCCCCTACCTCGCCATCAACCACCTGGAAGGTCACGCGCTGACGCCGCGTCTGCCGGGGGTGCATCCCGGCGGTTTGGCCTTTCCCTATCTGCTGCTGCTGCTCTCCGGCGGGCATTGCCAATGCGTGCTGGTGGAGGGTGTGGCGCAACACCGCCGGCTGGGCACCACCCTGGACGATGCGGTGGGCGAGGCTTTTGACAAATCCGCCAAGCTTTTGGGGCTGCCCTGGCCGGGTGGGCCGCACCTCGAAAAGCTGGCCGCAGGCGGCGACGCGAAGCGGTTCAGCCTGCCACGGCCGCTCTATGGGCGGGAGGGCTGCGACTTTTCCTTCAGCGGGCTGAAGACGGCGGTGGCCAATATCGTCTCCAAGGGGTTGGACGCCCAGGGCCGCGCCGATGTCGCGGCCGGCTTCCAGGCCGCCGTTTCCGCCACTCTGGCCAATCGCGCGGCGCATGCCTTGGCCATGGCGCCGGGGGCGACGGCGCTGGTGGTCTCGGGCGGGGTCGCGGCCAATCAGGGAATCCGGACGGCCCTGGCGGCGGTGGCGGCCCAGGCCGGGCTGCCGCTGGTGGCGCCGCCGATCCGGCTGTGCACGGACAATGCGGTGATGATCGCCTGGGCGGGGATCGAGCGGCTGCGGGCGGGGCTGACGGAGGCGCTGGACCATGCGCCGCGACCGCGCTGGCCTTTGTCCGAGTTGGGGGTTCAGGCCCATCCCGGTTAGATCACCGCCGGGGCGGTGCCAGGCAGACCATGCGGGCGCCGCGCCTCCGGACCCTTGGGTCCAAGGTGCCGCGTAGAACCAGCACCAGCCGGGCACCGGGGGCGCAGAGGTCACCCGGCGGAAGCTCGATCGAGGCCGCCGCGGGCGTGCCGCCGCGCCAGGCCTCGCCAAGCCGGGCCAGGGCGACGCGGCGCTGATAGGCTTCGCCGCGCGCCGCATCGCCGGAATGGTAGCGGCGGATGGCGGCCTCCCAATCCGGCAGCCCGGCCCGCAACCGGGACAGGAAGGCGGCGGCGTAGCGAACATTGGCGACCGGGTCGAAGGCCTCCTCCAGGCTGGCGAAGGCGTTCGGATGGTACATCAGGTTGATCTGCATGCAGCCGACATCGACCGATGTGACGCCGCCGGCCCGCAAGGCGCCCACCGCGGCGACGGCGGCCGCCCTGGTCGGGGCCACGCCGCCCCGGCCCGCCGCGTTCCAGGACCAGGGCCAGGGCTGCATGCCGCCACCGCCGGGCACGGCCCGCCCCGTCTCGACCAGGGCGATGGCAAGCAGCAGCCCGGGCGGCAGGCCCGAAGCGGGCTCGATCTGGGCGATCGCGGCGGCGCAGGCGGGGTCGGCATGGGCCGGTGCGGCCGTGCCGGCCAGAAGCCCGAGCGCCGCCAGGATGGGCGCCATTCGGCGCGCAGGGCCGAACATGCCGCGCTCCCCCGGTTTCAGGACCCGCGCTTGGTAGCGCCGCCCGCCGGAAGGTCGCAACCCGCGACCTTCGGCACCCCGCCTCACACCCGGCGGAGCGGCACCCGCGTGGACATCCAGGCGCCGAACAGCACCAGCGCCGCCGCGGTGGCGAAGCTGGCGCGGAAGGCGGTTGTCATCTGGGCGCGGAACACGGCCTCCGCCGCCGCATCCAGCCCGTCCAGCGCGGCCGGCCCCTGGTTGACCAGCGCCACGAACAGCCGCGTCGCCTCGCCGCCCATCAGCGTCAGCGCGCCGAACAGCACCGCCCCCAGCAGCGCCGTGCCCGTCGCCGCGCCGAGGGAGCGGGTGAACTGGACGGAGGCGGTGGCGGAGCCGAGCTGCCGCGTCCCCGCCGCCACCTGCACGGCCACCTGCACCATCGGAAAGGACATGCCGAAGCCGATCGAGGTCAGCCCCAGCATCGCCACCATGACGGGCAGCGGCAGGGTGGCGAGTCCGATGGTCAACGCCAGCAGCAGCGTGGCCGACATGCTCAGCCCGATGCCCGGCCAGCGCATCACGTGCCCGGTCCGGGCCAGCAGCGTGCCGGAGATCATCGCCCCGAAGCCGGCGCAGGCCGAAAGCGGCAGCAGCGCCAGGCCAAGCTGGGCCGGTGACAGCCCGCGCACCGCGGCGAAATAGATCGGCAGGAAGGCGATGCTGCCCACGAAGGCGCCGGCGACGCAGGAGGACATGAGGTTGGCGCGCCAGATGGTCGCATTGCCGAGCAGGTCGAGCGGCAATAGCGGGTCCGGCGCCCGCTTTTCCTGGCGCAGCAGCAGCCAGAGCGCGGTGCCCGCCACCGCCGCCAGCCCCAGCGCCAGCAGCAGCGGCCCCGGCGCCAGCCGCCGCGCCTGGTCCAACGCCATCAGCGCGGGCGCCACGAAGACCGCGAACAGCACCAGCCCCCACCAGTCGAAGCTGAAGCCCTTGGCCTGGCCGCGGGAGGCATCGCGCAGCCGCGTCACCGCTAGCCAGGCCGCGAGGCAGGAGAGCGGCAGTTGCAGCATGAAGATGCTGCGCCAGCCGAAATGCTCCGCCAGCAGCCCACCCAGCACCGGGCCCAGCGCGCTGGCGGTGGTGAAGACGGCGGCGATATAGGCCTGGAAGCGCCCGCGTTCCCGCGCCGGCACCACCTCCGCGATCAGGGCGACCGACAGGCTGATGAGGCCGCCGCCGCCGATACCCTGCACAACCCGCGCCGCCGCCAGCGTGCCCAGCGACCCGGCAAAGGCGCAGAGCGTGGCGCCGGTGGCATAGACGGCCAGCGCCACCAGCAGCATGCGCTGCCGTCCAAAAGCGTCGCCGAGTCGGCCATAGACCGGGGCGGCCACGGTATTGGCCACCAGGTACAGCACGATGATCCAGGACAGCCGCTCCACCTCGCCCAGGCCGCGGGCGATGGCGGGCAAGGCGGCGGCGACCAGGGTCTGGTCCAGCGCCGCGCCGAACATGGCCAGTCCGACTGCGGGAAAGACCCTGAAGAACAGGCGGCGCAGTTCGGCCGGAGGCACCGGCTGGGCCGGTGCGCCGCTATCAGGGGGAGGGGTCATGCGGGCGGGATAAAACCACCCGCCGGGCGGTCAGACGACCCCCGCGCGGCCCATATCCAAAAACTTCTCGCGCCGGCGGGCGCGCAGCGTGGCGCCATCCAGGGCCAGCAGCGGCTCCAGACTGTCCCAGATCTGGCGGGACACGGCGGCCAGCATCGCGGCCGGGTCGCGATGCGCGCCGCCCAGCGGCTCCGCCACCACCGCATCCACCAGGGCCAGCTTGCGCAGATCCTCGGCCGTCAGGCGCAGGGCCTCGGCCGCGGTCGCGGCCTGGGCGGCGTCGCGCCACAGGATGCTGGCGCAGCCCTCCGGCGAGATCACGGAATAGATCGAGTGTTCCAGCATCAGGATGCGGTCGGCGGCGGCGAGCGCGATGGCACCGCCCGATCCGCCTTCCCCGATGATGGTGGCGATGAAGGGCACCGGCGCGTCGAGACCCGCCTCGATGGAGCGCGCGATGGCTTCCGCCTGGCCGCGTGCCTCCGCCTCGATGCCTGGGAAGGCCCCGGCGGTGTCGACGAAGGACAGGATGGGCAGGCCGAAGCGGCCGGCGAGCTCCATCAGGCGGCGCGCCTTGCGGTAGCCTTCCGGGCGGGCCATGCCGAAATTGTGCTTCACGCGGCTTTCGGTGTCGTGGCCACGTTCGGTGCCGATGACCATGACGGCGCGGCCGCGAAAACGGCCCATCCCGCCCGTCACGGCCAGGTCATCCGCGAAGGCGCGGTCGCCGGCCAGCGGCAGGAAGTCCTCGATCAGGCCCTTGATGTAGTCGGAGGCGTGGGGGCGTTCCGGGTGGCGGGCGATCTGCGCCTTCTGCCAGGGCGTCAGCTTGGCATAGGTGGCCTGAAGCAGCTTGTGCGCCTTGTCGCGCAGCTTGCTGACTTCATCGGCCACGTCGATGCCGCCGGCATCGGTGGTGCGGCGCAGCTCCTCGATCTTGCCCTCGAGTTCCGCGATCGGTTTTTCGAAATCCAGGAATTGGCGCATGGCGGAGGCGGGTTACCCGAAAATCGGGGGGCGCGTAAGGGCGGGGGCAGATTTAGCCTGAGCCCTGGGCCGGCCGCCCGGCACCACCACCCCGCGGCCGCGGCCTATGCGACCTATCCAAGCCCCCGGAGGGCGCGCCCGGCGCCTAAGGGCACGGCAACCCGCGGCCGGCGTCTTTCGCCGGCCGAGCGCCCGAATGGGCGCCGCCGCTTATGCGGCGTAGCCAAGCCCCCGGAGGGGGCGCCCGGCGCCTGAGGGCACTGCAACCTGCGGCCGGCGTCTTCCGCCGGCCGAGCGCCCGAATGGGCGCCGCCGCCTATACGGCGAGCCAAGCCGGCGTAGCCGGCGCCCGGCGCCTGAGGGCACCTAACTAATTCGCCGTGGCGCCGGTGGCGCGGACGATCGGAGCCCATTTCGCCGTCTCGTCCCGGATGAAGCGGCCCAGCTCCTCGGGGGTGGAGGCCAGCGGGTCCACGCCATGGCGGGCGAGGTGGGAGACGATGGTGGGGTCGCGCAGCGTCGCATGCATGGCCGCGTTCAGCTTGGCCACGATCGCATCCGGCAGGCCGCGCGGGCCGAGCAGGGCGTACCAGTTGCCGACCTCGTAGCCCGGCAGGGTCTCCGCCACCGTCGGCACATTGGGCAGCAGCTCCGACCGCGCCAGGGTCGGCACTGCCAGCGCCCGCAGCCGGCCGGATTCGATATGCGGCACGGCGGTGGGCGCGGTGGAGAAGGCGAAGTCCACCTTGCCGCCGATCAGGTCCGTCATCAGCGGGCCGCCGCCGCGATAGGGCACATGGGCGGTCTTGATGCCCGCCATCTGGTCCAGCAGCGCGCCCGCCAGATGGCCGGCGCCACCGACGCCGGAGGAGCCGTAGTTGAGCGTGTCGGGCTGCGCCTTGGCCGCCGCGATCAGCTCCGCGGTGGTGCGCCAGGGCCGGTCCGCCGGCACCACCAGCACGTTCAGGATAGAGCCGGACATGCAGATTGGCGTCAGGTCAGTCTGCGGGTTGAAGGGCAGGTTGCTGTAGATGGTCGGGTTGATGGCCAGGGCGCCGATGGTGCCCATCAGCAGGGTGTAGCCATCGGGCGCCGCGCGCACGGCGAGTTCGGTCGCCAGGTTGCCGCCCGCGCCGGGGCGGTTTTCGATGACGATGTTGCCGCCCAGTGCCTGCTGCAGCCGCGGCTGCATGGTGCGTGCCGTCAGGTCCGTGCCGCCGCCGGCGGCGAAGCCGACGATCAGGCGGATCGGCCGGCTCGGGTAGTCGGTGCCCTGGGCCTCAGCGCGGGAGATGAGCGCGGGCGCGGCAAAGGCGGCCGGGATCAGACGTGTCAGGCGACGGCGGCTCAGCATGGGCGGTATCCTCCAGGCGCCCGTGGTCGGGCGCGCCTTTTTCGATATCGACACGCTGCGCCATTCCCGGCTGGCGGGTAAAGCGGAAGATGCGCCCGATTAAGGGGGCGGCAACCGATCCCGTGGGAAGCTGGCATATCAGCAAGACGCCAGGGAAGGCCGCCCATGTCATTCTTCCGCCGGGACCCCTCGGAGCTCTCGGTGAAGGCCGAATGGCTCGACACCTTGTCGAACCATGCCGGCGTCGGCCTCTGGGACGCGATCCTGCATGAGGGGGATGCCATGCATCCCCTGTCGCGCTGGACCTGGTCGGCGGAATTCCGGCGTCTCTGCGGCTTCACCAGTGCCGCCGAATTCCCGGACAAGGTGCAGAGCTGGTCGGACCGCCTGCATCCGGAAGATGTGGACGGCACCTTCGCCGCCTTCGGCGCGGCGCTGGCCAGTGGCGGCACCTATGACACCAGCTACCGGCTGAAGGTGAAGGACGGCAGCTACCGCTGGTTCCGCGCCACCGGCGGCGTTATCCTGGACGCCAATCGCAAGCCGCGCCGCGCTTGCGGCTCGCTGGTCGATATCCATGCGGCCAAGCAGGCGGAGGCCGGCGGCAAGGCCGTGCTGCGGGACATGGCGGATCGCTTCGAGGCGGAGGTGATGGCCATGGTGGGCGATGTGGCCAGCGGCACGGCGCGGCTGGAGCAGGAGGCACGCGCCATGAACAGCGCGGCCGCGCGCACGCTGGACGAAACCGGTCATGTCGCCAGCGCCGCCGCGGCCACCAGCGGCAATGTCCGCTCGGTGGCGGAGACGACGGAGCAGGTGACCGCCTCGATCCAGGAAATCGGCAGCCAGGTCGTGCGCTCCACCAGCGCCACCGGCTCCGCCACCGAACAGGCGCGCGGCGCGACGCTGGTGGTGGAAAGCCTGATCTCCGATGTGAAGCGGATCGGCGATGTGGTGAAGCTGATCTCCGACATCGCCGGCCAGACCAACCTTCTGGCCCTGAACGCCACCATCGAAGCCGCCCGCGCCGGCGAGGCCGGGAAGGGCTTTGCCGTGGTGGCGAGTGAGGTGAAGACCCTCGCCGCCCAGACCGGCAAGGCGACGGAGGACATCACCGCGCGCATCCATGCCGTGCAGGTGGCGACCGACAGCGTCGCTTTGGCGATCCAGCAGGTGGCGGCGACCATCGTCAATCTGAACGAAAGCGCCTCCGCCATCGCGGCGGCGGTGGAACAGCAGGGCGCGGCGACGCGGGAGATCGCGCGCAGCGTGCAGCAGGCGGCCGGCGGCACGGATGATGTCTCCACCTCCATCGCCACGGTGGATCAGGCGGCGCGGGAGACCGGCGCGGTGGCCGGGCGGATCGCGGAGGATGCGCGGTCGCTCTCCATCCAGGCGGGCGCGCTGCGCGAACAGGTCAACGGTTTCCTCGGCCGCATCCGCGCGGCCTGAAGGGGGCCGGAAGGGGGTAAGGCGCGCCGCGCTGCCTCAGGGCAGCATGATCGGCGCCAGCCCGTGCCGCTGGGCGGCGCGCGCCAGGCTGCCATCCACCCGGGAGCGTTCGAGGAAGGCGTTCACCTCGTTCAGCCAGGCTTGGTCGCCGCGCGCCACGGCATAGGCGTAGAGGGTGTCGCCGAAGCGCCCCGGCGGGTCGATCACCCTGGCCCAGTCATGCATCAGCACCATGCGGCGGGTATAGGGAAAGTCCGACATGAAGACGTCGGCGCGGCCTGACAGGATTTCCCCCTCCCGCGTCCGGGGCGGGGCGACCACCATCAGCTCCGCATTGCGCAGCGTATCCCGCATCAGCGGTTCCATCACCGTGCCGGCCGCCACCGCCACCACCGTGCCGGGGCTGTCGATATCCCGCCAGGCCTGGATGCGCGTATTGGTGCGGGTCGTCACCGCATAGATCGGGCTGGCCATATAGGGTTTGGAGAAGGCCACTCGCTGGGCGCGCGCCGGGGTGACGCCCACCGCCATCATGGCGATGTCGCAACTGCCGGCTTCCAGCCGGTCCATGAACTCGGTGAAATTGGTCTCGACGAAGCTCGGCCGGACCTCCAGCCGGGCGGCCAGGCCGCGTGCCATATCGATATCGATCCCCTCCATTTCGCCATTGCGCGGATTGCGGAAGGAGATGGCGAAGTAATCGGGCCAGATACAGACCATCAACTCGCCCCGGCTGCGAATGGCCGCCAGCCGGTCTGGCAGCGGGGGCCGGCCGGTGGGCTGGGATGGCGTGATTTGTTGCGAGGGTAGAATTTGCGCCCGAACTTCGCCTCTCGGCTCGCAAATTAAGACGAAAAAGGCGATAACGCCCGTCGCAAAGATGATCCCACGCATCACCCAACTCCGTTCCGGCTTTCGGCGGTCGCTCGGCCTCGGCGCCCCGCGACCGTCGGAGCCGCGTCCCTGGCTGCTTTTCGCCGCGGCCGTCGGCTTGGTCGCTCTCTGTCTTGTGGGCATCTACAGCATCTTGATGCATCGCGGCCAGCAGGACGCCATTGAGGAGACGGAAAGACTGACCCAGGGGGTCGCGGCCGGCCTGGCGGACCAGTTGACCCGGGCCATGCAGACCGTCGACCTGGTGATGATGGACGCGCAGGACCGGCTGGTGGAAGCCGAGCCCGGCCAGGTGGCGCGGCAGGTGACGGCGCGCATCCGCGACGTGCCGCAACTGCGCGCCGTGCTGATCGCCGATGCGCAGGGCTTCATCCTGGCCAGCTCGGTCGAGGGGCTGCGCGAGGCCTCGGTGGCGGAGCGTGAGTGGTTTCGCCTGCTGCGCTTCGGCGCCCAGACGCTGCGGCTGGGGGCGCCGGAGGCGGGGCGCTACCTCGGCCCCACCGGGCGGGCCATCAGCCATGCCGGCGGGCTCTATGCCATTCCCTATGCCCGGGCGCTGCGCGGTCCGCGTGGCGAGTTCCTCGGCACCATCATCGCCATCCTGAACCCGGACTACTTCGTCGGCGTGGCACGGCGGCACGCCGATGCCTTCGGCGCCACCATCCGCATCCATTCCTTCCAGGGCCTGCTGCTGGCGCGCTCCGATGGTCGGACGGACGGGGTGGGGGAGCTGAACGCCTCCTCCTGGATCTTCCGGGACTTCCTGCCGCGCCGGGAATCCGGCACCTGGGCCGGCATCGACCAGGACCGGGAGGAGGTCGTGGCCTCCTTCGCCGTCACCCGCCAGGGCGCCTTCGTGGTGGAGGTGGCGCGCAACCGGGAGGATGCGCTGGACAGCGCGCATCGCCTGGGCGCGCTGCTGGCCGCCGGTGTCGCCGCCGCAGCCGTGGTCACGCTGGTGGCGCTGTGGCTGCTGGTGCGACAGGCGCAGGCGCTGAAGCTGCAAGGCCAGCGGCTGGCGGAATCCGAACGCCACGCCGTCGCCGCCTCCCGCGCCAAGGAGGAATTCCTGGCGTCCATGAGCCATGAGATCCGCACGCCGATGAACGGCGTGATCGGCATGACCGGGCTGCTGCTGGACACCCGGCTCGACAGCCTCCAGCGCCGTTACGCCGACACCATCCAGGGCTCTGCCGAGCATCTGATGATGGTGCTGAACGACATCCTGGACTTCTCCAAGCTGGAAGCCGGCGCGCTGCAGATGGAGCAGGTGCCCTTCAACATCGAGGCGGAGATCGCCACGATCGTCGAGCTTTTCGCCCCGCGCGCCGCCGCCAAGGGGGTGGAGCTGGTCTGCGCCCTGTCGCCGGACCTGCCGTCACGGGTCATGGGCGACCCCGGGCGCATCCGGCAGATGCTGTTCAACCTGGTCGGCAACGCGGTGAAATTCACCGAGACCGGCTGGATCCAGGTGGCGATCTCGGTGGAGGCGGAGCTGGATTACTGGCGGCTGCGCGCCTCCGTCTCCGACACCGGGATCGGGCTGGAACGCGACAAGATCGCGCATCTGTTCGAGCGTTTCACCCAGGCCGATGCCTCCATCCGCCGCAAATACGGCGGCACCGGCCTGGGGCTGGCCATCTGCAAGCGGCTTGCGGAGGAGATGGGCGGGGGCATCGAGGCGGTGCCGCGGCTGGCCGGCGTGCGCAATGGCGGCGGCAGCGTCTTCCGCTTCTCCGTGAAGATCGGCCGGGTGGAGGGCGACCAGCAGCCGTTGAGCGGCCTCGCCGGGCGCCGCGTGCTGGTGGTGGACGATCTGCCGCTGAACCGGGAAATCCTGGTGCGCCAGCTTGTCGGCATGGGGGCGGAGGCCGCCGCCGTTTCCGATGGCGGCACCGCGCTGGCCGCGCTGCGTGCCGCCGCCAGCCAGGGCCGCCCCTTCGAGGCGGCGGTGCTGGACGGGCAGTTGCCGGATGGCGACGGGCTGGCCCTGGCGCGGCGCATCCGCCAGGACTGGGACAGTTTTGGCCGGCCGCGCCTGCTGCTCTGTGCCTCCGGCTCCGCCGATCCGCGGGAGGCGCAGCGCGTCGGCCAGGGCAGCGGCCAGGGGCGGGGCCAGGGTGTGCTGGACGGGCTGCTGCTCAAACCCGCTTTGCCGACCCGGCTGCGCGACGCCCTGTTGCTGGCCCTGGCCCCGCAGCAGGCGGAGGCGCCGCAACCACCGCCGCCACCGGCCGTCGAGCCGCAGGACCCGCCGGCCGGGCCGCCGATCCGCATCCTTCTGGTGGAGGACAATCCGACCAACCAGCTGGTCATGCGCACCATCCTGTCCCGTGGCGGGGCGGCGGTGGAAGTGGCGGGCGATGGCGCCCAGGCCGTGGCCGCGTCCCAGGGCGAGCCCTTCGACGCCATCCTGATGGACCTGCAGATGCCGGTGATGGATGGGCTGGAGGCAACGCGCACCATCCGCGCCACGCCGGGGCCGAACCGCAACGCCCGCATCATCGGCCTGACCGCGGCCGTTGGCCCGGAATTCGAACGGCAATGCCGGGAGGCCGGGATGGACGATTATCTCGGCAAGCCGGTGCAGCGCGACACGCTGCTGCGCAAGCTCGGCCTGACGGTCAAGCCGAAGCAGCCGGCTGGGTCCGACCGGGCGGCCTAATACCAAATCCATTGATCGTAGCCTGCGGCCAGCGAAGCTGGCCGAGCGCCCGAATGGGCGCCGCGCCAAGTGGCGCGCGGTGATCGGTCACGATCACCAGGATTTGGCATAAGCTACTCCGCCAGGGGCAGGCCCTGCACCGCAACGGCGAACCCGCCGCGGCCGTCGCGAATGGCCGTGACCGCCACCCCTGCCACCGCCCATCCCGAGCCCTGTTGCACCAGCAGCGGCGCGCCGGAGACGCCGCGGGTGCCGGCGCAATCGTGCCGCAGCAGAATCCGACCGGCTGTATCCCGCTGCACCGCCAGAACCCGGCAATTCGTATCGGCGAGCAGCGCATGCGCCCGATCCTGCTGCCAGCCGCCCAGTGCGACCGCCGCACCGGGCTGCGGCAATGGGGCCAGCGGCAGGAACGGGTTGGGCAGGCGGCGCGCCAGCCGCAGCACCGCCCAATCGGCCGCGGTGGGTCCGCCGCTGGCGGGGTCGTAGCCCGGGGCGATTCGCAGCGCCGCGCCCTGGGCATGGGCGGTGAAATCGCCCCGGTCGTAGCCGGCCAGCACATGCAGGCGCTCCGGCCGCAAAGGCTGCTGCGTGCGCCGCGCCACCACGCAATGCGCCGCCGTCAGCACCAGGTTCGGGGTGATTAGCACGCCGGTGCAGCGGCCGCCGGCCTCGCTCTGCACCCGCACCAGGCTGGACCAGGGGGCCCGCCCGGTCGGCACCGGCTGGCGCGCCGCATCCTCCCCCAGCCCCGGCAATTGCGCCGCCGCCGGGCTTGCCAGCAACAGGAGGAGCAATGCGACGCGGATCATGCGGACCGGCGGCCCGGCAGGCGATGGATCAGGATCGCGACGGCCAGGGCCAGCAGGACCAGCAGCCAGGGCACCAGCCAGGCCCCCCAAAAATCCGCCGCCAGACCCAGCGCCGCCGGCACCATCGCCACACCCAGCGTCGCCGCCGAGACCTGCAACCCCACCGCCTGCGCCGCCGCCGCCGCGCCCAGCCGGGCGGGAGTGCGGGCCATGACGGTGGGGTAGATCGGCGACAGCGCCACGGCCAGCAGCGCCAGCATGGGCAGGTCCGCGAAACCGGCGGCAAAGCCCAGCGCCGCCAGCACCGCCAGCGGCGCCAGCAGCCGCAGCAGCCGATCGGCGCCGATCCGGTCCACCACAAAGCCCAGGCCGATACGCCCGCCGGTGATGGCGGCGAAGAAAAGGGTGGCGGCCATGGCGCCCTCCGCCGGGCTGGCGCCCCGCGACGCGGTCAGGATGGTGGCGGCCCATTGGCCGGTGCCGGCCTCCAGCCCCGTATAGAGAAAGAAGATCACCACCTGCAGCCGCGCCACCGGATTGCGCAGCACGGTCCAGGCGGTATGGCGCGGCCCCTCCGCCGGGCCGGCGCCCTGCCAGCGGTCTCGGGTGGCGAGGAAGCCCAGGGTCAGCAGCGCCAGCGCCAGCCCGACGGCCAGGTAGCCGGCCTGCCAGCCAAACCCCAGCGCCAGCAGCCCCGCGGCGCTGGCCGGGCCGAGCGTGGCGCCGACCCCCCAGAAGCCGTGCAGCCAGTTCATGTGGCGCGGCTGGAAGCGGGCGGCGGCGAAGGCGTTCATCGCGGAATCCACCGCCCCGCCCCCCGCGCCGGCCAGCGCGGCCAGGGCCACGAAGAAGACAAAGGGTGGCGCCGCGGCTTGCAGCAGCGCGGCGCAGGCAGTGGCCGCCAGACTCGCCACCAGCAGCCAGCCGATGCCGAAGGCGCCGATCAGTCGGGCGGTGAAGATGCCCGCCAGCACATAGCCGCCCGCGGTGACCGCCAGGATCAGCCCGAGCCCGGCATTCGGCACGCCATAGAAGGGCCGCAGCTCCGGCCAGAGGCTGCCCGGCATCGGGTCCGGCAGGCCGAGCCCGATGAAGGCCAGGAAGGCGAGGGCAAGAAGCGGCATCAGCGGGGGCTACACCGGACGCGGCCCCGAGGCCATCAGGTGCCGCCGCCGCCCGTCGCCTGAAGCGGCGTGCCGTCCTTGCGCGTGTACATCGCGGGCTGGTCGTTCGGCGGCGCCAGCATGTCGATGTCGGAATAGGTGGCATCGTCGTCGGGGATGCGGCTGCCGATCTCCAGCACCAGGGCCTCGGCGCCGGACAGGTTGCGCAGATGGTGACCATCCGGCTCGCCGGCCTTGAAGCCGGCGGCCTCGCCGGGGCGGAGCACTTCTTCCCCCGCATCGGTCACCAGCGTCACCTCGCCGGAGAGCACCAGGATGAATTCGTCGGAGCCATTGTGCCAGTGGCGCTGGCTGGACCAGGCGCCGGGCGGCAGGCGCAGCAGGTTGACGCCGAACTGTGTCAGCCCCGCCGCATCCCCCAGCCGGCGGCGTTCCCGCGTTTGGCAGGGTTGGTCATGCGGCGCGGGATAGGAGCAGCCGATGACAGGGGGAATGGTGGCCGGATCGATGCGCTTGCCCATGCTGCGGTCCCTTCGAAGCGAAGGGCATCACAGCATGGGCCGGCGCCGCGGTCATGGCCGCGTCGTCAGTGCCTGTGGCCGCCACCGGCCGCGGCGGCTGGCCCACGGGCCCCGGCGGATTGCACGGCAAGCTGCACCTGCACCTCCCCGGCCCGCTCGAAAACCAGTGTGACCGGCACGCGCTCGCCCTGGTTCAGCGGCTGCTTCAGGTCGATCAGCATCAGATGCAGGCCGCCGGGCTGCAAGGTGACCGTCTCGCCGGCCGGCAGCTCGATCGCCTCCACCGGCCGCATCCGCATCACGCCGCCCTCGTGAAGATGCGTGTGCAGCTCCACCACCCGGGCAATGTCGGCGCGGGCGGAGACCAGCCGGTCTGCCGCCGCGCCACTGTTGCGCAGGGTGAGGAAGCCCGCCCCGACGCGGCCGGCGCCGGCGGCGCGGCTCCAGCCCGCCTCGGCCTGGATGGTGGCCTGGGCCTGGGCCTGGGCTTGGGCGCCGGTCGCGGCCAGGCCGATCAGCGCGCCGAGACTGGCGCGTCGTGTGAATGCCGTCATGTCGCGGTCCTCAGCCCAGCATGTCGAGGCTGTCGGCGCTGATGCCGGCGCGGCCCTCGATGCGCCCGGCGAGGCGGGCGAGATTCGCGGCGATGCGGGCGCCGGCCACCGGGTCGCCGGTGGTGCAGGTGGCATTGGCGATGGTCAGCGCGCGCTGCATCGCCATGGTCTCGGCCGGGGTGGCGTGGGTCAGCGCGGCCTCAAGCGCCTTGCGCGCAGGTTCCAGCGCACCGTCGCAGACGGCGGTGAGATGCGCCTCCATCGCTTCCGCATCGCAGGCGGCGGCGCGGCGGGTGGAGAGCAGCGTGCCGGCGGCGACCGCGGCGGCGGCGAGCGGCAGGAAACGGCGGGTCTGAGTCATGATGCGGTCCTCAATTGCGCGGCGTCAGCCGCACGGCGGGCGCGGGCATGCGGTAGTCGGTGATGCGGCGGCCGGCTTCGGGAATCTCGGTCCAGGCGGCCTGCTTGCCGTCCGGGCAATCCTGCACGACGGGAATGTAGAACAGCTCGCCGGGCGTGTTGGGCAGGCGCATGCGGACAACGAATTCGTCGTAATGCGCGTTTTCCAGCGATCCGCCTTCCCAGATGATCTCCGCCAGTGGCGGCAGGGCGCCATGGCCGCCGCCGGCCTCGCCACGGGCGACGGTGCGCAGGGTCCAGCCCGGCTTCGGCATCGGCTGGGCGACGGTCACACCCTCCGGCACCCGAACGGTGAAGCGGATGGTGGGGGCGCCATCGCAGCCATGCGGCACGCGGAAAGTGGCGCGGTAGGTGCTGTTGGGCGCGGCCTGCTGGACTTCCAGCGTGACATGGGCGGCGGCGGGCGCGCTGCACAGGGCAGCGCCGGCCAGGGCAAGGGCGCCCAGAGTGGTCTTGAACATGCTCAAACATCCTGATTCCAAGGGAAAAACCCGGTTGGTCGTCAGGAGGTCGGCGGAGCCCTGGGTTGCGGCTGGCAGCGCGGCGGCGGGGCGGGGCTGGGGGTGGAGGGCGGCGCCGGCACCTCGGCCTGCGCCAGCAGCAGCGCCGGCACAATGGCGACGGGCGGGGGCGGAAGCGCGCCGCCGTAGCCGCCGCAGAGCGGGCAGATCATGCCCGCCGCATGGTCCTGCGGCGGGTTGTCCTGGTCGTCGAGGGTGATGGTGATGCTGCGCGGCCCGTCGGCCGAGCAGATATCCATGTGCAGCACGCCGTCGCCGGGCGCGGCCAGCCTCAGGCAATGGCCGAACGCCGAGCCCCACTGCAACAGCAGCAGCAGGACGAGCAGCCGTGTCAGGGCGGGGCGGAGATGCACGGCGGCAGACTAGCATCCAGGGGGATCAAAACGGAAGCGGCGCGCGACCCGTTCGGGATCGCGCGCCGCGTCTTGTCAGGCCATGGGCCTCGGCATCAATCGCTGTTCTGGCGAACGCCCATGAACTGGAGCATCAGCTGGAACAGGTTGACGAAGTTCAGGTAGAGACCCAGCGCGTCGAAGACGCTGCGCTTGCCGGCTTCGTCCGAACCCTCGGCATAGGCATATTCCACGTAGTCCGCCTTGATCCGCTGTGTGTCATAGGCGGTGAGGCCGACGAAGACGACCACGCCGATGACGCTGATGGCGAATTGCAGGGCGGAGCTCTGCAGGAACATGTTCACCAGCCCGGCGATGATGATGCCGATCAGGCCCATCATCATGAAGCTGCCCATCTTCGTCAGGTCGGCCTTCGTGGTGTAGCCGTAGAGGCTGATCGCCGCGAACATGCCGGCCGTGATGAAGAAGGTGCTGGCGATGGAAGCGCCGGTGTAGATCGCGAAGATGTTCGACATCGACGCGCCCATCACGGCGGCGAAGGCCCAGAACAGCGCCTGCGCGCTGGTCTTGCTCATCCGGTTGATGCCGAAGCTCAGCACCAGGATGAAGGCCAGCGGCGCGAACATCGCGGCCCAGCCCAGAATGGTCGGCGCCGTCGCATTGCCGCGCGGCGTGCGGACCACCTGGTAGAACAGGCTGGCGATATCCGGGTTGGAGGCGATGAAATAGGCGACGATGCCGGTCAGGGCGAGACCGGAGGCCATCCAGTTGTAGACGCGCAGCATGTAGGCGCGCAGGCCCGCATCGATGGCGGCGGCATCCACGCCCGCGGACCGCCCATAGGGCTGGGTCCAGGCCGACGCGCCCGTCCGGAAGCGGTTGTCGGGACCGAGAGCCATGGTCAGGAAATCTCCTCGCGGGCGATGGTTAGGGGCCGCCCGCACGTGGCCGAGTATATGGAACTTCTGTAATCCGGATCAACGGGGCCCGAGGGGTGAACGCAAAGATTCATGCGTAACCCAGAGTCTTCAGGCGGCGCCCTGCACCCAGTAGCCCTGATGCGGGACCGCACCCTCCGATTCCAGGGCGGGACCGACCACCTCCACCGCCTCCGCCGCCGATTCGAGCACCGCGCGGCAGGACAGGGTGAGCCCCGCGGTGTGCGGCTGGGCGTTGCGCAGATGCAGGATGGCGGCCGCCGACAGGCCATACACCACCCGCCCGATGCCGGTGTAGAAGATGGCGGCCGAACACATGGCGCAGGGCTCACCGGAGGAATAGATGGTGGCCCGCCGCAGCCGCGGCCTCGGCACCCCGGCGGCGATCACTGCCTGGCAGGCATTCATCTCGCTATGCGCCAGCGTGCCGCCGCCGCCCGACCCCTGGGTGGACAGGCCCTCCGCCAGGATGGTGCCGTCCTCCGCCACGATCACGGCGGAGAAGGGCCGGTCGCCACGGTCACGGGCCTTGCTGGCCAGCCGAAAGGCGTGGCGCAGATGCTCTTCATCCTCGGGAAGCAGGTCAGGGTCCATGCCCCCATCCAAGCCCGAGCCTACTCGTTACGCAACAGCGGTGCGGGGCGGACCCGCAGCGCCAGCGCCGTGCCGATATAGCCCAGCGCCAGGGTCAGCAGCACGCAGCCCAGCACCGTCACGGCCAGCGTCCCGGGCAGGAACACCCAATCGGCCCGCATGACATAGCGCACCACCGCCCAGCTTGCGGCCGATCCGGCGGCGGCGGCCAGCAGCCCGGCCACCAGGCCGAGCAGGCCGAATTCCACCAGCCAGGCCCCCCGGATCTGCCGGCGCGTCGCGCCGATGGTCTTCAGAACCACCGCATCCCGCACCCGCGCCCGCTGCCCGGCGGCCACCGCTCCGGCCAGCACCAGCATCCCCGCCAGCAGGGTGACGGAGGACACCGCCTGCAAGGCGACACCCAGCCGCGTCAGCAGCCCCGCCACCGCTTCCAGCGCATCCCGCACCCGGATGCCGGAGATATTGGGGAAGGCGTCGGTCAGGGTGCGCAGCACCGAGGTCTCCACCGCCTCCGTGCTGCGGACCGTGGCGATATGCGTGTGCGGCGCGGCGGCGAGCAGGCCGGGGGAAGCGACCATGACGTAATTGATGCCCAGGCCGCGCCACTGAATCTCCCGCAATGAGGCCACCCGCAGGTCGATGTCGCGCCCCAGCACGTTCACCGTGACGATGGAGCCGACGCCCATGCCCCAGCCGGCGGCGAGGTTGGCGTCGAAGGAGACGAGCGGCGGGCCGCTGTAATCCGCCGGCCACCACTGGCCAGCGACCAGCCGCGTGCCCTCCGGCGGCGTCGCCGCATAGGTCAGGCCGCGATCGCCGCGCAGCGCCCAGCGGGTTTCCTCGGTGGCCCGGACCTGATCGGCCGGGGTGCCATCCACTGCGACGATGCGGGCGCGAAGGGAGGGCACGCTGCGCACCTCCGCCACGCCGGGCTGGGCGGCGGCCAGAGCGTTGAAGGCCTCCGACTGGTCGGACTGGATGTCGATAAAGAAGAAGCTCGGGGCGGAACGCGGCATCTGGTCCGAAAGCTGGGCGCGCAGATTGCCCTCGATGGTCGCCACCGCCGCCAGTGTGGTCAGGCCGATGCCCAGCGCCACCAGCATGGTGGAGGTCGGCGCCCCCGGCCGGTGCAGATTGGCGAGCCCGAGACGGATGGTCGGCCGACGGATCCCACGCAGGCCCTTGGCGAAGGCCATCAGGCCGCTCGCCCCCAGGCGGAACAGCAGCAGGGTCAGGGCCGCGCCGGCGCAAAAACCCAGGGCGAAACGCGGCTGTTCCGCCGTGCCCACCACCAGCGCGATCAGGGCGAAGGCCGAAAGCCCGGTGGCCACCAGGATGCCCCGGGACGGCCAGCCGGGATTGGCGGTGATCAGGTCGCGGAACAGCGCCGCCCCCGGAATCCGTTGGGCGCGCCCGAGCGGCCAGAGCGAAAAGGTCAGCGCCGTCAGCAACCCGTACAGCGCGGCCAGCGCCAGCGGCGCCGGATACACCCCGAGCCGCGGCGGCACCGGTAGGGCGCCGGCCAGCGCCTGCGCTGCCAGCCAGGTCAGGCCGAAGCCGGCCACCAGCCCGATGGTGATGCCGATGACCGACAGCACCAGCACCTGGATCAGATAGGTGGCGAGGATGGTCCCGGCCGGGGCACCCAGGCAGCGCAGCGTCGCGATGGTGCGGCCGCGCGCATCCAGCCAGGCGCGCACGCCGGTGGCCACGCCGATGCCGCCCACCAGCAAGGCGGTGAAGCCGGCCAGCACCAGGAAGGCGGCGGCGCGGTCCATGAAGCGGTTCACCCCCGGCTCCGCCTGATCCGCCGTCCGCACCCGCCAGCCACCATCGCCCACCGCCGCCTGCATCTCCCGCCCAAAGCGGCGCACCTCGGTGCCCGGGGGCAGGCGGAAGCGGGTGTCGTAGGAGATCAGGCTGCCGGGCTGGATCAGCGCCGTGGCGGGCAGGGTCTCGGCCAGGATCAGGGCGCGCGGGCCAAGCACGGCGGGGCTGGCGACGCGGTCCGGCTCCTCCGCGATGGTGCCGGCGAAGACCAGGTTGGCCTCGCCGATGCGCAGCATGTCCCCCGGCACCAGGCCCAGCCGCTCGACCACCGAGGCCTCCAGCGCCACGCGCGGATGACCATCCACGGGCACTAGGCTGGCCTGGGGCGGGTCGAGGCGCAGCGCGCCATAGAGCGGATAGGCGGCATCCACCGCCTTCAGCTCCACCAGCGACCTTTCGCCCGAAGGCGCGACCGCCATGGCCCGCATCTCGACCACGCGGGAGGCTTCGGCGCCGCGCGCCCTTGCCCAGTCCAGCGCCGCATCGGGCAGCGGCTGGTAGTTCACCCGCACCTCAACATCGCCGCCGAGCAGCCGGGCGCCATCGGCCAGCAGCCCGGCCTCCGTCGCCGCGCGCAGCGTGCCCACCGCGGCAATGGCGGCGACGCCGAGCGCGAGGCAGGCCAGCACGATGCGCAGCTGGCGAAAGCCGCCGCGCAATTCCCGCCGCGCCAGCCGCGCGCCGAGCCGGAGATGATCCATCATGGCGCGTTATTCCGCCGCCAGCTTGAGGCCGGCGCTGTCGGCGACGATGCGGCCATCCTCCATCCGCACCTGGCGCTCGCAGCGTTCGGCCAGCAGCGGGTCGTGGGTGATCAGCAGCAGGGTGGTGCCGAGCCGGGCGCGCAGGCCGAAGAGCAGGTCCATCACCACCGAGCCGGTGGCGCGGTCCAGATTGCCGGTGGGCTCGTCGGCCAGGATCAGCCGGGGTTCGGCCACCACGGCACGCGCCAGCGCCACGCGCTGCTGCTCCCCGCCCGACATCTGGCCGGGATAATGTTCCAGCCGATGGCCGAGGCCGACATCCTTCAAGGCTTCCGCCGCACGTTCAAAAGCGTCGCGCCGGCCGGCGAATTCCAGCGGCATGGCGACGTTCTCCAGCGCCGTCATGGTGGGGATCAGGTGGAAAGCCTGGAAGACGATCCCCACCTCGTCGCGACGGAACCGGGCCAGCGCATCTTCATCCAGCGCCCCCAGATCCCGTCCGGCCACGGTCAGGCGCCCCGCACTCGGCGTCTCCAGCCCGGCCAGCAGCATGAGGAGCGATGTCTTGCCCGACCCCGACGGCCCCACGATGCCCACCGCCTCCCCGGCCGTCACTGACAGGTCGACGCCGCGCAGCACCTGCACCGGGCCTGCCGCCGCACGCGCGGTGAAGACCAGGCCGGAGGCGGCGATGAGGGGTGTCGCGTCGGGCATGCTCACGGGGCGGGAATCCTATTACGGCGGTTTCATGTCATATGGGCGCCGTGCTGCGCTGCGAAAGGCGGCCTTCGGTATCGGAATATTGCTGGCCGCAACGAAAGGCGGCCGCGCCCAAGGCGCGGAGGTCCGCCTGCTGATGCTGGGCGATTCCATCACCGCCGGCTACGGCCTGGCGCGGGGCGAGGGGCCGCCGGCGCGGATCGAGGCCTTGCTGCGTGAGCGCGGGCGGAATGTGCGGGTGCTGGATGCCGGCGTTTCGGGCGACACCACCGCGGGTGGGCGGTCCCGGCTGGAATGGGCGATGGCCGACCGGCCCCATGCGGCGATCGTCGCACTCGGTGGCAATGACGCGCTGCGCGGGCTAACACCGGCGCAGATGCGCGCCAACCTGACCGCGATCCTGGACGGGCTGGCAGCACGGGGCATTCCGACGCTGCTGGCGGGGATGATGGCGCCGCCCAATCTCGGCGCGGAATACGGCCGCGAATTCACCGCCGTCTTCACAGATCTGGCGGCGGCGCGGCCCGATCTGGTGTTCTACCCCTTCCTGCTGGAAGGCGTGGCCGGCGACCCGGCGTTGAACCAGGCGGACCGCATCCACCCCAATCCGCAGGGCGCGCGGATTCTGGCGGAGCGGATGCTACCCGCCATCGAAACGCTACTGGACCGCGTGCCCGCTTCCGCCGCAGGCTGATACCGCCCCGGATTCGGAGCCGCCTGCCATGGTTCGTCTCTTCGTCGCCCTTGCCTTGCCCGATCAGGTGAAGGCTCAGCTCGCCGCGCTGATCGGCGGCATCCCCGGCGCCCGCTGGGTGCCGCCGGAGAATTACCACCTGACGCTCCGCTTCATCGGGGAGGTGGAATCCTGGCAGGCGGAGGAGGTGGATGCGGCGCTGGCGGCAATCCGCGCCCCGCGCTTCGACCTGGCGCTCGCCGGCATCGGCACCTTCGAGAAGGGCGGGCGCATCCAGTCGATCCACATCACCGCCGAACGCAGCGAGGCGCTGACCCGGTTGCAGGCGAAGGTGGAGACGGCCCTGCAGCGGGTCGGGCTGGAGCCCGAACGCCGCCGCTTCGCCCCGCACGTGACCCTGGCGCGGACCGACAAGGCGGAAACGCACAAGCTGATCGGCTTCATCCACGCCCACAGCCTGTTCCGGTCCCCGCCGGTGCCGATCGACAATTTCGTGCTGTTCTCGTCCTACCTCGGGAAGGAGGCGGCGCATTATGTGCCGGAAGTGGAGTATGAATTGAACTGAATCAACCTGAAGTTGGTTCAGATAGATCCAGCTGCTCATCGGCACTGTCCGGGTTTCCAATTGCGCTGGATCAAGAAGTGGCGCGGCACAGGGGCATATTCTCGGCGCATTGCAGGAGAAGTGCGATGCGCAAGGCCGACTTTGATGTTTCCGATCCGGTTGTGGTGCTGCGGTTGCTATGCGGCCTGTTCTATGCGCCGCATGTGCTGTTCAAACTGAACCATATGGCAGGTTCCGCAGCCTTCTTCGGCAAGGTGCTGCCCTTTCCCGAAGTCTTCCTCTACCTAGCGATTGCAGCGGAGCTGGCCTGCCTGGTCGGGCTGACGTTGAACATCCTGGTGAAGTGGGTCGGTCTGCTCTCGGCGGGCGTCATGGCGGTGGCGATCTATGCGACGCTGATGACCAAGGGCATGGGCTGGATGTGGAACCTGGGCGGGGTGGAGTACCTGGTGTTCTGGGGTATCGCCTCGGCCAGCCTGGCAGTGCAGGCCTGGAAGCATGAGCAGGCGACCTATGGTCGCCTTTCCTTCCTGCTACCGACCTCCCCCCGCCTCGCCTGACGCTTTTGGGCCCGAGGCGCCCCACGCCCCGACCCACCATCAGCCAGGCCCATAGACCCCCGGGCGCCCCGCCGTGCCACAAGGCAGCGGCAGCGTCCTAAAAATACCCTTCGCGCTTTTTGCGTTCCATGGAGGCTTCCTGGTCGTTGTCGATCAGGCGGCCCTGGCGTTCGCTGTGGCGGCTTTCGCGGATTTCGGTGAGGACCTGGTCGATGGTCTCGGCACGGCTTTCATGGGCGCCGGTCAGGGGCCAGTCGCCCATGGTGCGGAAGCGCACCCAGAGGGTTTCCACCGTCTCGCCGGGTTCCAGCGGCATGCGGTCGTCGTCGCGCATGATGAGCGCGCCGTTGCGGCGGAGCATGGGGCGCGGGGCGGCGTAGTAGAGCGGAACGACGGGGATGGATTCCGCCGCGATGTAGTCCCAGACGTCGAACTCGGTCCAGTTGGACAGCGGGAAAACGCGCATGCCCTCGCCCGGGTTGATGCGGGTGTTGTAGAGGCCCCAGAGTTCCGGGCGTTGGCCGCGTGGGTCCCAGACATGGCCGGGGGCGCGGAAGGAAAACACCCGTTCCTTGGCGCGGGCCTTTTCCTCGTCGCGCCGGGCACCGCCGATGGCGGCGTCGAAGCCATGGGCGTCGAGCGCCTGTTTCAGCGCCTCCGTCCCCATCACGTTCATATGCAGCTGAGAGCCGTGGCTGATCGGGCCGATGCCGCGGGCCAGGCCGTCGGGGTTGGTGTGGACGATGCATTCCAGCCCGAGTTCGGCCATGCGGCGGTCGCGGAAATCGAGCATCGCCCGGAAGTCCCAGCCAGTGGCGATGTGCAGCAGGCGGAAGGGGGGCTTGCCGGGGGCGAAGGCCTTCATCGCCAGTTGCAGGACGACCGAGCTGTCCTTGCCGATGGAGTAGAGCAGGACGGGGTTGCGGAAGCTGGCCGCCGTTTCGCGCAGGATGCCGATGGCCTCCGCCTCCAGGCGCCTGAGATGGGGCGTCAGGCGGTGGGCGGTCTCGGTTGCCATGGGGGGACGTTGCCTCTGCGGTTGGCGCGCCGTGTCAGATGACACGGCGCGGCGGGAGGCGGAAGTGGCGGCTTTGCCCGAGGCGGCGAAGGCGGCCCGCCGCCTATGCGGCGAAGCCCAGCGCGCGCCCGGCGTTTGAGGGCAGGATCAGGCTGCTTTCAGGAAGGTCAGCAGCTTGTCCTGGGCCGCGGCCTTGTCGGTGCGGTCGATGGCGGCGAGTTCGGCGGCCAGGCGGTCGAGCGCCTGTTCGTAGATCTGCCGTTCGGAGAAGGACTGGTCCGGCTGGCCGGCGTTGCGGTGCAGGTCGCGCACCACCTCGGCGATGGCGATCGGGTCGCCGGAGTTGATCTTGGCCTCATATTCCTGGGCGCGGCGGGACCACATGGTGCGCTTGATGCGGGCACGGCCGCGCAGCACTTCCAGCGCCTCGTTCATCTGCTCGCCGGTCGCCAGCTTGCGCAGGCCGGAGGAGGCGGCCTTGTTCACCGGCACCCGCAGGGTCATGCGGTTTTCCTCGAAGGTGACGATGATCACCTTCAGGGACATGCCGGCGACGGGCATGTCCTCAATGCCCTGCACCTGGCCGACGCCATGGGTCGGGTAGACGACATGGTCACCCGGCTTGAATTCCGGCGGCGGGCCCTTGGGGCGGGGCGGGGGCGGCGGGCTTGCGCCGTCCTCGTCATCCTGCGGCAGCGGGCGGGGGCCGCCACGGGGCGGGAAGATCGACGGGCGCGGCGCATTGGCGGAGTTGGAGCCGGGGCGGCCGGGCGGGCGATGGGGCGGCGGGGGCGAATCCTGGCGCGCCGGCAGTGGCGCGGTCCCGACCTTCTTCTCAGGCTTGGCGGCCTTGATCTCCGGGGAGGCCTCGGCCTCCGGGCCGGACTTGGTCTCGCCGGTTTTCGCCTGGGCGGTTTGCTTCATATGGCCACCCGATTTTGCATCCCGTGCCTGAACCCCGCCCCGATGCCGGTCGGCCGAGGAAGGTCAGGCTTGGGCATGTCATGGACCCGATGGGCGGCAAGGCCGGCAGCATGGCGCCGCTTCTTCCCGATCCCATTGATTATGTAATACAAACCAGGGCGAATTGCCACCCCCCGGCCCGAATCGGGCCGGGATTCAGGGCAGATCGGTCGCGGCCAGGTCTTGGGTGGCGGTCAGGCCTTGCCGGGTGCGGGGTCGAACAGCGCCTTCTTGCCGGGCTTGTCCTTCCATTCATCCGCATCCGCGGGCGCTTCCCCCTTGCGGGTGATGTTCGGCCATTCGGCGGCATAGGTGCGGTTCAGCTCCACCCAGGGTGTTGCCTTGTCGTCGCTGTCGGGCAGGATGGCCTCGGCGGGGCATTCCGGTTCGCAGACGCCGCAGTCGATGCACTCATCGGGATGGATGACGAGCATATTTTCGCCCACATAGAAGCAGTCCACAGGACAGACTTCCACGCAATCCATGTACTTGCACTTGATGCAGTTCTCGGTGACGACGTAGGTCAACTGCGCCTCCGGTGGGGATGCGGGGCCGCGCCCAGCGGCGGCTCCACCACCGCGCCAGTTCGGGGCC
Source organism: Roseomonas sp. F4 (assembly GCF_053891155.1). Classification (NCBI taxonomy): domain Bacteria; kingdom Pseudomonadati; phylum Pseudomonadota; class Alphaproteobacteria; order Acetobacterales; family Roseomonadaceae; genus Roseomonas; species Roseomonas sp. F4. Next base: position 419,100 of record NZ_JBSSHK010000003.1, read on the forward strand.
GCGGCCTGCCCCACATGGCCCAGCCTCCGGCGCAAGGCAAGCGGTTGCGGTGCATCATCGCGCGCGGCGGGGCGCGGAACGTCACTCAGGCGAGGGGTCGGAGAGGTCCTCATACAGGCCGCGCGCCTCGCTGGCCGGGCCACGGCGCTCGGCGAGCGCCAGCACCCGCCAGATGCGGACCTGGCCGGCCATGGTCAGGGTGAGCACATCGCCGGGCCGCAGCTTGTAATGCGGCTTGTCGGTGCGCTGGCTGTTGACCCGCACGCGCCCGGCCTCGACCTGGCGCGCGCATTCAGGGCGGGTCTTGGCGATGCGCGCGCACCAGAGCCAGAGGTCGAGCCGCTGAAAGGCCGGCTCAGCCGCCACGGCTCAGTCCTTGCGCAGCTTCAACTGGGCCAGCACCGCGAAGGGCGAATCCGGCTTGGGGCCGGAGGACCATTCGCGCGGCTGACGGTCGCCGCCCCGGTCGCGGTCGCGATCAGGGCGGGGGAAGCGGTCGCCGCCGCGGCGGTCCTGGCGTGGACCCTCGGGGCGCGGACCTTCGGGACGCGGCCGATCGCCTTGCGGACGATCACCCTGCGGGCGGGGTCCCCGGTCCGCGTAGGGGCGGTCAGCCTGGGGCCGATCACCCTGGGGACGATCCGCCTGAGGCGGACGATCGCCCTGGGGCCGGTCACCGGCCGGGCGATCCGGCCGCGGGCGGCGCGGGCCGTCGAAGCGGGGACGGTCCTGGCGCGGGGCCTCGGCGCCGGCTTCCACGGGCGTGGCGGCGTCACGGCGCTGCGGCGGCCTGCCGCGGTCGCGGCGCGGGCCATCCTCGCGCTTCGGCCGAAGTTCGGGCGGGATCGGCGGTCCAAAGTAGATCGGCCGCGGGCCGGCATCGGCCGGGCGGGGTCCGCGATCGGGACGCTGATCGGGGCGCCGTTCGCCCCTCGGCTGGTCACCCCGTGGCTGGTCACCACGCGACTCCCCACGAGCATCGCGGCGCGGCCCGCGCGGCCCCATGGGCCGGTCCTGCCGCACCAGGCTGATGCGCGGCGGCACGGGTGGGCCGAACTGCCCCTCCTCCAGCGGCGGGGAGGGCATGAGGCGGAAGCCCATGGCCTCCAGCGCCATGGACAGCGTATCGCCCTTCACCCCGAGGCGGGAGGCGAGGCCCTCCGGCAGGGGCGCGGCGGCGCGGCGGGTCAGATAGCCCAGCTCGCCGGCGATCCGCTCCGCGACATCCAGCCGCAGCAGAACCCGGCCGGCCGGCAGCCAGCCAGCGATCTGGGCGAAGCCTTGGGGCCAGCCCTCCGGCCCGCGCGGCGTGTTGGGATCGGCGGGGGCCTCCGCCGGCGTCTCGGGCAGGGTGACGGAGACCAGGCCGGGATTGGGCAGCAGCGGGGTCGGGATGTTCCGGCGCAGCGCCCAGAGCTGGGCGCGCAGCGCCATGGCGCGCGGCTTCAGCACGTCCGGCAGATACATGGCGTAGCGCCCGGCACGGATGCCGATGCCCTTCAGCCGCGCCCGCAGCTCCGCCGGAATTTCCCGGTCTGTCGCGCCGGGGGCGAGGCCCATGGCTTCGCGCAGGCGGAAGGCGGGGCCGCGCAGCGTATTGTCTTCCGCCGCCTTGGCCTCGATCGCCTCCAGCCCGCCGAGGTCCCGCTTCACCAGGCTGTCGATCCAGGTGGCGAGGCGGACCCGAACCCGCTCGCGCTGGGCGTTGTCCAGGAATTCGGTGGCGATGACGTCCACATGCGGCTTCAGCGGCTCGGGCCCTGGGCGCAGCCGGGCGATCTCGGCCGTGTCCCAGATCACGCGATGCTGCGGCGACAGGGTGAAGGCCTCGTCCTTCGCCGTCTCCAGGGCGGCGAGGCGGCGGGGAATCTCCTCCCGCAAGGCGCGGCGGGCGGCGCGCAGCACCAGGCGGCGCTCCTCCTCCTTCGTCGCATCCGGGTCAGGCTGGAAGTGGAAGCCGGTGACCTTGCCGACCGTATGGCCTTCCACCACCACATCGCCCTGGCGCGTCACGGCGGAGAGCAGCGTCTCCTCCGTGTCATCGAGCCTGCGGATCAGATGGGCGGCGCGGCGGTCGACGAAGCGGGCGATCAGACGTTCGTGCAGCGCGTCGGAAACGGCTTCCTCCGCCTTGCGGGCCTCGGCCTGCTGGGTCGCGGCATCGGCGATCCAGTCGGCGCGGGCGGCGATGTAGGACCAGATCCGGATATTGGCGAGGCGCGCCATCAATGTGTCGAGGTCGCCCTCGATATTGCCCAGTGCCGCGATATTGCCGGCGACCCAGTCGCTCGGCAGCCGGCCCTCGGTCGCCAGATGCCCGAAGATCTTGGCGCAGAGCCGGGTGTGGCTGTCATCCGCGATCTTGCGGAAGTCCGGCACCTGGCAGGCTTCCCACAGCAGCCGCACGCGGGCGCGGCCCTTGCCCAGCTCGCGGATTTCCGATTCGCGGGACAGGGCGTTGAGCGTGATGTGGTCGACCGCGTCATTGCCCTTGGCGAGGCCAGGGGTGGGCGGGGAGGTGGCGAGGCTGTCGAGCAGCCCGTCGATGCTGGCGAAATCCAGATCCGAATTGCGCCAGGCGATCTGGGCCAGCGGCTCGAAGACATGGCCCTCGATCTGGCGGGCCAGCTCGTCCGGCAAGGCCGGGCATTCGGCGGTGGTGCCGAAAGTGCCGTCGCGCATGCCGCGGCCGGCGCGACCGGCGATCTGGGCGGCCTCCTGCGCATTCAGCGGGCGGATCTGGTGGCCATCGAATTTCTGGAGATCGGCGAAGGCGATGTGGTCGACATCCATGTTCAGGCCCATGCCGATGGCATCGGTCGCGACCAGGAAATCCACTTCGCGGTTCTGATACAGCGCCACCTGCGCATTGCGCGTGCGGGGCGACATCCGCCCCATCACCACGGCGCAACCGCCACGGCGGCGACGGATGGCCTCCGCAATCGCATAGACCTCGGCCGCGCTGAAGGCGACCACGGCGCTGCGCGGCGGCAATTTTGTCAGCTTGGCCGGCCCCGAATGGGTCAGCTGCGAAAGCCGGGGACGCGTCTCGATCTCCGCCTGCGGCACGAGCCGCTGCAGCAGCGGCCGGATCGTCTCAGCCCCCAGAAACATCGTCTCGACCATGCCGCGGGCATGCAGAAGGCGATCCGTGAAAATATGGCCGCGATCGGCATCGGCGCAGAGCTGGATCTCGTCCACCGCCACGAATTCGGCGCGGCGGTCGAGCGGCATCGCTTCCACGGTGCAGGCGAACCAGCGCGCCTCGGGGGGGACGATCTTCTCCTCCCCGGTGATCAGCGCGACGTACTTCTCCCCCTTGGCGGCGACCATGCGGTCGTAATTCTCGCGCGCCAGAAGGCGCAGCGGGAAGCCGATGATGCCGGAGGCATGCGCCAGCAGGCGGGTAATCGCCAGATGCGTCTTGCCGGTATTGGTCGGGCCAAGCACCGCGCGAACGCGCGGGGCAAACATCTGGCCGTGGGACATGTGATGGTCGGACATATTGGTATTCGGCATGGTCCGTGGGGGCAGCGGTTGCGTGGCACGGCATGGCGCCCTTGGCAACAGCGGCGCCCGCCGCGACCTGTCATCGCCGTGGCAACGAAGTGTCAATCTCCCTGAGTCAGCTTGCCTTCGGTGGCCCTTCCCCCCGGGTCACATTCGGGCAGGAGGCCCAGGATGTCCGCAACATTTCGGCGCGCCCTGACATCAGAGGCCGGCTCCGACACCCCCCCAACCCCCGAGGCTGCCGAGGGTCGCCTGGCCTGGCTGATCGGCCTCGGCGCATTGGTGGGTCTGTGCCTTGCCGTGGCGCTGGTGCTGCCCGGCGCCGATCCGGCGCCGGAACCGCCGGGCGCGGCGCAGGCGCTGTCACTCCTCGCCCCCCGGGCGCCGGAACCGGCGACGCTGGGCGGGATGAACCGGGCGCTGGTGGTGCTGGATCGCGACCTGACCATCTGGCAGCGGCTGGTGGCGCCGGAAGGCCGCATCGATCTCGGCCCGCTGCGCGCCGGGCTGGCGGATTTCACCGGCTTTGGGCACGAGGCGCCGCCCCGCCCCACCACGGACGAGCCTGCGGCGAATCCGGCGGTGCTGGCGCTGACCCTGCTGGCCATGACGCTGGCCGGGGCGACGCTCTGCGTCGGAATCACCGCCCTGCTGCTGGACCAGCGGCTGCGTGCCACCTTTCGCGCGGATCGCGTGGCGGCCTGCGACATGGCGGAGGGCCAGCAGGACCGCGCGGCGCCCGCAACCGAGCGGATCGATGAGGCTGACCATATCGGGCGCATCGCCGCGGAGGCCTCGGCCCGCGCCCTGGAGCCAGGCCTGGCCAGCAGCGCGGTGCGGCTGCGGGAGGATCTGGCGCGGCAGGCGCGGGACATGGCGCGGCAGGTGCAGGCCCGCCATGCCGGGGCCGACCCCTCCACCCAGGGGCTCGAGGCGGAAGCGGCCGGCACGGGCCGTGCCTTCGAGTCCAGCCAGGCCGGCTGAGCCGGATTCAGCCCCGCAAGGGGCCTTGGCGCCGTCGCCGGGCCGGGTCAGCTTGCGAGGGTGACACCCGCCCTTCGCTTCGTTCTGCTCTACAGCGCCCAGTTCGTGGTGGTCGGCGTCACGCTGCCCTTCCTGCCGGCGGTGCTGGCCGCCAAGGGCCTCTCGCCACAGGAGGTGGGGGTGCTGCTGGCGGTGGGCTCCGCCGTGCGGCTGCTGGCCGGGCCGGCGGGCGGGCGGGTAGCGGATGCGTTGGGCGATGCGCGGGCGGTGCTGGTCGCCGGCGCCGGCATCGCGGCGCTGGCCGCCTGCGGCTTCCTGCTGCCGGCGGGGTTGCTGCTGCTGTTGCTGGCGATGGGCCTGCACAGCGCCGCCTTCGCGCCCGTGGTGCCGCTGACCGATGCGCTGGCGATCGCTGCGTCGCGTCGCGAGCCGGGCTTCGATTATGCGCGGGTGCGGGCGGCGGGCAGCATCGCCTTCATGCTGGCGGCGGTCGCGGTGGGGCAGGCAGTGGCCTGGGCCGGGATCGGCGCGGCGGTGTGGCTGATGCTGGCGGGGCTGGTCGCCACCGCGCTGGCCGGCCTGGTTCTGCCCGCATCACCACCCCGCGCGGCGCGGGGCGTGGCGCGCGGCTGGGTGGGTTTCCTGGCGCCGCTACGGATTCCGGCGGTTCGGCGGCTGATGCTGGTTTCCGCCCTGATCCAGGGCAGCCATGCGCTATATTACGGCTTTGGCACGCTGCACTGGCAGGCGGCGGGGCTCGGCGCCGGGCTGATCGGCGGGCTCTGGGCCGTGGGGGTGCTGGCGGAGGTCGCGCTGTTCCTCTGGGGGCGCGGGCTTGTCGCGCGACTCGGGCCGCTCGGCCTGTCGCTGGGGGCCGCCGGCGCCGGCGTGCTGCGCTGGGGGGTGACGGCGCTGACGGTCGATCCCTGGCTGCTGGTGCCGGCGCAGATGCTGCACGCCGCCACCTTCGGCATGCAGCACCTGGCGACCATGGCGGTGCTGTCCCGCATGGTGCCGCCGGCGGAGGCCGGCACGGCGCAGACGCTGCATGCGGCGCTCGGTGTCGGGCTGTGGATGGGGCTGCTCGCCTTGGTTTGCGGCCCGCTTTACGCCTGGGCGGGCGGTTCCGGCTTCTGGGCCATGGCGGCGCTTTGCGCGTTGGCCGTGCCGGCCAGCCTGGCTCTCGGGACCACTCTGAACCCTAAAGATCCCGCCAGCCGTCCCCGTACCAGACCCGCGGCGTGACCTTCGCCCGGCCCTCCTCCACCTCGATGCGGTTATAGGCGTTGGGCGTGCCGCGCAGGCGATAGGAGGTGGCGCTGCCCGCCTGGGCGAGCACCAGCCCGCCGTCCCTGACCGGCCGCACGTCCCCCAGATGCAGATGCCCGGTCAGCACCAGCCCCACATTCAGCCGGGCGAAGGCGGCCAGCGCCGGCTCCGCATTGCCCACCAGCTTCGCACCAGGCTTCAGCAGCGGCGCCTGGAAGGGGTGGTGCGCCACGATGATGCGGAAGGGGCCGGGCGGAAGGGCCATCAGATGCGCCTCCGCCGCCGCCAGCCGGCTGCGGGACACACGCCCATGGGCCCAGTTCAGATAGAAGCCGGCGCGGCGGGCGGTGTTCATGCCGACCAGAGCCACCTCCGCATCGGTGAAGACCGGCTCCGTCTGCGGCCCGACATGGAAGCGCCAGCGGCGATAGGGGTCGGTGAAGCGTTCCAGCAGGTTGTAGGGCGACAGGTCGTGATTGCCCGGCACCGCCAGGAAGGGAATCCGCAGGCCGCGCAGGAATTCCATGGCGGCGATGAACTCGCTGTGCCGCGCACCCTGGGTCAGGTCGCCCGACACGGCCAGAAGGTCGGGCCGCCATTCCGCCATTTCCTGCGCGAAGCTGGCCACCACCTCCGGGTCATGCGCGCCGAAATGCAGGTCGGAGAGATGCGCGATACGTCGGGTCATCTCTCAGGCCGCGGGCGCGGTTTCGGCGATCTCGCCCTCGGCCTCCCCGGGCGGCGGCACCAGCACGCGCAGAGCGCCAGGATGGATGCGATAGACCAGGGGCGGGGTGAGCAGAATCGCCTCCCCGTCATTCATCACCCGGAGCGCGGTGCGGGGGGTGCCGATGGTCACCTGGCTGGCCGTGCGTTCCTGCACCAGGCGGGATCCGCGCCAGCTGCCCAGGAACATCCCGGCCATCAGCTTGACCCACCACCAGGCGCCGTAGCGCCGCGCCACATACAGCGCGAGTTCCCCGGCATCGAGGCGCGGCCGGGCCATCATCAGCCCGAATCCCTCCGCATAGCGATTGTTGGCCACCGCCAGCGCGCGGGTCCAGAGCCGGACGATCCGCCCCCCCTCCAGCGCCACCGACAGCCGCATCGGCCGGTGCCGCCATTCGGAGCGCAGCGCGGCGAGGGCGAAGCGGAGGCGCGGCCGCCAGCCGCGCTTGCCGCGCCCGCGTTCCCGGTGCCGGCCGAGCCAGGAGGGGGAGCCGATGACGGAGGAGCACAGGAAGACATGGCCGTTCACATCGGCCACATCGATCGCGCGGATATGGCCATGCGACAGCGCGATGGCCGCGGCATCCAGTTCCAGCGGAATGCCGAGATCCTTGGCCAGCATGTTCATGGTGCCGAGCGGCAGGATGCCGAGCGCCGTGTCCTTGCCCATCAGCCGTTCGGCGGCCGCCATGATGGAGCCGTCGCCGCCGCCCACCACCACGGCATCCGCGCCCATGGCGACGGCGGCGTCGAGCCGGGCGAGCAGCCCGTCCGCATGGTCGGGCACCATCACGGCATCCAGGCCCGCGGCCGTGAGATGCCGCGTGACCTCGGCCTCGATTTCCTCGCGGCCAAGAGCAGTGCCGGAGGCGGAGTTGATGACGACAGCGATGCGCATGTGACCCGCAACGGTTTGGCTGGCGAAAGGTTCGCCGGCACTGTGTGATGACACCAGAGGTGTCTGCATGACGCTGCGGTTCGGGCGCCGGGATCACGCCATCGTGCCCGGGCAAGGGATGCGAAAAGGGCGCGGCCCTCGCGGACCGCGCCCGTTCACTGAAGGCGGAGAGGTGTCCCCCTCACCCAAACCTCTCCCCCATCAGGGGGAGGGCTTTTGTGGAGCTCAGGCGGCCTTGGCCATCCCGCGCAACACGTAGTTCAGGATGCCGCCGTTCTTGTAGTACTCGACCTCATCCGCCGTATCGACGCGGCAGAGCAGCGTCGTGCGGTGGGTGGTGCCGTCGGGGCGGTGGATGACCATGCCGACCTGCATGCGGGCCTTCAGATCCTCCAGCCCTTCCAGGTCGATGATCTCGGCGCCGGTGATGCCGAGGGTCTTGCGGTCCTCGCCATTCTGGAAGGTGAGCGGCAGCACGCCCATGCCGACCAGGTTGGAGCGGTGGATGCGCTCGAAGCTCTCGGTGATGACGGCCTTCACGCCGAGCAGGAAGGTGCCCTTGGCCGCCCAGTCGCGGGAGGAGCCGGTGCCGTATTCCTTGCCGCCGAAGATCACCAGCGGCACGCCCTCGGCCTTGTACTTCATCGCCGCGTCGTAGATCGGCAGCACCTCGCCCGAGGGGTGGTGCTTGGTCATGCCGCCTTCGATGCCCGGCACCAGCTCATTGCGGATGCGGGTATTGGCGAAGGTGCCGCGCATCATGACTTCATGGTTGCCGCGGCGGGCGCCGTAGCTGTTGAAGTCGTGCTGCCGCACCTGGTGTTCCAGCAGGTAGTCGCCGGCCGGGGAGGTCTTCTTGATGGCACCGGCCGGGGAGATGTGGTCGGTGGTGATGCTGTCGGCCAGCTCCGCCAGGATGCGCGCCCCGGTGATCGGCGGGATCGGCGGGATCTCCATCGTCATGCCGGTGAAGTAGGGCGGGTTCTGGACGTAGGTGGAACCGCCATTCCAGCGATAGGTGTCGCTGTCCGTGTCAACGCGGATGGCCTGCCACTGCGCCGGGCCTTTGAACACGTCGCCATAGCGCTGCATGAACATCTCGCGGGAGACGGCGGAATGGACGGTGTCGTTCACCTCCTTCTGCGTCGGCCAGATGTCCTTCAGATAGACCGGCTGGCCGTTGCTGCCGGTGCCGATCGGGTCCGTGGTGATGTTCAGCTTCACCGTGCCGGCCAGCGCATAGGCGACCACCAGCGGCGGGGAGGCCAGGTAGTTGGCGCGGACGTTGGCGTGGACGCGGCCCTCAAAATTCCGGTTGCCGGAGAGGACGCTGGAGACGACCAGCTTGTTGTCCTCGATGGCTTCCAGGATCGGGTCTTCCAGCGGGCCGGAATTGCCGATGCAGGTGGTGCAGCCATAGCCGACGGTCTGGAAGCCGAGCGCGTCCAGGTCCTGCGACAGGCCGGCCTTGTCCAGATATTCGGTGACGACCTGGGACCCAGGCGCCAGCGAGGTCTTCACCCAGGCCTTCGGCTTCAGCCCCAGCGCCCGCGCCTTGCGCGCCACCAGACCGGCGGCGACCATGACATAGGGGTTGGAGGTGTTGGTGCAGGAGGTGATGGCGGCAATCACCACGTCGCCATGGCCCAGGTCGTAGTTCTTGCCCGAGACCGGCACGCGCAGATCGGCCTTGTCGCCGGGCACGCCCATGGTGCCGGCCGCCAGATCCTTGGCGAAGCTGGTGGAGACCTGGGTCAGCGGCACGCGGTCCTGCGGGCGCTTCGGGCCGGCCATGGAGGGCTCGACCGTCGAGAGGTCGAGTTCCATCGTGTCCGTGAAGACCGGGTCGGGCGTGGAGGCATCGCGCCACAGGCCCTGCGCCTTGGCATAGGCCTCGGTCAGCTTGATGCGGTGCTCGTCGCGGCCGGACAGGCGCAGATAGTCGATGGTGGTCTGGTCGACCGGGAAGAAGCCGCAGGTCGCGCCGTATTCCGGGGCCATGTTGCCGATGGTGGCACGGTCGGCGAGCGCCATGTCCTCCAGGCCCGGGCCGTAGAATTCGACGAACTTGCCGACGACGCCCTTCTTGCGGAGCATCTGCGTCACGGTCAGCACCATGTCGGTGGCGGTGACGCCTTCGCGCACCTTGCCGACGAGGCGGAAGCCGATGACGTCGGGGATCAGCATGGCGATGGGCTGGCCGAGCATCGCGGCCTCGGCCTCGATCCCGCCAACGCCCCAGCCGAGCACGCCCAGGCCGTTCACCATGGTGGTGTGGCTGTCCGTGCCGTAGCAGCTATCCGGGAACACATAGGTGTCTGGGCCGTCCTGGCTGGTCCAGGCGACCTGGGCCAGATATTCCAGGTTCACCTGGTGGCAGATGCCGGTACCGGGCGGCACGACGCGGAAATTCGCGAAGGCGGACTGGCCCCAGCGCAGGAACTCATAGCGTTCGCCGTTGCGCTCGAACTCGACGTCCACGTTCTTCTGCAGCGCATTCGCGGTGCCGGAGAAGTCCACCATCACCGAGTGGTCGATCACCAGATCGACCGGCACCAGCGGGTTCACCTTCTTCGGATCGCCGCCCAGGTTGGACAGCGCATCGCGCATCGCGGCGAGGTCGACCACGGCCGGAACGCCCGTGAAGTCCTGCAGCAGGATGCGGGCCGGGCGGAACGGCACTTCCTTGGTGGAGGAGCCCTTCTCCAGCCAGGCGACGACGGCCTTGGCGTCGTCCACGGTGTAGCTGCGGCCATCCTCGAAGCGCAGCACATTCTCCAGCAGCACCTTCAGGCTGACCGGCAGCCTGCTCGGGTCGCCGATGGCAGCAGCAGCCTCGGGCAGGCTGAAATAGTGATAGTCCTTGCCGTCCACCTTAAGGGTACGGCGGGTCTTCAGGCTGTCCTGCCCGATCATCCGCATGGTCCGGGGTCCCCGTTCGCGTGGCGCCGGTTGGGTGCCACCCCGGAAGCGGGGCGCCTCCGCCAAGCCTGGCGCGGTTCCGCCGTGCCGCTTTCGCGACCGCAGCTTGCGGCTTAAACCACAGGGATGACGGGCGGTCCATCCGCTTGCGTCGCCTATGCGCGGGCTTGTGCGCGCGTTGTGTCCGACGCATGCCGGATTGGACCCTGCAAACCTGTGCAGGGGTTGTTTTCGTGTGCCGGGCCGTCAGCCTGGGTGCGGGGAAGGGGGAGGGGTGCTGGAAGCGCGGGATCTGGCCTGCTGGCGTGGCGACCGCGCGATCTTCGCCGGCCTGTCCTTCACCCTGGAACCCGGCGGGGCGCTGCTGCTGCTCGGCGCCAATGGCGCGGGCAAGTCCAGCCTGCTGCGGCTGCTGGCCGGGCTGATCCCGCCGGCGGAGGGCCTTCTTCTATGGCAGGGGCAGGATGCGCTGGCCGATCGCGTCGCCCATGCCGCGCGGCTGCGCTACCTCAGCCACCAGGATGCGCTGAAACCCTCCCTGACCGCGGCCGAGAATCTGGCCTTCTATGCGCGGCTCTGGGGTGGGGAGGTGGGGTCGGCGCTGGCGGCGGTAGGGCTGGAGGAACTGGCCGAATTGCCGGCGCGGATGCTGTCCTCCGGCCAGAAGCGACGGCTCGCCCTGGCGCGGCTGGCGCTGGCGCCGGTGCCGATCTGGCTGCTGGACGAGCCGACCGTGGGGCTGGACGCGGCCTCCGTCGAACGCCTCGGCGCGCTGCTGGAAGCTCATCGCGCGGCCGGCGGCGCGGTCCTGGCCGCCACCCACCTGCCGCTGCCGCTGCCGGGCGCGCGGGAGCTGGTGCTGTGAGTGGCGGGCTTTGTTGCCCTATCCCCCCTGCGGGGGGGGATGGCTTTGATAGTGTCTTGCCCTGTCCCGGAGCCTTCCTGTGAAAGGCTTCAACGCCGTTCTGGGCCGCGAATTGCGGCTGGCGCTGCGGCATCCGGCAGACAGCCTGGCGGCGGTCATGTTCTTCGTGCTGGTCTGCGCCCTGTTCCCCTTCGGCATCGGGCCGTCCCCCGAAATCCTCGCTCGCATCGCCCCCGGCGCGCTGCTGGCGGCCGGGCTGCTGGCGGCGCTGCTGCCGCTGGACCGGCTGTTCGGGGCGGAGGCGGAGGATGGCTCGCTCGACCAGCTCCTGGTCTCCGGCCTGCCGCCCTCCCTGCTCGCGGCGGCCAAGGCGCTGGGCCATTGGCTGGTCACCGGCCTGCCGCTGCTGGTGGCGACGCCCGTGGCAGCTGCCATGCTGAACCTGCCGGTGGAGGCCTGGGGCGTGGCGATGCTGGCGCTGGGGTTGGCCACCGGCGTGCTGTCCCTGTTCGGCACGGCCGGCGCGGCGCTGACGCTGGGGGCGCGGCGCGGCGGGGTGCTGCTGCCGCTGCTGGTGCTGCCCTTGTCCATCCCCGCCGTGATCTTCGGCGCCGCCGCCATCGAGGCCGCGGCCGGTGGCATCTCCGCCCGGCCCTATCTTCTGCTGCTGGCCGCGCTGCTGGCCCTGGCCGCGCCGCTGGCGCCGCTGGCAGCGGGGGCGGCGTTGCGGGGGGAATGAGGAACGCCCACCCTGCTTGACGAGGCTTTGACCCGCGCCCAACAATGCATGCGTTAGCCCATTCGCTTGCGCGCGCCTTGGTGGCTGCGGCGGTCTTTCCGGTCCAGACGGGCCGGCGATGGGCATGAAACCAGGCGGGTCAACCGCCGGTGCATGGGGGAGACCATCCGATGACCACTCGTCGCGCCTTGCTCGGGGCCGCCCTGTCCCTGCCGGCCCTGGCCAGCGCCCGCGCCCAGGAGGCCTGGCCCGAACGACCGGTGCGCATGATCGTGCCCTTTCCGCCCGGCCAGGCCGCCGACATTTTTGCGCGCGTCATGGCGGACGAACTCTCGAAGCGCTGGCCGCAGCGGGTGGTGGTGGAGAATCGCGCCGGCGGCGCCGGCGCGATCGGCATGGATGCGGTGGCCCGCGCCCCGGCGGATGGCTACACGCTGGGCATCGGCACCTCCGGCACGCTCGGGGTGAACCCCTCCGTCATGACGCGGCTGCCTTATGACGCCGAGAAGGACTTTGCGGCGATCACCAATATCTTCACCCTGCCGCTGGTCTTCTGCGCCCATCCGAGTTTTGAGGCGAATGACATCGCCGGCTTCGTGGCCCTGGCCAAGGCGCAGCCCGGACGGGTGCAGTACGCCTCCGCTGGCCCGGGCACGGCGCAGCACATGACGGCGGAGATGCTGGCGCATCGCCTGGGTCTGGAGATGCAGCACGTGCCCTATCGCGGCAGTGGCCCGGCCATGGCCGATCTGATCGCCGGCAATGTGAAGGTGATGGTGGACAGCCTGGCTTCCGCTTTGCCGAATATCGCGGGCGGCCGCATCAAGCCGCTCGCCGTCACCGGCCGGGCGCGCACGCCGCAACTGCCCAATGTGCCGACGGTGGCGGAGAGCGTGTCGCCGGGGTTCGAGGCGCTGGGCTGGTCCGGTATCGTCGCCCCCGCCGGCACGCCCGCTGCCGTCATCCGCAAGGTGAATGCTGATGCCGTCGCGATCCTGCGCGACCCCACGGTGTCGGCCCGCATGCTCCAGCTCGGCGGCTTTCCCGACCCCGGCACCCCTGAGGAATACGGCGCCTTCATCAAGGCCGAGATCGCCAAGTGGCGCGAGGTGGCCCGCGTCGCGAACGTCCGTCTGGACGGCTGAAGTCGAGGGTCCCAAGGGGCCCCTGCCCCTTGGTGGGGAAGCTTGAGGGGGCAACGCCCCCTCAACCTGTCATCTGCCTGCCTGTTGACGCCGCCCCGATGACGGCGCCTTCTGCCATAATGTTCCTGTTTCGTCTCTTTGAGCGCGCCGTCGATCCGGTGGCGCCGCCCGGGGCCCGCGCCGCGCGCTGGCTTGGGTCCCCCGTGCCCGAAACCCCGCCGCCGGCGCGGCTGGTGGGTTTCTACTGGCATTTCGCGCGCCAGGCGCGGGCGCTGTTCGGGCTGCTGTTTGCCACCGGGCTGACCGTCGCGCTGCTCGACCTGCTGATTCCCATCTTCATCGGCAGGGTCGTAGGTCTGCTGGATGAGCATGGCCCGCAGCGGATCTGGGCGGAGGCGGGTGGCACGCTGGCCGGCATGGCCGCGGTGCTGCTGCTGGCCCGGCCGAGCGCCATCCTGTGCCAGAATCTGGTGACGCAGCAGGCCATCATTCCCGCCGTCACCTCCATGATCCGCTGGCAGAGCCATTGGCAGGTGGTGCGCCAGGGCTGGGCCTTCTTCCAGGAGGATTTTGCGGGGCGCATCGCCAACCGGGTGATGCAGGCCGGGCCGGCGCTGCGCGAGTCGGTCGTGCAGTCGGTGAATGCCGTCTGGTACATCCTGGTCTATGGCACCGGCGCCGTGCTGGTGCTGGCGGCGACCGACTGGCGGATGGCGATTCCCATCCTGGTCTGGTTCGCGCTCTACGCCACGCTGCTGCGGCTGATCGTACCGCGCATGCGCGATCGCGCCCGCAAGGCCAGTGAGGCGCGCAGCCTGCTGACCGGCCGCGTGGTGGACAGCTACACCAATATCGTCACCGTCAAGCTCTTCGCCCGGGCGGAACAGGAAGACGCCTGGGTGCGGGAGGGGGTGGAACAGCTCAACCGCGACTTCGCCCGGCAGACCCGGCTGGTGACGCTGAACGGATTTCTGCTGTCGACGCTGAATGCCAGCATGCTGACCTCCACCGCCGCGCTGGCGATCTGGCTCTGGTCGCGGGGGGAGGTGTCGCTGGCGATGGTCGCCTCGGCTCTGCCGATGGCCTGGCAGATCGCCAATATCTCCGGCTGGGTCGCCTTCAACGTGGCCGGCATCTTCGAGAATATCGGCGTGGTGCAGGAGGCGATGGGCAGCATCGCGGTGCCGCGGACGGCGCCCGACGCCCCCATGGCGCGGCCCCTGGTGGTGACCAAGGGCGCCATCCACTTCGAGGATCTGCGCTTCGGCTACGGCCGGGCCAGCGCCGAGGGCGCCGCGCCGCGGGGCGCCGTGCTGCATGATTTCGACCTGGATATCGCGCCGGGTGAGCGCGTCGGGCTGGTCGGCCATTCGGGGGCCGGCAAGACCACCGCCATCAACCTGCTGCTGCGCTTCTTCACGCCGGAGGGCGGGCGCATCCTGATCGATGGCCAGGACATCGCCGGGGTGACGCAGGAAAGCCTGCGGAGTGCGATCGGCGTGGTGACGCAGGATACGGCGCTGCTGCACCGCTCGATCCTGGAGAACATCCGCTACGGCCGGCCGGATGCCAGCCCCGCGGAGGTTGTGGCGGCGGCCGAGCGGGCGGAGGCGCATGATTTTATCATGGCACTCTCCGACTGGCGCGGCCGCACCGGCTATGACGCCCATGTGGGGGAGCGTGGGGTGAAGCTCTCCGGTGGCCAGCGCCAGCGGGTGGCGATTGCCCGCGTGCTGCTGAAGGATGCCCCCATCCTGCTGCTGGACGAGGCAACAAGCGCCCTCGACTCGGAGGTGGAGGCGGCCATCCAGGCCAGCCTGGAACGGCTGATGGCGGGTAAGACCGTGATCGCCGTGGCGCATCGTCTGTCCACCTTGGCGCGGATGGACCGGCTGGTGGTGCTGTCCGAGGGCGCGGTGGCGGAGCAGGGCAGCCACGCGGAATTGCTGGCGCGGGGGGGCATCTATGCCAATCTGTGGCGGCGACAGTCGGGTGGATTCATCGGGGAATAGGGCGACTTAGGGCGCGGAAGCCATGTTGCACCGCGTTCATTGCCTTGACACTTGCCCCCCCGCGCCGTAGGAGCGGGCCGCCTTCCGGGCGGGGCGCCGCAGGGGAGAGCGACGGGTGGCGGAAGACGACGGCTTCGAGCAAAGACTCCGGCAGGCCCGGGCACGGCAGGGGATGGATCCCAAGCCGCGCCTCAACGGTCCTCTTTCGGGGAGTAGCGCGAATGTCGGCTTCCGTGCCGGTGTCGAAGTGGTGTCGGCGCTGGTCGTGGGCGTGGCCCTCGGCTGGTATCTGGACCGCTGGCTCGGTACCTGGCCGTGGCTTTTCCTGCTGTTCTTCGTGTTCGGCAGCGTCGCTGGGGTGATGAACGTCTATCGTTTGTTCGCCCCCGGGCGCGGTGCCGGGAAGCAGGATTAGAGGCTGCCGCTTCGCGGCAAGGAAGCTCCCCCGTTCGCGGGGGGACGGGAGATTGCGAGTGGCCGCCGAATCCGGATCGATCGACGCGCTGAGCCAGTTTGAGCTGACGCCCGTTTTCGGGGCCGTCGGTGCCGCGGTCGGCTTCTCCCAGTCCAATGCGCATATGCTGCTGGCGGCGGGGCTGATCACCGCCCTGCTGATGTTCGGCATGGCCGCCCGCGCCGTGGTGCCGGGGCGCCTGCAATCCTTGGCCGAATCCTCCTACGAATTCGTTTACGGCATCGTCGACAGCCAGGTGGGGCATGGCGGGAAGCGCTTCTTCCCCTTCGTCTTCACGCTGTTCATGTTCGTGCTGTTCGGCAACATGCTGGGCCTGTTCCCCTACGCCTTCACCTATACCAGCCATCTGGCGGTGACCTTCGGCCTGGCGCTGATCGTCTTCGTGGTGATCACGGCGGTGGCGCTGGCGCTGCACGGCCGGAAGTTCTTCGGCTACTTTTTCCCCGAGGGTGCGCCGCTGTGGCTGGCGCCGATCATCGTGCCGGTGGAGGTGGTGTCCTACCTCTCGCGCCCGGTGAGCCTCTCGGTGCGTCTGTTTGCCAACATGGTCGCCGGCCACGTGCTGCTGAAGGTGTTCGCCACCTTCGTGGTCATGCTCGGGGCGCTCGGCGCGGTGGGGCCCTTCGTGGCCACGCTGCCGCTGGCGGTGAACGTGCTGCTGATCGGGTTCGAGATCCTGGTGGCCTTCCTCCAGGCCTATGTCTTCGCGATCCTGACCAGCATCTACCTCCACGACGCGGTGCACCTGCACTAGGCCTTACAGGCCCAGGCAGGCGCCCTGCGCGCCGGACCAAGATCCACCCTCTCGAGACGTCGAAAAGGATTACTTTCATGGAAATCGTGCTTGCTGCGAAGGCGATCGGTGCCGGCATCGCTGTCCTCGCCCTGTTCGGCGTCGGCCTGGCGCTCGGCAACATCTTCTCCACGTTGATCGCTTCCGTGGCCCGCAACCCGGCGTCCCGCGACGCGGTGTTCCCGATCGGCATTCTGGGCTTCGCGCTGACGGAAGCCGTGGCGCTGTTCGCCCTGCTGATCGCCTTCCTGATCCTGTTCGCCTGATTTTCGCGGCCGGCACAGGCCGGTCGCGACGTGCGAGTGGCGCGCCGCCCAGGGGGGCTGGCGCGCATCAGGGACGTTGACGGGGAACACCATGCCGCAGCTCGATTTCGGCAACCCGCTGATGATCGCCCAGATCGTCTGGTTGCTGATCATCTTCGGAGTCCTCTACTTCGCTCTCGCCACCTACGCGCTGCCGCGCGTGGAGGCGGTGCTGGAGGATCGCCGGCGCCGGATCGAGGGTGACCTCGAAGCCGCCCAGGCGGCGAAGGCGGAAGCCGATGCGGCCATGGCGACGCATCGCGAGGCGACCGCCAAGGCCCGTGCCGAGGCACAGGCCGCCATCGCCGCCGCCCTGCAGGCGGCGCAGGCCGAATCCGCCCAGCGGTCGGAAGCCCTGGCCGCGAGGCTGGCGCAGCAGATCGAGGCGGCCGAGGGCCGCATCGTGGCCGCGCGGGATTCCGCCATGCGGTCGCTGCGTCAGGTCTCCACCGAGACCACCATCGCCGTGCTGCAGCGCCTGACCGGTGAGGCCGACCAGGCCGCGGTGGGTGCCGCGGTGGACCGTGCGCTCGTCGCGCGCGGCCAAGCCTAAGGACCCGCCGCCATGGCCCATCATTACGAGCATTTCTGGCTCGACCCGAAGTTCTGGGTCGCCATGTCCTTCGTGCTGTTCGTGCTGCTGGTCGGCAAGATGGCCTGGGGCCGGATCACCGGCATGCTGGACGCTCGCGGTGCCCGCATCCAGGCGGAACTCTCCGAAGCCTCTCGCCTGCGGGTGGAAGCCGAGGCGATGCGCCAGCAGGCCGAGGCCGACCGCGCCGCCGCGCTGGTGGAGGCGGAGCAGATGATCGCCCGCGCCCGCATCGAGGCCGGCCGCGTGGCCGAGGCCGCGGCGCTGGAGGCGGAGCAGTCCGCCAAGCGGCGTGAGCGCATGGCCATGGACCGTATCGCCGCAGCCGAGGCCTCCGCCGTCGCCGAGGTGCGCAACGCCGCCGCCGAGATCGCCGGCCAGGCAGCGCGCGAGGTGCTGGCGCAGACGATGAATGCCGAGAAGGACGCCGTGCTGATCGACCGCGCGGTGACCGACCTGCCTCGCGCACTTCGTGCGGCCTGACATTAGGTCGCGCTGCGCGCGGCCCGATTTTATCTACATCGCGTGCCTCCACGACGGGGACCCCAAGGGGTCCCCGTTTTGCGTTTCAGCGGGTTCCCATCGCGCAGGATGCCGGTAGTCTTCCCTGGATCGAAAAATCAGGAGACTTCCATGCGTCGCCACCTTTTCACCGCCGCGCTGCTGGCCGGTGCGGCCTGTGCCGCGCCGATGGCCGCCCAGGCCAATCTGTTCCGCTGGGCCAATGACGGCGACGTCAATTCCATGGACCCCTATGCGCGGCAGGAAACCTTCCTGCTGATGTTCAACGGCAATATCTATGAGCCGCTGGTCCGCCGGAATCGTCAGCTCCAGGTCGAGGCCGCGCTGGCCGAGAGCTGGACACAGCCCAGCCCGACCGTCTGGCGCTTCCAGCTGCGCCGTGGCGTCACCTTCCAGGACGGCACGCCCTTCACCGCGCAGGACGTCGTCTTCTCCTACACCCGCGCCAAGGCCCAGGGCAGCAATGTCGGCGGCAGCCTGGCCAGCGTGAAGGAAGCCCGCGCGATCGACGACCACACGCTGGAAATCGAGACCACCGCGCCCAACCCGATCTTCCTGGAGGAGATCACCGGTATCGGCATCATGTCGCAGCGCTGGGCGGAGGCGAACAACGCCACCCGCAGCGCCGACCTGACCAGCGGCGCCGAGAATTTCGCCACCCGCAACGCCATGGGCACCGGCCCCTTTCGCCTAGTGAGCCGGGAGCCGGATCGCCGCACGGTGCTGGCGCCGAACCCCGGCTGGTGGGACCGGCCGGAGCACAACCTGACCCGCGTCGAGTTCAACGTCATCTCGAACGATGCGACGCGCGTCGCCGCTTTGCTCTCGGGCGAGGTGGACATGGTCTACACCGTGCCGCCGCAGGACACGCAGCGCCTGTCCCGCACCGCCGGCATCACCATCCATCAGCAGGCGGAGCTGCGGACCATCTATTTCGGCTTCGACCAGAGCCGGGCGGAACTGTTGAAGTCCGATGTCCGCGGCCGCAACCCGTTCCAGGATGTGCGGGTGCGCCAGGCCTTCAACCATGCGCTGGACCGCGCCAGCATCGTCCGCACCGTCATGCGCGGCCAGGCCCGCGCCACCGGCCTGATGATCGGCCCGGGCGTGAACGGCTTCACCGAGGCGCGGGACCAGATCCCGGCCTATAACCCCGACCTGGCCCGCCGCCTGCTGACCGAGGCCGGCTATCCCAACGGCTTTGGCGTGACGCTGGACTGCCCGAACGACCGCTACGTGAATGACGAGGCGATCTGCACCGCGGCCGTCTCCATGCTGGCCCGCGTCGGCATCCGGGTGACGCTGAACGCCCAGACCCGCGCCCGCTACTTCGCCGAGATCCTGGGCCCGCGCTACAACACCAGCTTCTACATGCTGGGCTGGACCCCCAACACCTACGACGCCCACAACGCCTTCTTCAACCTGATGGCGTCCCGCGAGGGCAACCGCGGCATGTTCAATGTCGGCGGCTTCAACAATGCCCGCTTCAACGAGCTGGTGGACCTGATGGCGGTGGAAACCGACGTCACCAAGCGGAACGGCATGATCGAGGAGGCGATGCGCATCCACACCGAACAGGCCGGCCATGCCCCGCTGCACCAGCAGACGGTGATCTGGGCGGCGCGCAACAACGTCCAGCTGCAGCAGCTGGCCGATAACTGGTTCCCGCTGCGCTTCGTGCGCATGGGCAACTGAGGCCGCAGGGCGCCGGGCAACCGGCGCCCACTACGGCAGTGTCACTGACCTATCATGCCTGCCGCGCATAGGTGCATTGTTAGCTTCGGTGGCTCCCTTGCGCATGGGTGTTGCGATAGCATCGGGTCACACGCAATAAAAACCGAGAGCGACAGACGCCATGACCCACTTCCCCACCACGCTGACCCGCAGCCCGAAGCCGCGCCAGGCCGATACCGCGCTGGCCTTCGGCAAGTCCTTCACCGACCACATGTTCCTGATGGACTATGCGGAGGGGAAGGGCTGGCATGATCCGCGCATCGTTCCCTATGGCCCGCTGTCGATGGACCCGGCGACCACGGTGCTGCACTACGCCCAGGCGGTGTTTGACGGCCTCAAGGCCTATCGCGGTGCCGATGGCACGATCCGCCTGTTCCGCGCCCAGCGCCATGCGGAGCGCCTCGGCAAGTCCTGCGCCGGCCTCTGCATCCCGCCGATCCCGGCCGAGCTGGTGCGCCAGAGTTTCGAGGCGATCGTGGGCGTGGACCATGACTGGGTGCCGCGGACCGAGGGCACCAGCCTCTACATCCGCCCGACCGTGATCGCGACGGATGTGATGCTCGGCGTGCACCCGTCCCACAGCTACACCTATTTCGTCATCTGCTCCCCGGTCGGCGCTTATTACAAGGAGGGCGTGAAGCCGGTGCGTATCCTGGCGACCGATACGCATGTGCGCGCCGTGCAGGGGGGCCTGGGCGAGTCCAAGGCCGCCGCCAACTACGCCGCCTCCCTCTCCGCGCAGCAGGAGGCGGAGCGCCAGGGCTTCACCCAGGTGCTGTGGCTGGATGGCGTGGAACGGCGCTGGATCGACGAGGTCGGCACCATGAACATCATGATGAAGATCGGCGACGAGATCGTCACCCCGCCCCTGGCGGGCACCATCCTGGACGGCGTGACCCGCAACTCCATCCTCACGCTGCTGCGCGACTGGGGTCACACCGTCTCCGAACGCCCGGTGAGCATCCAGGAAGTTATGCAGGCCGGGCGCGAGGGCAAGCTGACCGAGATGTGGGGCACCGGCACCGCCGCCGTGGTCTCCCCGGTGGGCGAGCTTGGCTACAAGGGCGACCGGATCAGCATCGGCAATGGCCAGACCGGCGAGCTGACGCAGAAGCTGTATGACAGCATCATCGGCATCCAGTACGGCCGCCTGCCGGATGCGCATGGCTGGATGAGCACGGTGCCGGTGCCCGTGGAGGCGTGAGCGTTTAGCCCTCTCCCCCCGAAGCGGGGGGTCGAGGGCTTCAAGGCGCTACTCGCTCTCCAGCCGGTCGATGTCGTCGTCTGAAAACCCGAAGTGGTGCGCGATCTCATGGATCAGCACATTGCGCACCAGTCGGAACAGGTCCTCCCCGGTCTCCACCCATTCCAGCAGGATCGGCTCCCGATAGAGGGTGATGCTGTCCGGCTCGCCCGGGGCGTCGAAGACGCTCTTCTGGGTCATGGGCACACCGCGATACAGGCCGGTCAGCGCCCAGGGGCTTTCGAAGCCGAGTTCGGCGGCGGTTTCATCATCCGCCACCTCCTCCACCACGATGGCCGCGCCGCGGACCAGGTCGCGCAGCTCCTTGGGGATGGCGGAGAAGGCCTGCTCGGCCATCTCCACGATGTCCTCCAGCGTGGGGGGGTGGTGGAATCGGGTCATCCGGTGCTTCCTTCCCGCAGCCGCCGCCGACGTCAAGTCCGCTGAGGGAGAACACCGGCCATGATCCGTCCGCTCGACGCCGCGACCCGTGCCGAACTGTCCCAGGCCCTGCCGCTGTGGAGCCTGGCGGAGGGGCGGGATGCCATCACCCGCCGTTTCCGCTTCACCGATTTCTCCACCGCCTGGGCCTTCATGTCCCGCGTGGCGCTGCTGGCGGAGAAGCACGACCATCATCCGGAATGGTCCAATGTGTGGAACCGGGTGGATATCCTGCTGACCACCCATGACGCCGGCGGCCTGTCGGAGCGGGATGTCACGATGGCGCGGGCGATCGACGCGATCGAGCCTGCGCGCCTTCTCTGATATCTGCGGGCCGGTCTCTTGACCGGTCCGAGCGGCCGAATGGCCGCCGCGGCTTATGCCGCGCTAAGGGCGCGCCTTTGGCGCGACGAAGCCAAGGAAACCGGAGGTTTCCGCGTCACGCCATAGGCGTGCCTCCGGCACGACCGTCTGAGGGCGGCCCGGAGCGGTCACGCGAAGGGCCATTGGCATGAATGCTGGCCACGCGGCCCGGCTCTCGCTTAACCTTGCGACACCGGGCCGATAACGCCCTGAAGCAGGGAGCAACAAGGATGATAAAGCGCAGGACGATGCTCGGCGGCACCCTCGCGGCCCCGATGCTGCTGACGGCGGGGCGCGATGCCCTCGCCCAGGGTTCCGGCCCGATCCGGGTGGCGACGGCCGGGCCGATGACCGGCCAATACGCGGCCTTCGGCGGCCAGATGCGCGCCGGCGCCGAACAGGCGATCACCGATCTCAATGCCGCCGGCGGCGTGCTCGGCCGGCAATTGGCGCTGGAAGTCGGCGACGATGCCTGCGACCCACGCCAGGCGGTCTCCGTCGCCAACCAGCTTGCCTCCCGCCGCGTGGCGCTGGTGGCGGGGCATTTCTGCTCCGGCAGTTCCATCCCGGCCAGCAAGGTCTATGCCGAGGAAGGCGTGCTGCAGATCAGCCCGGCCTCGACCAACCCGACCTTCACCGATAGCGGCGACTGGAATACCTTCCGCGTCTGCGGCCGCGACGACCAGCAGGGCCTGGTGGCGGGGCGCTACATCGCCCAGACCATGCGCGACCGGCGCATCGCCATTCTGCACGACAACACCGCCTATGGCCGCGGCCTGGCGGAGGAGACCAAGAAGTCGCTGAACGCCGCCGGCGTGACGGAGGCGCTGTATTCCGCCTACACGCCAGGGGAACGCGACTATTCGGCCATCGTCTCCCGCCTCCAGCAGGCCAATATCGGCGTGGTCTATGTCGGCGGCTACCACACCGAATCCGGGCTGATCCTGCGCCAGGCCAAGGAAGTGGGCCTGAACCTGACGCTGATCGGCGGCGATGCGCTGGTCACCAACGAGTTCTGGCAGATCACCGGCGCGGCCGGGGAGGGCACGCTGATGACCTTCAGCAGCGACCCGCGCCGCCGCCCCACCGCGGCCCAGGTGGTGCAGCGCTTCCGCGCCCGCAACATCGATCCGGAGGGCTATGTCCTCTACACCTACGCCGCCCTGCAAATCTGGGCGGCGGCGGCCACGCGTGTCGGCGGCACCGATCCGCGCCGCATCGCCGCGCTGCTGAAGTCCGGCGGCCCCTGGGCCAGCGTGCTGGGCGATATCAACTTCGACCAGAAGGGCGACGTCACCGTGCCGGACTATGTTTTCTACGTCTGGCGCAACGGCACCTACGCCGAGATGTAGCCTGCCGGGACGGGGGCGGCGTGTTGCCGCCCCTATTCCACCCGCATCCCCGTCGCCTGCACCACCTCCCGCCACGCCGCGGAAGCCCGCGCCACCCAGGCTTCCGCCGCCGCGCCATCCCCCGCCTCCGGCGTCACTGCCCAATTCGCAAGCCGGGCCTGCGCCGCCGGGTCGGCGAAGACCGTGGCGACCAACCGCGCCGCTGCCGCCCTTGCCGCTTCGGGCGTGTCCTTCGGTGCCATCAGCAGATAGGCGAAGCGGATATCGAAGCCGGCATGGCCCTGCTCCGCCACGGTCGGCACATCGGGCAGCATCGGCAGCCGCGCCGGGCCGGAAATCGCCAGCGCCCGCAGCCTGCCATCCTTCACGAATTCCGCCCCGCCGGAGATGGCGATGAAGCCGGCCTGCACGCGCCCGGCCAGCAGCTCCGTCACCGCCTCCGCATTGCCGCGGAAGGGGATGTGTTCCAGCGCCGCCGGCGGCAGGCCCAGCGAATGGCCGAGATGCGCCATCGCCAGATGCCCCGGCGAGCCATAGCCGGCGGAGGCATATTGCAGCGGTTCCCGCCGCGCCTTGGCGAGGAATTCGGCCAGCGTCGCGATGCCGGCGGAGGGATGCACCAGCAGCACTACCGGATAGGTCCCCGCCACCGCAACGGGGCGCAGAGCCTCCGGATCGAAGCCCAGGTTGCGATAGAGATGCGGGTTGACCGTGAAGCTGCTGTCGATGGCCAGCAGCAGGGTGCGGCCATCCGGCGCGGCGCGCGCGGTCAGCGATGCGGCGATATTGCCATTGGCGCCGGGGCGGTTGTCCACCATGGCGTTGCCCAGGCCGAGCCTTGGCGCGGCTTCCGCCAGCAGCCGGGCGATGCCGTCCAGCGCTGCGCCGGGCGGGAAGGCGGCGATGATGCGCAGCGGGTCGCCACCCTGGGCCAGGACAGGTTTGGCGGCCAGGGTCAGCGTGGCGGCCAGCGCCGTGCGGCGGGACAGTTTCATCCGGTTCTCCCCAGGCCTCTTGTTGGCCCCTATGCTGCGGGACGGAACCTGGGGGGACAAGGCCGATGGCCACGCGCAATGTGCTGTTCATCATGTGCGACCAGCTGCGCTGGGACCACATGGCCTGCGCCGGCCACCCCTTCCTGAAGACGCCGAACCTGGATGCCCTGGCCGCCCGCGGCGTGCGCTTTGCCCAGTCCTACGTGCAGTCCGGCATCTGCGGCCCCTCCCGCATGTCCTACTACACCGGCCGCTACGTCTCCTCGCACGGCGCCACCCACAACCGCGTGCCGCTTTCGGTGGGGGAGGTCACGCTGGGCTGGCATTTGCGGGAGGCGGGGCGGACGCTGGCCCTGGCCGGCAAGACTCATGTCCTGCCCGATGCGCATGGCATGAAGCGCCTTCAACTCGATGGCCAACATGACCTCGCCGCGCTGTTGCGAGAGGGCTGGTTCACTCTGGTCGATCGCCATGACGGCCATCATGCCGAGCCTGACAGCGCCTATGCCCATTGGCTGCGCAGCAAGGGCTACGACAGCGCCGATCCCTGGACCGACTACGTCATCGCCGTGCAGGACGCGCAGGGCCAGGTCCACAACGGCTGGAAGATGCGCAATGCCCGCCTGCCCGCGCGCGTGGCGGAGGAACACAGCGAAACTGCCTATACGGCGGACCAGGGCATCGCCTTCATGGAGCAGCAGGGCGAAACGCCCTGGGTTCTGCACCTGTCATTTGTAAAACCGCACTGGCCCTATATCGCCCCTGCCCCCTACCACGCGATGTATTCCGCCAACCAATGCCTGCCGGTGTCCCGCCACCCGGCGGAGCGCGGGCCGGACGCGCATCCGCTGTTTCGCGAATGGCAGAATGAGGAGGTGTCGCAATCCTTCCAGCAGGATGACTGCATCGCCACCGTGCGCCCGGCCTATCAGGGCCTCATCACCCAGCTCGACGATCATCTCGGCCGGGTGTGGCAGGCGCTGGAGCGGCTGGGGCGCTGGCAGGACACGCTGGTGGTCTTCTGCTCCGACCATGGCGACTATCTCGGCGACCATTGGATGGGGGAGAAGGAGCTGTTCCACGACTGCGTGCAGCGCGTCCCCATGCTGGTCTACGACCCCTCGCCCCAGGCCGATGCCACGCGCGGCACCGTCGACAACCGTTTCGTGGAGGCGATCGACCTGGTGCCGACTTTTTTGGACGCGCTCGGCCTGGAGGCCGCGCCGCATCTGCTGGAGGGGCGGTCGCTGCTGCCGCTGACGCGCGGCCAGGACGTGCCCTGGCGCGATTCGGTGGTCTCCGAACTCGACTGGACCTTTCGCGGGGCCAGGCGGCGGCTGGGCGAAAAGGTGGGGCAGCACCACGCCTGGATGCTGCGCGATGCTCGCTGGAAATACATCCACTGGACCAGCGGCTACCGCCCCCAGCTTTTCGACCTGCAAGCCGATCCGCAGGAATTTTGCGATCTTGGCGCCGACCCTGCCTATGAGGACATCCGCACCGCCATGCGCGAGAGGCTGCTGACCTGGTTCACCGGGCTCAAGCGCCGCACGACACTGACCTGGGCGGAGGCGGAGCTGCGCACCGACCGGCACAAGGCGGCGGGCGTCTTCTACGGGGAGTGGTAGCCCCAATTTTCACGAAGCCGCGACCCCGTGATGCGCCAACCTCCCACCGGCGTTGTCCTGACCTGAAGCAGAACGACCGGGGGAGGGATGTGCATGGCATGGCGCGCGGCCATCGGACTGGCCGTGGCCCTGGTCATCGCGCCGGCGGCGCGGGCGCAGGTCACGCTGGCGATCTCCTGCGGTGCCGTGGGCATGGAGCTGGAGCTTTGCCGGGAAGGGGCCGAGGCCTGGGCGCGGCAGACCGGCAACCGCATCACCATGGTCTCCACCCCCAGCGGCAGCACCGAGCGCCTGGCGCTGTACCAGCAGCTTCTGGCGGCGCGTTCGGCGGATATCGACGTGCTGCAGCTCGACGTCGTCTGGCCCGGCATCCTGGCCCGCCACCTGCTGGACCTCAGCCCGCACGTGGATGCGGCGGAACGCGCGCGGCATTTCCCCGCGCTGATCCGCAACAACACGGTGGAGGGCCGCTTCCTCGCCATGCCCTGGCTGACCAATGCCGGCGTGCTCTACTACCGGCGCGACCTGCTGGAACGCTACGGCCGCCCGGTGCCGGAGACCTGGCAGGATCTGGCCGAGACCGCGGACCTCGTCATGCAGGCCGAACGCGCCGCCGGCCAAAGCCGCCTCTGGGGCTTCGTGTTCCAGGGTCGCGCCTATGAGGGTCTGACGGTCAGCGCGCTGGAATGGCTGCACAGCCATGGCGGCGGCAGCATCGTGGAGGCCGATGGCCGCGTTTCCGTCAACACGCCGGAGGCCCGCGCCGCCATCGCCCAGGCCGCCTCCTGGATCGGCGGCATCACCCCGCGCGGCGTGCTGAATTATGCGGAGGAGGAGGCGCGCGGCGTCTTCCAGACCGGCAATGCCGTCTTCATGCGCAACTGGCCCTATGCCTGGCCGCTCCTCAACGCCGAGGACAGCGCGGTGCGCGGCCAGGTCGGCGTGGCGCTGCTGCCGCGCGGCGGGCCGCAGGGCACGCATAGCGCGACGCTGGGCGGCGAACAGCTCGCCGTTTCCCGCTATTCCCGCCATCCGGATCAGGCGCTGGCCCTGGTGCTGTATCTGACGGGGCGGGAGGAACAGAAGCGCCGCGCCATCACCGGCGGCTTCAACCCGAGCAGGCTCGACCTGTACGAGGATGTGGAGGTGCTGAGCGCCAACCCCTTCTTCGGCGATCTCTACGAGGTCTTCCTCAACGCCGTGCCGCGCCCTTCGGCGGTCACGGGCAGCCGCTACAACCAGGTCTCGGCGGAGTTCTGGAACGCGGTGCATGTGGTGCTGGCCGGGCAGGTGGAGCCCGGGCCGGCGCTGGATCGGCTGGAGCGCAACCTGACCCGGATCGGTCGCGGCGGGCGGTGGGCCCAATGAGCACCTCCCCGATGCAGCGGGCGAGGCGGCGCGCGGCCTGGCTGTTCCTGGCGCCGATGCTGCTGGTGCTCGCCGGCATCGCCGGCTGGCCGCTGGCGCGCACCATCTTCTTCTCCCTGACCGATGCGCGCCTGGACCTGCTCGGCGAGTACGGCTTCATCGGGCTGGAGAACTACCTGTGGCTGGCGCGCGACCCGGAATGGTGGGCGGCGGTGCGCAACACGCTGGTCTTCGCCAGCATCTCCGTCAGCCTGGAAACGCTGCTGGGCATCGTCATCGCCCTGGTGCTGAACGCGAAGCTGCGCGGGCGCGGGCTGCTGCGGGCGGCGATGCTGATCCCCTGGGCGATCCCGACGGTGGTCTCGGCGCAGATGTGGGGCTGGATGCTGCATGACCAGTACGGCGTCATCAACGAGATGCTGATGGCCATCGGCCTGATCGCGGAGCCGCGCGCCTGGACGGCGGATTACGGCACGGCGCTCGCCGCCATCATCGCCGTCGATGTCTGGAAGACCACGCCCTTCATGGCACTGCTGGTGCTGGCGGCGCTACAGTTGCTGCCGGAGGAATTGTACGAGGCGGCGGAGATCGACGGGCTCGGCCCCATCGGCCGCTTTTTCCGCATCACCCTGCCGCTGATCTGGCCGGCGCTGATGGTGGCGATCATCTTCCGTACCCTCGATGCGCTGCGGGTCTTCGACCTGATGTATGTGCTGACCGGCAACAGCCGCGCCACCGCCTCGATGTCCGTCTATGCGCGCCAGCAGCTCGTCGACTTCCAGGATGTCGGCTACGGATCGGCGGCGGCCACGGGGCTGTTTCTGGTCATTGCCATCGTCACCGCGCTGTTCCTGACATTTGGCCGGCTGCGGCTGGGTGCGGAGCCGGGGCGATGAAAAAGCCGGGACGCATTCTTGGCCGCTCGGCCTTCTTCCTGCTGGTGCTGGTGATCGTCGCCTACACCGTCTTTCCCTTCTACTGGGCCATCGTCGCCTCGCTGAAGGAGGGCAGCGCCCTGTTCACGGTGGAGGCCTGGCCGTCCCGCCCCGCATGGGACAATTACGCGGCGGTGTTCCGCGAACAGCCTTTTGGGCGGAACATCCTGAATTCCGTGATCGTGGCCGGTGGCGTCGTCGCCTTGTCGCTGGCGCTTGGCCTGTCCGCCGCCTTCGCCCTCGGGCGGGTGCAGTTCCGGGGGCGCAAGATGCTGCTGCTGGTGATCCTGGGCGTGTCGATGTTTCCGCAGGTGGCGGTGCTGTCGGGCCTGTTCGAGCTGATCCGCGCGCTCGGCCTCTACAACAACCTGTTCGGGCTGACGCTGAGCTACCTGATCTTCACCCTGCCCTTCACCGTCTGGGTGCTGACCACCTTCCTGCGCGAAATGCCCGTCGAATTGGAGGAGGCGGCGATGATGGACGGCGCCGGTCCCTTCACCGTGCTGACCCGCATCTTCCTGCCGCTGATGGGTCCCGCGATGGCGACCACGGGCCTGCTGGCCTTCATCGCCGCCTGGAACGAGTTTCTGTTCGCCCTGACCTTCACCCTGACGGATGAGATGCGGACGGTGCCGGTGGCCATCGCGCTGATCACCGGGGCCAGCAGCTTCGAACTGCCCTGGGGCCGCATCATGGCCGCCAGCGTCATCGTCACCGTACCGCTGATTCTGCTGGTGCTGGTCTTCCAGCGCCGCATCGTGGCGGGGCTCACGGCGGGGGCGGTGAAGGGTTAGTCCTTTGTAGGACCGCGTGATTCAGACCTGCGGTGCCTTCGCACCTTCGGTCATCACGCTATACCACCGCGTCGTCGTGCCCCACCGGATGATAACCCCGCCCGTACCAGATCAGCGCCCGCCCCGGCGTGCCCTGCCGGATCGCCGCCACCTCGGCGAAGAGCACGCTATGGGTGCCCTTCTCGATGATATCGACGATGTGGCAGTCGAAGGACACCGCCGCAGCCTCCAGCACCGGCGCGCCGGTGGACAGGGTGGACCAGGCGCCGAAGGCGAAGCGGCCTTCGCCCTTCAGCCCGCCGACGCCGGCAAAAGCGTCCGAGATGTCCCGCTGCCCGGCCGCCAGCGCATTCACACACAGCACCCCATTCGCCTTGACCAGCGCATTGCCGGAGGAGGAGCGGTTCAGGCAGACCAGCAGGGTCGGCGGGTCATCCGTCACGGAACACACCGCGCTGGCGGTGAAACCGCCGCGCCCGGCCACGCCGGCGCTGGTCACCACATTCACCGCGGCGCCAAGTCGGGCCATGGCGTCACGGAATTCGTCTCGGCTGACTGTCATGGCCCTCGGTCTTGTCTGGTCACGCTGCCATGCAAGATGGGTCGCCAGGCGCCGCTTGGGAAGCCGCCTTCAGCCGCAGGGCAGCAGGCGGATGTTCTCGACCTGGGCGTCGATCGGGCTGTTGGTGTCGTCCACATCCGTGCCGATCGCGACTTCGAGCAGCGCCGGCACCGTGCCGCCGCCGAAGGCGGCGCGCCAGTCGGCGCCGAGGTCCACCTTCTCCTCCACCCAGCGGCCGCGCTGCGCGCCGGCCGGATGCATGATGCGGAGGCGGGAGATGGCGGTGCTCCAGGGGCTGGCGAAGAAGCCATGCGGCGCGCCCGCCGCCTCCTGCCCCGTACCGCCCCAGACATAGGACAGGGCGCTGCGTGGCAGGCGGTGGTCGCCCGTCACGGCCTGCGCCATGGCCATCTGCGCGCGGGCGGCCAAGCCGGCATTCGGCCCGTAATCGGCGAATCCCACGGTCAGCGAAAGCGCCCGGTCATCGCCGCCCTTGCGGCGTAGATCGGTGGCGGGCGGGCCGGCATCGACACGCCAGCGCCAGGCGAGGCAGGTGGCCTGACCCGAGAGCGGCCGATGCACGAAGGCCGCCTGCCCCCGGCCCAGAACCCGGACCCCGCCGGAGGCCGTGGCCTGGAACTGCGCGGGGGCGATCCCCTGCCAATGCACCTTGCGCCAGCCCAGCCGTTCCAGATCCGGCGGCGTGACGCCCGGCGTGATGGCGGCCATGAGCAGGGGGGCGGCACAGGCCACGGCCAGCGCCAGGGCGGGTCGTTTCATGCCGCCAGAATTGCGGCCGCCGATCCATGAAACAAGTGTAAAGTGAGGAGGCCGCGATTCATTCCTCCAGCTCCCGCGCCGTCATCCAGCCCGCCCGGTCCAGCGCGTACCAGAGATGCCGGCTGAGCCGGTGCCCCACCGGAAGCCGGGGATGGTTGAATTCCCCCTGCCGCCGCATGCCCAGCCGTTCCATCAGCCGCCAGGAGGGTTCGTTCTCCGGCGGTGTGAAGGCGATGATCCGGTCCAGCCGCAGCCGGCCGAAGCCATAGGCCAGGGCCAGCCGCGCCGCCTCCTCCGCCAGGCCCTGGCGCTGATGCGCGCGGGCGATGCGCCAGCCGATCTCGATGGCGGGGGTGAAGGGGGCCTGCCAGGGCACCTCCAGCAGCCCGACCACGCCGACGCAGCCGGCGCCGGGCAGATCCACCGCGCCGAAGGAAAAGCCCTGCGCCCCCTGATGCGCCATCATCCGGTCCACCCAGGCATCGCTGGCCGCCCGGCTCATGACCTCCGGGAAATGGCGCATCACCTCCGGGTCGCTGTTCATGGCGAAGACCGTGTCGCGGTCCCCATTCGCCAGGGGGCGGAGGATCAGGCGGGGGCCGTGCAGCAGCATGGAGGGCTCCGGGCGGGAAGGGCGCGGGACCATAGGGCGGCTTTCCGCCCTCTCCAACGCCATGCAACCCCTTCGCGCCGGGGGCAAGCCAGCGTAGTTAGGGCGCATGAGGACCGTCACATGACCCCCAACTCGCCCGACAGCCTCGCCGCGACCGTGCCGGATGGCGCGCTGGTGGCCCTTCCTCCCGACAATTCGCTGCCTTCCGTCGCCCTGGCCCGGGCGCTGGTGCGGCGTGGCGCGAAGCGGCTGCGGCTGCTGGGCGTGCCGGTTTCGGGCTTCGCGACGGATCTGCTGATCGGCGCCGGCTGCGTCGCGGAGATCCAGACCAGCGCCGTGTCGCTCGGCGAGGCCGGCTTCGCGCCGCGCTTTTCCGCCGCGCTGAAGGCCGGCAGCATCACGCTGCGCGACGCTACCTGCCCGGCGATCCATTCCATGCTGCAAGCCGCCGAGAAGGGCATTCCCTTCATGGCGCTGCGCGGCATCATCGGCAGCGACATTTTGGCCAACCGCCCCGACTGGAAGGTGGTGCCGAACCCCATGGGTGACGGCGTCTCCGACCCCATCGTGCTGCTGCCCGCCTTGTCGCCCGATGTGGCGCTGATCCATGGCGTGATGGCGGATGAGGCCGGCAATATCTGGGTCGGCCGCCGGCGCGAACTGGCGACGGTCGCCCATGCCTCCAAGCGCGTGCTCGCCACCGTCGAGCGGATGGTGAAGGGCGACATGCTGGAGGATGAGAAGCTCGCCCCCGGCTGCATCAGCGGCACCTATATCGAGGCGGTGGCCGTGGCCGAGCGCGGCGCCTGGCCGGTGGCACTGCTGGACGAATACGGCTTCGACGCGGCGCATGTCGCGGAATATGCCCGCATGGCCAAGACCGAAGCCGGCTTCGCCGAATATCTTGACCGCTATGTTTTTGGCCAATCGGCACAGGCCGCCGCGGAATGACGATCAAGTTGGAAGAGCGCCTCGCGGCCACCCTGGCGCGGCTGATCCTGGACCCGGCGGCCCCGCCGGCACGCCATATCGCGGTTGGCGCCGCCAGCCCGATCCCGGCGGCGGCCTGCTGGCTGGTGAAGAAGCAGGGCCATCCCGTGCGGCTGTCGCTGCTCCATAAGCGCACCGGCAATCCCTTCAGCGAGGGCTCGCGCGAACTGTTCGACCTGACGGGGCAGGGGCGGATCGACCTGTTCTTCCTGGGCGGTGGGCAGATCGACGGCCAGGCGAACCTGAACCTGGTCGGCACCGGCGAATGGCCCGGCAAGTCCGTGCGCTTCCCCGGCAGCTTCGGCAGCGCCTTCATGTATTTCATGACGCCGCGCACCATCCTGTTCCGCGAGGAACATTCGCCCCGCGTGCTGGTGCCGAAGGTGGACAATATTTCGGCCCCCGGCGTCTCGGAGCCTGGCGTTTTTCGGCGCGGCACGGCCCAGGCCCTCGTCACCGGCAAATGCGTCTTTGCCTTCCATCCGGACCGCGCCCGCTTCTCGCTGGCCAGCATCCACCCCGGCGAGACGGTCGAAAGCATTCGCGCCGCCACCGGCTTCGACTTCGACGCGGCGGATGACGTGCCGCAGACCCCCGATCCGACGGAGGCCGAGCTCGCTTTGCTGCGCGGGCCGATCTGCGACGAGATGCTGGAAACCTATCCGGAGTTCTGTGCCCGCGTGTTCGACAGGAAACTCGCAGCGTGACCGATGCTGTCCCCATGGCCCAGGGCAAGGGCCTCGCTCTGTCCCCCGGCGCGCTCGCCGGCCTCAAGGTCATCGACCTCACCCGCGTCCTCGGCGGCCCCTATTGCACCATGATCCTCTCCGACCACGGGGCGGAGGTGGTGAAGATCGAGCCGCCGCAGGGCGATGAGGTGCGCGACTGGGGCCCGCCCTTCGTCGATGATTCCGCCAGCTATTTCATCGGCGTGAACCGCAACAAGCGGTCGCTCGCGCTCGACCTCGGCAAGCCGGAGGGGCGGGAGGTGTTGATGCGCCTGCTCGATGGCGCCGATGTGCTGATCGAGAACTACAAGCCCGGCGCCATGGAGAAATGGGGCATGGGCTATGCCGATGTCCTGTCCAAGCGTTTTCCCAAGCTGGTGCATTGCCGCGTCTCCGGCTTCGGGCCGGATGGGCCTCTGGGCGCGCTGCCGGGCTATGATGCGGTGATCCAGGCCATGGTCGGGCTGATGTCGATCAATGGCAACGACACCACCGGCCCGCTGCGCATGGGCACGCCGATCGTCGACCTCGCCACCGGCCTCTATTCCGCCATCGCCATCCTGATGGCGCTGCAGGAGCGGACGAAAAGCGGCCAGGGCCAGTTCCTCGACATGTCGCTGCATGACTGCGGCATGGCGCTGCTGCATCCCCAGGCGGCAAATTTCTTCCTCAACGACAAGCGCCCCAAGGCGACCGGCAACCCGCACCCGAACATCTCGCCCTATTCCAAGTACCGGACGAAGACCTGCGAGATCTTCCTGGCCGTCGGCAACGACCCGACCTTCCGAAAAGTCTGCAAATTCCTGTCGCTGGACAGCCTGCCGGATGATGCGCGCTTCCGCAGCAATGGCGACCGCCTGACGAACCGGGACACGCTGACCGAAATTCTGGAAGCGCGCCTGGCGGCGGAGGATGGGCACGAGCTGTGCGACCGCCTGCTGCGCGCCGGCGTGCCCGCCGGCCCCGTGATGCATGTGGACGAGGCGATGGCCGCGCCCCATACAGCGCACAGGCAGATGGTGACGGAGCTGGGCAGCTACCGGGGCCTCGGCACGCCGATCAAGATGAGCCGGACGCCGGGCGGCACACGCGCCGCCCCGCCGCGCTTCAACGAACATGGCGATGACATCCTCGCCCGCCACGGTTTTTCGGCGGAGGAGGTCACGGCCTTGAAGGAAAAGGGAATTGTGGTGGCGGTACGCCGGACATGAGCATGAGCAAGGAACCGCCGCGCAGCCTACGCGCGATCGAGCAACCGGCCGAGATCGAAAGGTTGCTGGCCCTCTGGGCAGCCGCCTTCGATGAAAAATCCATCCCCGCCCGCGCCAAGCCCCGGCTGCGCCCCCCGGCCACCGGCCGAAAGGCCGGATGTACCCTGTGGCAGGCCAAGGTCGCCGGCCTCGACATGAACATCTGCCTGGAGGAGGTCACCTCCAATCGCTGGCGGCTGGACCATGGCAATCAGGGGGCGCTGGCCCTGATGGACGGCACCCCGGTGCTGCTGCGGCAATGGTATGTGAAGCGGGCGCCCACCGATGCCTCGCTCTCCGCCGCCGAGATCGCGCAGGTGACGGAGGAGGCGCCCTATTACGTCACCCCCGGCGTGCATCGCGGCGCGCCGTCGGAACGCCGGCTGTACCAGGTGGTGGCCGACCTGACCCAGCCGCCGGAGGCCATCCGCGAACAGACAGCGGCCGCCATCGCCCGCCAGACCGCCGCCAACGAGAAGTTCGGCTTCGTCTGACCAAAGCCCTCTCCCCCCGACGGGGGGAGAGACTTGGCTGAGGGGGCTTTGCCCACCAGCCGCACCCATCCGCGCAGACCAGTCCCGCGCAACGACCGGATGGCGCCACGCCCGCGCCCCGCTCTATCCACCCCCCATGACCACCCCCATGAATGCCCGGCTCTGGACCCTGCTGCTGGCGCTGGCCGTCATCTGGGGTGGGTCCTTCTTCTTCATGGCCGTGGCGCTGCGCGGCTTTCCGCCCTTCACCATCGTGCTGGTGCGCGTGGCGCTGGCCGCTGGTGCGCTGGCCCTGGCCTGCCGCATTCTGGGCCTGGCGCTGCCGGCGACGCGGGCCGGGTGGTTGGCCTGTGCCGGGACGGGGCTGCTGAACAATGCCATCCCCTTCACCCTGATCGTGCTCGGCCAGCAGTACATCCCCTCCGGCCTCGCCGCCGTGGTCAATGCGGCGACGCCGGTTTTTGCCGTGCTGGCGGCGCACCTCATGACCACGGACGAAAAGCTCACGCCGAACCGCCTGGCCGGCACGCTGCTGGGCCTGCTGGGCGTCGCCATCCTCGCCGGACCCGCCGCCTTTGGCCGCGGCGCGGCGGATGAGGCGCTGGGCATCGCGCTGTGTCTCGGCGCCTGCCTCTCCTATGGCCTGTCGGGCATCTGGTCGCGTCGGGTGCGCCGGGCCGGGCTGGCGCCGCTGCCGGCGGCGACGGGGCAGTGCATCGCCTCCAGCCTGATGATGCTACCGCTGGTGCTGGCCTTCGACCGGCCCTGGGCACTGCCCACCCCGTCGCTGGAGGCGGTGGCCGCGTTGCTGGCGCTCGGCTTGCTGGCAACCGCGCTGGCCTATGCGCTGTTCTACGCCATCCTGGCCGGGGCGGGGGCGACCAACACCATGCTGGTGACGCTGCTGGTGCCCGTCACGGCCCTGCTGCTCGGCGCGCTGGTGCTGGGCGAGGTGCTGGCCCCGCGCCACTTTGGCGGCATGGCGGTGATCGGGCTGGGGCTGCTGGCGATCGATGGGCGGGTGCTGGCCCGAGCGCGGCTCGCCTTCACCGGGCGTTGAGGCCTGGTCCGCGATGATCCGCGCCATGGAGATCGTCAACGGCTACCCCTGCCGCGACTGCACGGATGTGGCGCGAGCGAAGAAGAACATCGACCCCGCCAAGCCGGAGCAGGCCGCGCCGCCCAAGCCGGAACCCGCCTGGGTGGCGGCTGCCGCCGCGGCCGGCGTGCCGCAGCGGCTGCTCGACCTCTACGCCTAAGGCCAGCGGAAATTCCGGGCGAAGGCCTGCTGCGCCGGGGTCTCGGCGGCATGCGGCAGGTAGTTCGCGCGCACATAGTCCAGCGGATCGCCCGCCACCCCCGCCGCCCTGGCCAGACAGGCCATGAACAGCCCGGTGCGGCCGACACCGGCCCGGCAGCCGATATGCACGGGCCGGTCCGGCTCGGCTTCCAACTGCCGCAGCACGACGCCGACCGCCGCGCGCAGCGCCTCCGGCTCCGGCAGGCCGAAATCGGCGGTGGGCAGCGGCACATCCGCCAGCCAGGCCTTTTCGGACATCATCTCCAGACAGACGCCAAAGGCGCCATCCGGGATGGCATCGAAGGGGCCGCCGGTGATGGTCACTGCCCGCCCCGCCACGGTCAGCGGCAGCCTGCCACGAACATTCACGGCTGCGGCGGCAGGCTGCGCAGATAGGCCACCAAGTCGCCCAGCTCCTGCGGGGTCATGTTCGCATAGGCCCAGAAGGCCATGGGCGGCGCGAGCTGGCGGCCGGTATTCGACACGCCCTTGGTGACCGCCTCCACGATCTGCGCATCGGTCCAGCCGCCGAGGCCGTTCGCATGCGGCGTCAGGTTGCGCGCCACGGAAACGCCCCAGGGGCCGCGGAATTCCATGCCGCCGGCGCCGAGCCGGGTCCGGTCATTCTGGCCGGTGGGCAGCATCGGCGTGTGGCATTCCATGCAATGGGCGACGGCATTGGCCAGGTATTCGCCCCGCGCCACCGGCGTGTCGGCGGGCGGCGGCACGCTGCCCAAGGGCGGGCCATAGGCCGGCGGCAGGGTGATGCGGTAGACGCTGCGCTCCACGCGGTTTTCCACCGGCGCCACCGTGCGCAGATAGGCGACGATCGCCGCGAGGTCCTGGTCGGACAGGCCGCGATACAGCGTCATCGGCATGGGCGGGCCGATCAGACTGCCATCGGGGCGAATCCCCTCCCGGATCGCGCGGGCCAGCTGGGCGTCGGTCCAGCGGCCGATGCCGGTCTCGGGGTCCGGGGTGATGTTGGGGGCAACGGCGCGGAAGGGCGGTTCGTCGAAGACCGTGCCGCCGGCCAGGGTGCGGCCCGCGATGGGCCCCTGCGGCCCCATCGGCGTATGGCAATTGCCGCAGGCGCCGGTCACTTCCACCAGATGTCGGCCGCGGGCCAGCAGCTCGGTCTGGGCCAGGGCGGGGGGCGCCAAGGCGGGCAGAAGCGCCGCCACGGCCAAGGCGATCGTCCGAAACATTCCTGGGAATTCCCCCTCCTGCGACAGCGGGGGGCAGACTGGCCGCGCAACGTTTTTCCGGCAAGGGGAGATCATCCCCCGCCGGTTTCACATCATGTCATGCGGCGCTGGTCGGGTCCGCCTCGGGCTCGATCAGCGATTCCGCTTCCCGCTTCAAGGTCAGGTAGGATTGCAGCGAGAAGGGCAGCATGCCGAGATAGATCAGGCCGCCGGCCGCCAGCGCCGCCCAGGGCTCCGCCACCAGGAAGGCGACATAGAGCCCGGCGCCGAGCAGCAGGGGCAGGACGGCGAAGCGCGGCACCCGGAAGTTCTTGAAGGACCAGGTCGGCAGGGTGCTGACCATCAGCACGCCAACCGCGACCAGCACGAAGCCCACCAGGATGGGATGGCGGATGGCGTCGCCGGTGCCGATCCAGCCCCATTCGGAAAAGGCCAGGGCGCCGAACAGCGGGAACAGCGCGCAGCCCGCCCCGGCCGGGGCCGGGACGCCTGTGAAGAAATTATAGGCATAGGCGGGCTTGGGCGCCGGGCCGATATCCAGCGAGGCATTGAACCGCGCCAGACGCAGGGCGGAACACACCGCGAAGAGCAGGCAGGGCACGAAGCCCAGCGGCCCGACCGTCTGCATCGACCACAGATACAGCACCATGGCGGGCGCCACGCCGAAGGACAGGAAGTCCGCCAGGCTGTCGAATTCCGCGCCGAAGCGCGACGTCGCCTTCAGCAGCCGCGCCAGCCGGCCATCAAGCCCGTCGATCACCGCCGCCACCACGATCAGCGCGGCCGCCAGGGCGAAGCGCCCCTCGATCGCGGCACGGATCGCCACCAGCCCGGCGCAAAGGCCGAGCATGGTCAGGATGTTCGGAATCAGCCGGTTGAATGACAGGCCCTCGAACCGCGGCCTGGTGCGGGGGCGAAAGCGGCGCAGGCCGCGCAGGCGCTGCGGTTCGGGCGGCGGAAGCGCCTCACTCATGCCGGGCTCGCCATCGGCAGCAGTTCCGCCACCACAGTCTCCCCGCCGATCATAAGCTGGCCGACCGCGACAAGCGGGCGGGCGCCTTCCGGCAGATAGACATCGGTGCGGCTGCCAAAGCGGATGATGCCGAAACGGTCGCCTGCCTGCACCTGATCCCCCTCCCGCACATGGCACAGGATGCGGCGGGCGATCAGCCCGGCGATCTGCACCACGGCCACGTCCCGCCCATCCGGCATGCGAATGGCGAGCGCGTTGCGTTCATTGTCCACGCTCGCCTTGTCCAGGCTGGCATTCAGGAAGGCGCCGTGCCGGTAAGCGATCCGGGTGACAACGCCATCCACCGGCATGCGGTTCACATGCACGTCGAGGACGGACAGGAAGATGCAGACGCGGTAGCGCGGCGCCGGGCCGAGGCCCAGCTCTTCCGGCGGCACGGCGGGGCCGGCCATCACCACGCGGCCATCGGCCGGCGCCAACACCACCTGTCCGCGGGGCGGGGGCACCCGTTCGGGGTCGCGGAAGAAGTACAGGCAGAACAGCGTGAAGATCACGCCGGGCCAGAACAGCCAGCCGCCGAGCAGCAGACCGCCGATCACGGCGACGGCAAGGCCGCCATAGATGAAGGGGCGCCCGGCCGGGTGCGGCTTGGACAGGACGAGTTGCAGGCTGGTGATCAGGCTCATGTAGGCGCTTATGGTATGTTCATCCTTCGCGGACAACATGCATCCCCATGGACCCACTTCCGCACGGACCCTTTCTGATCGCGCATGATGGCCGCCTGACCCCGGTTGGGCGCCCCGCGCTGCACTTCGCCTGGCGTGGGCGCGGCTGTGAGGCCGTGGTCAGCCCGGGGCATATCAGCCTGACGGCGCAGGCCGGCGCGGTGCCCTACACCGCCGAGCGGCCCTCGGCGCGCCCCGGCGCCTTCGCGGCGCTGGAGGCCATGCCGGCCGACCTGCCGGAAGGCTGGCGCCTGCGCCTGATGCCGGACCATCGGGTGCGGCTGGAGACGGATATGGAACTGCCGGGCAGCACCACGGCCACCGCGCTGGTCAGCGCCATGGTGGGCTTCGCTCTGGCGCTGGACCCTTATCTGGACCGGCTGGAATCGGCCGGCATGGCGGCGGGGATCGCGAAGACCTGACCGGGGAAGATCCGGTTCGGATTGCGGATCTGGTTCCGGTTGGCCTCGAAGATCACGGTGTAGCGAATGCCCTGGCCATAGGCCGCGCGGGCCAGTCGCCACAGGTTGTTGCCCGGCTGCACCACCACGCGCCCCTCCGCCACACTGCCTTCCGGCAGCTGGTCGCGCTGGAAGGGCAGTTCGATACGGGCCGCCACGGCGCCATTGGCGGCGATCTGGTCCAGCCGTAGGTGATGACGGCCGATGGCGGGGGATTCCGCCGGCGCCATGGTCCAGCGACCCTGCGCATCGGCCTCCGCATCCCCGGCATGATGGTCGTTCACATAGACGCGGACGGAGGCGCCGGGCGCGGCTGTGCCGGCGAAGCGGATGCTGCCGGCATCGGTATAATCCACCACTTCCAGCCCCAGGGCCGGATTGGCCGCCGCGGCGCCACCCTGCAGCACGCGTGCGGGCCCGGCTTCGGCCGGCGGCAGCAGCACCACGAGGGGACGGGCGGGGGCGGGCGGCGTGACGGGCCGGGCCGCCGCGCTGGCCTGGGTACTGGCCTGGGCGCTGGACTGCGCGCGTGCGGTCTCGGTCTGGCGAAGCGCCTCGGCGGCCTCCGCTGCGGCGAGCGCTGCCTGCGTGGCGGCATCGACCAGGCGCGTGGCTTCCGCCTGGGCCAGGGCTTCGGCCCGGGCGGCGGCCGCGGCGCGCGCGGCGGCGGCCCGGGACGCCGCCTCGGCTTCCGCCATCTGCATGGCTGAGGCCGCGCGCGCGGCTTCAGCCTGCGCCACCGCCTCGGCCCTGGCGGCGGCTTCGGCACGGCTGGCTGCCTCGGCCCGGGCGACGGCCTCGCGCGCTGCCGTCTCGGCCTGCAAGGCAAGGCGGTCCTGCGCGTCCCGCGCGGCGCGGCGCTCCGCCTCGGCCGCGGCTTCCGCGGCGGCAAGGCGTTCGGCCTGGGCAGTGGCCTCGGCCTGGGCGTCCGGACGGGGGGCCTCGGCCATCAAAGTCGGCTCCGGCACGATCACGACCACCACATCGAGGCCGGCGATCTCGACGCCGGCGATGCGGGCGCGCAGGGAGAGTTGCCGGCTGCCGGGGCGCATCGGCTCGGCGGGCAGGATTACCCATTCGCCGCGCGCATCGGCCCGGGCGCGACCGATCTCCCGCCCATCCTCAAGCAGAATTACCTCTGCGCCCGCCGCGGCCCGACCCGCCACCACAACGCCGCCGCGCGCACCGACGCGCACCACGTCGAAACGTGGCGGCTCCGGCGCCGGCGCGGCCGGGGCGGCAACTTGCGGGGCCACGACAGGCGGGGGCGGGGCGGGGCCCACCTGGGTCGCGCCCGCCTGGGCTGGGCCGGTCGGGGTTTGGCCGGTTGCGACGGTCCCGGTCGGAGCCGTAACGGCCGGGGCTGCAACAGTCGGAGCCGCAGCAGCAGGGGCCGCAGCGGTCTGGGGCGTCGCGGTCGCGACGGCGGGCGGGGGCGCGGCGACCCGTGCCTCCGACCCGGGAACCGGGCGAGTCTCAGCACCGCCCGCCGGATCGTTCCGAACGAACCGGCTGGCGACAAACGTGGCGAGGCCTGCAGAAACCACCACCACGATCAGAAGGGCGCGCCCACTGTTCGTCATACGCACGTAACTAGGACGTGATGCCCTGGGCGCACAAGGGTTTGAGTGCCTTGCATTCACGGCTCACCGGGCCCATGGCGCGCCGGACCCCGTCCGGCGCCCCGCTCAATTGGCCTGCGCGCCCGATGTGGCGACGACGCGGCCCCATTTCGCCCGCTCCTCCGCGATGAAACGGCCGAAATCGGCGCCGAGGCGAGTGCCCGGCTCGGCGCCGCCCTGGGCGAATCGGGCGCGCAGCCCGGCATCTTCCAAGGCGCCGGCGCAGGCGGCCTGAAGCCGTTGCAGCACAGCCTCCGGCGTAGCGGAGGGCGCCACCAGGCCGAACCACGCCTCCGCCGCAAACCCCGGCACGCCGGATTCGGCCACCGTGGGCAGGTCCGGCAGGGCGCCGGCGCGGGCGCTGCCGGCCACCGCCAGGCCCCGCACCTGGCCGCCACGCACCTGCGGCAGGGCGGCGGGCATATTGTCGAACATCATCTGGATCTGCCCGCCCACCAGATCCGTCATCGCCGGCGCCGCGCCGCGATAGGGCACGTGGACGATATCGATCTCCGCCATCGCCTTGAACAGCTCCCCCGCCAGATGGTTGGTGCTGCCATTGCCGGAGGAGCCGAAGGCGAGCTTGCCCGGGTCGCGCTTCGCCAGGGCCACCAGCTCCGCCACCGAGCGAACGGCGAGGCCATTGGTCACCATCAGCACGATCGGCACGCTGGCCACCAGCGCCACCGGGGCGAAATCCCGCTGCGGCACGAAGGGCATGCCGCGGAACAGATGTTCGTTGATCGCCAGCGGCCCCGGCGCGGTCAGCAGCAGCGTCAGCCCATCCGGCGCCGCCTTGGCGACACTGTCGGCGCCGACATTGCCACCCGCCCCGGCACGGTTCTCCACGATCACCGGCTGGCCCAGCCTTTCGCGCAGCGCCTCCGACAACTGCCGGGCGATGATGTCGTTCGACCCGCCCGGCGGGAAGGGAACCACCATGCGCAGTGGGCGGTCAGGCCAGCCCTGGGCCAAAGCGGGCGCGGCGAGGCTGGAGGCAAGGGTGGCGGCCAGCAGGCCGCGGCGGCGCAGAATCATCTTGGACACTCCCGATCGGGCGGCTCGGACGGCCACCTCGTCCAGCCCGGCTTATCGGCTGCGCCCAGGACGGGCAATCGGGATCACGGATCGGCGCGCATCGCGGCGGCACAAAAAAAGGCGGCGACCCTGCGGTCGCCGCCCTAACTGTATGTACACCGAGACCGAAGCCTCAGGCCGCCGTGACGGAAGCCGCTTCCGGCCCCTTCTTGCCCTGCACCACGCGCAGGGTGACCGACTGGCCCTCCGTCAGCGGACGCAGACCGCTGCGCTCCAGCGCCGTGGCGTGGACGAACACGTCCTTGCCGCCGTCGCTCGGCGTGACGAAGCCGAAGCCCTTCTCGGCGCTGTACCACTTGACCGTGCCCTGGACCTCCTCGCCCGAACCGGGCGGGGGCGGGCTGCGGAAGCCGCCGGCGCCGCCGGGCGGGCCACCGGGCCGCGGACCCATGCCACGCGGCGGAGAGGCCGGAACCTCCCCCACCGCGCCAACTTCCAGCACCTCGGTCACCTGCGGGCCGCGCTCACCCTGGCCGACGCGGATGCGCAGCTTGGTGCCGGGCGCCACCGTATCGGCGCCGACGCGCTGCAGGACGCTGATATGGAGGAAGGCATCGCCGCCACCGCCATCGACCGCCACGAAGCCGAAGCCCCGCTCCGGGTCGAAGCGCTTCACCACCGCCGCAACCTCCGGCCCCGAGGCCACCGGGGCGGAAGACCGCCGCGGCGCGCCAGAGGCGGCGGAAGGTGCATAGCTCGGAGTCGGCGGAGGTGCCCACCCGCCCTCCTGCGGCATGTCGTCGTCGAAGCCTCGCTTGCTGCGGGCTTTGCGGTCTCGCCGCCAGTCGTGCGTGTTGGTCATCTCTGGACTCGCCTGTTCGGCCGCGAGCGCTTCCGTCCCCGCCGTCTCGTGGATTCGAGCCCGGGGAGGAGGAGCGGCCGCACCGGCCTGACCCGCAGTATAGGTCACCAGCGTCGCGCTTCAACGTATGAAGCGCAACGAAGTACCGAAAGCTGCTGTCAAGGTGGTCACGGCGGCGGCAAAACCACGACGGTGCCATGAAATCGTGCAGCTGCGCTCCGTCGCAACATGGCCGATGGCACCAGTCTTGCTTCCGAACGCGCGGACAATGCCCGCATCTTCCGGAGGAATCGCATGACCCTGGCCCGCCGCACCCTGTTCGGCGCCACAGCCGGCCTGCTCGCCGCGCCCGCCCTCGCCCAGGCGCCGGAGCGCCTGCGCTTCGTGCTGAACTTCCGGCCCGATGGCGGCACCGCAGGCTATCTGCTCGCCTTGTCGCGCGGCTACTACCGGGACGTCGGGCTCGATGTGACCATCGACGGCTCCTCCGGCTCCGGCGACGCCATCACCCGCGTCGCCTCCGGCAACTACCAGATGGGCAGCGGCGACATCGCCACCCTCATCGAATTCCACGCCCGCAACCCCGCCGCCGCGCCGAAGGTGGTGATGTCCCTGCACGACAGCTCCCCCCAGGCCATCATGAGCCTCGGCGGCACGCGCATCCTGAAACCCGAAGACCTCGCCGGCCGCACCATCGGCCAAGGCCCGGCCGACGGCGCCTCCCGCATGTTCCCGGCCTTCTGCCGCATCAATAACATCCCCATGGACCGGATGCGGCTGCAACAAGTCACCCCCGCCCTCCGCGACCAGATGCTGATGACCCGCCAGGTCGATGCCGTGACCGGCTTCGACTACACCGTCTTCTTCAACCTCAAGGCCAATGGCGCCAAGCCCGAGGACATCCACACCCTTCGCTACGCCGATTACGGCATGGACTTCCCCGGCAACGCCATGCTCGCCAGCCGCAGCTTCATCGCCGAAAAACCCGACGCCGTCCGCCGCTTCCTCTCAGCCTCCACCCGCTGCTGGCACGACGTCATGGCCGA
This sequence comes from Roseomonas sp. F4, assembly GCF_053891155.1. NCBI lineage: Bacteria > Pseudomonadati > Pseudomonadota > Alphaproteobacteria > Acetobacterales > Roseomonadaceae > Roseomonas > Roseomonas sp. F4. The sequence continues at coordinate 462,365 of NZ_JBSSHK010000003.1, forward strand.
CCCCGCCAAAGCCGCCAGTGAACTCAAGCGCCAATTCCCCCTGCTCGAAGAACCCATCGAAGCCGAACGCATCATCTACCTGCGCGACCGCCTGATGATCACCCCACGCACCCAAGCCGACGGCCTCGGCACCCTCAGCGAAGCCCGCCTCACCGAAACCATCTCCCTCGTCAAAGACGGCTTCGGCCTGGCATCCGCCCCACCCCCCGCCGAAATCTACGACGGCCGCTTCCTGCCGAGCGCGGACGAGCGCCGTCTGCGGGGGTAGGGCGAAGGTCCGGCGCGGGTGGCCTTGCGGGGGGACGTTGTCCCCCTGCAAGGCCACTCGCGCGGCCTTCGGCCCTACTCCGCAGCCGTCTCCTGCCCGGTCGGGAAGCGGCGGCGGACTTCGTCGCGGCGTTCGAGCCACCAGGCGTAGGAGGGGGGCATGAGGGGGAGGGGGTTTTGGCCGAGGGTTTGGGCGGCGTGGGTCGGCCAGTTGGGGTTCCACATCATTTCCCGGGCCAGGGCGATGAGGTGGCAGGAGCCGTCCTGGAGGTAGGATTCGGCTTGGTGGGGGTCGGTGATGAGGCCGACGGCCATGGTGGGGAGGCCGGTTTCGCGCAGGATTTCGGCGGCGAAGGGCACGTGGTAGCCGGGGGCGCGGGGGACCACGGCGAGGGTCAGCGGGCCTTCGATGCCGCCGGAGGAGCAGTCGATCAGGTCGATGCCGCGCGGTTTCAGGGCGTGGCAGAGGGCGAGGGTGTCTTCCATGTGCCAGCCGCCGCCGCGGCCGTCGACGCAGGACAGGCGGATGAGCAGGGGTTTGTCGGCGGGCCAGGCGGCGCGGACGGCTTCGACGAGTTCCAGGCCAAAGCGCATGCGGCCTTCGCGGTCGCCACCGTAGCTGTCGCTGCGTTGGTTGGTGATGGGCGAGAGGAATTGCTGGATGATGTAGCCGTGGGCGGCGTGGATTTCGAGGATGTCGAAGCCGGCGTCGTCGGCACGCTTGGCGGCATCGGCGTGGAGCTGGATGACGTGGCGAATATCGTCCGCGTCCATTTCCTTCGGGATTATGGCGCCCGGCTTGAAGGGGATGGGGCTGGGCGCCAGGCCGGACCAGGGCGGCCGGCCGCGGGCGGCGTCTTCCTCGGTAAGTGGAGAAAAACCGTCCCAGGGCGCGCGGGTGGCGACCTTGCGGCCGGCATGGCCGATCTGCATGGCGCTGGCGCTGCCGTTCGCGCGCAGGAAGTCGGTGATGCGGCGCCAGGCGCGGGCCTGTTCGTCGGTGTAGATGCCGGGGCAGTCATAGGTTTTGCGGGAGCGCTCGGAGACGCTGGTTTCCTCGCAGAAGACCAGCCCGGCGCCGCCGAGGGCGAATTTGCCGAGATGGACCAGGTGCCAGTCGCCTGGGATGCCGCCTGGGTCCGACCTGTATTGCGACATCGGCGAAACGACGATGCGGTTGCGCAGTGTGACGCCACGCAGTGCGTAAGGGGTGAGCAGAAGGGGGGTGGCGGCGTCGGTCATCGGCAACTCCGGTCGTAGGGGCAGGTAGGCCCGGGCGCGGGTGGGATGCAAGATGGTGGCCATGGAAGCCAAGGGTTGGATTGGGGCCTCGGTGCCCAGGCGGGAGGATGCGCGGCATCTGCTCGGCCAGGGGGTGTTTGCGGCCGATGTGGCGGCGCCGGGGATGCTGGAGCTGGCCTTCTGGCGCAGCCCGGTGGCGCATGGGCGGATCGGCGCGGTGACGCGGCCGGCGGGCGTGTATGCGGCTGGGGAGTTTGGCCCGGTGACGTTGCTGCCGGCGGGGCCGGACATGCCAGGGTTTCGCCAAGCGCCCTATCCGCCGCTGGCGGAGGAGGTGGTGCGCTTCGCGGGCCAGCCGGTGCTGGCGGCGCTGGCCGCCACGCGCGGCGCGGCGGAGGATTTGCTGGCGCGCTGCGAGGTGGAGATTTCGCCGCTGCCGGCTTTTGCCGATGTGCCGGCGGCGCTGGCGCCCGGTGCCGCCGTGCTGCATCCGGGCTGGGCGGACAATCGCTACGGGTCCGGCCATGTGAAGGCCGGGGACGTGGCGGGACTGGATGCCCCCATTCGCATCCGCCGACAACTCGGGCTGGGCCGGCAATCGGCGGCGCCGATGGAGCCCCGCGCGCTGATCGCCGTGCCGGACCGGCGCACCGGGGAGCTGGTGCTTCACATCTCCTCCCAGGGGCCGCATGTGCTGCGGCATGCGCTGGCGGCCATGCTCGGCCTGCCGGAATCGCGGCTGAGGGTGGTGGCGCCGGATGTCGGCGGCGGCTTTGGTGCCAAGAACCGCCTGATGCCGGAGGAGGTGGTGGCCTGCGCCCTCGCCCTGAAGCTGGACCGCCCGATCCGATGGGTGGAGGACCGCCGCGAGCATCTGATGGCCGGCGCCCATGCGCGGGAACATCTGTACGACCTGACCCTGCATGCGACGCGGGACGGCATCGCGCTCGGCATCGAGGGCGAGCTCTGGGTCGATGCCGGCGCCTATGCACTCTGGCCGACGGGCGCCTTTGCCGAGGCGGGGATGGCGGCGCGCAACCTGGGCGGCCCCTATGGCATCGCGCATCTGGACGTGCGGCATCATACGGTGGCGACGACCAAGCCGCCGATGGGTCCCTATCGCGGTGTCGGCCGCACCGGGGCCTGTTTCGCGATCGAGCGGCTGATGGATGCGCTGGCCGATGAGGTGGGGCTTTCGCGGTTCGAGATCCGCCGTCGCAACCTGATCGCCCACCTTCCGCACACCACGGCGGCGGGGATGACGCTGGATACGGGCGACTATCCCGCGGCGCTGGAAGCCTGTGCCGGCATGCTGGACCTGCCGGCGCTGGAGGCGCGGCGCGCAGCGGGGGAGAAAGTGGGCGTCGGCTTCGCCATCTACACCGAGCAATCCGGCCACGGCACCACGGAATGGGCCGGGCGCAAGGCGCGGGTGGTGCCGGGGCATGAAACGGCGACCTTGCGCATGCATCCGGATGGCAGCCTCACCTTGCTGACCGCCATTCACAGCCACGGCCAGGGGCTGGAGACGGTGCTGGCGCAGATCGTGGCGCAGGAGCTGGGCCTGCATCCGGATGACATCGCGGTGCGGCATGGCGATACCGGCCTTTCTCCCTTCGGCTTCGGCACCTTCGCATCCCGCTCGCTGGTCTTTGCCGGCGGCGCGGCCAAGGCGGCGGCCGAAATGCTGGGCGCCAAGCTGCGGCGCATCGCCGCGCATTTCCTGCAGGCGGAGGTGGCGCTGGTGGAGTTGCGGGAGGGGCGCGCCTGGGCAGGTGCGGCCTCGATCCCCCTGGTCGACCTCGCCCATGCGGCGACGATGCGCCAGGAACGCCTGCCGCCGGGGGAGGCGCCGGGGCTGGAGGCGACCGCCGATTACAGCCCGCCGGAGGATGCCGGCGTCTTCTCCTACGGCGTGCATGCCGCGGTGGTGCGGGTGGATGCGGAGACTGGCGCGGTGGCGCTGGAGGATTACTGCGTGGCGGAGGATTGCGGCACCATGATCAATCCGATGGTCGTCGATGGCCAGGTGAAGGGCGGCGTGGTGCAGGGCATCGGCACCGCGCTAACGGAGGAATTGCGCTTCGACACGGAGGCCCAGCCGCTGTCCACAACCTTCGCCGAGTATCGCCTGCCCGATGCGCCCAGCCTGCCGGAAATCCGCGTGCTTCATCTGGTGACGCCGGCGCGCAGCACGGTGCATGGGGCGAAGGGCGTGGGGGAGGGTGGGGCGATCGCGCCGCCGGCCGCCATCGCCTCCGCCGTGGAACAGGCGCTCGGCCTCGGCATGGTGGTGACGCAGACCCCGGTGACGCCGCGCCGCGTGCTGGCCGCTTTGGCATGATCCCGGCCCCCTTCACCCTCCGCCGCGCCGCGACCTGGGACGCGCTGCCCGCGCTGCTGGAAGACGCGCTGCCGCTGGGTGGCGGCCAGTCGCTGATGCCGTTGCTGGCGCTGCGCCTGGCGGAGCCGGCCGCGCTGGTGCCGCTGCGCGATCTGCCCGGCCTGGCCGAGGTCGCGGAGCGCGACGGCGCGCTCTGGATCGGCGCCGGCGTGACCCATGCGCGGATCGAGGACGGCATCGGCCCGGCCCCCCTGCGGGACTGGCTTTCCCGAATTGCCGCCGGCATCGCTTATCGGCCTGTGCGCAACCTCGGCACCATTGGCGGCAGTCTGGCGCTGCATGATCCGGCGGCGGATTGGCCGGTGGCGCTGCTGGCGCTGGGTTCGAGCGCCGAGCTGCGCCGAGGCGAAGCACGACGGGTGCTGCCTCTCGAAAAGTTCTGCACCGGCGCCTTCGCCACGGCGTTGCGGCCCGGCGAGGTGATCGAGGCCGTGACCATTCCCCTGCCTGCCCCCGGTACCCGCTTCGGCTGGTGCAAGCTGGCCCCCGCGCCGGGCGCCTTCGCGGAGGCGCTGGCCGGCGTGTTGCACACCCCCGGCGCCGCGCCGCGCATCGCCGTGGCGAGCCCGGCGGGCGCCGCGCTGATGCCGGAGGCGCCAGCGCCGGATGACCCGCATCTGGCACGGCTGCGCGCCGTCGCGATCCGGCGGGCCAGCGCATGACGCATCTCTGTGTGAATGGCGAGACCCATGATGTGGTCTGCGAGGATCGCGATTCGCTGGCGCTGGTGCTGCGCGACGGTCTCGGCCTGACCGCCACGCGGATCGGCTGCCAGCATGGCAGTTGCGGCGCCTGCAACGTCTTGATGGAGGGCGTGCCAGTGCGCGGCTGCCTGGTGCCGGCGGCACTTGCCGAGGGCCAGTCCGTCACCACGCTGGAGGGTCTGCGTGACGACGCGGTGATGATCCGTCTGCGTGAAGCATTCACCACGCATCACGCCTTGCAATGCGGCTATTGCACCGCCGGCATGCTGATCGCCGCGCGGGACCTGATTTTGCGTGGCCGCGCGGGATCGGCGGCGGAGGTGCGGGCCGGTCTCGCCGGGCAGCTCTGCCGCTGCACCGGCTATGACGGCATCGTCGCGGCGGTGCTGGACGCGGCTCAGTAGCCGCGCGTGCGATCCACCACTTGATGCAGCGGCTGGCCGGCGCGGAAGCGTGTCAGGTTGGCGAAGAAGGCCTCCAGGCAGCGCGGGGCGTATTCCGCCGGATCGTACAGCCCGCAATGCGGGGTGATGGTGAGATTCGGCGTGTCCCAGAGCGGATGGTCGGGCGGTAGCGGTTCCTGCGGCAGGGCGTCGAGCACCGCACCGGTGAGGCGGCCATCGGCGAGCCGTTCGGCCAAAGCGGCGGTGTCCAGGATTTCGCCGCGGCCGATATTCACCACCCCCGCATGACGCGGCAGCAGGTCCAGCTCCGTCGCGCCGATCAGCCCCTGGGTGGCCGGGGTCAGGGGCAGGGCGATCAGCAGAAAGTCGGCCTGGGGCAGTTGCGCCCGAAAACCGGCGCCCTGGCTCATCTCCGCCACATCCGGATGCGGGCGGCCGGAGTGGCTGTTGCCCAGCACCCGCATTCCCTGCCGGGCCAGGGCCGTTGCCGCGGCCCCGCCGAGCGCGCCCATGCCGAGGATCAGCGCGGTCTTCCCCGCCACGGTGCCGCCGGGATTCGGCGCCCAGCGATGCGCCCGCTGCGCCGTGGCGAAGAAGGGGATCTGGTTGTTCAGCATCAGCACCGACAGCAGCGCGAATTCCGCCGCCTTCGGAATATGCGTGCCGCTGGCATTGGTCAGCGTCACCTGTTCGGGCAGGCCGGCCTTCAGCAGCCATTCGACGCCGGCGCTGGTGTAGCTGATCCAGCGCAGTTTTGGCGCGCGGCGCGGCAGGTTATGCAGGGGCGCGCCGCCGACCAGCAGCAGCGCTTCGGCCTCCGCCAGCCCGGCCTCCAGCGCTTCGGGCGTCTGCCCGAAGCTGAGCGTCGCGTCCTCGCCCGCTGCCAGGCCACGGATGAGGGATTCCGCAAAGGCCTCCGCGATGGCGGAGGCCGGGTTCACCTGCATATGAAGGCGTATCGGCATGATCACTCGATGCGGATGTTATGGGTGCGGATGATGCGGCCGTAGCTTTCGGTCTGCTCGGTCAGGATGCGGCGGAAGCTGGCCGCGCCCTCAGGGCGGACCTCGCCGCCGATCTCGGCGATGCGCTGGATGATGTTGGGCTCGGCCAGCACCTTGGCCAGCTCGCCTTCCAGCCGCGCGATCATGGCGGGCGGCGTGTTGCCCTGGGCCAGCAGCCCCTGCCAGGTGCCGGACTGCGGCTCCGGCCAGCCCAGCTCCTGGAAGGTCGGCAGGTTGGGGGCGGCGGCCAGGCGCTTGGTGCCGGTCACGGCGATGCCGCGCATCTGGTTGTTCACCACGAAGGTCTGCGACTGCGTGGCACCGGCCACGGTGAAGTTCGCCTCGTTGGTGACGAGCGAGGTCAGGGCCGGTGCGCCGCCGCGATAGGGCACATGCACCACATCCCCGCCCCAGGCGGCGGAGAGGGAGGCCGCGACCAGATGGCTCAGCGTGCCGGTGCCGGAATTGGCGGCGTTGAGCTTGCCGGGATTGGCCTTGGCATAGGCGGCGAGTTCCGCCGCGTCGCGCACCGGCAGGTCGTTGTTCACCGCCAGGATATAGGGCGCGTAGACCACCATCTGCACGGGCGCCAGGTCGCGCAGGCTGTCGAAGGGCAGGCGCGGGAACAGATGCGGGTTGGTGGCCAGGACTGAGATGTCCAGCAGCACCATGTTATGGCCATCCGGCCGGCTTTTCGCGACGAGGTCAGCGCCGATATTGCCGCCGGCGCCAGCGCGATTCTCCACCACCACGGACTGGCCGATGTAGCGGGTGAGGGACGGCGCGATCAGCCGCGCCAGGATGTCGCTGGTGCCGCCCGGGGCGAAGGGCACGATGATCCGGACGGGCTGGGTGAAGTCCTGGGCGCGGACGATCGCGGGGGTCGCCAGCAGCGGCGCGGCGGCCAGGGATTGCAGAATGGTGCGGCGTTGCATGGCGCGGTCTCTCCCGAATGCGGCGCCTCTGTCGGGCGCGCAGCGGGGGCAGTTTCGCCGCCGTCCGAGGGGGCGACAAGGCCGCCGGTGGCCGGCGAGGTGGCCTGGCCATCCGCTCTCCGCATCGTGGCACGCGGATTGCTGCATTGCAGCACGTTCATCACGGCCCGATCCGGCCACCAGACCAGGAATTTCCATGCACCGCCGTTCCCTGCTCGCCCTGCCTGCTCTGCTTGCCACCTCCGCCTTATCCCCCGCTGGGGCTCAGGGCACCGCCTGGCGCCCCAATGCCCCGGTTCGCTACGTGATTGGCTTCCCCCCTGGCTCCAGCTTCGACATGGTGGGCCGCATCGTGGCCGAAGGCGCGGCGCCGCTGCTCGGCCAGACGGTGGTGGTGGAGAACCGGCCGGGCGCCGGCACGCTGGTGGCGGTGCAGGCGGTCAAGACCATGCCGGCCGATGGGCAGGTGGTGCTGATGGTCGCCAACAGCTTCACGGTGAACCAGTCGCTGCACAAGCCGCAGCCCTACAGCGCCTCCAACGACTTCGACCCGCTGGCGCTGCTGGTCACCACGCCGCATGTGCTGGTCTGCCATCCCTCGGTGGCGACGGATTTCGCCGGCTTCCTGACCAAGGCGAAGGCGGCGGGCCGCGGCCTGTCCTTCGGCACCAATGGCCAGGGTACAAGCCAGCATATGGGGCTGGAGCATCTGAAGATGCTGGCCGGGCTGAATGCGGAACACGTGCCCTATCGCGGCGTGGCGCCGATGCTGACCGACCTGCTGGCGGGCCGTGTCGACTATTCCATGGGCAATCTGTCCGATGTTCTGCCCGCGCTGCAGGACAATAAGCTGGTCGCGCTGGGCATCGTCTCCGACACCCGCCACGCGCTGCTGCCGAATGTCGCGACCTTCCGCGAGCTGGGCTTTCCGCAGCTTCTGTCGGACACCTGGTATGGCGTGGTGCTGCCGGCCGGCGCGCCGGCGGCGGTGAAGGCGGCGCTGTCCACCGCCTTCATCCAGTCCATCGGCCGCCCCGCGGCGCGGGAACGTCTGGCTGCCATCGGCCTCGACGTGCTGGCGCAGGGGCCGGAGGTGCTGGCGGAACGCATCCGCAGCGACACCACGACCTATGCGGAGATCGTGCGCGCGGCCAATCTGACGGCGGGCTAGCGCCGCATCGGCTGGGACTCGACAGGCGCGGGGCCTCCGACAAGGCTGTTCGACAACCGCGCCCCCTGGAGATGCCGACCTTGTCCCTGGACCTGCTTGAGGCCCGCCTGCGTCAGGATCTGGCGCTGCTGAACCTGCCGCCGGCCAACTGGGTGCCGCCGCGTCCGGATGGGGCGCTGGATGTGCTCGTGCTGGGCGGTGGCATGCTCGGCCTCTCCGCCAGCTTCGCGCTGCAACGCCTGGGCATCGCCCGGCACAGGGTGCTGGACGCCGCGCCGGCGGGGCAGGAGGGGCCCTGGGTCACCTATGCCCGCATGCTGACCCTGCGTTCGCCCAAGCATCTGGTCGGCCCGGCACAGGACCTGCCGAGCCTCACCTTCCGCGCCTGGTACACGGCGCAGCATGGCGAGGCGGGGTGGGAGGCGCTGGGCAAGATCCCGCGCGCGATGTGGATGGACTATCTGGTCTGGCTGCGCCGCGTGCTGGCGCTGCCGGTCACCAATGGCGTCACCGCCACCCGCATTCGCCCGGGGCGCGATGGGCTGGTGGCGGTGGAGACGGATCGCGAAGGGGTGGTGCTGGCGCGCCGCCTGGTGCTGGCCACCGGCCGCGACGGGCTCGGCGGGCCGCGCGTGCCGGATTGGGTGCCGGCCACGCCCGGCCCGCGCATCCGCCACAGCAAGGATGCCATCGACTTCGCCGCGCTCGCCGGCCAAAGCGTCGCCGTGGTGGGCGCCAGCGCATCGGCGGTCGACAACGCCGCGACGGCGCTGGAACACGGCGCGGCGGAGGTGCATCTGCTGGTGCGCCGCGCGGCCCTGCCGGTGCTGAACCGCTTCAAGTCCATGGTGCATGCCGGCTTCACCCACGGCATGCCGGGCCTCGACGACGCAACGCGCCTCGCCATCCTGATGGCGGCCTTCGAGGGTGCCGTCGCGCCGCCGCGTGAATCGCTGCTGCGCCTCGCCGCCCATCCCGGATTCCGCCTGCACCTCGCCACGCCGGTGCTGGGCGTGGCGGAGGATGCGGCGGGGGTGACGCTGGCCCTGCCGGGCGGGCCGATGCGCGCGGCGATGCTGATCCTCGGCACTGGCTTCGCCATCGACATGTCCCTGCGCCCCGAATTGGCGGAACTCGCGCCGCATGTGCGACTCTGGGCCGATATGGTGGATGCGCCGGGCGGGCTGGGCGAATTCGCCACCTACCCCTATCTCGGCCCGGGTTTCGAATTCCAGCCGCGCGGCGCCGCCCGCTCCGCCTGGGTCGGCCGGGTGTATGGCTTCAACATCGGCGCCATGGCCAGCCTCGGCCTGGTCAGCGGCGATATTCCGGGCGTCGGCGACGGCGCGCGACGGCTGGCGGAGTCCATCGCCCGGTCGCTGTTCGTGGAGGATGCGGCGCATCACCTGGCCGCAGTTCGGAGCTATTCCGACAGGGAGCTTCTGGGGGATGAAATTCCATCCGCGGCAATCATGGGGGCATGATCTGCCATCCGGGGCATGACACTTGCATGGGCGTGACCGGTCGTTACTCTCGCCGCATCGCAACAATGCGCCTTCATCCTCCTTGGGGCATCGCGCCATGATCCAACGTCGCAGCTTGATGGGTGGCCTTGCCGGCCTGGGCGCCGTGGCGCTGATGCCGGATCGCGTGGTCGCCCAGGGCAATACGGTGAAGTTCGGTTTCTTCGGCCCCTTCACCGGCAATTTCGCCGCCAATGGCCAGCGCTTCCGTGAGGCTGGGGAGCTGTTCCTGGAACAGACCAACGCCGCCGGCGGCCTCGCCGGGCGCCGGCTGGTGGTGGATTTCCAGGACGATCGCGGCGACCCGCTGCAATCCACCAACATCGCCCAGCGTTTCGTGGCGGATGCCGAGGTGGTGGCCGCCATCGGCAGCTTCACCAGCACATCCTCGATGGCCGCGGGGCAGGTCTTCGCCCAGGCGAAGATGCCGCAGGTCAGCCCGACCTCCTCGCATCCCGACTACACCAAGATCAGCCCCTATCAGTTCCGCATGCCCAATACGCAGGACATCGTGGCGGAGCTGAATGCGGAGCTGATGGTCAACCGCCTGGGCACCAAGCGCATCGCGCTGCCCTATTTCCAGGATGACTGGGGCATCTTCGTCGCCCAGGCCACCAAGGCGGAGATCGAGAAGCGCGGCGGCCAGGTGATCCTGTCCGAGGCGATGACCCAGCAGGCGCGCGACTTCCGCGCCATGATCACCAAGATCCGCGCCGAACGCGCCGATGGCATCTTCATCGCCAGCCATTACGCGCCGAGCGCCATCTTCATGCAGCAGCTTCGCCAGGCTGGCATCACCGTGCCGGTGGGCGGGGCGGACCCGCTGTACAATCCTGAATTCCTGCGCCTGGCCGGGGCGGCGGCGGAAGGGGTGGTCTGCACCACCTATTTCTTCCCCTCCGACCCCGCCAAAGCCACCTTCACCCAGGGCTATCAGGCGAAATATGGGCGGGAGCCGGACCAGTGGGCGGCCTTCGCCTATGACGCCATCGCCATCGCCGCGGAAGGCGCCAAGGCGCTGATCACCGCCGGCCGCCCGGTGACGCGGGAAGCGCTGCGCGATGCCATCGACGCGCTGCCGCCTTATGACGGCGCCAGCGGCGTGACCGAATTCGTCAATGGCAGCCCGCGCAAGCCGATGACGCTGCTGGTGATCCGCAACGGCAAGTACGAACTCTACACGTGAGTCCGCGGCCGGGATGCTGACGCGCGCCTGTCCCTTCGCGGCATAGGCCGCGGGCCGCATTCGCGGCCTCGACCCGCCTGACGGCGGGTCGCATGGAAGGTCTGTTCACCGGGATGATGGACTCGCCCCCCGCATGATCGAGCTGTTCCTCAGCCAGTTGCTGAACGGGCTGGTGATCGGTTCGGTCTATGCGCTGATCGCGCTGGGCTTCTCGCTGGTCTTCGGCGTCGCCAATCTGATCAACTTCGCCCAGGGCGCCCTGCTGATGCTGGGCGCCTTCTTCGCTTTCACGCTGATCCAATGGGGCCTGCCGATCGTGGTGGCGGGCATCCTCTCCGTGCTCGCCACGGCCGCGGTGGGCATGCTGGTGGAACGGCTGGCGCTGCGGCCGCTGCGCAATGCGCCGGCCATCGCGCCGCTGCTGTCCACGCTCGCCATCGCCGTCATCGCCGATGCGGGGGCTGAGCTGATCTGGTCCGCCGAATCGCAACCCTTCCCGAGCCCGCTGCAATCCTTCGTCGTCTTCGTCGGCGGCGCCTTCCTGACCGGCGTGGACATCGCGACCTTCATCGTCTCGCTGGCCGTGATGGGCGGGCTGATGCTGTTCCTCTCGCGCTCCTGGACCGGCCGCGCGCTGCGCGCCACGGCGCAGGACCCGGAAGCGGCGGCGCAGATGGGCATCGACGTCGCCTTGATGCGCCAGATCGCCTTCGGCCTGGCCGGCGCGCTGGGGGCGCTCGCGGGCATATTGGTCGCGATGTACTACCAGTCCGTCTTCCCGCAGATGGGCGTGCCCTTTGGCATCAAGGGCTTTGCCGCGGCGCTGCTGGGCGGACTCGCCAGCATTCCCGGGGCGGTACTGGGCGGTTTCCTGCTGGGCATCTTCGAGAATCTCGCCAGCGGCTATGTCGGCGAAGGCTCGCGCGACCTGATCGCCTATTCGCTGCTGATCCTGGTGTTGATGGTGCGCCCACAGGGGCTTTTGGGCACCGGGAAGCTGGAGGCGCTGGGCGGCGTCGGCGGCGCATCGGGCGCCATCCCCACCACCTCCATCATCGCCAGTCTCGGCGGTGCCACGGCGCGGACGCGCAACTGGGTGCTGCGGCCGAAACTCTGGATGATGCTGGCGGTGATCGCGCTCGCCGCGCTGCTGCCTTGGCTGGGCTCGGCCTATGTGGTGCAGGTGGCGGCGGGCTGCGCCGTCTTCGCTATGCTGGCGCTGAGCCTGACGCTGCTCTCGGGCTCCGCCGGCATCATCTCCATTGGCCATGCGGCGCTGTTCGGCTTCGGCGCCTATCTCTGCGCCATTCTGGGTCGCAACCATGGCTGGCCGGTGGAGGGCATCCTGGCCGCCGCCGCCTTCGGCACCGCGCTGATGGCGGCGGTGGCGACGCTGCCGGCGATCCGCCTGACCGGCCATGCGGTGGCGCTGGCGACTCTGGCGGTGGGGCAGGTGGGTTATCTGCTGTTCCTGAACTGGATCGAGCTGACGCGCGGCCCGATGGGCATCGCCGGCATTTCTCGCGGCACGCTGCTCGGCGTCCCGATGCAGCCGCTGGATCGGCAGTACTGGTTGGCGCTGGCGCTGCTGGCGGTCTGCTACGTCATCGCACATCGCCTGCTGGAATCCCCCATCGGCCGCAGCTGGCGCGCGATCCGGGAGGATCGGCCGGCGGCGCATGCGGCTGGCGTGCCGGTGCGACGCTATTTGGTGCTGGCGGCCGCGACCTCCGGCCTGATCGCCGGGCTGGCGGGCGCGCAATTCGCCTGGCTGCAGGCCTTTGTCAGCCCGGATTCCTTCGTGCTGGAAACCAGCATCGTGCTGATCTCCATGGTGGTGCTGGGCGGCATGGGGAATATCGCCGGCGCCGTCATCGCCGGCGTGCTGCTGGCCATATTGCCGGAGGCGCTGCGTGCCTTCGACGACTGGCGGATGATCGTCTACGGCCTGATCCTGCTGGCGCTGCTGCGCTTCCGCCCGCAGGGGCTGGGCGGCGTGCGATGAGCGAAGCGCTGACCCAGGCCCTGGCCGCGCATCGCCATCCCGGCGCGCTGGTGCTGGAAGGCGTCACCCGCCGCTTCGGCGGGCTGGTCGCCACCAATGATGTCGGCTTTACCGTGCCGGGCGGCGAACTTTTGGCCATCGTCGGCCCGAACGGCGCCGGCAAATCCACTTTGGTGCAGCTCATCACCGGCTTCGTACGGCCGGATGCGGGCCGCATCCGTCTTGGCCCGCATGATCTGACGCGGCTGCCGCCGGAGCGCATCAGCGCCCTCGGCGTGGCACGCAGCTTCCAGACCAGCCGGGTCTTCCCCGGCCTGACCGTGCTGGAAAGCGTGCTGGTCGGCACCCAGGTGCAGTTGATCGGCGGCGGCCGCCTGCCGTGCGCCTTCAACACCTTGGCCGAGACCGCCTCCGTCCTGTTCGGCCTGCCCGGCTATGCCAGCCGCCGCCGCCTGCTGGAGGATCGGGCGGAGGCGACGCTGAAACTGTTTGGCGACCGCCTCTGGCCACGCCGGGACGCGCCGGCCTTCAGCCTGTCCTATGCCAATCGCCGCCGGCTGGAGATTGCCCGCGCTTTGGTCGCGGAGCCCGACCTGCTGCTGCTGGACGAGCCCACCGCCGGCATGAATCCGACCGAGACGGGCGAACTCGCCGACCTCATCGCGCAACTCCACGCCGACCGTCCGGCGCTGACCATCGTGATGATCGAGCACAAGCTTCAGGTGGTGCGGCAGCTCGCCTCCCGCGTCATCGTCATGAACCATGGCAGCGTGCTGGTGGATGCGACGCCGGAGGACGCGCTCGCCGATCCGCGCGTCGTCACCGCCTATCTCGGCCGCGCCGAGACGAGCCACGCCCATGGCTGAACCCTATCTCTCCATCGACGCCATCGACGTTTTCTACGGCCCGGTGCAGGCGCTGTTCGGCGTGACTGTGACGGTCGGGCGGGGGGAGGTGGTGGCGGTGCTCGGCGGCAATGCCAGCGGCAAGTCCACCACGGTGAAGGCGGCGCTCGGCCTGGTGCGGCCGCGTGCCGGGCAGATCACGCTGGCGGGCCAGCGCATCGACGGGCTCGCCCCGCACCAGATCATAGGCCGCAGCGTGGGATCGATCCCCGAGGGCCGCCGCGTCTTCGCCGAGATGAGCGTGGAGGAGAATCTGCGCCTCGGCGCCTATGCGCGGCGCGGCGATCCGGCTGAGCGCCTCCAGGCGGATCTGGAGGAAGCCTTCGCGCTGTTCCCACGCCTGGCCGAGCGTCGCCGCCAGGCCGCCGGCACGCTCTCGGGCGGGGAGCAGCAGATGCTGGCCATGGCCCGCGCCTGGATGCGCCGGCCGGAGCTGCTCTGCATCGACGAGCCCTCCATGGGCCTCTCGCCGCTGTTCGTGGATCATGTGTATGAGGTTCTGGCCCGCTGGAAGGCGGCCGGCCTGACCATCCTGATGGTGGAGCAGAACGCCAATATGGCCCTGCAACTGGCCGATCGTGCCTATGTGCTGCGCAACGGCGCCATCGTGGTGCAGGGCGCGGCGGCGGAGCTGGCGGGGGACCCGGAATTGCGCAAGGCCTATCTCGGTGGCTGATCTTTTGGGTGGTGCGACGATGCGCCAGGTGCTGGGCGCCGGGGGCGTGCGGCTGGCGGCGGTGGAGGGTGGTAATCCGGATGGCTCGCCCATCCTCTTCATCCACGGCTTTTCGCAGGCCGCGCTGTGCTGGACCCGGCAATTCACCGGCGAGCTGGCGCGCGATTTTCGTCTGATCGGTTTCGACCTGCGCGGCCATGGGCAGTCCGACAAGCCGGAGGACCCGGCCGCCTATCAATCCCCCGAGCTATGGGCCGATGACGTGGCGGCGGTGATCGCCGCCTTCGGGCTGGACCGCCCGGTGCTGGCCGGCTGGTCCTTTGGTGGGCGCGTTCTCGGCGCGGTGGCGCGGCGACATGGGACGGCGGCGCTGGGCGGGCTGGCCTTCGTCGGCGCCATCAGCAAGGGCGGCGTGCCGGATGCGCAGCGGTTTCGCGGCACCACCGGCCCGATCCAGGCGGCGATGGGCTCGGCGGACATGGCCGAGGCGGCGGCGGGCACGCTGCGCTTCATCGAGGCCTGTACCGCAGCCCCGCTGCCGCCCGATCTGCAACGGCTGATGGACCTGACCAATGGCATGACGCCGCCCTGGGTCCGCCGGGCCATGATGGGCTGGCAGGTGGACCATGACGATCTGCTGCCGACCCTGCGGGTGCCGGCGCTGGTGATCCATGGTGGCCAGGACCAGGTGCTGCTGCCCAGCGCCGGGCGCCACATCGCATCGCTGCTGCCGGGCGCCGAACTGCGCATCTATGAGGCCAGCGGCCACGCGCCCTTCCTGGAGGAGCCGGCGCGTTTCGACGCCGACCTCGCCGCCTTCACCCGTCGCGTTAGAGCATTTTCAAGCCTTGCGGCTTCGCAAGGCGACTCGGAAAATGCGTAAAAATAAATAGCTAGAGCTGTTTCACCGTCTTCGCTTTCGGTGAAACGGCTCTAGGGCCGGCTGAAGAAGGCCGCTTCCTCCGCCGCCAGGTGCTTTGCCCACATTGCGACGGTGGCCTCCGCCTTGCCGGTTTCCTGCCAGCGGCGGCCGAAGCCGGACATGCCATGCGGCCGGCGCTTGCGGTCCAGCCGCAGTTCCACCATGCAGCGTAGCAGTTCCAGGATGGATTCGCCCGCGATCGGCGGCGTGCCGTCCACCCAGCCATGCGCCATGCCGCTGGTCGGGTCGATGAAGCCGGCGCGCGACGCCGCATCAGCCACACGGCGTTCCACATCCAGGGAATGCAAGGCTTCCGGCAGATGCAGCGCGGCGGCGAGGCAGGCCTCGATGGCGTAGCTGCCCCAATTGGCGATGGTGGCAACCACCAGGATGTCGGTTTCGACCTTGGTGCCGATCAACTTGCCGGTCGGCACGACATCGCGCACCGCCTCCGGAATCCGGCCCATCCCGACCTCGTTGCCGCCATCGCCGATTCCGATGGTCAGCACGCCGCGGCGCTTCGCCTCATCGATATAGAGCTCCACCTTGCCGACCACATCAGTCACGTCGAGGCCCGGGCCGGTATGGGTGGTGCCGGAGAAATTCGGCGCCGGCTTCTCGATGCAGACCATCGCCTTGGCGTTGGTGCCATCGAAGCAGTGCACAGCTTCCACCGCCGCGCGGGCGCGGTCGATCGGCAGGGGCAGGATGGCGGCCTTGAAGGGCGTGGTGACGGCCATGTCCAGACCGATCACGTCGAGGCCGGTGGCGCGCACCAGCGCTTCCATCCGCGCGATATTGGTGACTTCGGTGAGGAAGACCGGCGTGGCATCCAGCGCCACGGCGATGGCGCGGCCGAGCAGCGCGGCGCCGACCGGGCCATCGGCTTCGGAGATCATCGCCGGCGGGTCGAAGAAGCCGGCGCAGATCAGCACCACGTCGCGCGGCTGCACGCGCTCCACCAAGGCGCGCGCGGCCATCGAGGACAGCGGCGCGCCCTGCAGCGCGCGGGCGGCCTCATACAGCTCCTTGGTGATGTTGCGGTTGGTGATGTCGGCGCCACCGCCCGACATGAAGACCTGGGCCGAGACCAGCCGGTCGGCGGATTCGCCGACGACCTGGCAGAGATCGAAATCCGGTTCCATTTTCTTGGGGTCTTTCCTCAGGGCGTCAGCACGATGCGGCCATTGACGGCGCGATCCCGCAAAAGCGCCAGTGCCTGCGCCACCTGATCCAATGTCATGACGGTCGCCGGCGCCGGCTTCACCAGGCCGCGTTCATAGAGGGCAAAAATTTCGGCGAAGCAGGCGGCGACGTCCTGGGGCACGCGCTTGCGGTAGTCGCTGATCTGCAACCCGCTGACCTCGATGTTCTTCACCAGCAGATAGTTGGCCTTCAGCGTCGGGATGTTCCCCGCCGCGAAGCCCACCACGACCAGCCGCCCCTTCCAGGCGAGTGCGCGGAGCGCCGCCTCGAAATAGATATCGCCGAGGGGATCGATGACGATGTCAACGGAACCGCCCCCCGTCACCTCCTTTACCTGCGCACGCAGGCTTTCGCGAATGTTCGGCTGCGACAGGTCGATGATCGCATCGGCGCCCGCATCCAGCGCCAACTGCGCCTTGGATGCGGAGGACACACCCGCCAGCACGCGGCCACCCAGCGCCTTCGCCAGCGCCACGGCGGCGAGCCCCACCGCGCCGGTCGCGCCGAGCACCAACACCGTCTCGCCTGGCTGAAACCGCGCGCGTTCGCGCAGCGCGAACCAGGCAGTGTCATAGGCCAGCGCCATGGACGCCGCTTCCGTGAAGGGCATGGCCGTTGGCAGGCGATAGCACTGGTTGGCGGGCGCGAGCGTGTATTCGGCGTAGCTGCCGATTTCCGCCATCGCCAGCACGCGATCGCCCGGCGCCCATTCCGTGACGCCTTCACCCACCGCTTCGATGATTCCCGTGGGACCCTTGCCCGGCGTGAAGGGCAAAGGCGGCACGAACTGGTAGCGCCCGGCGATCACCACCAGGTCTACATAATTAACGGACACCGCCTGCACGCGGACCAGCACCTCGCCTGGTCCCGGCGCGGGGCGTGGCAATTCGGTGATGACCACCGCCTCCGGCCCGCCAAAGGCGGCGACCTGCGCGGCCCTCATGCCGGCGCGCTCCAGCGCACCGGCACCGGCGTCAGGCGCCCGGCCTCCACCTCCGCCGCCACGCCGCGCTTCAGGATCTTGCCGCTGGCCGTCAGGGGAATCTCCGGCAGGTCGAGGAAGAATTCCGGCATGTCGTAGCGTGACAGGCCCGCGGCATCGAGATGTGCGAGCAGCGCCTCCGCCGTCACCTCCTGTCCCGGCTTGCGCATCACGGCCAGACACACCTTCTCCCCCAGCCGCTCATCCGCCACCGGCAGCGCGGCGGCGCGGGCGATGGAGGGGTGCTGCATGGCCAGTGTCTCGATTTTCGCGGGGAAGATGTTGTGGCCACCGCGGATGATCACATCCTTCTTGCGGCCGGTGATGCGGATGTAACCGGCCTCGTCCACCCAGCCGAGATCGCCGGTCAGGAACCAGCCTTCGCGATTGAAACTGTCCTCGGTCGAGGCCTGGTCGTCGAAATAGCCGAGCATCAGGCTGGTGCCGCGCCCGGCGATTTGCCCGGTCTCGCCGGGAGGCAAGGCCTGATCCGGATCGTCGCGCGAGACGACCTGGATTTCATAACCCGGCGCGGGGCGGCCGGAACTGCCGGTGATCAGCGCGGGATCGTCGCCGGGCAGGGTGTAGTGGGTGGAGCAGGCCTCCGTCATGCCATAGCCGGATTGCGGCGTGACGCCATGCGCCAGCAGATCCGCCACCACCTGCGGCGGCGCCGCGGCGCCGGAGATGCGGAAGCCGCGCAGCGCGCCGATGCGGGTCGCCTGGCGGCGCTTCAACTCCGCCAGCAGGTCGATGGCATGGGTGGGCACGCCGACCAGGAAGGTGGTGCCGGTGTCCACCAGCCGATCGAGCAGCGATCCGCCGCGCGGCAGGTCCGGCAGCACCAGCTCGCAGCCCGCTTCCACCGCCATCACCATGCAGCCGAAGCCGAGGTTGTGACTTAGCGGGCTCAAGGTCGCGATCACATCGCGCGAATCCAGGGACCAGTCGGCCAGAATGGCGCGGGCATTGGCCAGCACGGTGTTGTCGCTGTGCATCACGCCCTTCGGCGCCGCCGTGGTGCCGGAGGTGAAGGCGAGGTACAGCACGCCGTCCGGATGCCCGACGGGTGCGGCTTCCGGCGAGGTGGCCAGCGCCGGCCCCGCCCAGGCCTGCCGCGCCTCCGGCGACAGCTTCGCCATTTGATGCACTCGCTTCAGTGACGGGATCTCCGCCGCGCGCGCGAAAATGTCATGACGTGCCGCATCGGCGCCGTAGCCTTCCTCCGCGATCAGCGCGGCGGCGCGCATGCGTGTCAGCAATTCCGCCACCTCACCAACGGTGTGGTCGCGATGCAGGGATGGGCAGCAGACCAGCCCCTCGCGCGAACAGGCGAGCAGCGCGACCAGAACCTCAACACGGCTTGGCAGCCAGACGGCGACACGCTGCCCGGTGCGCAGTCCGGCGGCGCGCAGGTCGGCGGCCAGCGCATCAGCGGCTTCCACCAGCGCGCGCCATGTGATGGCGCGCTGGCGATCGCGCATGGCCACGGCCTCCGGCGTGCGCGTGGCCTGGGCGAGGGCTCTGGCATGCAAGGTGTGTGGTTGCCAGAAACCCGATTCGTAGCCTTGCCGCAGGCGGTCCGGACCAAGAGTGGTGAGCAGAGTTGTCATCAGAATGGGATGCCGGATGCGCGCGGCGCGAAGGGCGGGCGCTGGGTGAAGGAATTATCCTGACATTTAACCATGTCGTTGCGGCTGGCTGTCAACCATCTTCCCCCCTTGTTGCGACGCAGCTATTCTCGGCCGCAGGATACGACAGGAGCCTGCGGTCCGTGACATCTCCCGCCCGACGGAACCCGCGTGCGATTCCAGCGCCCGCCGCCGTGCCAACAACCCCGTCGCCCGGCAGTCGGGGTACCGCGCGGGCCTTCGTGCTCAATCGCATCGCACCGCTGAATCCGGCGCATGCCATGCCGCTCTATATGCAACTTGCCGAACGTTTCGTCGCCCTGGTGGCGCAGGGACAGGATGCGTTGGTCGGGCAGTCTTTGCCGACCGAAAGCGAATGCATGGCGCATTTCGGCATCAGCCGGCCGACGGTGCGCCAGGCCATGGCACATCTGGCGAATCTCGGCCTCATCACCCGCGGCCGCGGCCGGGGCACCTTCGTCGCGCCGCGCCGGCTGGACCATGATCTGAGCCTGGCCTTCGAGGATGAGGCACGCAATGCGCGCAAGCGCGTGTCCTTCCAGTTGCTGGATCGCCGCACCATCCTCGCCCCCGCCACCGTGCGCACCGCGCTGGAGCTGCCCGAGGGGTCGGAGGTTGAGATGGTGGAGCGGCTGCGCCTGCTGGATGGGGAGGTGTTCGGTCATGAGATGCGCTACCTGCCCCTCAGCGTCTCACGCCATGTGACGGCGCGGATGCTGGAACGTCAGGCGGTGAACACGCTGCTGCGTGCCGCGGTGGGGGAGGCGCCGAAGCGCATGCGCCTGGTGGTTCGCAGCGTGCCGGCGGATACGCGAATCGCCCGTCTGCTGGGCGTGAAGCGCGGCATGCCGCTGCTGGAAAGCGAGCATGTCTACCGCCTGGCCTCCGGCGCGCCGGTGCTCTGCGGATTCGTGCGCTTCCATGGCGACCGCTTCCAGTTCATCGCGGAGGCCGAAATTCGCAGCGAGGCACAGGTCTAGCACCTCGTCTGCCGCGCGCCGGGCATCATCGCCCTTGACGTCTCCGCCCTGCGCCGTCCTATTGTCAGGACATTCACGCATGAGGCGCGGGACAGGGCATGCCGCCGGACAGCAGAATACCGAACGCGCTGCCGAATGACGGGCCGGGGGCGATCGACCGCCCGGCACCGATGACCCAGCCGGAGTCGGCCTGGGGCAGCGACGCCGTGGCGGATATGCTGCGGGCGTTGGGCGTGCCCTATGTGCCGCTGAACCCGGGTGCGTCCTTCCGTGGACTGCATGACAGCCTGGTCAACCACCTCGGCAACCGCGACCCGCAGATGCTGCTCTGCCTGCATGAGGAACATGCGGTCTCCATCGCGCATGGCTGGGCCAAGGTGACGGGCAAGCCGCTGGCGGTGGTGCTGCACAGCAATGTCGGGCTGATGCATGGCAGCATGGCGATCTTCAACGCCTGGTGCGACCGCGTGCCGATGATCGTGCTGGGCGCCACCGGCCCGGTGGATGCGGCGCGGCGCCGGCCCTGGATCGACTGGATTCACACCGCGCAGGACCAGGGCGCGCTGGTGCGCAATTTCTGCAAATGGGACGACCAGCCGGCCTCCGTGCCCGCCGCCGTCGAATCGATGCTGCGCGCCAACCAGATCGCGACGACCGCGCCGCATGGGCCGGTCTATATCAACCTCGACGTCTCGTTGCAGGAAGAAGCGGCGCCGGCGCCGCTGGTGGTGCCGCCAGTCGACCGCTACCGCGCGCCGGAATCGCCGGTGCCGTCGCCCAAACTGGTCGCCGAGGCGGCGGCGCTGCTGCGGGGCGCGCGTAAGCCTGTGATCCTGATGGGCCGCGTCTCCCGCAACCAGGGCGACTGGGACCGGCGTGTGGCATTGGCGGAAAAGCTCGGCGCCACCGTGGTCACGGACCTGAAGGCCGGCGCCGCCTTCCCCAGCACCCATCCGCTGCACGGCCCGCCGCCGAGCGGCTTCCTGACGCCCGCCAACGCCAACGTACTGCGGCAGGCGGATGTGATCCTGGCGCTGGACTGCATCGACCTGGCCGGCACCTGCAAGCTGGTCTGGGACGGGCAGCCTCCGCCGGCGAAGATCATCCGGGCGTCTGTGGATCAGTTGGTCCACAATGCCTGGTCCATGGACTATCAGGGCCTGCCGCCGGCCGATGTCTATCTGCTGTGTGAGCCGGATGCTGCGGTCGCAGCGCTGCTCGATGCGATGGCCGATTTTTCGGGCCCCACTCTGCCGGCGGCCGTTGCGCGCTCCTGGCCAGCGCCGACGCCGGACAATGAGATCGGCCTGCCGGAGCTGGCCGGCGCGCTGCGCGCGGCGCTGGGCGACACGGCGACGACGCTGGTGCGCGTCACCATCTCCTGGCCCGGCACGCTGTGGGATTTTGGCGGGCCGCTGGATTTCCTGGGCGGCGATGGTGGCGCGGGGCTGGGTTCCGGGCCGGGGCTTGCCATCGGCGCGGCGCTGGCGCTGCGTGGCAGCGGGCGGGTGCCGGTGGCGGTGCTCGGCGATGGCGATTTCATGATGGGCGCGACGGCGCTGTGGACCGCGGCGCGCTACCGCATTCCGGGGCTGATCGTTGTTGCCAACAACCGTTCCAACTTCAATGACGAGCTGCACCAGGAACGCGTGGCGCTGACGCGCGGGCGGCCGGTGGAGAATCGCAGCATCGGCCAGGCGATCGCCGGGCCGGATATCGACATTGCCGCGCTGGTGCGCGCGCAGGGCGCGGTGGGGCTCGGCCCGGTGAGCGATCCGGCGGAGCTGGAAGGCGTGTTCCGGGACGCGCTGGCGCAGGTGGCGGAAGGACATTTCGTCGTCGTGGATGTGCGCATCCGCCCGGGCTACGAGGTCGCTACCGCCAGCGGCATGATGCAGCGCGGATCCAAGGCGTGAAGCCCGCGCCCTTTGACTGGCACGCCCCGACCACGCTGGCGGAGGCGGCTTCCCTGCTGGCGCAGCTGGCGCCGGAGGATGGGCGTGTTCTGGCCGGTGGGCAGAGCCTGCTGCCAGCCATGGCGCTGCGCGTTGCCCGGCCGCCGCATCTGGTGGACATCAATCGCGTCGCCGGGCTGGATGTGCTGGCCGTGGAGGATGGCGTGCTGCGCATCGGTGCGGTGGTGCGGCATGTGGCCTTCGAGACGCCGGTCGAGCCCGGACCGCTGGGCGCGCTGCTGGCGGAGGTGGTGCGCCATATCGCCCATTGGCCGATCCGCCAGCGCGGCACCTTTTGTGGCAGCCTGTGCCATGCCGACCCCGCCGCCGAATGGCCCCTGGTGGCTGTGGTGCTGGAAGCGGTGATGCTGGCGCATTCGGTGCGAGGGGATCGGCGCATCGCGGCGCACGACTTCCTGCGCGGGCTGCTGGACACGGCGCTGGCGCCGGATGAGCTGCTGCGCGGCGTCGAAATTCCGCTGCTACCGCAAGATGCGCGCTGGGGTTTTGTGGAAGTCAGCCGCCGCGCCGGCGATTTCGCCCAGGCCATGGCGCTGGTGGTGCTGCGTCTGGACGCGCAGGGCCGTATCGTCGCGCCGCGCCTGGGGATTGGCGGGGTGGAGGCGGTGCCGCGCCGCTTGGCCGTCGTTGAAGCCGTGCTGGAAGGGCAGGCGCCCTCCGACGCGATCTTCGCTGCGGCGGCGGAGGCCGCGGCCGAGGCGGTCGATCCGATGGAGGATGAGGCGTATCGCCGCGCCTTGACCCGCACCGTGACGTTACGAGCGCTGCAACGGGCCTGCCAGGCATGAAGGATCATGCCCTGACCCTGACGGTGAATGGCGCGGCCCATCGCATCACCGTGCCCGCGCGCCGCAGCCTGGCGGATGCCCTGCGCGAGGATTGCGGGCTGACCGGCACGCATCTCGGCTGCGAGCACGGTGTCTGCGGCGCCTGCACCGTGCTGGTGGATGGCGCGCCGATCCGCGCCTGCCTGATGCTGGCGGTGCAGGCGGAGGGTGCGGAAATCCGCACCGTGGAAGGCCTGGCTTCCGGCGGCGCGCTGAACCCGTTGCAGCAGGCCTTCACCGACCATCACGCCCTGCAATGCGGCTTCTGCACGCCGGGCTTCCTGATGCTCGCCACCGCGATGCTGGAGGAAAATCCGGCGATGGCGGAGGCGGAGATGGTGGATCGGCTTTCTTCAAATCTGTGTCGCTGCACAGGCTACACCAATATCCTGAAGGCGGTGCAGGCCGTGGCGGCGCAGCGGCGATGAGCGTCTTCGGGCAAAGCGTGACGCGGCTGGAGGATGCGCCGCTGCTGCGCGGCGAGGGCGCCTTTGCGGCGGACATCGACTTTCCGCGCCAGATCCAAATGCGCGTGGTGCGGGCAGAGATGGCGCATGCGCGGCTGATCTCGGTCGATGTCATGCCGGCGCTCACGCTGCCCGGCGTGATCGCGGCCTGGTCGGCCGCGGATGTGGCGGAGGTGCCGCCGATTCCATTCCGCGCCACCAAGGTGCGCGGGCTGGAACCCTATTGCCAGCCGATCCTCGCCCAGGGCCGCGTGCGCTATGTGGGCGAGCCGGTGGCCGTGATCTTCGCCGAGGATGCGGCTGTGGCGGAGGATGCCGCGGACCTCGTTCTGGTGGAGCTGGAGGAACTGCCGGCGCTGCTGGACGCCGCCGCGACGCCAGGGGATTTCGACGCGACGCGGGACACCGAACCCACCATCGTGCGCAAATCCTATGGCGAACTCGACGCCGCTTTTCGCGACGCGCATGCGGTTGTGGCGCTGGACCTCGCCATTGGCCGGCATTCCGGCGTGCCGATGGAAACGCGGGGCGCCATCGCGCGCTACGACGCGGCGCAGGATGTGCTGGAACTGCACGGCACGGCGAAGAAGCAGCACTGGAACCGCGACGAGATCGCCCGCCTGCTCGGCCGTGCGCCATCCTCAGTGCATCTCTTCGAGGGCCATGTCGGCGGCGGCTTTGGCGTGCGGGGGGAGCTGTATCCGGAAGACCTGTTGGTGTGCCTCGCGGCGCTACGTCTGCGCCGGCCTGTGAAATGGATCGAGGATCGGCGGGAACATCTGGTCGCGACGAATCACTCGCGCGAACAGCGGCATCGAATCCGCGCGGCGGTGGATGCGGAAGGGCGCATCCAGGCGATCGACAATGTCTTCTTCCACGACCAGGGTGCCTATATCCGCACCCATGGCGCGCGGGTTGCGGATATGTCGGCGGGTCTGCTGCTTGGCCCGTATCGCGTGCCGGCCTATCGCGCCACCGGTCATTTTCGCCTGACCAACAAGACGCCAGCCGCCACCTACCGCTCCCCCGGCCGCTTTGAGGGCAGCTTTGTGCGCGAGAGGCTGATGGATGCCATCGCGGCATGCTGCGGCCTGGACCGTGTTGAAGTGCGACGGCGCAATTTTGTCGATGTGTCGGAGATGCCTTATGCGCGGCCTCTGGATGCGCTGGGCACGGATGTGGTGCTGGATTCCGGCGACTATGCGCTGCTGCTGGACAAGGCGCTGAAGCGCTTCGGATGGGACGCGCGCGTCGCCGATGTGGCGCGGCGACGTGCGGCGGGCGAATGCGTCGGGCTGGGGCTGGGCGTCTTCGTGGAGAAGAGCGGGCTCGGTCCTTCGGACGGCGTGCGCATGACGGTGGATGCGACCGGCGCGGTGGAGCTGGTGACGGGCGCGGCCTCGGTGGGGCAGGGGGTAGAGACGGCGCTGGCGCAGATCGCGGCGGCGGCGCTCGGCGTGGATTATCGGCGCGTGCGCGTGGTGCGGGGCCGCACGGACCGCATCGAATTCGGCAGCGGCGCCCATGCCTCCCGCGTTACCGTCATGTCCGGCTCCGCGACGCATCAGGCGGGGCTGGCCCTCGCCGCCCTGGCGAAGCAGACGGCGGCCGCGTTGTTGCAGACTCCGGAAGATGCGCTGGAGATTGTCGACGGCGTGGTGCGTCGTGCCGATGCGCCGGAGGGTGCCTCCGTCACATTGGGCGAAGTCGCGCGCGCCTTGGCGCCGGGAACGAAGCTGTCGCGCGACCGCGCGACGCCGGGGCTGACGGTGGAGAGTTGGTTCCACAGCGATCACATGGCCTATCCCTATGGCGTGCATATGGCGCAGGTGGTGCTGGATCGCGGCACGGGGCAGGTGAAGGTCGAGCATTACCTGGTGGGTTATGATGTCGGCCGCGCGGTGAATCCGATGCTGGTCGAAGGCCAGATCGCCGGCGGCTTTGCGCAGGGCCTCGGCGGCGCGCTGTATGAGGAATTCCGCTACGACGAGCGCGGCCAGCCATTGTCCACGACCTTCGCGGATTACCTGATGCCGACCATCGCGGAGATGCCGCCGCTGGATATCCTGGTGACGGAAGACGCGCCGAGCCCGCTGAACCCGATCGGCGTGAAAGGCGCGGGGGAGGGCGGCACCAATGCCGTTGGTGCCGCCATCGCCTCCGCCGTCGATGATGCGCTGGGCGGGCGTGGCCAGATCACGCAGCTTCCGATCATGCCGCGCGACGTGCTGCGCTTCCTGGCGGAGGGCGCGGCATGAAGGCGCCGGCCTTCGAATATCACGACCCGACGACGCTGGCGGAGGCGATCGCGCTGCTCGGCCGCCTGGAGAATGCGCGACCGCTGGCCGGTGGGCAGTCGCTGATGCCGATGCTCAACATGCGCTTTGTACAGCCGGACCATGTGGTGGACCTCAATCGCATCGCGGAGCTTTCGGGCATCAGCGTGCTGGCGGATGGTGCGCTGGAGATCGGCGCCATGACGCGGCAGCGCGACATCGAACGTGATGCGCGCGTCGCCCAGGCCTGCCCGCTGATGGTCGAAGCACTGGCGCAGGTCGGCCATACGCAGACGCGCAATCGTGGCACCATTGGCGGATCACTCTGCCATATGGACCCGGCGGCGGAACTGCCGTTGGTCTGTGCGGCGGTGGAGGCTGTGGTG
This sequence comes from Roseomonas sp. F4, assembly GCF_053891155.1. Lineage (NCBI taxonomy): Bacteria > Pseudomonadati > Pseudomonadota > Alphaproteobacteria > Acetobacterales > Roseomonadaceae > Roseomonas > Roseomonas sp. F4. The sequence goes on from NZ_JBSSHK010000003.1 coordinate 488,465, forward strand.
CGCATCGCTGGGCCGGATGGTGTGCGGGAGATGCCCTTCGCCGAGTTTCCGCTGGGCTACATGACGCCCGCGGTGGGGCCTGACGAATTGCTGGTGGGGCTGCGCCTGCCGGCGGCGCCGAAGGGGCAGGGGCACGCCTTTCTGGAATTCGCGCGGCGGCATGGCGACTTTGCCGTCGTCGCCGTGGCGGTGCTGCTGGACCCGGCGCCGGATGGGCGCGTGGCGCGCGCTTCCGTGGCGCTCGGCGGCGTTGGTCCGGCGCCACTGCGACTTGCGCAGGCGGAGGCGCTGCTGCGCGGCACGGCGGTGGAGGACGAGGTCATTTCCCGCTCTGTGGCCACCACAGCATCGCTCGATCCGATGGAGGATGCGTTGGTGCCCGGCTGGTATCGCCGCCACCTGGCCGGCGTGCTGCTCGGCCGCGCGCTGCGCATCGCACGGGGGCGCATGGCATGAGCGAGCGGCGGATCACGCTGGCGGTCAATGGCCAGCGCCACGACATCACCGTGCCGGTGCGCCGCAACCTGGCCGATGCGCTGCGCCAGGATTGCGGCCTGACCGGCACGCATCTCGGTTGCGAACACGGCGTCTGCGGCGCCTGCACCGTGTTGGTCGATGGGCGCTCTGCGCGCGCCTGCCTGATGCTGGCGGTGCAGGCCGAAAGCCTGGCCATCACCACGGTGGAGGGGCTGACGCCAGACTCCACAACACTGCATCCGTTGCAGCAGGCTTTTGCCAACAATCATGCGCTGCAATGCGGCTTCTGCACGCCGGGCATGCTGACCACGCTGGTGGAGCTGCTGGCCGAGAATCCTTCGCCGAGTGCGGCGGAGGTGCGCGTCGCCATCTCTGGCAATCTCTGCCGCTGCACGGGCTATGAGACGATCATCGCCGCGACGCTGGAAGCAGCCGCCGTGATGCGGGGAGAGGCGGCATGACGCGGATCGTCGGCCGTGACGTAAAACGCACCGAGGACCCCGCGCTGCTGCGTGGGCGCGGCCGCTTCGTCGATGACATCGCGCCGCCCGGTCTGCTGCACGCCGCCTTCCTGCGCAGCCCACATGCCCATGCGGCGATCCTGTCCGTCGATTGCAGCGCGGCGCGCGCCATGCCCGGTGTCCATGCCGTGCTGAGCTATGCTGATATCGCCCCGTTGTTGGCGGAACCGCGCCTGCGCGTCGCCCTGCCCAGCCCCGCCTACCGCCAAACGCTGGACCGCCCCATTCTTGCGGTGGATGAGGTGGTTCATGTTGGGGAGCCCGTGGCGATCGTCGTTGCGACGGACCGCGCCACGGCGGAGGACGCCGCCGCGCTGATCGAAGTGGAGTATGACCTGCTCGATCCCGTGGCCGATGCCGTGGCGGCCCTGGATGCCGATGCACCGCGCGCGCATCGCACGGCGCCGCACAATCTGCTCGCCGAGTTCACCCTGGCCTATGCCGATGTTGATTCGGCCTTCGCCGCCGCGCCGCACGTGTTGCGCGAGAGCCTGGATCAGCATCGTGGTGGCAGCCATTCCATGGAATGTCGCGGTTGCGTCGCCATTCCCGATGCGGTGGAGGACCGGCTTACGCTGTGGTCCTCCACCCAGACGCCCCATGTCGCGCGCCGCATGCTGTGTGACATGCTCGGCCTGGCGGAGGATCGCATCCGCGTGGCGACGCCCGATGTCGGCGGCGGCTTTGGCCCAAAGCTGGTCTTCTATCCGGAGGATGCGGCGGTGGCCGTCGCCGCGCGGATGCTGAAGCGCCCCGTGAAGTGGATCGAGGACCGGCGCGAGCATTTCGTCGCCACCACGCAGGAACGCGACCAACGCTGGGATGTGGAGATCGCCTTCGACGATACGGGTCGCATCCTCGGGCTGCGCGGCGAGGTCATCCACGACCACGGCGCCTATACCGCGCGCGGCATCAATGTCGCCTACGGCGCCGTTTCCGCCATGCCGCTGGCCTATGTCGTGCCGGCCTATGCCATGCGCTGTCACTCCGCCGTCACCAACAAGGTGCCGGTCACGCCGGTGCGCGGTGCGGGGCAGCCGCAGGGCGTCTTCGCGATGGAGCGACTGCTGGACGCGGCCGCGCGCAAGCTGGGGCTGGATCGCGCCGAGATCCGGCGGCGCAACCTCGTCCCCGGCGATGCGATGCCCTATGCGACGCCGCTGCGTACGCGCGGCGGGATGCAGGTTGTGCTCGACAGCGGCGATTATCCGCGCTGTCTGCAAGCGGCGCTGGATCGTGCGGAATGGGATGGTTTTGGAGCCCGCCAGGCGGCAGCGCGGACGCAGGGGCGCTATCTCGGCATCGGTCTCGCGAACTACGTCGAGGGCACGGGGCGCGGACCCTACGAACACGTCTCGGTCCGCATCGAAGCCTCCGGCCGCATCTTCGTCGCCACCGGCGCGGCGGCGATGGGGCAGTCCACCCACACCATGCTGGCGCAAATCGTCGCGGAGCAACTCGGCTTCGACATGGAGAATATCGAAGTGGTGGCCGGCGACACCGCCGCGGCGCCGCTCGGCCTCGGCGGCTTCAACAGCCGCCAGGCGGTGCTGGCCGGCACCTCCGCCCATGTTGCGGCGCTGAAGGTGCGCGAACGCGTGCTGCGCGTGGCGGCGACACTGCTCGAAGCCGCCGAGGCGGATCTCGAAATCGAGGGCCGCGCCGTGCAGGTGAAGGGTGTGCCCGCCATGCGCGTGACGCTGGCGGAGGTGGCACGCGCCGCCGCCGGCTTGCCGGGCTTCAGCATTCCCGGCGGCGCCGGCCCGGGCCTCGCAGCGTCGGAGGAAGTGGTCATCGATCCGATGAGCTACGCCAATGGCAGTTGCGTGGCGGAGGTGGAGGTGGATGAGGCCACCGGCGCCGTCACCCTCCGCCGTATCAGCTTCGTGCATGATTGCGGCCGCGCCCTGCATCCGCGCATTGTCGATGGCCAGGTGCTCGGCGGCATCACGCATGGCATCGGCAACGCGCTGTATGAGTGGATGGGCTATGACGAGCAGGCGCAGCCCGTCACCACCACCTTGGCGGAATACCTGCTGGTGACCTCCACCGAAATGCCGTCGGAGATTTCCATCGGCCATATCGAAAGCCCGACGCCGCTGAACCCGCTGGGCATCAAGGGTGTCGGTGAATCCGGCGTGATTCCGGTGGCGGCCGCCATCGCCTCCGCCATCGAGGATGCGCTGTCGCCTTTCAACGTCCACATCACGCGCGTCCCGGTGATGCCGCAGCACCTGGTCGCGCAGATTTCGCCGGAGGCGGTGCGATGAAATTCACCAATCACTTCGAAGTGCCGCTGCCCCCCGATGAGGCCTGGGCGCTGCTGCTGGACGTGCAGCGCATCGCGCCCTGCGTGCCAGGCGCCGAACTGACGGAGGTGATCGACGACCGCAGCTTCAAGGGTCGCGTCTCCGTAAAGCTTGGCCCTGTCGCGCTTACCTTCGCCGGCACCGCGCGTTTCGAGACCATCGACGAGGCCGCGCGCAGTGCCACCGTGAAGGCCCAGGGCACGGATGCGAAGGGCCGCGGCGGGGCCAATGCCGTCGCCACCTTCGTGCTCGCCCCGACGGACTCCGGCACGCGCGTGGACATCACGACGGACCTGAACCTCTCCGGCTCCGTCGCGCAATATGGCCGTGGCGCCGGCATGATCCAGGAAGTGGCCTCGCAGATCATCCGGCAGTTCGCCGAGGCCCTGCGCGCCGATATCGCCCGCCGCAGCCCGTCGCCGGCAACCCCGGACGCCGCACCGCCACCACCGCCGCCCCCCGCGGCCCCCATTGGCGGCTTCGGCCTGCTCTGGCGCGCCTTCCTCGCCTGGCTGCGCCGCGCGACGGGGCGCTGATCATGAAGCGCCTCACCCTCAGCCTGTCCTGCCCCGCCTATGACCGCACCCGGGCGCTGTTCGACGGGCGGGTGAGCGTGGAAGGCTGCGATATCATTCCCGTGGCGATGTCGCCCGAAGAGGCCTTCCACCGCGCCTTCCGGCACCAGGAATTCGACATCTCCGAACTCTCGATGTCGAGCACCATGGTGCAGATCGCCGAAGGCCGCTGCGCCTATGTGCCGATCCCGGTCTTTCCCTCCCGCCTCTTCCGCCATTCCGCCATCTACATCCGCGCCGATCGCGGCATCACGCGGCCGGAGGATCTTCGCGGCCGCATCGTCGGCGTGCCCGAATATCAGATGACCGCGGCGCTCTGGGTGCGCGGCATCCTGCAGGACGAATATGGCGTGGCGCCCGCCGAGATGCGCTGGCGCAGCGGCGGTCTTGAGGAAGCGGGTCGGGGCCAGGTGGTCGCGCTGAACCTGCCGCCGGATGTCGAGTTGCAGACGATCGGCGCCGAGGAAACCCTTTCCGGGCTGCTCGATGAAGGCCGCATCGATGCGCTGCTGACGGCCCGCGCCCCCTCCTGCTTCGGTCGCAATCCGAATGTTGTGCGCCTGTTCCCCGATTATCGCGCGGCGGAGGAAGACTACTTCCGCCGCACCGGCATCTTCCCGATCATGCATCTGGTCGGCATCCGTCGCAGCCTGGTCGAGCAATTCCCCTGGCTGCCGGTCAATGTCTTCATGGCCTTCGAACGCGCGAAGCAGCTCTGCTACACGGATCTCGCGAAGATCGGCCATCTGTTCACCACACTGCCCTGGGCAGTCGAGGAATTGACGCGCACCCGCGCGTTGATGGGAGAGGATTTCTGGGCCTACGGCGTGCAAAAGAACACGCAAGTGATCCAGGCGATGACACGCTACGCGGCGGAACAGGGACTCACCCGACGACATCTGTCGGTGGAAGACCTGTTTCCCGCATCGGTCATCGATCTCGCCAAAGTCTGACGGCATCTGAAACCGCGCTTCTGGGGGCTTCAACATGACCGCACCAACCATCACCCGTGCCGCCTTCCTGTCCGGCGCCGCCGCCCTGGCCTTCGCCGGTGGCCGTAGAGCGCAGGCGCAAGGACGACCGCTGCGCATCGTGCTGCCCTATGCCCCCGGTGGCGTGGTGGACACGCTGGGCCGCGTGCTGGCGCAGGGCATGACGGATGCCATGGGCGTGCCCGTCGTCGCCGACAATCGCCCGGGCGCGGGTGGCATGATCGGCTCCGACCACGTCGCCAAATCCGCCCCGGATGGCGCCACCGCGCTGGTGATGGACCCGGCCATCATCATCAACCCCTCGCTTCAGGCGAGCGTGCCCTACGACGTCTTCCGCGATCTGAAGGCCGTCTCCATCGTCAGCTCCTCCCCGCTCGTCTGCGTCGTCTCGCCGTCGCTGCCGGTGAACAACCTGATGGAGCTGGTGGAATACGGTCGCGCGCATCGCGGCCAGCTCAGCTACGCCTCCGCCGGCGTCGGCACCACGCCGCATCTGGCCGGCGAAATGCTGAACCAGCGCACGGGGATCGAGGCCACGCATATCCCCTATCGCGGCATCGCCACCTCCTTCGCCGATATCATGTCCGGCAAGGTCCACTTCGCCTTCAGCAGCATCGCCGGCGCGCGTGGCCTGGTTCTGGACGGCCGCATGCGCGGCTTGGCCACCACCGGCGCCACCCGCCCTGCGGCGCTGCCGGACCTGCCCACCGCCGTCGAGGCCGGGCTGCCCAACTTCGTCATCGATCTCTGGCTCGGCGTCTTCGTGCCCAGCGCGACACCGGATGCCACCATCGCCACCATGCACCGCGCCATCCAGGCGGCGCTCGCCAAGCCTGAGACCGCCGCCGCCTTCCTGCGCGCCGGCGCCGAGGTGCGGCACACCTCGCCCGCTGAAGCGGCGGACATCCTGCGCACCGAACACGCCATGTGGCGGGACCTGATCACCACCGCCAAGATCACACTCGGCTGAGGGCACTCATCATGACCCTCACACGCCGCGCGGCCCTCGCGCTGCCCTTCCTCGCCACGCCGGCGCTCGCCCAGGCGCGGCCGGTGCGCCTGCTGGTCGGCTTCGCCCCCGGCGGCGCGGCGGATACGATCGCCCGCCTGGTCAGCGCCCGCATGGGCGAACATCTTGGCCAGACCGTCATCGTCGAAAACCGCAGCGGTGCCAGCGGCACGCTGGCCGCCGCCCAGGTGGCCCAGTCAGCCCCCGATGGCACATCCCTGCTCTTCGCCACGCTGACCCACGCGACCAACCCCTTCCTGTTCCAGGGCCTGCCCTTCGACTACGCCACCGCCTTCGCCCCTGTCAGCCAGGTGGTGATCTGGCCGCAAATCCTGGCCGTGAAGAATGACTTTCCTGCCCAGAGCTTCGCCGAATTCCTGACCCTGGCACGCGCCCGCCCCGCCACCATCAGCTACGGCACCCCCGGCAACGCCACCGCCCAACACCTGATCGGCGAAATGCTGCAACGCCAGGCCGATATACGCCTGGTCCACGTGCCCTATCGCGGCGGCGCCGATGCCGCCCGTGATCTCTCGGCCGGCGTCATCGACGCCGCCTTCATGACCACCTCCACCGCCCTGCCCATCCTCTCCGGCAACCGCGCCCGCCTGCTGGCCGCCGCCACCACCACTCGCCTGCGCGCCTATCCGGACACCGCGACCATCGCCGAATCCGGCATCCCCGGCTTCGAACTCAACGACTGGTGCGCCATCTTCGCCCCCGCCGCGACCCCCACACCAACCCTCACCCGCACCCACGCCGCCCTGACCCACGCCTTGGCGAACCCGGAGGTGCAAACCCGCCTGCGCGACCTCAGCACCGAACCCGTCGGCAGCACCCCCGAAGTCTTCACCCAATTCCTGACCACCGAATCCACCCGCCTCGGCACCCTGATCCGGGACGCGAATATCCGGATCGGGTGATCCTGGAAGGCGCGGCACTGGGTGAGTTGCAAGGAGGGCTCTGCCCTCCCTGCACCCTCCCGCCAAGGGGCAGTGGCCCCTTGGAACCCTTTGATTCATGAAGAGAAAAGGAGAGGGGCCGAAGCGACCGCATGTTCAGCGGTCCCTCTGGCCCCTCTCCATTTCTCTTCAAGGTCCTGAGGTCCAGGAGGCCACTGCCTCCTGGCAGGGGGTGCAGGGGGACAGCGTCCCCCTGCAAGGCCATTCAGCGCCCCCCTCCCAGCATTTCCGATCCCGGTATCGTGCCTTGGGGCAGGTTGGCGGCGTAGGTGGCGAGGTCGCCGGGGCGGGTTAGCCAGATGTCGTCGCGGTGGGTCAGGATGTGGCGCAGGGCGTTGCGCAGGGGGCGCAGGCGGAAGGGTTGGCCGACGACGAAGGTGTGCAGGACGATGCTGCAGACCAGGGGGCGCTTTTTGGATTGTTCGAGCATTTCGTCGAACTGGTCGGTGATCATGTCGGCGAATTCGCGTCCGCTGTGTTGGCGGAAGACCATGGCGGGGCTGTCGTTCAGCTCGATGGAGTAGGGGACGGAGAGGATGGGGCCGGCGCGGGTGGACATCCAGAAGGGTTGGTCGTCGGCGGGCAGGTCCATCATGTAGCGGAAGCCTTCTTCGCGCAGCAGGTCGAGGGTGACGTTGCTTTGCGCGAGGTAGGGGCCGAGCCAGCCGGTGGGCGGCGCGCCGGCGTGGCGGGTGATGGCGTCGCGGGTTTCGACGATCAGGCGGCGTTCGTCTTCTTCCCAGAGGGTGTCCTGACGTTCGGCGTTGCTGCGGCCGTGGCCGATGAATTCGTCGCCGCGTTTCAGAAGTGCGGGGGCGATGTCGGGCATGTAGTCGAGGGCGGCGCTGTTGACGTTGTGGGCGGAGGGGATGTCGAGCTCGTCCAGCATCTCCAGCATGTTCCAGAGGCCGACGCGGTTGCCGTAGTCGCGCCAGGCGTAGTTGCGCGCGGATTGCGGTGCGTTGACCTGGGCGCTGTCGCTGCCCATGCCGGCGCGGAAGGCGAAGTGTTCGATGTTGTTGCAGACGATGACGGCGAGCTTGGCGCCGTTTGGCCAGCTGTAGGTGGGGCGCGTGGGGATGGCGCTGGGCGCATAGCGGCTGTGGCTGGGCAGCTTCATAATGTCAGGTCCTTTGCAGGTGGCCTGACGCTATGGCGTGGGAAGGCTGGCGGCAACCTCAGCTGCGGCAGGCGGAGGCGCTGATGCGGCAGACGGCCATCGGGTCGCGGGACCGGCATTCGGCAATCGCCTGCTGTTCGGCATGCGCCTGCGTGGCACCGCTGCCGGCGGAGAGCGAGGTGACGACGTAGGAGTTGGGGTCGGAGGTCATGAACAGCGCCCATTGGCTGCGCTTCACGCCATGCGCCGCGGCGCCGCAGGCCTCGGTGAATTCGGCGAGGGGCCGGCAGTCGGGGCCGCCGGCGGTGCAGGCCTGCTGGGCGATGCGATGCGCGGCCATCCGATCCGCCTGCCCCACGACGAGGCCAAAGCCGGCGGAGGGGGTGCGGGCGCCGTAGATCACGCCATGGCTGGCGGCGGGGCGCGCGGCGGCCGGGGTGGCGGGCACCGGGCGGGGTGCCGGCGCGGCGGTACGATAGGCGACGGGCTGCGTCATGCGTTGAGGAACCGGCGGGGTGGCGCGCCGTGGCGCGGCGGGCTCGCTGCCCGGCGCGCGGCCACGGCCGGTGGCTTCCGCGGTGCCGCGATGGGATTGGGTGGAAAGGTAGGCCAGGGTCGCGTCGCAGCGGATGGCGCAGGCTTGCGCGGTGCGGGCGCGGTTGGCGCCCAGCTGGGCATTGCCGGCTTCGTTGCAGCTGGCGCGGCACATGTTCGCCGTTTCGGGATGCGGGCGCTGCTGCGCCACAGCCAGGCCGGGCAGGGACAGGAAGGCGAGGCTGGCGGCGATCAAGGCGGGGCGCATTGGACAGGTCCTTGGGCGGGTCTCGTGGTGGCGCCCTTTTGCTCGCCTGATCTTGCCGCGTGATGTCGTGCTGGTGATGCAATGGCTTGTCATGTTTCGTGCGGTGAGCCGCGTGTGACATTTGTTTCGCGGCGTCCTACGCACGGCCATGACCTTGCCCGATCTACCTGTCTCCGAAGCCCTGCCCCGCCTGACGGCGGCGTTGCGCGCGGGCGCCAATGCGGTGCTGGTGGCGCCGCCTGGCGCCGGCAAGACCACCCTGGCGCCGTTGGCCCTGATGGCGGAGCCCTGGGTGCAGGGGGGCAGGATTCTCGTGCTGGAACCGCGGCGAGTGGCGGCACGGGCCGCGGCACGGCGCATGGCGGAGCTGATCGGGGAGGGGGCGCCGGGCGGCACCATCGGCCTCGCCACCCGGCTCGACCGCATGGTCTCCGACCGCACGCGGGTGGAGGTGGTGACAGAGGGGCTGCTGGTGCGCCGGCTGCAATCCGATCCGGGGCTGGAGGGTGTGGCCGCGGTGCTGTTCGACGAGGCACATGAGCGCAACCTCGACACCGACCTGGCGCTGGCCTTCTGCCTCGACCTGCAAAGGGCGCTGCGGCCGGAGCTGCGGCTGCTGGCCATGTCCGCCACCCTTGATGTCGCGCGCTTCGTCGGGTTGCTGGGCGATTGCCCGGTCATTGAATCCCTCGGCCGGGCCTATCCGGTGCAGGTCGAGTATAGGGCGCGGGACATTAAGGAAGCGCGTGAATTGCCGGATGCGATGGCCGGCGCGATCCGGGAGGCGCTGCGCACCCATCCCGGCGATGTGCTGGCCTTCCTGCCCGGCTGGGGTGAGATCCGTCGCACGGCGGAGCGGCTTTCGGGGATCGAGGCGGAGGTCCTGCCCCTGCATGGCGAATTGCCGCCCGCCGAGCAGGACCGGGCGCTGAACCCTTCGGACCGCCGCAAGGTGGTGCTGGCGACCTCGATCGCCGAAACCTCGCTAACCGTGCCAGGGGTGCGGATCGTGGTGGATGGTGGCTTCCGGCGCACGCCGCGGCTGGACCCGGCTTCGGGGCTGGCGCGGCTGGCGACGGTGCGGATTAGCCGGGCGGCGGCGGAACAGCGCGCCGGCCGTGCCGGGCGCACCGCGCCGGGGGTGGCGATACGGCTGTGGACGGAAGCGGCGCATCGCGGCCTCGCCTTGCAGGACCGGCCTGAGATCCTGGAGGCGGAGCTGTCCGGCCTCGCCTTGGATTGCGCCGCCTGGGGCGCCGCGCCGGCCGATCTGGCGTTCCTCGATCCACCGCCGGCGGGTGCCATGGCGGCGGCGCGGGCGCTGCTGCGGGATCTGGATGCGCTGGATGGGGAAGGGCGCATCACCGCCATGGGGCGCGGCATGGCGCGCATGGGCACGCATCCGCGCCTGGCGCGCATGCTGCTGGCGGCGGTGGATGAGGGGGAGAAGGCCCTGGCCGCCGACCTCGCCGCGCTGCTGGAGGAACGGGACCCGCTGCGTGGCCGCGACCAGCCGGCCAATATCAACCTGCGGCTGGAATTGCTGCATGGCGGCGACCATCCGGATGCCGATCGCGCCACGGTGCAGCGCATCCGCCGCGCCGGGGCGCTGCATCGCCGCCGGCTGCGGCTGCATGGCAGCGCGCTGCCCGGGGGCGAGGCCGGACCGCTGCTGGCGGCGGGGTTTCCGGATCGCATCGCGGCGAAGCGCGGCGGGATGGACGGCGCCTTTCGACTCGCCTCCGGCCAGGGCGCCCGCCTTGGTGCGACCGATCCGCTGTCCCGCGCGCCGCTGCTGGCCGTGGCCGACCTCGAATTGCTGGGGACGGAGGCGCGCATCCGCATGGCGGCGCCGCTGGATCGTGCCGCGCTGGAAGCGCGCTTCCCCGAAAGGCTGCGCTGGGTGGAGGGGGCCGCCTTCGACGCCCGGGCCGGCGCCGTGCTCGCCCGCCGCCGGCTGATGTTCGGCCCGCTGGTGCTGGAAGACCACGCTTTGTCCAGCGCCGACCCCGCCACCATCGCCGCCGCCTTGGCCCAGGGCATCGCCGAGCGCGGTCTGCGCGACCTCGACTGGTCCAATGCCGCGAAGCAGCTTCGCGCCCGCATCGGCTGGATGCGGCGGGCGGAGGGGGAGGCCTGGCCCGACCTGTCCGACGCCGCGCTGGTCGCGACCGCAGCCGATTGGCTGGCGCCACATCTGCATGGTCGGACCAAGCTGACGGAGGCCAAGGCGATCGACATGGTCGCGGTGCTGCGCGGCCTGCTGCCCTGGGATCAGCAGCGGCGGCTGGATGCGGCGCTGCCGGCGCGGCTCGATCTGCCGGCCGGGCGCTCCGCCGCCATCGACTATGACCGGGACGTGCCGACGCTGGAGGCGCGCGCCCAGCATCTGTTCGGGCTGGAACGCCTGCCGCCGCTGGCCCAGGGCCAGGTGCCTTTGCAGGTAGCGCTGCTGTCGCCGGCCAGCCGGCCGGTGGCCATCACCGGGGACCTCGCCGGCTTCTGGCGCGGCGCCTGGGCGGATGTGCGGCGCGACATGCGGGGCCGCTATCCGCGCCATCCCTGGCCGGAGGAACCCTGGGCCGCGACTCCGCCGCCCCCACCGCCCCCGCGGTAACGCTTCGCAATCCGCCGCGACTTGACCTATCCGCGGCCATGGCGCCCGTTGTTTACGAAACCATATCAGGGTCGCCCGTGCCCTTTTGCCTCGGAGTCCCCATGCCTCACGCGCTGTCCCAAAAAGGCCTGGCCCGCCGCGCCTTCGCCGGCCTTGCCCTGCTGCCCGTGGTCGGTTGCGCCGCGCCGCCGGCCCAGGCGCAGCGCGGCGCGCTGGTCGCCCTGCCGGATTTCGCCGATCTGGCGGAGAGGGTGCTGCCGGCCGTGGTCAGCATCGCCGTCACCTCCGAGGCGCGCGCGGAAATCCCGGCGGAGCTGCGGGGCACGCCCTTCGAACGCTATTTCCGTGACCGGCAGCGGGGCCGCGGCCAGCAGGTGATGGGGGCCGGGTCGGGCTTCGTCATCGACCCCTCGGGCCTCGTGGTCACCAACAACCATGTCATCGGCAATGCCAGCCGGGTGCAGATCACCTTCCAGAACGGCCAGGACTACACCGCCCAGCTGGTCGGTATGGATGAGCTGACGGACCTCGCGCTGCTGCGCATCGAGGCGCGGGCGGCCCTGCCCTCATTGAACTGGGGCAGCTCCGCCGCGCTGCGGGTCGGCAATTGGGTGCTGGCGGCGGGCAATCCCTTTGGCCTCGGCGGGTCCATCACCTCCGGTATCGTGTCCGCCCGGGGGCGGGAGATCGGGGCGGGTCCCTTCGACGACTTCATCCAGACCGATGCGCCGATCAATCCGGGCAATTCCGGCGGGCCGCTGTTCAACACGGCGGGGGAGGTGATCGGCATCAACACGGCCATCTATTCCCCCTCCGGCGCCTCCGCCGGCATTGGCTTCGCCGTGCCCTCGGATCTGGCGCGCGGGGTGATCGAGCAGCTTCGCGCCACCGGCCGGGTCGAGCGCGGCTGGCTGGGCGTCTCGGTGCAGGATGCGGGTGGCGAGGCCGGCGCGGCGCGAAGCAGCGCCGGCGTGCTGGTGGCGGGGGTGGAGCGCGGCAGCCCGGCCGCCCGCGCGGGGCTGCGCCAGGGCGACCAGGTGATCGCCATCAATGGCGACCGGGTGGAGACCAGCCGGGCGCTGGTGCGCGGCATCGCGGCGGTGGCGCCGGGGCAGACGGTGCGGCTTTCGATCCTGCGCAATGGCCGGCCGATGGACATGCCGGTGCAGGTCGGCCGCCGGCCGGTGCAGCCGGCGGGCTGATGCGGCCGCCCGGCGCCTGAGGGCATCATCGCCACCCAGGTGACGCGGCGCCGATTCGGGCAGTATGGTGAACACCTGCGCTTTTTTTTACTGGAACACCCATGCGGATCCTGCTGGTCGAGGACGACGCCGAAGTTGCCCGTTTCGTGAAGAAGGGGCTTCAGGAGGCCGGGCACACGGTCGAGCATGCCGCCAATGGGCGTGACGGCCTGTTCCTCGCGGCCTCCGAGGGTTTCGACGTGCTGGTGCTGGATCGCATGCTGCCTGGCGGCGTGGATGGGGTGCGGCTGGTCGAGACCCTGCGCGGCCAGGGCAATCGCAGCCCCGTCCTGTTCCTGTCCGCCCTGACGGCGGTGGATGAGCGGGTGAAGGGTCTAAAGGCCGGCGGCGACGACTATCTGACCAAGCCCTTCGCCTTCGCCGAGCTGCTGGCGCGGGTCGAGGCGCTGGGTCGTCGCCCCTCCGCCGAGATGCCGACCACGCGGTTGAAGGTGGCGGATCTGGAACTCGACCTGCTGTCCCGCACCGTGACGCGCGGCGGGCGCAAGATCGACGTGCAGCCGCGCGAATTCCGCCTGCTGGAGCATCTGATGCGCCATGCCGGCCAGGTGGTGACCCGCACCATGCTGCTGGAGAAGGTCTGGGACTACCATTTCGACCCGCAGACCAATGTCATCGACGTGCATGTCAGCCGGTTGCGGCACAAGCTGGACAAGGGTTTCGACAAGCCGCTGATCCAGACCGTCCGCAACGCCGGCTACATGATCCGCGCCCAGCCCTGAAGCCGGGCACATGCCACAGCCGATGACGCGCCGGGCCGGGGCGGCCGGGCCGATGGATGTGGGCATGGCGCAATTGCCGCTGATCGGCCTGCTGCGCAGCGCCTCCGGCCGCTTCGCGCTGCTGTTCACGGCGCTGTTCGCCGCCTCCGCCACCGCGGCGGCCGTGGTGCTGTGGTGGAACACCGCCGGCGCCCTGGACCGGCAGACGGATGCGGCGATCCGCGCCGATGCCACCGCCCTGGTCGAGCGCCGGGCCGATTCCGGGTTGGCGGCCCTGGTGCCGGCCATCGTCGATCGCCTGGCCGTCGATGTGCAGAACGAGGCGCTGTACCTACTGCAGGCGCCAGACGGGCAGGTGTTGGCCGGCAATCTGGAAGCCTGGCCGGCGGAGGCCGACTCCGACTCGCCCTGGATCCGCATGCCCTTGCTGCGCGACGGGTCGGAAAGCGAGGCGCGGCTGCTGCGCGTGGAGGTGGGGGAGGGCCACCGCCTGCTGGTCGGCCGCGACGTGGCGGAGAAGCTGCGGCTGCGGGCGCTGCTGAGCGAGGGCTTGGCCTGGGCCGCCGCCTCCTCCGCCCTGATCGCCGTGCTCGGCGCCTGGATGCTGCGCCGGGCGCTGGAGGATCGGCTGGCCCCGGTCTACGGCACGGCGGCGGCGATCGGTGCCGGCGACCTGTCCCGCCGCGTGCCGCTTTCCGACCGGCAGGACGAATTCGACCGGCTCGGCATGACCATGAACGCCATGCTGGACCGCATCGCCCAGTTGATGGAGGGCGTGCGCGGCGTCTCCGACGCCATCGCCCACGACCTGCGCACCCCGATCGCCCGCGCCCGCGCCAAGCTGGAGGAATCGCTGGATTCGGCGGTGGATGAGGAGGCGCTGCGGGCGGCGGTGGAACAGGGCATCGCCGACCTCGACGACATCGCCCGGGTGTTCAAGGCGGTGCTGCGCATCGCGGAGGTGGAGGCCGGCGCCCGGCGCGCCGCCTTCGCGCCGCTCGACCTGGCGCCGATGCTGGCCGATGCGGTCGAGCTATATGGCGCGGCGGCGGAGGCGCTGGAGCAGGTGCTGGTCGCCGAGCTGCCGGACTCACTGCCCCTGGTGGGCGATCGCGACCTGCTGCTGCAGGCGGTGGCCAACCTTCTGGACAATGCGCTGAAGTTCAACCCGGCGGGCGGGCGCGTGCTGCTGGCCGCGCGGCAGGTGGCGGGGATGGCGGAAGTGACGGTCTCGGATGACGGCCCCGGCCTGCTGCCGGCCGAACGCGCCCGGGTCGGGGAACGCTTCTTCCGCACCGACGCCGCCCGCACCACGCCGGGTTCCGGCCTGGGCCTGTCGCTGGTGCGCGCGGTGGTGACGCTGCATGGCGGAGAGGTGGTGCTGGAGGATACCTATCCCGGCGCGACGCCCTCCGGCCTGCGGGTGACGCTGCGTCTGCCGCTGGGGGCGGCCAGCACCGCCGCCGCCGCGCCGCATCTGGTGATGGAAAGGCCTGGCGCCGCCGGCGGATGAAGGCCTTTTCATCACGTCGCCACGCTGCGCTGCGACGTTCTGCGTCAGCATGCACCGCATGCGCGTACATCTGATTCTTGGCTTCGCTGTCTTCCTGGCCATTCCCGCCAGCGCGCAGAACCTGAATCCCCAGCCGGCCCTGCGCGTCACTACCGACAGCACCGAATATTGCCGAGCCCTCGCCGCCCGCCTGATCGGCCATCCGCCGGATGCCGAGGCGGACCAGCGGCTGGTGGAGGAGGGGCGGCGGCTTTGCGAGGATGGTCACCCGCGCGCCGGCATCGCCAAGCTGCGCCGCGCCCTGCGGGCGGGGCAGCCGACGCGCTGATACCCATCCCGTCTCAGTGGGACCTGGTGGGTCCCGGATGTCGTCCGGCCAGCTTCAGGAAACCCGAAGTCCGGCCTTCTCGATTACCCGCGTCCACTGCGCGTTTTCCGACTGGACGAAATCGGCGAAGGGGCCGGGGGCCATGAAGCGGGCGGTGCAGCCCTGACCATCGAGCTGTGCGATCACCGCCGGCGTTTCCAGCGCCGTCTTCAGCGCGGCCGACAGCCGGTCCAGCACCGCCGGCGTCAGCCCCGCCGGGCCGACGATGCCCCACCAGGGGGCGGCGGTGAAACCGGGCAGCGCGGCTTCGGCGATGGAGGGCACGTCCGGCGCCTGGCTGGCACGCTCCAGCGTGGTCACGCCCAACGCCTGAATGCGGCCGGCGCGCACATTCTCCTGCACCGAGGAGAAGGCGTCGAAGTAATAGTCGACGCGGCCGGAGACGAGGTCGATCGTGGCCTGGGAAGAACCGCGATAGGGCACATGCGTGGCCTCGACCCCGGCCGAGGCGTTGAAGGCCTCCGCCGCCAGATGGCTGGTGGAGCCGATGCCGGAGGAGGCGAAGTTCAGCTTGCCCGGATTGGCCTTGCCGTATTCGATGAAGCCGCGCAGCGTCGTCGGCAGGCCGTTGCGGGTGACCAGGCAGAAGGGGCCGACGCCGATCAGGCCAAGCGCCGTGAAGTCCCGCTGCGGATTGAAGGGCGTGTCCTTGTCGATCAGCGGCCGGTAATAGGTGGCGGCGCCGGAGATCAGCAGCGTGTAGCCGTCGCCGGCCGATTTCGCGACATTCTCGGTGCCCAGCGCGCCGCCGGCGCCCGGACGGTGGTCATAGACCATGGCATGGCCCAGCGACGCCGCCATGGCATCGCCGACGATGCGGGCGATATTGCCGGTGGACCCGCCGGGCGCCCAGGGGACCACGAAGCGGATCGGCCGGCTGGGATAGGCGGCCGCCTGCCCGAAGGCCGCCGGTGCGGCCAGGAGCCCGGGCAGGGCGGCGAGCAGGGTGCGGCGGGTGGTCATCGCAAGGTCTCCGGAAAGCAGAACCCCGATGTTGCGCCGCACACTGAAATCTTCGCAAGATGCATTATTGACGGTGCGAAATTGGGCGCAAGTCGATCGAGGTTAATCGTATGCAAAATGTGCTGTACGTCGGCAGTGCCTGGTCCTCCTCCTGGTCCGTGGTCGGCTGGATGGCCTGCCGGCTGGGTGGCTTGCCGGTGGAACTGCGCCGCATTTTCCTCTCGCGCCCCGACAGCCCGCCAAAGCTTCGCGCCGTCTCGCCTTCCGGCCGCGTTCCTGTGCTGCATCTGGCCGGGCCGCCGGATGAGGCGGAGGCCGGGATGGTGCTGTGGGACAGCATGGCGATCGCCGAATGGCTGTGGGAACGCGACCCGGGCTGCGGCATCTGGCCGCAGGACCCGGCGAGGCGCGCCTATGCCCGCTGCGTGGCGGCGGAGGTGCACAGCCATTTCGATGAGCTGCGCAACGGCCTGCCGATGAACCTCATCAAGCGCTGGCCGCTGCGCGATGGCCTGCCCAGCAACGTCAAGCTGATGAACCGCCCCGGTGTGCGGACGGGGACGGAACGGCTGGAGGCAATCTGGCGCGACGCCCGCGCCCGCTGGGGCGGTCCCTACATCGCAGGCGCGGAGTACTGCTTCGCCGATGCGGTGTTGGCGCCGATGTGCAGCCGCTACGTCACCTATGGCGTGGAGCTGGCGACCGACAGCATGGAATTCATCGCCGCCCAGATGGACAGCCCGCTGATGCGCGCCTGGCTGGCGCGGGCGGAGGCCGAGGCGGAAGAGGTGGGGCGCGATATCGTGCTGATGTATCCATGACGCCCGAAACCCTGGCGCTGCTGCGGCAGGTGGCGGTGCCCACCTTGTCCGCCGTGATGTTCGCCCGCGGCCTGCGCAGCCGCTTCCTGCACGGCATCGTCCCGGCGAACCCGGAGGCCGCGCGTTTCATCGGCCCCGCCTATACCATCCGCGCGATTCCGGTGCGGGAGGATCTGCGGGATGCGGTGGCGGCCGGCCGCCTGCCGAACCTGCACCGCCAGATTTTCTCGGATACGCCCGCCGGCGCCGTGCTGGTCTGCGCCACCGGGGGCGCGGCGCATGTCTCCGTCCTGGGCGACATCATCGCCACGGCGCTGCACCGCAAGGGCGTGGCAGGCGTGGTGGTGGATACCGGCGTCTCCGACCTGCCGGTAGTCGCGAGGATGGCCCTGCCGGTGCATCACGGCGGCGGCTCCGCCCCCGTGCCGTCCTCCGCCGTGGTGATGGTGGTGGACCATTCCCTGCCCATCGGCATCGCCGGCGTTGCGGTGTTTCCGGGCGATATCATGGTGGGCGACGCCTCCGGCGTGGTCTGCATCCCGGCCGAACTGGTCGAGGAGGTGGCGCGGGAAGCCGCGGAGAAGGAACGGCTGGAGGCCTGGATCCTGACCGAGATCGAGGGTGGCGCACCGCTGGAGGGCACCTATCCCCCCGACGCCGCCACCAAGGCGCGCTACCGGGCGGCGCAGGGCTAGAACCGCGCCGCCGCGAGACCGTTTGCATCCGTGGGGGAGGGGTCTAGGCTGCAATATTGCAGTTTTATGACACGACTCAGATGAGGTGAGCGGGATTGTCCCAGGCGCTGCTGCTGGTGGAACTGGCGGGCCATGCGGCCCTGCTGCTTTGGGGGCTGCATATGGTGCAGTCCGGCGTGCAGCGCGCTTTTGGGATGCGGCTGCGCCATGTGCTGGGCATCGGGCTCGGTGGACGCGGCCGGGCGGTGCTGGCCGGGCTGGTCATCACCGCCGCGCTGCAATCGTCCACCGCCACCGCGCTGATGCTGGGCAGCTTCGCCGCCGGAGCTGGGGTGGCGCTGGCGCCCGCCTTGGCCGGCATGCTGGGCGCCAATCTCGGCACCGCGCTGATCGTGCTGGCCCTGTCCTTCCCGAACGGGGCGCTGGCGCCGGGGCTGGTGCTCGGCGGTGTTGTGGCCTTTCGGCGGGGTGGGGCCGGGCGCGTGCGCGATATCGGCCGGGTGGCGATCGGGCTCGGCCTGATGCTGACCTCGCTGCATCTGCTCGGGCTGGCCATGGCGCCGGTCGAGTCCTCCCCCGCGCTGCATCAGGTGCTGGGGGCGGTTGCCGACATGCCGCTGCCCAATCTGCTGGTGGCGGCGGTGCTGGCCTGGGCGGCGCATTCCTCGGTGGCCGCCATGCTGTTCATCGCCGCCCTCGCCGCCTCCGGCGCCGTGGGGGCGGAGGCCTGCCTGGCCATGGTGCTGGGGGCCAATCTCGGCAGCGCCATGAACCCGCTTCTGGCTGCGACCGGGGATGTCGGGCCGGATCGCGCTAGGCTGCGCGTGGCGCTGGGCAATCTGGCGAACCGGCTGGTCGGCGCCGCGCTGGTCCTTGCGCTGCTGCCGCAGGCGGCCGCGCTGCTCGGGCCTGTCACCGCCCTGGCGGCGGCGCAGGCGCATCTGGTCTTCAATATCGGCACCGCCCTGCTCGCCTGGCCGCTGCTCGGCCCGCTGTCGCGGCTGCTGGAACGCTTCCTGCCCGACCGGCCGCAGACCGAGGATGCCGGCGCGGCGCGCTATCTCGATTCCGGCGCGCTGGATTCCGCCCCCGTCGCCCTGGCCAATGCGGCGCGGGAGGTGCTGCGCATGGCCGATGCGGTGGAGGCCATGCTCGCCGCCTCCGCCACTGCCTTCCAGGAAGGGCGGCGGGAGGGGCCTAAGGCCGCCAAGCGGCTGGACGATGTGGTGGACCGGCTGCACCGCCAAGTGCAGACCTACCTGGCCCGCATCCCGCAGGAAAACCTGGGCGAGGAGGAAGCCCGCCGCCTCGACGAGATCCGCGCCTTCGCCGTCTCCCTAGAACATGCGGGGGATGTGCTGGACCGCGATCTGGGCGGGCTGGCGACCAAGCGCCTGCGCCGCGGCCTGGTGCTGCCGGCCGATATCGCCGCCGAGATCACCGGCCTGCATCTGCGCCTTCAGGCCCAGCTTCGCCTCGCCGTCGCCGTCTTCATGCGGGAGGATGCGGAAGCCGCCCGGCGCCTGGTGCGGGAGAAGGAAGGGCTGCGGGAGGCGGAGCGTCTCGCGCTGACCCGAATGGCCGAGGCGGCGGATCGCTCCGCCGCTGAAGGCGGGGCGGCGGCCGGGCTGCTGCTGGATGCGGTGCGCGACCTGCGCCGGATTGGCGCGCATTTCGCCATGGTCGCCCACCCCCTGCTGGAACGCCGCGGCGAATTGCTGCCGAGCCGCCTGTCCCCTGAGGTGCGGTTGGAGGAGGCGGGCCAGCCCGGCCGGTAGTCAGCGGCGGAGCAACCCGACCGCATCCAGCACCGGCCGGCCCCCCATGGCCGCTTGATTCAGGGCGCGGAAGGCACGGTGCGGCACCAGGATGGCGAGCACATCCGCCTGCGCCAGCGCCGCTTCCAGCCCCAGCAGTGCCACACCCGACCGGCCGGCCAGCGGCGCCGGCAGGGCGTCCAGCAACGGATCGCAGCAGACCAGCCGCAGGGTCCCTTCGCGGGAAAGCGTCTCGGCCACCGCCAAGGCCGGGCTGGCGCGCAGATCCTCGACATCCGGCTTGTAGGTCAGGCCGAGGCAGGCCACGACCGGATCGCGCAGCCCGGCCGCCAGCGCACGGATTGCCGCCGCCACCTCCCCGGGCCGGGCGTCGTTCACCGCCCTTGCGGCGCGGATCAGCGGCGCGCCGCCGGGCGCGGCCTCCGCCAGGAACCAGGGATCGACGGCGATGCAATGCCCGCCCACGCCAGGGCCGGGCTGCAGGATCGCCACGCGCGGGTGGCGGTTGGCCAGGGCGATGGCGGCCCAGGGGTCCACCTCCACCCCCCGGCAGATCGCCGCCAGCTCGTTGGCGAAGGCGATGTTGATGTCGCGATAGGCGTTCTCCGCCAGCTTCGTCAGCTCCGCCGTGCGGCTGTCGGTGACATGGCAGGTGCCGGTGACGAAGCCGGCATAGAGGGATTGTGCCTGCGCTGCGCAATCCGGGGTCAGGCCGCCGATGATGCGGTCATTCGCCACCAGCTCCCGCAGCATGGCGCCGGGCAGCACCCGTTCGGGGCAATGCGCCAGATGCACGCAGCCCGGCGGGGCGGGGGCGCCGCGCGCGGGCAGCCGCAGATCCGGCCGGGCGGCGGCGATGCGGGCCGCCAGGGCCTCGGTGGTGCCGACGGGGCAGGTCGATTCCAGGATCACCAGATCGCCCGGCTTCAGCAGCGGCGCGATGGCATCGGTTGCGGCATGGACGGCGGAGAGGTCCGCGCGGTGGTCCGCCCCGAGCGGCGTTGGCACGGCGATCAGGAACACCTCCGCCGGTCCCGGCCTGTCCCGCGCCACCAGCCGCCCCGTGGCCAGAGCGGCGGCCAGCAGCATGTCGAGGTCGGGCTCGCGGAAATGCGCCTGGCCAGAGGCGACCGCCGCCACCACGCGCGGATCGGTGTCGCAGCCCAGCACCGCATGGCCCCGGCTGGCCAGCATCGCCGCCGTCGGCAGGCCGATATAGCCGAGGCCCATTATGCAGAGGCGTCGCACCGGGCCTCCCACCACGCCGCCACGGCCTCCGCGATCCGGTCGGCGGCGCGGCCGTCGCCATAGGGGAAGACCGGGCGGCTCATCGCCGCGAGGCGCGCGGGGTCGTCGAGCAGGTTCCGGGCGGCCGACAGGATCGCGGCGGTCTCCGTGCCGGTCACCAGCGCCGCGCCGGCCTCTACCACCTCAGGCCGCTCGGTCACGTCGCGCAGCACCAGCACGGGGCGGCCCAGCGCCGGCGCTTCCTCCTGCAACCCGCCACTGTCGGTCAGCACCAGGGTCGCGGCGTGCATCAGGGCGATGCTGTCGCAATAGGGCAGGGGGTCCAGCAGATGCACGCCGGGCAGGCCCGCCAGCCGCGACGTGACCGTGTTGCGCACCGCCGGGTTGGGATGCAGCGGCCAGGCGATCTCGACATCGCCCCGCGCCGCCAGCATCGCCACCGCCTCCGTGATCCGGGCCAGGGGCGCGCCCCAATTCTCCCGCCGATGCGCGGTGACCAGCAGCAGGCGGCGGCCAGGGGCGATGGCGATCGGCACCACGCCGCGGCGGCGGTGGCGGAACAGCGCGTCGATGCCGGTATTGCCGGTGACCAGCACGCGGCCATCGCCATATTCGGCCCGCAGATGCGCCGCCGCCGCCGCTGTGGGGGCGAAGCGCAGCGCCGCCAGGGCATCGATGGCGACGCGGTGGAATTCCTCCGGCCAGGGATTGCCCAGGTCGCCGGAGCGCAGCCCGGCCTCCACATGGCCGACCGGAATGCCGGATTGATGCGCTGCCAGCGCCGCGGCGAAGGCGCTGAGCGTGTCGCCCTGCACCAGCACCAGATCCGGCCGGGCCGCCGCCAACGCGCCGGCCATGGCGGTCAGCAGATAGGCGGTGAGCAGCGGCAGCGCCTGGCCGGCGGGCTGGGCGCCGAGGTCGATCTCCGCCCGTTCGTCGAATTCCGCCAGCACCTCCGCCACCAGCCGGGCATGCTGGCCGGTGGCGCAGGCGGTGGGCGTGAGGCCGGGCTGGCGGCGCAGGGCGGCCAGAACCGGCATCATCTTGATCGCCTCCGGCCGGGTGCCGAACACCACCAGCACACGGCAGGGCGATGCGGTCCGGCCCATCATCCGGCGGTCGCGGCGCCGAGCGACTCGCGGATGAAGCCGATCAGGGGCTGCACCACCTGGCTGCGGCCCTCGGCATCGCCGAAGACCGCCATCTCCACCTGCCCGAGCTCCGGCAGCCCCGTCACCTCCCGCAGCCCGACAGGGAAGCCGCTGCGGCCGAGCACGGTCAGGGCGAAGCCGGCCTGGGCGGCGGCGGCGAGGCCCAGCAGGCTGTCGCAGGTGAAAACCGGTTCGAAGGCCAGCCCCGCCCGGGCCAAAGCGCGCAGGGCGCGGTCGCGGAACATGCAGCCTTCGGGCAGCAGCGCCAGCGGCAGCGGCCGGCCCTCCGGCGCCGCCCAGCCCGGCGCGGCGGCCCAGACCACCGTCTCCGTCCAGATCGCCACGCCCGCCACCTCCCCATCCCGGCGCTTGCCGAGCACCAGGTCGAGGCTCCCGGCCTCCTGCTTGGCGCGGAGTTCGTGGCTGCGGCCGACCTCCACCTCCAGCCGCGCCTCGGGATAGGTGCGGGCGAAGCGGGCCAGGATATGGGCGAGGCTACGCGGCACGAAATGATCGGCGACCCCCAGCCGCAGCCGGCCAGCGACCGGCGGGGCGACGAGGCGGCGCACCGCCTCATCATTCAGGGCCAGCATGCGGCGGGCATAGGCCAGCAGGGTTTCCCCTTCCGCGGTCAGTTCGACGCGGCGGCTGGTGCGGCGGAAGACCGGGCGGCGGACCAGATCCTCCAGCCGCTTCACTTTCAGGCTGATGGCCGATTGGGTGAGGCCGAGCGCGGTTCCGGCGGCCGTGAAGCCACCCTGTTCCGACACCATCACGAAGCAGCGCAGCAAATCCAAGTCCAGATCCGGTATTCGCATGGTTAACACATGATGGAGAATTATCGTCGGGTTCGCAACTAGCGGTTGAATAGCAAAAGGGCGCCACGATCCCTCGTGGCGCCCTTCCATCAACCGAAACGCGGCCCCGGCGGGGGCCGGGCGGTGTCAGATATCCTCGTCGTAGCCACCGCCATCGTCATAGGCGCTGGCATCGTCCTGGTAGCCGCCCTGGTCATAGGGCTGCGCATCGGCCTGGCCCGGATCGGTCCAGGGGGAGGAGGTGGGCACCTGTTCCTGCCCAAAGGCCCCGGCGGCATCGCCCGCCGTCGTCGCCGCTTCCGCCGCGCCGCCGCCGGAGAAGGCGGACATCAGCGCATTGCCGAGCATCATGCCGCCGGCCACGCCGACCGCCGTCATCATCGCGGTGCGCATGAAGCCGCCGCTCTGGCCCTGCTGCAACGCCTGCGGATTATAGCCGGGCGGATATTGCGGCTGCGGCTGCGGGCGGGTGCGCATCATCGGGCGCTGCTGCTGGCCGCCGCCGAACATGCCGCCGAACAGCCCGCCACGCGGCTGCTGCTGGGCCTGCTGCGCCTGCATCTGGGCCTGCTCCAGCTCCCATTCCAACTGCTGGATGCGGTTCTGCATCTCGACCACCGCATGCTCCTGCACGAAGGCGGTCTGGGTGATGCGGTAGCGGGCCTCGGGGTAGCGGGTGAACAGCTCGCCGATCAGCCGGTCGGCTTCCGGGTCCACCGGCGGCAGCGGCTGCGCCGGTGCCTGCTGGCCGCCACCCAACGCCCCCCAGGGCGAGGCCGGGCGCGCTGGTGCCGCGCCGGCGGCGCCGCTCACCCGCTCCACATAGCCGGTGATGATCCGGCGTTCCTCGTCCGTCATGGTCCCCTGTTTCCTCTGCGATGGCCGATGACATGCCGGACCCCGGACCAACCCAAGGATCGTTACCGACATTTCATCCGCGGGCGGAATTGGCCCGGCGAAGGGTGATTTTCAAGCGTTGGTCGTGTGACGTTCAGTGAGCGATCCGCGGTGGCAGGCCCAGCCGGCGCCACTCGATGGCCGGGCATCGGTCCATCACAACCACCAGCCCCGCCGCCCGCGCCCGGGCCGCCGCAGCCTCATCCACCACGCCCAATTGCAGCCAGACGGACTTCGCCCCCAGCCGCACCGCCTCATCCACCACCGCGCCGGCTTCCGCGCTGCGGCGGAACACATCGACCATGTCGAGCGGCGCCGCCTGTTCCAGCCCCGCCAGCACCGGCCGCCCCAGAATGGTCTTGCCGGCCAGCACCGGGTTCACCGGGACGGCGTCATAGCCCCGGTCCAGCAGGAAGCCGAAGACGCCATGACTCGCCCGGTCCGGACGGTCGGAGGCGCCGACCACGGCGATCCGCCGGGTGGCCAGCAGAAGGTCTTTGATCTGGTCATCGTTCATAGGCTCAAGATGGGCGGGTCGCGCGCGGGTTGAAATGGGTTTGGGCGCATGCAATCGTTTGCATCCCGCGCTCGCGTCGCCGTGAAAGGGACCGGAATGAGCTTCAGCGTCACCCATCTGGAAGGGACGGACTTCCAGAAATCCCGCGCCTTCTCGCCGGCCGTCATCACCCAGGGCGGCCGCACCGTCTGGCTCTCCGGCCAGACCGCCACCCAGGACCTGGAGGGGCGCGACATTTCCTGGGATTTCGAGGCGCAGGTCCGCACCTGCTACGCGCTGATGGACCGCACCCTGGCCCGCGCCGGCGGCGGCCTGGCCAATCTGGTCTGGACCACCGTCTATATCCTGGACCCGCGCCATGGCGACCTGCTGGTGAAGCTGCGGGCGGAGCATTTCCCGGGCGGCCACTTCCCTTGCAGTGCCCTGCTGACCGTCAGCGCCTTCGCCCGGCCCGGCATTCTGGTGGAGATCCAGGGCATCGGAGTGGTGCCATGACCCGTCTGACCCGGCGCGCCCTGCTGTGCACGGCCCCCGCCTTGGCGCTGGCCAGCCCGGCCCTCGCCCAGGGCTATCCGACGCGGCCGATCCGCATCCTCGTCACCATCGGCGCCGGCTCGGCCGCCGATATCCTCACCCGCGCTTTGGCGGATGAGCTGGGCCGGCGCCTCGGCCAGAATGTGGTGACGGAAAACCGCCCCGGCGCCGGCGGCAATATCGCCGGCGAGGCGGTGCGCCGCGCCGATCCGGATGGCCATACGCTGCTGATGGCGACCGTCAGCACCCACGGCATCAACCCGGCCCTCTACGCCCGCATGCCCTTCGACCCGGTGGCGGACTTCGCGCCCATCACCCTGGTGGCGAGCAGCCCGAACGTGCTGGTGGTCCACCCCTCCTCGCCCATCACCACGGTGGCGGAGCTGATCGCCGCTGCCAGGGCGAAGCCGGGGGAGCTGACCTATTCATCCGGCGGGTCCGGCACGTCCCAGCATCTCGGCGGCGCGGTGCTGGAACAGATGACGGGGGTGAGGCTGACACATGTGCCGTTCCGCTCCGCCCCGGAATCGGTTAATGCCGTGCTGGCGGGTACCACCAGCATGACCTTCGCCTCCGTCCCCGTGGCGCTCAGCCAGGTGCGGGCCGGAAGCCTGCGGGCGATTGGCCTCAGCAGCGCCACGCCGATGGCCGATTGGCCGGAGGTGAAGCCGCTGGCCGAGCTAGGCCTGCCGGGCTTCGATGTCTCCGCCTGGTTCGGCCTGGTGGCCCCGGCCCATACCCCGGCACCCATAATCGCACGGCTGCATCAGGCGACGCGGGACGCCCTGCTGGTGCCCGCGATCCGCGAGCGGCTGGCGGGCCAGGGCATGCAGATCCTGGACGCAGACCCAGCCGCCTTCGCCACTTTCATCCAGTCGGAAATCACCCGCTGGGCGCCCATCGTCCGTGCCAGCGGCGCGACGGCGGGCTGACGCGAAAAGGTCGGGCGACCCTGGTCACCTGGCCCCATCGCGCCCCAGGGCCTGTATCGCTTACCGGTACCGGTCGGGCGAATACCAGGGCCGCGGGGTCGGGCGCTGCGCGATGATGCAGCCGATCAGCACGCCGACGGCCGCCACGATGCCGATGGCATAGGCGGGGTGTTCCTTGACCATCGCGGTGGTCCGCTCGGCACCGCTCACCACGGTGTCCCGCGCCTGGCGCGAATAGCTGCTGGCGGTATCGGCGGCATTCGCCAGAGCGGGCGTCACGCGCTCATCCATCAGCTTCTTCACCTGCTCCCGCAGGGAGGCGAGTTCGGTCTGCACGGAATCGCTG
Organism: Roseomonas sp. F4; assembly: GCF_053891155.1. Taxonomy (NCBI): domain Bacteria; kingdom Pseudomonadati; phylum Pseudomonadota; class Alphaproteobacteria; order Acetobacterales; family Roseomonadaceae; genus Roseomonas; species Roseomonas sp. F4. The sequence continues at coordinate 514,434 of NZ_JBSSHK010000003.1, forward strand.
ACATCGCGCGCCGTGTCCTCGGCGCGATCTGCCACTTTCCTGGCCGTCTCGCCACCCTTGGCGGCTGCGTCCCGGATCGTGTTCTTCGCCTGCTCGTCGCTCATCATGGATGCTCCATAGCGTTTGGCTGCTGAGATGGTGCCGAGTAGATCGGCATGGCGAAGTAACACTGGGGATGACAAGTGGTTGCGAGGGGCCGGACGCGCTGTGATGGCACAGAGCGCAGATCGTCGGGCCGAGGTCGCGTGCTGCAACGGAGGATGGACATGGCACAGGACGCCTGGGGTTCTGACAAACCCTTGCCCCGAAAGGGCCGGGGCTGATGCGCGTCGCCATCATCGCGGATACCCACGGCAACCTGCTGGCTCTCGAAGCCGTGCTGGCGGATGTGCGGGCGCAGGCGCCCGACCTGGTCGTCAACCTGGGCGACCTGTTCACGGGCCCTTTCGACCCGGCCGGCAGCGCCGATGCGCAGATTGCCTTGGGGTGCCCGACCCTGGCCGGCAACCATGAGCGCGACCTGCTGGAAGGCAACGACGCCAGCGGCTCCGTGGCCTTTGCGCGCCCTCGTCTGTCGGCGGCGCATATGGAATGGGTACGGCGCCTGCCGAAGACACTTCGGCTGGCGGATGATGACGTCTTCGCCTGCCACGGCAGCCCCGCCGGGGGTGACCTCGACTACCTTCTCGACGACGTCGACAGCGGCCGGGCGGTCCTCGCCCCGGAGGATGTCATCCGGCCGCGGCTGGCGGGCATCGGGCCGGCGCGCCTTGTCCTGTGCGGCCATACGCATATGCCCCGCATCGTCCAGATCGGGGCGGTGACGGTGGTGAATCCCGGCAGCATCGGCATGCCGGCCTATACCGATGACAATCCGGTGCCGCACGCGATCGAAACCGGGGCGCCGCATGCTCGCTACGCCGTGGCGACCCGAGGGCCAGGCGGCCGCTGGTCGGCCGACCTGCGCGCGGTCGCCTATGATTGGGATCGTGCCGCCCGGCAGGCGCTGGAGAACGGCAAGCCAGCGGTGGCTCGCTGGACAGCGACCGGGCGGGTCTAGCGGGCGGCCGAACGATCCCCCGTTCAGGCCGCGCCCGCTCTTGTCAGAATCGCTCGAGCAGGCTGCCGCAACCCGCGACCTTGTCGGTGATGCCGCGCGAGCGCAGCGCGTGCCAATAGGTGGCGGTGTTGATGGCGATGACGGGCTTGCCGAGCCACATCTCCGCCATGGCGGCCAGCTTCACCATCGACAGGTTGGTGCCGACCTGGACGATGGCATCCACGTCGTCGCCATCGATCTCCTTGATACCCTGGACGCAGCGCGCCGGGGTCTGGGCGGCGATATCGGTCCAGGAGGTGCAGCGGAAGGCGGTGTCGCGCACCACGGAGAAGCCCATGTCGGTGAAATAGCGCGCGACCTCGATATTCATCGCCGGCCAATAGGGAGACATGATGGCCAGGCGCTTGACGCCGCCATAGGCGTTCAGCGCCGCGGTGCAGGAGTGGCTGCCGACGCTGATCTTCAGGCCGGAGACCTCCTCCACCTCCTTCACGAAGCGGTCGGCGCCCTTGGCACCGTCGAAGAAGGTGACGGCGGACATGCCCATGACCAGCGCATCCGGCAGGCAGGTCATCACCGACTTCACCGCGTCCAGCGTATTGCGGCCGATCAGCTCGGCGCCGGCGCGAAAGGTCTCGTTGGAAACCGCATCGGCATTCGGGGTGAAGATGCGGGCGTAGTGGTTGGTCACGCCGGCGGGCCGCATCATGTCGAAATCGGGCTGCACCACGGTGTTCGTGGAAGGTCCCATCACGCCGAACTTGCACCGCCAGCCGAGAACGTCACCCATCATTCGCATCCTTGCGCCGAAATCGGCGGCAGCTTGCCACATCGCCGGGCGCACGCCAGACCCGATGCGCCACTTTTCAGCGGCTATCCCCTTGCAAGAAGGTAAAGTCGGACGTCTGCTGTCCGTACAAATATGGGAGACATCACGATGGCCTTTCCGCACCTGCCGCGACGTGCCGCGCTGCTGGGGATCGCTGCTGCCGGCCTGCCCTGGGCGGCACGGGCGCAACCCGCCGCCTCGGTCGGGGATTGGCCGAACCGGCCGATCCGCTGGATCAATCCCGGCCCGGCCGGGGGCGCGGGCGATGTGATTTCCCGGCTGATCGCGGATCGGTTGCAGGGCGTGCTCGGCCAGCCGGTGGTGGTGGACAACCGCCCCGGCGCTGGCACCAATATCGGCATGACGGCGGTGGCCCGCGCGGCGCCGGATGGCTACACGGTCGGGCTGGCGACCATCGCCGCCAATGCCGCGAACAAGTGGCTGTATCGTAGCATGCCCTTCGACCCGGAGAAGGATTTCGCGGCCGTCGGCATGATCGCGCTGGTGCCGAATATCGTGGTGATTCCGCCGGCCCTGTCGGCGCGCAACCTGCAGGACTTCATCGCCTGGGCAAAGGCCCAGGGCCGGCCGATCAATTTCGGCTCGGTCGGCGCCGGGTCGTCGCAGCACCTGGCCGGATCGCAGTTCCAGATCATCACCGGGCTGCAATTGCAGCACCTGCCCTACACCAATAGCGGCCAGATGAATTCGGACCTGATGGAAGGCCGCATTGACCTGCTGTTCCAGTCGATCTCGGCCGTGACTCAGATGGCGCAGGCAGGGCGGATGCGCGCCATCGCGGTCAGCGGCACCGCCCGCGTCGACGCCTTTCCCGATGTGCCGACGATGCAGGAGCAGGGCGTGGACATCACCTCCACCGGCTGGTTCGGCCTGTGCACCCCGACCGGGGTGCCGGAGCCGATCCTGGCGAAGCTCGACAGCGAGTTGCAGACCATCGTGCGCGACCCGGCCCTGGCCGGCCGGCTCTCGGCCAGCGGCGCCATCCCGCGCGCCATGGGCCGCGCGGATTTTGCGACCTACATGGCAGAGGAAAGCGCCAAGTGGCGCGTGGTGGTCGAGGCGGTCGGCGCCCGCGTGGATTGAATGACCTTTGCAGCCTCAGGCGCCGGCGCCCCCTCCGGGGGCTAGGCTGCGCACCACCGGGCGCGGCGGCCATTCGGCCGCTCGGCCGGCGAAAGACGCCGGCCGCAGATCGTGCTCCCGCGCCGAATGGTTGCGCGGCTACTGCCGCGCCGCCCCTGAAATCTCCACCAGCCGGCGCCAGATCGGTGTTTCGCGCGCGATCTGCGCCGTCATCGCCGCCGGGCTTTCGCTGACCACCGCGTCGTAGCCGAAGGGGCGCAGCGCAGCGGCGAAGCTGGGGTCCTGGCCGACGCGGCGGATCGCGGCGAACAGGCGCTGCACCTCCGCCTCGGGCGTCGCGGCCGGGGCCAGGATGGTGTTCCAGGACCGGACATCGATGCTCTGCAACCCGGGCGTCTCTGCCAGCGCCGGCACATCGGCCAGGAAGGCGAGCCGGCTGCCGGAGCTGACGCCCATCGCCTTCATGCGGCCGGAGGCGATATGCGGCAGCAGGGCCGCCGGCAGGTCGGCGGTGGCCTCCACCGTGCCGGCGATCACATCCATCGCCTGCTGCGCCCCGCCGCGATAGGGCACGCTCGTCAGCTCCACCCCCGCGGCTGTGTTGATGGCGGAGAGCACGAGATGGGTCACGGTGCCGACGCCGGCATTGGCCACCCGCACGCCGCCCGGATTGGCCTTCGCCCAGGCGAGCAGGGCGGCCATATCCGTCCAGCCATGCCGCGCCGCGACATCCGTGCCCACCGCCAGCACCACGGCGCTGTCCGAGACCTGGGAGATGGCCCGGAAATCCTTGGTCACGTCGAAGGGCATGGTCGGCTGGATGAAGGGCGCGGCGCAGAGCGTGGCAGCGCCGATGACGCCGATGATGGTGCCATCCGCCGGCCCCTTGGCCACCGCATCGGCGCCGATCAGCCCGCCGCCGCCGCTGCGGTTTTCCACCACCACCTGCTGACCTTCCAGCAGCGGCGTCAGGCGCTCCGCCAGCAGTCGGCCCAGGCTGTCCACGCCACCGCCGGGCGGGAAGGGGATCACCACCCGCAGCGGGCGGCGCGTCTGTCCGAAGGCGAGGGAGGGGGTGGCGAGGGCGCCGAGCAGAAGGGCGCGGCGGCCGGGCTTCAGAAGGATCATGCGAGGGCGTCTCCCAGGGATTTCTTACCCTAGGGAAACGGCCCGATTCACTGCAACGCGATCGCGGCCCGCGCGGCGATCGATGCCGGAATCGCACCGCGCCGGGCGGCTTCGCGCCACACCCGCTCGATGGCCGCGCGGCCACGGCGGGTGACGGCGGCAGCATCGGCGGTGAGGACCTTGCTGTCCCGCAGCAGCACGCGCCCCTCCACCATCGCCAACGACAGGTCCGCCGCGCTGCCATTGGTGATTAGGGATTTCAGCGGGTCCCAGACCGGCTGGTAGCGCGACGACCCCAGGTCGAACATCACCAGATCCGCCCGCGCCCCCTTCGCCACCAGGCCCAGATCCTCCCGCCCCAAAGCCAGCGCCGCATCCCGCGTCGCCGCCCGCAGGATGCGCGGCGCGGCCAGGCCGTAGGGTGTGCCCGACTGCGCCTTGGCGAAGACGGAAGCGGTGCGGAGTTCGTGCAGCATGTCGAGCGTCACGCCATCCGTGCCGATGCCGAGCCGCAGCCCTGAAGCCTCCATCCGCGCCAGCGGTACGAAGCGGCCGGAGCGGGCGAAGGCGAGCGGGCAGGAGGCCAGCGCGGCACCCGAGTCCGCGATCATCGCCATCTCGGCATCTGTCGCGAACATGCCATGCGCCAGCACCACGCCGGGGCGCAGCAGGCCCATGTCGCGGAGATGCGCGATGGAGCCCTTGCCATGCGCGGCCTGCACCTTCTCGATTTCGATCAGGTTCTGGGCGGCGTGGATGGAGACGATGGTGTTTCGCTCGCGCGCCGCCGCATCGATGGCGCGCAGCAGCTCCGGCGTGCAGCTATCCGGGCCATGTGGGCCGAAGCCGACGCGCGTGACGCCGCGCGGGCCTTCATCGTAGCGGTCGTACAGCCTTGTGATGGCCTCGAAGCCGGTGTCGCTGGTGGGGCTGTAGGTCGGCTTGCCATCGGGCGTCATGCCGACGGGGGCGGAGAACAGATAGGGGCAGGACCAGCTTCGCAGACCCAGGCGCTTCGCCCTTTCGATGAAGGGCCATTGCGCCACGCGGTATACGTCGAGCAGCGCGGTCGTGCCGCTGCGCAGGCCCTCCAGCAGCGCCATCTCGGCGGCGTCGCCGATATCCTCCTCCGTCATCACCTGCGCAGCGACATCGCCCAGCGGCATCAGCAGCGAATAGACGATGTGGCCGGGCAGATCGCCCGGCGCGAGGTCATCCGCCAGGCCGCGGAACAGCGGCGCGGACAAGGCGTGGTTGTGCAGGTTGATGAGGCCCGGCATCAGCAGGGAATCGGGCGCGACGATGCGCTCGGCCTCCAGCGTCGGCGATCCGGCGACCACATCGGCCACCATGCCGTCCCGCACGATGACCGAATGGCCCGTGCGCAGGCCGTTATCCGCATCCCAGACCCAGCCGGGCTCGATCACCAATGTCATGACAGCACGCCTCGGAAATGCCCGATCAGGGCCGACAGGGTCAGGATGGATATCGCCGTGGAGACCACCACGGCCGCGCCGGAGCGGTCCGTGCCCGTGGCGTAGCGCCGGGCCAGGATGAAGGCATTGGCCCCGGTCGGCAGCGCGGCCATGGTCACGGCAACGGCCGTATCGATGGCGGAGATACGGAAAAAAAGCGCCAGCCCCCAGGTCAGCAGCGGCAGCGCCAGCAGCTTGAGGCCGACGATCGCAGTGGTTTCCTTCCACGCCGCCGCCGCCGAAATCCCGGCGAGCCCACCGCCGAGGCAGAACAGCGCCAGCGGCGGCGCCGCGCCACCCAGCAATTCCAGCGTCCGCCGCACCACACTCGGCACTGGAAGGCTGAAGGTCACCCAGATGAAGGCGGCGATGACGGCCAGCACCACGGGATTCTTCAAAATGCCGGTGAGGGAGGAGGTCAGCACCCGTCGCCAGGGCGCATTGGCATGCAGCCCGACCTCCGTGACGATGGTGGCCAGCCCCAGCAGGATCATGGTCTGCAGGGCCAGGATGCCGAGCATCGGCGGCACGCCGGGGGCGCCATAGGCGGCGACGATGATCGGCACGCCCATCATCACGGAGTTGCCGAAGACGCAGGCCAGGGCAAACAGCGCCGCCTCCGCCAGCGTCACGCCAAAAATCCGCCGGGCGCCGACCACCACCAGCCCATACATCAGGATGGAGGCCGTCAGGATCGCCAGCGCGGCGCCGCCCGACCCCTCATGCGGCCGCGTGCCGCCGGCGAACAGCAAGGCGGGGGCGGCCAGGCCGAAGACGAAAAGGGTCATGCCCTTCAGCGCCTCGTCCCCCACCATCTTCCGCTTCACCGCCGCATAGCCCAGGGCGATCAGGGCGAAGACCGGCAGTACGACCTCCACCACCCCACCCATCTGCCGCGCTATTCCCCCATCAGCCCGGCGATGAACTCCGGCAGCCAGGGCTGCCTTGCGCGGGTGTTGCGGGCAGCGTGCAGGATGGCGCGCACTTCCGCCACCGTGCGGTCGAAATCCCGGTTCACCAGCACGTGGTCGAAATCCGCCCAATGGGCGATCTCGTCCTTGGCGGCGATCAGGCGACGGGAGATCTCGGCCTCACTGTCCTGGGCGCGGCCGCGCAGGCGGCGTTCCAGCTCCGCCATGCTGGGCGGTAGCAGGCAGATGCCCACCACATCGCCGGGAAGCCTTTCCCGCAGCTGGCGATGGCCCTGCCATTCGATGTCGAACAGCACATCCCGCCCGGCGGCGAGGCTCGCCTCCACCGCCGCGCGCGGCGTGCCGTAGGACCGGCCGATGAATTTGGCGTATTCCAGAAATTCGCCGGCCTCGACCATGGCGTCGAATTGCTCGGGCGTGCGGAAGAAGTAGTGCACCCCCTCCAGCTCCCCGGGCCGGGGCGCGCGGGTGGTGGCGCTGACCGACAGTGCCAGCTCCGGCTCCATCTCTAGCAAGGCGCGGGAGACGCTGGTCTTGCCGACGCCGGGGGCGGAGGCGAGCACCAGGCAGACGCCGCGGCGGGGGGGGTGGGAAAGGTCGGTCATTCCACGTTCGCCGCCTGCTCCCGCAACCGCTCGATCGCCGCCTTCAGCTCCAGCCCCACCCGCGTCAGCGCCACGCTGGCCGACTTGCTGCACAGGGTATTGGCCTCCCGGACGAATTCCTGGGTCAGGAATTCCAGCTTGCGGCCGATCGCATCGCCGGAGGCCAGCAGGGTGCGGGCCTCCGTGATATGCGCCGAAAGCCGGTCCAGCTCCTCCCGCACATCGGAACGCTGAGCGAGCATGGCCACTTCCTGTGCCAGCCGCTCCTCCGGCACCCGGGCGCGGACATCGCCCTCGCCGAGCAGATTGGCCAGGTTTTCCAGCAGCCGGGCGCGCTGGGCGGCGGGCTGGCCGGCGGCCTCCACGGCGGCGGCCTCCCGCAGTGCCGCGATCTCGCCCAACAGCGTTTCCAGGATTTTTTGCAACTGCGCCCCTTCGCGGGCGCGGGAGGCGACAAGGCCGTCCAGCGCCACGGTGAAGGAGGCGGCCAAAGCGGCGCGCTTGGCTGCCTCATCGGCCTCATCGATTTCGGACACTTCCGCCCGCAGCACGCCCGGCAGCGACAGCACGGCCTCCGCGCTCGGCACCGGGGCGCCGGGCAGGCGGGCGGAAACCTCGAGCACCAAAGCGATGGCGGCATCCAGGGCCACCGGGTCGGGGGTCAGCCGCGGCGCCCGATCCTCGCGCTTCAGGGTCAGATTGGCGGAAAGATTGCCGCGCTTCAGGCGCTTGCCCACCGCCTCCCGCAACGGCGCTTCCAGCACATCCAGCCCCGGCGGCAGGCGCAGCCGCACATCCAGGCCGCGGCCGTTGACGCTGCGCAACTCCCAGACGAAGGAGGAGCCATCCGGCAGCGAACCGCTGTCGCGGGCGAAACCGGTCATCGAGGCGAGGGTGCTCATGCGCGCCTTGTCCTCCGGGCCGTGACGGAGGGCAAGGTATGCGACACGATTCCTGGCAGGGCGTGCTCATCACCGGCGCTTCCTCCGGCCTGGGCCGGGCGCTGGCGGAGGCCTGCGCCGCGCCGGGCGTGACCCTGCATCTGTCCGGCCGCGATGCCGGGCGGCTGGAGGATGTGGCGGCTGCCTGCACGGCAAAGGGCGCCGCGGTGCGGCCGGTGGTGCTGGACGTGACCGATGCGGCGGCGATGGCGGGTTGGATCGGCGGGGCCGGGCGGCTCGACCTGGTGATCGCCAATGCCGGCATTTCGGGTGGCACCGGCGATGCGACGGAGCCGCCGGCCCAGGCCGCACGCATCTTCGCCACCAATATCACCGGCGTACTGAACACCGCCTTGCCCGCATTGGAAAAGATGGCCGGGCAGGAAGCGGGGCCGGATGGGCTGCGCGGGCGGGTGGCGGTGGTGGCCTCGATCGCCGCCTTCGTCGCCGCGCCGGGCGCGCCGGCCTATTGCGCCAGCAAATCCGCGGTGCAGCGCTGGGCAGAGGCGACGGATGGCAGCCAGCGGTCCCTCGGCATCCGCCTGCACGCCATCTGCCCCGGCTATATCCGGACGCCGATGACGGCCCGAAACCCCTTTCCGATGCCCTGGCTGATGACGCCGGAGCAGGCGGCGGCGCGGACCCTGGCCGGCATCGCGGCGGGGAAGGTGCGGGTGGTCTATCCGCGCCGGCTCTATGCCCTGGCGCGGATCATCGGCGCCCTGCCGCCGGCCTGGCGCAACCGCTTGATGTCCCAGGTTCCGGCCAAGCCGGCGGAGGGCTGAGGTCCTACTCGGTCGCCACGCCCCGCTTCCGCTGGGACGCCCGACGGGCGAACAGGTTCAGCAGCTCGACGCCCACCGAGAAGGCCATGGCGACATAGACGAAGCCCTTCGGCACGTGAACGTGGAAGGCCTCCGCCACCAGCACCATCCCGATCATCACCAGGAAGGCCAGGGCCAGCATCACGACCGTCGGGTTCTTCTCCATGAAGCGCGACAGCGCATCCATCGAGAACAGCATGACGGTGACGGACACCAGGATCGCCACCACGATCACCCACATCACCTGGGTCAGCCCCACCGCCGCCAGGATGGAATCGACGCTGAACACCAGGTCCAGCGCCAGGATCTGCGCCACCACGGACCAGTAGCTGGCCGGCACACGGTCCTTGGCATGGCTTTCCGCCTGGGAATCCGGGTCGACGCGGTGATGAATCTCGATCGTCGCCTTGCCGATCAGGAACAACCCACCCGCCAGCAGGATCAGATCCTTGCCGGAGAAGGTGACGATGCCGAGATCGACCCAGGGCGTGGTCAGCGACATCAGCCAGCCCACACCGGCCAGCATGCCCAGCCGCATGATGACGGCCAGGCCGAGCCCGATGCGCCGGGCGGATTGCCGTTGCGATTCCGGCAGGCGGTTCGACAGGATGGCGATGAACACCAGGTTGTCGATGCCGAGCACGATCTCCATCCCGATCAGCGCGACCAGGGCAATAAGGACTTCGGTCTCCAATTTCGTCTCTCCGCCGGAACAGGACCTTATCGCACCGGGTCCGCGGCGGTTGCAGCGCTATCTTCGTGACGTTGCCAGCCAGACCCCGGCCAGCACGATGGCGCCGCCGACCAGCACCAGCGGTGAGGGCCATTCCCCCAGCAGCAGCGCCCCCACCCCGGCGGCGAAGGGCGGCTGGATATAGCCGACCATGGAGGCATCGGTGACCCGCGCGCGCGCCAGCAGGCGCAGGAACATGGTCAGCGGCAAGGCGGAGGTGACGACACCCAGCAGGGCCAGCACGCCATAGACCCAGGCCGGCTGGGCATAGGATTCGACGCCACCCAGGGGCAGCGACAACCCGCCGGCGACCAGCCCCGCCACCACCTGCTGCCCGAGCACGATCTGCGGCGCCGCGCCGATCCGCGCCTTGCGGGCATAGACGGTGCCGAGCGCGTAAAAGACGCCGGAGACGACGATCATCAGCCCGCCGGTGAAGCTCGCCCCGCCCGTCAGCGCATCCGGCCCCAGGATCACCGCGATGCCGCCAAAACCCAGCAGCAGCCCGGCCACGCCACGCGGCCCCGGCCGTTCCTCCCGCAGCAGCACATAGGCGATCAGCGCCACCAGCAGGGGCGTGCCGGCATGGATCAGCGCGGCCGGCGCCGCCTGGATATGGCCCAGCGCGAAGGCGGTCAGCAGATTGGGCACCCAGCCATTGCAGGTGCCCAGCACCAGGGCCGGCACCGCGTAGCGCCGGATCGGACCCTTCAACTGTCCGCTGGCCGCGAGAAATGCCAGAACCGCCAGGGCCGCGAAGCCGCCCCGCACGGCGGCCAGGGCGAAGGGCGACATCTCGGCCGCGATCAGCCGCAGCAGCGGAAAGGAACTGCCCCAGAGCCCGCCGATGACCAGCAGGCGCCACCACAAAGCAGGGCCGGACAGCAAGGCCCCCATCTCCGACCCACTTCTGCCCGGCACCACAATGCTCCCTGCCCGCCGGGCCATGCGGCGCCAGACATCGCCGGCCGTGAAGGGGCCGTCAATATCGGGGCAGATGGGGGCCGTGGGTCAGATCAGTAGGTGCAGACCACGTTGACCAGCGCCTGGCGCCTCTCCCGCACCACCACATCGACGGCGCGGCGCAGCGCCGCGGGCAGTTCGGCCGGGTCGCTTACCTTCTCGCCATGGCCGCCACTGGCCTGGCACAGCATCTCGAAGGCCGGAGCCGGGCTGAGATCGGCCAGTAGGCTGCCGCCCTCCTTGGCCGAGGCACCGTCGCGATACATCGCCAGGGTGGAATTCCGCACCGCGCCGTACATGGCGTTGTTGAACACCACGACCAGCAGCGGCAGGTCATGCGCGGCGGAGACCCAGTGGCAGGCGGTGGGGTTGTTGAAGACATAGGCGCCGTCCCCGAGCGTCGCCACCACCAGCCGCTCCGGCGCCGCCAGCTTGGCGCCCAGCGCCGCGCCAAACCCCCAGCCGAGGCCGCCGGCGGTGGACTGGCCGTAGAAGGTGCCATGCGTCACGCGCGGGCAATGCGTCTGGCGCAGCGGGTATTCGTTCACCAGCATGGCATCCGGCCCCACCGCCTCCGCGATGCAATGGCTGATCCATTCGGGCGTGATCGGACCCTCCGGCGGCCGCGCCACCTGCGCCGCCCAGGCCGCGCGTTGCGCCGCGCCCATGGTGCCATAGGTCTCAAGTCGCGAAAGCACCGCCGCGCTGTCCGCCGGCAGCAGCGCATCGAGCGCCGCGGCGATGCCATCCAGCCCCGTGGCCGGCTCGGCGGTGATGGCGAGGTCGACCGGAAAGCTGCGCATCGGATAGCGGGTGAACAGCGGGTCCTCGCCCAGATGGATGATGCGCGCCGCCTCCGGCGGGCCCTGCAGATGCGGAATCCAGGGCACGTCCGTATCCACCACCAGCACGCAATCAGCCTCCGCCAGCAGCGGGCCGGGTTCGTAGCCGAGATGCATGGGGTGGTCGGCGGCGATGTTCACGAAGCGGGGCGTGAAGGAGATCACCGGCACGCCGAAACGGTTGGCAAAGGCGCTGAGAGCATCAAAGCCTTCGCGCGTGCGGCCGGCGGCGGAGGTGATGATCAGCGGTCGCTGCGCTTCCGCGATCCACTGCGCCGCTTCCACCAGCGCCGCCGGATCGGGCAGCGGTTTCGCCGGCACGGCGGCGCGCGAGGCATCCACCCGCGCCGCGCCGGCCGGCGCGGCCAGCGTATCGCGCGGCAGGGTGGCATAGACCGGGCCGCGCGGCGCGGTCATGGCGATGTGCATCGCGCGGGTGGCGAGGTCCGCGGCCTGGTCGGGCTGGCGCAGCTCGCCATCCCATTTCACCGCCTCCCGCACCATGCCGGCCTGGTCGAACATCTCCTGCGCCCAGTGGATGTGCCGGGTGCGGGCGCCGTGGCGGCCCTGTTCGGCATAGGGCGTGCGACCGGCCAGCACGAAGACCGGCGTGTGGTCGCGCGCGGCGTTCAGGATGCCGTTGATGGTATTCGCCGTGCCGACATTCACATGCACCATCACCGCCTGCGGCCGGCCGGTGACCATATAGGCGCCATGCGCCATGGCGACCGCCGCATTCTCATGCGGCACCGTCATCGGCACCGGCAGGCGATGGTTGCTGCCTTCGAGTTTCGCGAAGGCTTCGACAATCGGTGGAAAATCGGTGCCGCCATTGGCGAAGAACCAGTCGACGCCACAGGCGCCGAGCTGGCGCAGGAAGATCTCGGCGGCACTTATGGTCATTTTGTATTCCCTCAAACGCCGGGCGCCGGCTCCGCCGGCTTGGCTTCGCGGCATAAGCCGCGGCGGCCGTTTGGCCGCTCGGCCCGCTGGGCGGGCCGCAGGTTGCACATGATTTTGTCGGTTCAGTTCACTGTCGCGCCGGAAAGGCGGATGGCGTCGCGCATCACCGGGGTGAGGCGCTGGATGGAGGCCGCCATCTCCGCCGGCGTGCTGCAGACCGGGTCGGTGCCCAGGCGGATAAGCCGTTCGCGGATGCCGGCATCCTGGCAGGCGCTCTGCATCGCGCTGGCCAGGCGGTCGCGGATGGCATCGGGCAGGCCGGCGGGGGCGGCGATGCCGTTCCAGGTGGTGATCTCGAAGCCCGGATGGCCCTGTTCGGCGATGGTCGGCACATCCGGCAGCACCGCGTTGCGCGTGGCGCCGGTGACGCCCAGCAGCCGGATGCTGTTGCCCTGCATCGCCGGCAACACCTCCACCGCATTGCCCAGATAGGCATGGATGCGCCCGCCCAGGATGTCCTGCATCGCCATGGGGCCGGAGCGGTAGGGCACATGCTCCATCCGCAGGTCGAAGCGTTGCAGCAGATAGGCCATGCCCAGATGGCTCAGCCCGCCGGTGCCGCCGGAGGCATAGTCGAGCTGATCCGGCCGCGCCCGCACATGCGCCACGAATTCCGCCAGCGTGGTCGGCCCGAGGCTTTGCGAGACCACCAGCACCAGCGGGCTGGCGGCGGTGATGGCGATCGGCATCAGGTCCCGATGCGGGTCCAGGCTGATCCGCTGCATCAGTGGCAGCACCACCAGATGCGACGCGCTGGCGCCCAGCAGGGTGTAGCCATCCGGCGCCGCGCGGGCGACGGCTTCCATCCCCACGATGCCATTGCCACCCGGGCGGTTGTCCACCACCACCGGCTGGCCGAGCTGCTTCGCCAGCCATTCCGCGCCGAGCCGCGCCACCCCGTCGCTCAGCCCGCCGGGGCCGAAAGGCACGATCAGCCGGATCGGCCGGTCGGGCCAGGCGGTCTGGGCGCCGGTCTGGGCCCCCGCGGGGGCAAGCGGCACCAGTGCGAGGCTGGCCAGCAGCAGCAGGCGACGGAGCATCTCGGGTCCCTCGGCAAGTTGTCCGGACATGTAAGCAGGATCATTCGCCGGCCGGAACCCTGGTTGTGTACAAGTCTGACTTCGGGAGTAACCGAGCTGTGGCCCTGGCGCCGGTTGACGCTCCGCGATGCGACCGCAACTCTGCCCGCACAGGCAGGAGGATCGCCATGCGACGTGCCGGATCGAAGGGCGCCATAGGAGGTGCCGTCTGCGGCGTCGCGCTGCTGGCGCTGGCCGCCTGCGCGGTGCCGCCCGGCAGCGGGCCTACGGCCTCCGCCGCAGTGGACCCGCAGGATGGCTGCGGCCCGCAGGTGGTGGTCTTCGTCAATGCGGGCGACCTGTTCGCCACCCCGCCCCGCCGCAGCGGCCCGCCCACGGCCGCCGAGCTGGAGGCGGAGCTGGCGCGCGAAAATGCGGCGCTGGAGCGGCTGCAGATCGCCTTCGACGCGCTGATGTATTGCCGCTGGACGGAAGTCCGGCTGATCCGGGCGGAGGCGGCCTCTGGCGGCTTCCCGCCGGCCGAACTGCCGCGCCGGCTGGGCGCGGCGGAGGGCCGGTTGCGGCAGGACCTGCAACGTGGCGGCCAGGCGCGCCAGAACATCGCCGCCCGCGCCGCGCGCATCGAACAGGCGGTGGAGATGGTGGCGCCCGGGACGCGCGCGGCCGCCGAGGCGCGTCAGGCGGATGATTCGGGCCAGACCCGCGCCGTGGCCTCCGCCGCCGTGCCGCTGCGCCTGCGGCCGGAGGCGAATGCGCCGGTGGCGGCGCGGCTGGAAGCCGGTAGCCAGGTGCGGCTGCGCCCGGCGGCGGCGCCCGGCTTCGTGCTGGCCGATGGTGGCCCGGCCCGTCGCGGCTATGCGCCGAGCAACGCCTTCACCCTGCAACCCGAATTGCCCGCCGCGCCGGCGGCAACCGGCCCGGCTGCGCGGCTGCGCAACCTGGCGGCGACGAATCTGGCGCGGCGCGATGCTTTCGCGCAGAGCCTGGAACTGGCGGACCGTTCCGGCACCCAGGGCTTCGAGCCAGCAACGTGAGGATCAGACGGGGACGGTGGTGGAGGTGAGCGGGATCGAACCGCTGACCTCGTCATTGCGAACGACGCGCTCTACCAACTGAGCTACACCCCCACACGACCAAGCGTGGGTCCACCGTAGGGCGCGGGTTATGATTGCGGGTCCGGCCGGTGTCAAGCCAGGGTCCCGCAACTTCCAAGGGCCACGCAAAGCCTTGTTCCCTGGCCTGCCCGCCACTAGGTTTCGCCGGCAACGCCCAGGGGTCGCTGATGCTGCTCGATGCTGTTTTTTTCCTGCTGCGGGCCGGCCTCGACCTGTTCTGGTGGGCGGTACTGCTGGCCGCGATCATGCAGACCCTGCTGTCCTTCAATGTGCTGGACGGGCGGAACCGCATCGTCTGGACCATCGCCGACTTCCTGTACCGGGTGACCGAACCGGCGCTGCGGCGGGTGCGGGGCATGCTGCCCAATCTGGGCGGCGTCGATCTGTCGCCGCTGGTGGTGCTGCTGCTGATCACCGCGGCATCGATCGCGCTGGGGGCGATCCAGGGCTACCTGCTGCGGAGCGGCCTCTACTTCTGACGTCACCATGACGGCCTGGCGGCTGCGGGCGGATGGGCTGGACCTGTCGGTGAAGGTGCAGCCCCGCGCGAAGCGGCCCGCCATTGGCGGCCTCGCCCCCGATGGCGCGGCGCTGCGCGTCGCGGTGGCGGAGGTGCCGGAGGATGGCCGCGCCAATCGCGCGGTGTGCGAAGCGGTGGCCAAGGCACTGGGCCTGGCGAAATCCGCGGTGGAGGTGTTGCATGGCGGCGCCTCGCGCCAGAAAACCCTGCGCATCGCCGGAAACCCGACCGAATTGGTGCCGAAACTGGAAAAGCTGATCACATGAGCGCCCGGATCATTGACGGCAAGGCGGTCGCCGCCGCGCTGCGCCAGGAAATTGCCGCCCGCACCGCCGGCCTCGGCTTCCGCCCCGGCCTGCGCGTGGTGCGGGTGGGGGAGGACCCGGCATCCGGCGTCTATGTCCGCAACAAGGACAAGGCGGCGAAGGAGGTGGGCTTCGACAGCGCCACCATCGCCTTGCCCGCGAGCACGACGGAGGCCGAACTGCTGGCGGAGGTCGCGCGACTGAACGCCGACCCCGCGGTGGATGGCATCCTGGTGCAGCTTCCCCTGCCGCCGCAGATCCGGGCCGATCGCGTCATCGCGGCGGTGGCGCCGGAGAAGGATGTGGATGGCTTCCATCCGCTGAATGCCGGGCGTCTGGCCAGCGGCCAGCCTGGCCTCACCCCCTGCACGCCGAAGGGCGTCATGCATCTGCTGAAGGCGGCCGGCGCCGCTTTGCCGGGCGCGCGGGCGGTGGTGCTGGGGCGCAGCAACATCGTCGGTCGGCCGATGGCGCAGTTGCTGCTGGCGGCCGATTGCACCGTGACCATCGTCCATTCCCGCACCCGCGACCTGCCCGCCGAATGCCGCCGCGCCGAGATTCTGGTGGCGGCGGTGGGGCGGCCCGAGATGGTGCGCGGCGATTGGGTGGCGGAAGGGGCCACGGTGATCGATGTCGGCATCAACCGCCTGGCCGATGGCCGGCTGGTGGGCGATGTCGCCTTCGACGAGGTCGCGGCCCATTGCGGCGCCATCACCCCGGTGCCCGGCGGTGTCGGTCCGATGACCATCGCCTGCCTGCTGGAGAACACGCTGGACGCGGCCCTGGCCCGCCGCGGCTGAGGGTGCAACCTTCGCCGCCGCTGGACTAAGGACCATCCGGGCCAGCAGGGAAGGCACGGTTTCATGAACGCCAGCGCGCTGCTGATTGCCGGCAGCTTCGTCGCCATCTGGGCCTCCGCCTTCACCGTGGCGGGGGTGGTGGTGAAGGAATGGCCGCCGCTCTGGTCGCTGGCCATCCGCTTTTCGCTCACCGTGCCGATGCTGGCGGTGCTGGCCCTGGTGCTGCGCGCCCGGCTGCCGGCGCCGCGCGACATGGCGCGGGTGGCGGTGCTCGGCTTCTGCGGCATGGGCGGCTACCTGGCCTTCGCCTGGCTCGCCATGGCGCGCATCCCAACCGGGCTGGTCGCGCTGATCTGCGCCACCACGCCGCTGATGGTCGCCGCCGGAGAAAGCCTGTTCCTGCGCCGGCCTTTGCCGAGGCTGGCCTGGGTGGGGCTCGCCATCGGCTGGTTCGGCGTGGCGCTGCTGGGCTTTTTGCGCGCGCTGGACGGGTTGGCGGCGGCGGAGGCGCTGGGCTTCGTCTTCGCCCTCGGCGCGGCCATCGCCCAGGCCGTGGGGCTGCTGGTCTATGCGCCGGCCAAGGGGCGCGTCGATATCTGGATGGCGAGCCTGGGCCAGACGTTGGTTTCCGCCTTGCTCTGCCTCGCCTTGGCGGTGGCGCTGGAGGGTGGGCCGCCGGGGCCGGCCAGCGGCTCGGTCTGGGCGGCGATGATCTGGTCCATGGTGGTGGTGGGCATCGGCGCCTATGCGCTGAACTTCGCCATGATGCGCCGCGTGCCGGCCTCCACCGCCACCGCCCTGCAATTGCTGGCGCCGCCACTGGCCGCCGTGTTTGGCTGGGCGCTGCTCGGGGAACGGCTCTATGTCAGCGACATCGTGGGCGGGGTGCTGACGCTGGGCGGGCTGGCCCTGCTGGTCCATGCGCGGTCGCGGGGCTGACCCTTCGGAAATGCAATGCTGCGCCGGCGGCATTCCGGTGCAGAGTTTCGGCATGCAGGCGCGACGACGAGCTACCATCGGCTTCTGAGCCTTTCCCCTCGGCCCTTCCCGGCCGCGTTGCCCGTTCGCCCGCAGGATCACCCCGCCATGTACACCCCCGCCGCCTTCCGGGTGGACGACCCCGACTGGATCCTCGGCCATGTCGAGCGCCATGACTTTGGCATGCTCGTCAGCGCCGATCCGCTGATGGTCAGCCACCTGCCCTTCCATCTGATCCGCCCGCTGGGCGACCAGCCGGCCCGGCTGCTCTGCCATGTCGCCCGCGCCAATCCGCATTGGCGGGCCTTCGCGGGGCAGGGGGCGGAGGCGCTGGCGGTGTTCCGTGGGCCGCATGCCTATGTCTCGCCCACCTGGTACGGCCAGCACCCCAGCGTGCCCACCTGGAACTACGACGTGGTGCAGGCGGAGGGTCTCGCCACGCTGATCGAGGAGCCGGCCGAAATCGCGCTCCAGATGCGCGCCATGGCCGCCGCCTATGAACCCACCCCCGGCTTCGACATGGACGCCCAGCCGCCAAAATACATGGAGGGGATGTTCAAGGCGCTGGTTGGGGTTTCCATTACGGTTCGGCACTGGACAGGCAAGCGCAAGCAAAGTCAGAATCGCCCCGAAGCCGACCGCGTCGCCGTCGCCGCCGCCCTGGAAGCGCGCGGTGAGCGGGATGCCGCTGCGGCGTTGCGGGAGGCGAATGGCCTTGGCTGACGAGACCCCGGATATCGAGACCGTCACGACGCGGGAGGTCTATCGCAACGCCTGGATGACGGTGCGGGAGGATCTGGTGCGGCGCCGGGATGGCTCCACCGGCATCTATGGCGTGATCGAGAAGACCAACTTCGTCACCGTGGTGGCGCAGCATGCCGATGGCGCGCTGCAACTGGTCCAGCAATACCGCTACCCGCTGCGCCGCCGGCACTGGGAATTCGTGCAGGGCCGCTGGGGCCCCGCCGGCACCGCGCCGCTGGAGGCCGCGCGGCATGAATTGCTGGAGGAAACCGGGCTCCGCGCCGCCGAATGGCACCATGCCGGCTTCCTGAACCTCGCCGCCGGCAGCATGACCCAGGGCTACGACATCTTCCTCGCCACCGGCCTGACCCAGGGCGCGGCGATGCCGGAGCTGGAGGAGCAGGACCTGGTGACCCGCGCCGTGCCGCGCGCGGAATTCGAGCGGATGCTGCTCAGCGGCGAGATCGAGGACGCCACCACGGTGGCGAGTTTTGGCCTGCTGCGGCTGAAGGGGCTGTTGTAGGCCGGTCTTTCGACCGGCCCGTCACGATCAGTCGAAGGTGATGTTGGCCCTGCGGATGACCTCCGCATACTTCGCCGCGTCGCGGCGCAGCAGGGCCGCGGCATCGGCGCTGGTGCCGCCGCCGGGGATGAAGCCGGCATCGGCCACGCGCTGGCGCAGGCCGGGGTCGGACAGCGCCTTGTTCACCGCCTGCACCCAGCGTTCGCTGATCGGCGCTGGCAGGCCGGGCGGGCCCATCACCATGTACCAGACGGCCGCGTCAAAGTCCGGAAAACCGCTTTCGGCGACGGTCGGCACATCCGGCAGTGTCGGCACACGCTGCGGCAGCGTCGTCGCCAGCGCCCGCACCCGGCCGGCGCGGATATGCGGCAGGTAGGTGGGCAGCGTGTCGATGGCGATGTCGATGCGCCCGGCCAGGATTTCGTTCACCGCCTGGCCGGTGCCGCGGAACGGGATGTGCGTCATGTCCAACCCCGCCGCAAAACTCAGCGCGGCCGCCGCCAGGTGCTGCTGCGTCGCGACGCCGGAGGAGGAGTAGTTCAGTTTCCCGCGATTGGCCCGCGCATGCGCGATGAACTGGCCAAAATCCTGCGCGGGCGAATCCAGCGGCACAACCGCCACCAGCGGCACCGTGCCGGCGAGCACCACGGCGGTCTGGTCGGCGATGATGTCGAAGGGCGGCGGCTTCATCGTCGGCGGCACGACGGCGGAGGCGCTGACGGTCGTCATCAGCATCTGGTAGCCATCCGGCCGGCCGCGGGCATTTGCCGTGGCCGCGATGGTGCCCGAACCCCCCGGGCGGCTCTCGATGGCGACCGGGTGGCCGAAATCCTCCTGCAAGGCGGGTTGCAGCAGGCGGGAGATGATGTCCGTGCCGCCGCCCGGCGCGAAGCCCATGAGCAGAGAGATGGTGCGGGTGGGGTAGGCGCCCGGCCCGGTTGCCTGGGCCCAGGCGGGCATCGGCAGGGCAAGGGCGCCTGTCGCCGCCCAAAGGCTGCGTCGCGTCAGCATATTTCCTCCGGCTTTTTACTTATGGACCGAAGGATGCCGTGCGGTCAGGTTCCCGTCCAGACCGGCTTGCGCTTGGCCAGGAAGGCTTCCACCCCCTCCCGGAAATCATTGCTGCCGAAGCACATGGTGACCAGGTCGTCGCCTTCGATGGTGCCGGCCGCCAGCCGCAGGCGCTTCAGCGCCACCTTGGTGGCCCGCAGCGTCAGCGGCGCCATGCCGGCGATCTCCTGGGCCAGCTTTTCGGCGCGTTCCGCCAGGGCTTCGGGGGTTTCCAGCATTTCGGAGATGAAGCCGGCGGAAAGGGCCTCCGGCGCGTCCATCAGCCGCGCGGTGAAGATCAGGTCCTTCAGCTTGGCCGGCCCGATCAGCGCGGCAAAGCGGGAGATATTCATGGTGGAGAGGGTGTTGCCCAGAGTGCGGGCCACCGGCACGCCGAAGCGGGCATTGGCGCTGGCGATGCGCATGTCGCAGACGCCGGCAATACCCAGGCCGCCGCCGACGCAGGCGCCGGCCACGGCGGCGATCACCGGCTTCGGGCAATCCTCGATGGCCGACAGCACGCGGTCGATCCGCGTCTCATAGTCCAGCGCGTCCTGGCCGGTGGAAAAGTTTTGGAACTGGCTGATATCGGTCCCGGCCGCAAAAGCCTTGCCGCCGGCGCCAGTGATGACCCAGCAGCGGATGGCCGGATCCTTCGCCACGGCCGCCGCCTGTTCGAACAGGCCTTCATACATGGGGAAGGTCATGGCGTTCCGCTGTTCCGGGCGGTTCAGCGTGGTCCAGGCCACCGCGCCGCGCGTCTCGTGCAGGATATCGGGCATATTGGTTCCTCCTCCCCCTCTTGTGCAGTGGTCCTGTGCGGGGCGACAAGTCGGCAACCGGATGGGGGGCGACAATTATGCGTATCGTCAGCGTCAAGCAGGGCATCGCCCCGATCGCGAGCGACATCGCCAACGCCTATATCGATTTCTCGAAGATGACGGCCTCCATTGTCGCGGTCACGGTGGAAGGGGAGGGTGGCGCCCGCGCCACCGGCTACGGCTTCAACTCCAACGGCCGCTATGCCCAGCCCGGCCTTCTCGCGGAACGCTTCGTGCCCCGGCTGACGGAGGCGACGGAGGCCCAGATCACCAGCCCGGATGGCAAGCTGAACCCCCAGGGCGCCTGGGCCGCCATGATGAAGAACGAAAAGCCCGGCGGCCATGGGGAGCGCAGCGTCGCCGTCGGCGTGCTGGACATGGCGCTGTGGGATGCCGCGGCGAAGCTGGAAGGCCTGCCGCTCTGGCGCCTGCTGGCCGATCGCTACAATGGCGGCACGGCCGATGAGGCGGCCTGGGTCTATGCCGCCGGCGGCTACTACTACCCCGGCAAGGGGGTGGACGCGCTGGTCGAGGAGATGAAGCGCTACCTCGGCATGGGCTATGCCACGGTGAAGATGAAGATCGGCGGCGCCCCTGGCACCGCTTTGGCCGATGCGCTGTCCGAGGATATCGAGCGGATCGAGGCTGTGGTGAAGCTGCTGGGCGGCGATGGCAGCCGCCTGGCGGTGGACGTGAACGGCCGCTTCGACCTGCCGGCCGCGCTGGCCTATGCCGAGGCCTTGGCGCCGATGAAACTGCGCTGGTACGAGGAACCGCTCGACCCGCTGGATTACGCCACCCACGCCACGCTGGCCGAGCATTATGGGCCGCCGATCGCGACCGGCGAAAACCTGTTCTCCATGCTGGACGCGCGCAACCTGATCCGCCATGGCGGGCTGCGGCCGGACCGCGACATTCTGCAGATGGACCCGGCGCTGTCCTATGGGTTGGTAGAATACCTCCGCACGTTGGACATGCTCTCCGCCCATGGCTGGTCGCGCCGGCGCTGCGTGCCGCATGGCGGGCACCAATTCGCGCTGAACATCGCGGTGGGGCTCGGGCTGGGTGGCAATGAAAGCTATCCGGAGGTTTTCGCGCCCTTTGGTGGCTTTGCCGATGACGTGCCGGTGGTCGAGGGCCGCGTGGCGATGCCGGACATCCCCGGCATCGGCTTCGAGGCGAAGAACAAGCTGTATGACGTGTTCAAGGGTCTCGCCTGATGCCGCAGCGCGCCATTCCCGCCGTCTTCATGCGCGGCGGCACCAGCAAGGCCATCATGTTCCACGCCCGCGACCTGCCGGCGGATCGCGCGGAATGGGATGCGATCTTCATGGCGGCACTAGGCACGCCCGACCCCTATGGCCGGCAGTTGAACGGCATGGGCGGCGGCGTTTCTTCGCTATCCAAGATCTGTGTGCTGGCGCCGTCTGAGCGCGAGGATGCCGATATCGACTACACCTTTGCCCAGGTGCTGATCCGCGAGGCGCGCGTGGATTGGAAGGGCAATTGCGGCAATATGAGCTCCGCCGTCGGCCCCTTCGCGGTGGATGAGGGGCTGGTGCGGCCAAACGGCACGAACGCCACGGTCCGCATCTACAACACCAATACGAAAAAGATCATCCACAACACTTTTGAGCTGGAGGATGGCCGCGCCAAGGTTCTGGGCGACCTCGCCATTCCCGGCGTGGGCGGCACGGGTGCGCCGGTGCGGCTGGATTTCGTGCAGCCTGGCGGCGCCACCACGGGCCGGCTGCTGCCGAGCGGCCAGGTGCTGGATGTGCTGGAGGTGCCGGGTTTTGGGCGCATCGAGGCCTCGCTCGTCGATGCCGCCAATGCCAGCGCCTTCATCCGGGCAAGCGATATCGGCCTGACCGGCCGCGAATTGCCGGAGGAACTGGAGGCGCGGCCGGATATCCTGGCGCTGCTCGATGCCATCCGCCTGCAGGCCTCCATCCGCATGGGCATCGGCGCGGACCTCGCCGCGGCCAAGGCGATCAGCTCCGTCCCCTATATCGGCTTCGTCAGCCCGCCGGCCGAAGCGCCGACGCTTTCGGGGGAGAAGATCGCGGCCGGCGAGATCGACCTGGCAGCGCGCATCATCTCCAACGGCCAGCCGCACCGGGCGCTGCCGCTGACCGGCTCGCTTTGCACGGCGGTCGCGGCACGCATCGCCGGGACGCTGGTGGCGGAATGTCTCGGGGCAGTCGCGCCCGGGCCGATCCGTATCGGCATGCCCTCCGGCGTGCTGACGGTGGGCGCGGATGTGGTGCAGGAGGGCGGCGAATGGGTCGCCCGCGCCGGGTCCTTCTACCGCACCGCGCGGCGGCTGTTCGATGGGCGGGTGTGGATTCCCGGCTAAGCGTTATCGCGCCATCCACCCTGGCGCGAAATCCTCGGCGCCCGAAGGCAGTGGCGCCGCGGGATCGGCGGTAAACGCCACAATATCGGCCGCCACCGCCTCGCGGTTGCTGTCGGTCAGAAGCAGATGAAAACCTTCCTCATGGATGGCGATCCGCACCGGGCTGTCCGGCGGCAGGCGGCGGAGCGCGGCGCGGATCGGGCGGGCGGGGATCAGCGTATCCTTGTCGCCATACAGCAGAAGCACCGGTACGGGGCGGTTGCCCACCCCGCGGCAGCAGGTGGGCAAAGCGGCGCTGGCCGCATCCATCAGGTCCACCAGACCCACCGCCGCATCCACCCGCGTGCGGCGGATCACCAGCGGGTCGCGGCCCAGGCGGCGCAGCGCCGCCTCATTGTCGCTGGCGACCACGCCGCCCACCCCGCCCTGGAAGCCCAGGATCGGCATGGTGCGCGCCGCCAGCCAAAGGCCGCCGCGCATCAGGGCGTTCATGCTCTCCCGCCCCCAAAGCGCCGGGGCCAGCAGCACATAGCCATCCACCGGCGCCGCCTCCGCCGCGGTGCCGGCCAGGATGGAAACGGCGCCGCCCATGCTCTCCCCCATCAGGAACAGCGGCAGGTCGGGGTGGCGGGCGCGCAGCAGGCGGGCGGCGGTGATGGCGTCCTCGGCCATGGTCTCCGCCCCCGGCCAGTAGCCCCGGTTGGGGGACCGGCCGAAGCCGCGCTGGTCATAGGCATAGACCAGCAGCCCGCCGGCATTGAGCTGTTCGATGCTGTCGGCCAGGAAATTGCCGGAATGGTCGTTGAAGCCGTGCAGCGCCAGCAGGACCGCCCGCGGCGGGGTTTCGGGCGCGAAGCGGCGCATCGGCAGCACCGCGCCATCGGCGGCGACCACGGCCTCTCCGCGGAGGGTCGGCATCAGCGTGGCCGGGCCGGCCGGCATCACCACCGGGGTGCAAGCGGCGGCCAGCAGCAGCGTCAGCAGGGCCAGGACGCTACGCCACCAAGCCATTCCGTGCCGGACCCCCATGCCGCCGAACCTTCCCACGGCTTACGCAGACCCGTCCCGCCCCGCAAGGTCGGGGCTGGCCGTGCCCCTCCGCCCCCCCTATGTTCCCGCCATGACCGGCACCCCCAGCCGGCCACAGCCCATGAGGACCGCCATGCGCGATGCGCGACAGACCGGCTACACCCCGGTCGCCCTGCCCGGTGTGACGCCGGAGGAAATTCTGGAAGTCACCACCCGCAGCCCGGGTTGCGATGGCGGCGGCGGCGCGCTGGGCCATCCGCTGGTCTATCTGCGCATTGAAGACCGGCAGGTGACCTGCCCCTATTGCTCGCGCACCTATGTGCTGGCCGAGGGTGCAGGCGACGACCACGGGCACTGAGGGCATGAGCGACGCCGCCATCCTCCCCGCCGTCGAGGAAGCCGTCCCGCCGGTGGCGCCGGGGCAGAAGCGGCTGATCCTGGTCGATGGCTCCGGCTACATCTTCCGCGCCTTTCACGCCCTGCCGCCGATGACGCGGCCGGATGGCACGCATGTGAATGCCGTCTTCGGCTTCACCCAGATGCTGTCCCAGTTCCTGTCCCGCCACGCCGCCAGCCATATCGCCGTGGTCTTCGACAGCGCGCGACTGACCTTCCGGAATGATTTCTACCCCGACTACAAGGCGCATCGGCCCGAGCCGCCGCCGGAGCTGATCCCGCAATTCGCCCTGATCCGCGAGGCGACGGAAGCGCTCGGCGTCTGCCAGGCGGAACAGCCCGGCTTCGAGGCGGATGACCTGATCGCCGCCTATGCCCGTGTCTTCGTGGAGGAGGGCGGCGAGGTCTCGATCGTCTCCTCCGACAAGGACCTGATGCAGCTGATCGGCCCCGGCGTGCAGATGCTGGACCCGATCAAGCAGAAGCCGATCCGCGAGCCGGAAGTTTTTGAAAAATTCGGCGTGACACCGGACAAGGTGGTGGAGGTGCAGGCGCTCGCCGGTGACAGCACCGATAATGTGCCGGGCGTCCCCGGCATCGGCATCAAGACCGCGGCGCAGCTCATCAACGAATACGGCGACCTCGAAACGCTGCTGGCCAACACCGCCAAGATCAAGCAGCCGAAGCGGCGCGAGGCGCTGGAGCTGAATGCGGAGAAGGCGCGGATCAGCAAGCGGCTGGTGCAGCTCGACGCCCATGCGCCGCTGCCCTGCCCGATCGAGAAGATGCTGACCCGCGCGCCGCATCCGGCGACGCTCGAGAAATTCCTGCGCGAGAACGGTTTTCGCAGCCTGCTGGCCCGCCTCGGCCTGGGCGATGCCAGCGCGGTCACGCGCGGCAACGGTTTCCGGCCGCCCGCGCCGGCGAGCGAGGCGCCGGTGGTGCCCGCCGAGGCGGCGCCCTTCGGCGACTACGCCACCGTCACCACAATCGAAGCCCTGCGCGAATGGATCACGGCGGCCCAGGCGGCCGGCGTTGTGGGCTTCGACACGGAGACCGACAACCTCAACGCCATGAAGGCGCGGCTGGTCGGCTTTTCGCTCGCCATCGCCCCGGGCCGCGCCTGCTACGTGCCGCTGCGGCATGAGGGTAGCGGTGACCTGATGGGTGCGGCTGACCCCGAGCAGATCGAGGCCGAGGCGGCGCTGGCCGAGATCAAGCCGCTGCTGGAGGACCCTTCCGTCCTCAAGGTGCTGCACAACGCCAAATACGACCTGGAAGTGCTCTGGCGGGGGGAGAATGGCGGCATCGCCGTCGCGCCCGTGGATGACACCATGCTGATGTCCTATGCGCTGCGCGCCGGCAAGCATGGGCACGGCATGGACGAACTGGCGCTGCTGCATCTGGGCCATAGCTGCATCACCTTCGACAGCGTCACCGGCACTGGTCGCAACCGCATCACCTTCAGCAAGGTGCCGCTGGACAAGGCCACCGCCTACGCCGCCGAGGATGCGGATGTGACGCTGCGCCTGTGGCACGCGCTGCGGCCGGAACTGCGCGGCGCGCGGGCGCTGGCGCTGTATGAGCAGGTGGAGCGCCGCATGGTGCCCGTGCTGCGGGACATGGAACTCGCCGGCATCAAGATCGACGCCGCCGAATTGTCCCGGATCGGCGTCGACTTCACGGAGAAGCTGGCGCGCTATGAGCGCGAGATCCATGAGCTGGCGGGCAAGCCCTTCAATGTGGGCTCGCCCAAGCAGCTTGGCGAAATCCTGTTCGACGAAATGGGTCTGCAAGGCGGCAAGCGCAGCAAGCTGACCGGCGCCTGGGGCACCGATGCGAGCGTGCTGGAGGAGTTGGCCGTGCAGGGCCACGCTTTGCCGCGCCGGGTGCTGGATTGGCGGCAGATCGCCAAGCTGAAATCCACCTATGTCGACGCCCTGGCCCAGGCGGCGGATGCCCAGGGGCGGGTGCATACCGATTTCGCCATGGCGCTGACCTCCACCGGGCGCCTGTCATCCAGCGATCCGAACCTGCAGAACATCCCGGTCCGCACCGAGGAAGGCGCGCGCATCCGCCGCGCCTTCGTGGCGGAACCAGGCCATGTGCTGCTGGCGGCGGACTACAGCCAGATCGAGTTGCGCATCCTGGCCCATGTCGCCGATGTGCCGGCGCTGAAGGACGCCTTTGCCAAGGGCCAGGACATCCATTCGCGGACGGCGGCGGATATCTTCCACCTGGCGCCGGAGGCGGTGGACAAGGAAGCGCGGCGCCGGGCCAAGACAATCAATTTCGGAATCATCTACGGCATGTCCGCCTTCGGCCTGGGCGCGCGGCTGGGTATCGGGCCGGGCGAGGCGCGGGCGATCATCGACGCCTATTTCGGCCAGTATCCCGGCATCCGCGCCTGCATGGAAAAGCTGAAGGAGGACGCCCGCACCAGCGGCTATGTGCAGACCCCCTTCGGCCGCAAGCTGTGGATCGCCGACATCGCGAGCAAGGACCCGGTGCGTCGCGGCGGGGCGGAGCGTGCCGCCATCAACGCCCCCTTCCAGGGCGGCGCGGCGGAGGTCATCAAGCGCGCCATGGTGCGCCTGCCGCTGGCCCTGCAAGAAGCCGGGCTCGGCGCCCGCATGCTGCTGCAGGTGCATGACGAATTGGTGTTCGAGGTGCCGGCGGCGGAGGTGGAGGCCACCTCCGCGCTGGTCAAAACCATCATGGAGGGCGTCGCCAGCCTGTCCGTGCCTCTGGCCGTCGAGATCGGTCACGGCGCCTCCTGGTCCGAGGCGCATTGATCGCGAGAGGTCCGCGCCGCGCATCCCTGGTTTGACATCCGCCGGCCCTGCCCCACCTTGCCCGGGGCAGGGCCGGGGTCTATCGGACCCTAAAAGCGGGTGGATGCGCAGTGAGCATAACGGCGGATACCGGCCTTCCCGGCGCGAGCTGGAGCGCCACCGAGCGTCGCACCCTGGGCGCCATCGGCGCCGCCCATGCGGTCAGCCACCTACATATCCTGGTGCTGCCGCCGCTATTTCCCCTGTTGCAGGCGCGCCTCGGCGTCGGCTTCGTGGAGCTCGGGCTGGCCATCACCCTGTTCAGCATCGTCTCCGCCTTCACCCAGGCGCCGATGGGCTTTCTCGTGGACCGGATCGGGCCACGGCGGGTGCTGGCGGCTGGGCTCGTGGTCGGCGGCGCGGCCTTCATGCTGGTGGGGCTGGTGCCCAGCTATGCCATGGTGCTGCTGGCGGGGGCGCTCGCGGGGCTGGCGAATGCGGTCTACCACCCCTCGGACTACGCCATCCTCAACACCGTGATGGCCGGGCCGCGCATGGGGCGCGCCTTTTCCCTGCACACCTTTGCCGGTTTCGCCGGCGGCGCGGTGGCGCCCTTCCTGATGTTGGGGCTGGCGGCCTGGTTGGGGCTTTCGGGGGCGCTGATCGTTGCGGGGGCCATCGGCTGGCTGGTCGCCGCCTGGGTGCTGGCGACCTGTCCGGCCGACCCGGTGAAGGGCGTGGCGCCGAAGGCCGTGGCGGGGCAGCCAACGCGGGTGCTGAACCCGGCGGTGATCTCGCTGACCGGCTTCTTCGTGCTGATCGCGCTGTCGGTCGGCGGCATGAATGCCTTCGCCATCGCGGCCCTGGTCGCCTCCGGCGTCATGGGCCTCGGCATGGCCTCCACCGCGCTGACGGCGCTGCTGGCGGGCTCAGCCGGCGGCGTGCTTCTGGGGGGCGCGTTGGCGGACCGGGTGAAGCGGCACGGGCTGGTGGCCATGGCGGGCTTTGGCCTGGCGGGGGTGCTGACCCTGGCCGTGGGGCTGCTGCCCATGCCGGCGCTGCTGGTGGTGGTCGTGCTGGGCCTGGCGGGGGTGATGAGCGGCATGTGCATGCCATCCCGCGACATGATGGTGCGCGCCGCGGCACCGCCCGGGCAATCCGGTGCCGTCTTCGGCGTGGTCTCCACGGGCTTCAACATCGGCGGCATGATCGCGCCGCCGATCTTTGGTTGGCTGGTGGATAGCGGGCGGCCGGAGGCGGTCTTCATCCTCGGCGGCAGCTTCATGCTGGCAACGGCGAGCATGGCACTGGTGCAGGAGATGCGGCGCTAACCTCGTCAGACTATCCGCGCCCGTCCGCCAGCCGCGCCGCTTCGGCGCTGCGGCCGAGGCGCAGCATCGCGACGCAGCCCAGCGCCGGCCCCAGCGCCAGCACCGCGAAGGCGCCGCCCCAGCCCAGCGACTGCACCATTGGCGGCATCATGTGGATGGTCACCAGGGTCAGGGCGAAGCCCAGGCTGGTCTGCACCGTCAGCATGGTGCCGGTCAGGCCGGGCTCCGCCAGCTCCGCCACGCTGGCCGAGAATTGCGCCGAATCCGCCACCACGGCGACGCCCCAGACCAGGCCGAGCAATATCACCAGCGCCGGATGAAGGCCGAAGAAAAGCCCCGCCAGCAGGCAGCAGGCGCCGGAGACGGCCATGGCCGTGACAGTGACGCGCACCCGCCCGACACGATCCGCCGCCAAACCCGCGGCCACCGAGCCCAGCGCGCCGGCGGCGATCACCGCGAAGGTGGCGAGCGCCGCTTCCGCCGGCCGGGGTGCATCTCCGCGCCAGGCGGCGAAGCTGGCGGCAAAATACAGGCCGATCCAGGCCCACATCGCATAGAGCTCCCACATATGGCCGAGATAGCCGAGGGTCGCGAGCCGGGTGCCCCGGTTGCGGAACAGCGCCAGGGCGGCGGCGGGCCGGAAGGGCGGCGCCGGGGCGTGGCGCGGGCCGAGCCGCACCAGCCCGATCAGCGCCGCCCCCGCCATCGCCGCCAGCGAGGCCACGACCAGCACCGGCCGCCAATCCGCCCCGCCCAGCGCGGCCAGCAAATGCGGCGCGGCGGAGCCGAGCGTCAGCCCGCCGACCAGCAGCCCCACCACCAGCCCCATATCGCCCCGATCGGCCCAGCCGGCGGCGAGCTTCATCCCCACCGGATAGACCCCGGCCAGCGCCATGCCGGTGACGAAGCGCGCGACGATCACACCCTCCGACCCCGGCGGCAGCCAAAGGATCAGCGCATTCGCAGCGGCGCCGAGCAGCGCGGCGGCGGCGAAGACGCGGCGCGGGTCGTGCCGGTCCGGCAAGGCGAGGGCGGCGCTCAGCAGCGTGCCGAGCACGAAGCCCGCCTGCACGGCGCTGGTCAACAGCGCCTGGAAGCCCGCGCCACGGCCTGGCGCCTCCGCCAGCATGCCGGGACCGGCGGCGGTGGAGGAAAACCACAGCGCCAGCGCCAGCATTTCTGCGAATGTGATCAGCGCAATGTTGCGGCGCTTGTTCATGCCCAGCGATGGCCCGCCGCTGGATGACCTGCCGGCAGCAGCCGGTCCGCGCCGAACAGCTTTTCGCGGTAGGTGCCGGGGGCGTAGCTGGTCTTGTAGAGGCCGCGTTCCTGCAGCACCGGCACGACGAGGTCGATGAAATCCACCAGGCTTTCGGGCATCACGCTGCGGGACAGGTTGAAGCCGTCCACGCCCGCCTCCCGCATCCAGCCTTCCAGCGCATCCGCCACCTGCGCCGGGTCGCCGATAATAGGTGGCTGGCGGCTGCCGAGGACGGATTGCGCCAGCAGCATGCGTGGCGTCCAGTCCGGTCCCGCCACCTTGGCCATCGCCTCGACATTCGAGCGGATCGCCTGGCTTTCCCCGGCCCGCACCGGCTCATCCATGCCGAATTTGGCGAGGTCGATGCCGAGTGAGGCGGAGGCATGCGCCAGCGCGCCCTCGGCGCTCGCCCAGCTCGCGTAATCCGCCAGCTTGTCCCGCGCCTCCCGTTCCGTGCGGCCGACCACCACGGTGGCGCCGGCAAAGACCAGGATAGGGCGCGGGGCCGCCGCGGCACGAAGCTGTGCGACCAGCCGCGCGACCACGGCGGGGTTGGTGCCATTCACAAAGACGCATTCGGCATGGGTGCCGGCAAAGCGGCGGCCGCGTTCGCTGGCGCCGGCCTGGTAGAGCACGGGGGTGCGCTGCGGGGAGGGTTCGGCCAGGTGGACCGCGTCGATCCGGTATTGCGGGCCGTCATGGCGGATGCGGCGGACCCGCGCCGCATTGGTGTAGACGCCGCTTGAGCGGTCGCGCTTGACCGCATCCTCGGCCCAGCTTCCCTCCCACAGCGCATAGACGGCCTGCATGTATTCATCCGCCAGGTCGTAGCGGTCGTCATGGCGCATTTGCGCGTCATGGCCCAGCGCGCGGGCAGCGCTGTCGAGATATCCCGTCACAATGTTCCAGCCGATGCGGCCGCCTGTCAGATGGTCCAGCGTGCTCATCCGCCGGGCAAACAGGTAGGGCGGCTCATAGGCCAGGTTGCAGGTCACGCCGAAGCCGAGGTTTTGGGTCACCGCCGCCATGGCGGGCACCAGCATCACCGGGTCCAGCAGCGGCACCTGCACGCCGCCGCGCAGCGCCGCATCCGGGCGGCCGCCATGCACATCATAGATGCCGAGCACATCGGCCAGGAACAGCCCATCGAACAGCCCGCGCTCCAGCAGCCGGGCGAGGCGGGTCCAGTGCTGCAGGCTGGTGTAGTTCACGGCCGTGTCGCGCGGGTGGCGCCACATCCCCTGCTGGATATGGCCGGGGGTCGCCATATCGAAGGCGTTCAGGCGCATCATGCGGGGCGTTTCCTCGGGCATTTGGCCCGATCATGCCCGAGTTGCGGGTTCAGGCCAGTAGCTGGCGCAGCCTGGCCGTTTCCACCTTGCCCAGCGCCGTGCGTGGCAGGGCCGGCACGGTGACCACGGCGCGGGGAATCTTGAAGCGGGCGATCTGCCCCTCGAAATGCGCCAGCACCTGGGCCGCGTCGAAGCCGGGCGCGGGCACGACGACCGCGACCGGCACCTCGCCCCAGCGCGGATCGGGGCGGCCGATGATGGCGCCTTCGACGATGCCGGGGGCGCTGCGCAACAGGCGCTCGACCTCCGCCGGGTAGATGTTCTCGCCGCCAGAGATGATGACGTGCTTGAGGCGGTCGGTGAACCACCAGCGGCCCTCCGGGTCAATGCGCCCGACATCGCCGGTGGCGAACCAGCCTTCGTCATCGAGGGCGGGCACGTCTGGCCAGTAGCGGCGCAGCGTGGCCGGGCCGCGGATCTGGATTTCGCCCTCGCTCGCCCCGCCGGCAATGCGCGCTTCCGCATGCAAGGCAGGGCGGCCAAGCGAACCGGGGGCGGCCAAGGCCTCCGCCCGGTCCTGCAGGATCGCGATGGGGCAGGTTTCGGTCGCCCCATAGACCTGCTGCACCGGGATGCCTCGCGCGTGAAAAGCCTCGATGAGGGGCAAGGGCACGTCGGAGGAGCCGGCGCCGATGGCGCGCAGGCTCGAAAGATCGGCCGAAGCCCAGCGCGGATGGCTGACCAACGCCTGCATCACGGCGGGCACCAGCAGCGTCAGCGTCGGGCGGAAGCGGGCGACATCGTCGAAGAAGGCATCCGGATCGAAGCGCGGATGCAGCAGCACCTCCGCCCCGGCCATCAGCGCCGGCGTGGTCTGGATGTTGAGTCCGCCGACATGGAACAGCGGCAGCACCGTCAGCACGCGATCCGCGGCCGTCAGTTCGAAGGCATGTGCGGCGCTCAGCGCATTGTGCTGAATGGCCTTCTGGTCGAGCACGGCGCCCTTCGGCCGTCCGGTGGTGCCGCTGGTATAGACCAGCAGCACAGGGCTTTGGTCATCCCCACTCTCCGCCGCGTTGCCGCTGGTGGAAAGCGTGGTGACGTCCACCGCCCGGTCCGGCACGGCCGAAGCCATGTCGGGCGTGGCCAGCAGCAGTCTGGCGCCGGCATCTTCCAGGATGAAGCGCCATTCCGGCGGGGCGAGGCGCCAGTTCAACGGCAGCAGCAGTGCGCCGAGCTGGGCGCAGGCGAACAGCGCCACGATCTGCGACGGGTGGTTCTGACCGAGGAAACCCACCCGATCCCCGTGCTGCACACCACGCGCCGCCAACGCCGCCGCCATGGCGCGCGCCTGCGCATCGAGGTCGCCATAGCTCAGCGCCACATCGCCGAAGCGCAGCGCGATGCGGTCCGGCGGCTGCGCGGCGAGCCAGTGCCTCACTGGTCCGTCTCGCCCTTCTCATACAGCGCATCGCGCCCGATGCGGTCGATGCACAGTTCCGCCGTCCAGGGCAGCATCAGGGCGCCGCAGCGGCTATCCCGGAAGATGCGTTCCAGCGGCAGGGATTTGAGCATCGCCTGGCCGCCGCAGGTGCGGATGGCGAGGCTGGCGATGGCCTGGGCATTCTCCATCACCGTGTGCTGCGCGGCCAGCGCGCGCAGCATCTGCTCCTTGCTTGGATCAGGCCCGGCCTCGGTGATCGCCTGGAACCACAGCGCCTTGGTCTGCTCCAGCATCACCCGCATCTGCGCCACCGCGATCTGCTTGGTCGGATACATGCGGCGCTTGACGGGCGGCGTGCCCGGCTGCTCGCCCCGTAGATAGCGGACGCAGAAGTCATAGGCCGCTTGCGCGAGGCCCATGTAAGTGGGCGACAGCGTGAGAAACATATGCGGCCAGCGCATCGCGGCCTGGAAGTACAGCCCCGGCGGCATCAGCGCCGCATCCTCCGGCACGAAGACATTGTCGAAGATGAGGGTGCGGGAGACGGTGCCGCGCATGCCGAGCGGGTCCCACTCGCCGGTCACGGTGACACCCGGCGCCTCCGCCGGCACGCCGAGATACAGCGTGTTTTTGCGGGATGCCTTCTCGCCCGGCAGCAGTTCGGTGCACAAAATGCCGTAGGTATCGGCATGGCCGGCGAGACTCGCAAAGATCTTCTTGCCGGTGACGCGAAAGCCGCCCTCGACGCGCTCCGCCGTGGTGCCGAAGGCCGCGGCACCAGCCGCCGCCGCACCGCCTTCCGAGAAGGGCTGCGAGAAGATTTTGCCGTCGCGCAAAATGGTGTCGTAGTGCAGGCGGCGGCGGCGGCGGTGTTCCGTGCGCGTGGCCCCGTCCATCTCCAGATCTTCGGTCAGTGCGCCGGTCCAGAGCGTGCTGCACACATGCATGTTCCAGGTCAGCGCCGTGGCGCCGCAGTACCGTCCCAGTTCCGCGGCGGTCAGGCAGTAGGCACGGAAATCGGCGCCGAGGCCGCCTTCCTTCGCCGGGATACAGATCCCCAAAAGGCCTTCGCGATGCATGTCGCGGTAGTTGTCGATCGGGAAGGTGGCTTCCCGATCCCATTGCGCGGCGCGCGGTGCCAGCACGCGGGCGCCGAAATCGCGGGCGCGGGCGGTGAGATCGGCCTCAAAGGGCGACAGGCGAAAAGCCTTCGGATCGAAGATCGGCGCGTCGGTCACGCTCTCAGGCCTCCAGGAAGGGCAGCAGCGCGGCGCGAAAAGCGTCCGGCGCTTCGAGATGGATGAGGTGGCCGGCGCCGGGAATCACCACCAGGCGCGCGCCGGGAATGGCCTCCGCCATGCGCTGCATCGTCTTCAGCGGCGCCGCCTGGTCGCGCTCGCCGGCGATCAGCAGCGTCGGTACGCTGATCTTCGCCATGTCGGCGCGGCGGTCGAAGGTGGTGAGGCAGCGCAGCGTGTCACGATAGACCGCATCGGGGATCGCCCGCATCGCCGCCAGCGCGCGTGGCAGCGCATCCGGCGGCGCGGTGTCGGCCAGCATGCCTGCCATCAGCTCGGGCGCCGCATCCTGCATCGAGCGCCCCTCCAGCGGCCCGAGCCGTGCCGCCAGAAACTGTTCGGCAAAAGCGGGATCACGGCCGCCGAAGGCCGGCGTGGTGCCATACAGCACCAGCTTCGCCACGCGATCCGGAAACCGCGCGACAAATTCCTGCGCCAGCATCCCGCCCATCGAATGGCCCACCAGCGTCACGCGATTCAGCCCATGCGCATCCAACGCATCGCGAAGCGCCTCCGCCAGCGCGGGAAAGGTCATCTCCGGCAACGGTGCGGACCCGCAGAAACCCGGCATCGGCCAGTCGATCGCACCCGGCACCATGCCGTCCCAGGACGGCCCGCCGATGCCATGCAGCAGCACAATGGTCATGGCACCAGAACTCCTTCGCGGACCACGACCTCGCCATCGAGGGCGATGGTGCAGCCGAAGACGGGGATGTCGAAATGCCCCTCGGTGAAGCGGCCGGCGAATTCATTGGCGCCGGTGGAAAACAGGAAGTTGCCGGCGGCCGCGCGCAGCTCCGTGCCGTTCAGGTCGCGGCGGTCGTGGAACAGCAGGCCTTCGCGCCGCGCGCGCGGGTTCATGCCCCAGCCGACATGGCTGACGGCATAGGCGCCCGGATCGCCCCAGGCGGCGAGGTAGTCGCGCATCATCCGCGCATCGAGGCCATCGCCCTCCACCGCCACCACATGGTCGTCCCGCAGCGTTAGCCGCACCGGCTGTTCGACGTACCGCTTGAAGGTGAGGTTCGCGTCGCCAGGCGCCAGCACCAGCGTGCCGGCCACGCTGCCCGCCGCGGGGAAGGACACCACCACACCGCCCGGCCAATGCGCGATGGTGCCGGGGCGGTCCGAAAAACCCCAGACGCCGGCGGTGGTCGCGCCCGCCATGGCCACGGTCAGGTCGGTGCCGGCCGCGCTGGTCACGCGCATTTCGCGCGCCGCGCGCAGGCGCTTCACCGCGGCCTTCACCGGCGCCGCATCCTCCGCCCGTGGCACCAGGCGTTCCAGCACATCCGGATGCTCGTCGCTGATCATCAGCACGCGGGCGCCGCTGGCCAGGATGCCGCGCAGTTCCGGCGCATGCAGCAACCCTTCGCGGGTCAAATCCAGGATGAGGGAGGAGGCACCGAGCGCCGCCAGCACGGAAGGATGGCCGGCCAGCGCCCGCGATGCCCCGGTGGAGCGCACCGGCACCGGTGCGGTCTGCGGCGGGGTCGGCACCTCCAGCCGGAAGGGCCGGCAGCCCAGGCGATGCGCCGCCAGCTCCGCGAGGTCGATGTTCAGCCGCCGCGACTGGCTTTCGGACAGCAGGCAGACCGTCTCCCTCGGCTGCGCCGCGCAAAGCCGCAGGACGGATTCGAAGGCGTCGATCCAATGCGGCTCGATCCGGTCGTCGCGCAAATTTCGGCCCCCTGGCTTCCAGTGCGGGAAGGCTAGCGCTGGCGCCAACATATGAAAAGTCATATATTCACGCCGTGACCGAATCCCCCCGCTTCGTCGAGGACTACCTCCTGGCCCTGCTGGCCCAGGCCTCGCACGCTGCCTCGGCCGATTTTCATGCGCGGCTGAAGGCGCGCGGCGTCGCGGTGCCGGTCTGGCGCGTGCTGGCGACGCTGCACGGCGCGGAGGGCGGTGCGACGGTCGGGCAGTTGGGAAACATCTGCCTGATGCAGCAGCCCACCATGTCCAAGCTGCTGGACCGCATGGCGGCGGAGGGTCTGGTGGCGCGCGCCCGCCAGGGCCGGCAGATGCGCATCGCATTGACGCCGGCCGGTGCCGCGCTGGCGGACTCCCTGGTGGCGGAGGCGCGCGCCCATGAGGCAGCCCTGCTGACCCGCCATGCCGAAGTGGCGCCGGCCTTGAAGGCGCTGCTGCGCGGAATCATCTCCGGCTGATGCCACCCATGTCCACGCTGTCAAAAATCGTCCTGATCCTGCTGGTGGTCTCCGCCCTGGTGCAGATTCTGGTCCTCGTCTTGCGCTGAAGCTTTCGGCCGGCCAGCCTGGGCGGGTCAGGGAGGCAAGACGATGCAGGTGGCGGTGATCGGCCTCGGGGCCATGGGGATGGGGGCGGCGCTGTCGTGCCTGCGGGCCGGGCTTTCCGTCACGGGCTGCGATTTTTCCGAGAATGCCCGCGGCAGCTTCGCGAATGCCGGTGGCCAGATCGCGGCCAGTGCCGACGCCATCGCGCCGGGGACGGAGGCGGTGCTGCTGCTGGTGGTCAACGCCGCGCAGACTGAAGCCGCCCTGTTCGGCCCTTCCGGCTGCGCCGCGCGGCTTGCCCCCGGGGCGGTCATCATCGCCTCCGCCACCATGGGCCCCGACGATGCCCGCCGGCTGGCGGCGCGGGCCGAGGCGGCGGGGTTTCTTTATCTTGATGCGCCCGTCTCCGGCGGCGCGGCCAAGGCCGCGACAGGGGAGATGACCGTCATGGCCTCCGGCACCCCCGCCGCCTTCGCCAAGGCGAAGCCGGTGCTGGACGCGGTCGCCACCAAGGTGTGGGAACTGGGGGAGGCCGTGGGCATCGGCGCGACCGTCAAGGTGGTGCACCAGCTTCTGGCCGGTGTGCATATCGCCGTGGCGGCGGAGGCGATGGCGCTGGGCATTCGCGCCGGCGCCGACCCCCAGAAACTCTACGACGTGGTGACCAGCGCCGCCGGCAATAGCTGGATGTTCGAGAACCGCATGGCCCGCGTGCTGACCGGCGACGACGCGCCACGCTCGGCAGTCGATATCTTCGTGAAGGACCTCGGCCTGGTGGCGGACATGGCGCGCGGCCTGAACCACCCGGTGCCACTCGCCAGCCAGGCGCAGCAATTGTTCACCGCCGCCAGCGCCATGGGGCAGGGCAGGGCGGATGATGGCTTCGTCATCCGGGTCTGGCAGGCCCTGACCGGCATCAAGCTGCCAGGTGACAAAGCCTAGGCCGCCACGGCATAGCCTTCCGCCGTCACCAGCGCGGCCAGCTCATCCCGGCTCAGCCGGGATTCGGCGCGCACCAGGCCGGCGGCCAGGTCCACCTCGACCTTCGCCGCCGGGTCCCGCTTCTGGATGGCGAGCGTCACCGCCCGCACGCAGTGGCCGCAGGTCATGCCGGATACGTGCAAAGCCTCGGTCATTCGTGCTGTCCCTCCAACTCCGCCAGGATCGGGCAATCCGGCCGGTCGTCGCCCTGGCAATGCTGCGCCAGATGGCGAAGGCTGTCAGCCACCGCCTGGAGCGAGGCAGCCTTGCTTTCCAGCGAGGCCACATGGTCCAGCGCCATCTGCTTCACATCGGCGCTGGCCCGCGACCGGTCGCGCCACAGCGCCAGCAGCTTGCGGATATCCTCCAGCGGGAAGGCCAGATCCCGCGCATGGCGGATGAACCGCAGCACCGCCACATCCTGCGCGCCGTAGCTGCGATAGCCGTTCGGCCGGCGCAGCGCCTCGATCAATCCGATCGCCTCATAATGGCGGATCATCTTGGCCGAGACGCCGGAGGCGGCGGAGGCCTCGCCGATATTCATGCCGTTCACGCCTTTTGCGACGGGTCGCGGGGCCGCCAGCGGGACAGCAGAAGCGCATTCCCCAGCACCGAGACCGAGGACAGCGCCATCGCCGCCCCGGCGAAGGGTGGCGATAGCAGCCCGGCCGCCGCCAATGGGATGCCGAGCAGGTTGTACGCGAAGGCCCATGCCAAATTCTCCTGCAGCTTGCGATAGGTTCGTCGGGTGATGTCGAGCGCCGCCGGCACCAAGGCCGGGTCGCCGCGCATCAGGGTGATGCCGGAAGCCGCCATGGCGACATCGGTGCCGGTGCCCATGGCGATGCCGAGATTGGCCGAGGCCAGCGCCGGCGCGTCATTCACGCCGTCGCCCACCATGGCGACGCGCGCGCCCTCCGCCTGCCAGCGGGCGATGGCGTCCAGCTTGTGCTGGGGCAGCACCTCCGCCTCCACCCGGGCGATGCCCAGCGCGCGGGCGGCGGCGCCGGCCGCGGCCGGGCCGTCACCCGACAGCATGGCGACCTCCACCTTCATGGCGCGCAGGGCGGCGATGGCACCGGCGGCGCCGGGCTTCAGCGCATCCTCGAAGGCGAGCAGTGCCAGGGGGCGGCCAGAGCCGACCAGCCAGGCGAGGCTGCGGCCGGCGGCGGCTTCCTGCGTGGCCGCCCCCGCCAGCACCCCTTCGGACAGTTCGGATTCGGCCAGAAGGCGCGGGCTGCCCAGGGTCAGCCGGTCGCCATCAACCACACCTTCTACCCCGCGCCCCGGCAAGGCGCGAAAGCTCGACACGGTGGGAGGGCGCCCACCGGGCTGGTCTTCGGCGAAAGCGGCCAGCACCGCGCGGGCCAGGGGGTGCTCGCTGCCGGATTGCAGGCCAGCGGCCCAGGCCAGTGCATCCTGCGCCGCCACGCCGGGTGCCGGGTGCAGCGCGGCCAGGCGCGGCCGGCCCTCGGTCAGCGTGCCGGTCTTGTCGAAGGCCACGAAAGTGATTCCCTGGCCGCGCTCGATCGCCTCCGCATCGCGCACCAGGATGCCGGCGCGGGCCGCGGCCCCGGTGCCGGCCATGATGGCGGCGGGGGTGGCGAGGCCGAGCGCGCAGGGGCAGGCGATGACCAGGACCGCCACGGCATGCAGCAGCGCCGCCTCCGTCCCCGCACCGGCCCAGAGCCAGTAGGCCAGGGTGCCGGCGGCGATCAGCAGCACGATGGGCACGAAGATGGCGGCGACCCGGTCCACCAGCTTCTGCACGGGCGCCCGACTGGCCTGGGCCGCGGATACCAGCGCGGCGACCCGTGCCAGGGTGGTGTCGCCGCCCACCGCCGTGGCGCGCAGCACCAGCCGCCCGTCCAGCACCACCGTGCCGGTGGCCAGGCTGTCGCCGCGGGATTTCTCCACCGCGCGGCTTTCGCCGGTCAGGGCGCTTTCATCGACGCCCGACTCGCCCTGTTCCACCCTGCCGTCCACCGGCACGCTTTCGCCGGGACGCAGCACGACCACGTCGCCCACCACGAGGGAGGCCGCCGGAACCTCGCGCTCCGTGCCATCCGCCGCCAGAAGCCGGGCGCTGCGCGGGCGCAGATCCAGCAGCGCGCGCAGCGCCGCGCCGGTGCCGCGCCGGGCGCGGGCTTCCAGATGCTTGCCGAGCATCACGAACAGGATGACGACGACCGCCGCCTCGAAATACAGCGCATGGCTGTGCTCGCCGCCATGTTGCAGCAGCAGCACCAGCGACAGGCCGAAGGCGGCGGAGGTGCCGATGGCCACCAACAGGTCCATATTGCCCGTGCCGGCGCGCAGCGCTGCCCAGCCGGCGCGGTAGAAGCGCGCGCCGAACCAGAATTGCATGGGCAGGGCCAGGCCGAGCTGCACCCAGCCATTCGGCATCCAGTCCTGGCCGAAGGCCATGCCGACCATGCCGATCAGGAAGGGCGCGGCGAGCAACCCGGCAATCCCAAGGTCCCGACGCTGCGCCTGGAGCTTCGCTTCCGCGGCCAGAGCCTCCGCCGCGCCGTCCTCCGTGGTGGCGGCCAGCCTGTAGCCGGCCTCGGCCAGGGCGGCGGCGAGCACCGCATCCTCCACCGGCAGCAGCAGCCGCAGCGTCGCCTGTTCCGAGGCGAGGTTCACGGAGGCCTCCACCACGCCCGGCACCGCGCGCAGGGCGCGTTCCACCCGGCCGGCGCAGCTGGCGCAGGTCATCCCCTCCACGCCGATCTGTCGCACCCTTTCCGGCACCTCATAGCCGGCCTGCCGCACCGCGGCCGCGAGGGTCGCCACCGGCGCGGTGCCGCGGATGCTCACCTGTTCGGAGGCGAGGTTCACTTGCGCCTCCAGCGTGCCGGGCACCGCCAGCAGCGCGCGTTCCACCCGCCCCGCACAACTCGCGCAGGTCATGCCCTCCACGGGCAGGGAGAGTCGGGGGAGGCTTTGCAGCGGGGCCTCGGGCATCGGGGTGATGTTCTGTTCCATGGCTCGGAGATGGGTCTTCCCAGTATGGGAAGGTCAAGGGGCAGTACGCGGCGTTCCGCCACGGTGCGGCCGCGGCCGGGGCGGTGCATTGATCCAGCGCAGGTTTTGCGCCGCCGCTTGACGGCCATCGCGCCGCGCCCGACATGATCGCCGCCATGCGCCCCACCCTGCCGACCCTGGTTCTTCT
Organism: Roseomonas sp. F4; assembly: GCF_053891155.1. Taxonomy (NCBI): domain Bacteria; kingdom Pseudomonadati; phylum Pseudomonadota; class Alphaproteobacteria; order Acetobacterales; family Roseomonadaceae; genus Roseomonas; species Roseomonas sp. F4. The sequence goes on from NZ_JBSSHK010000003.1 coordinate 554,330, forward strand.
GTCCTGCCTGCTGCCGGGGGGGCTGCCCGGGGGATTGCCTGGGGGATTGCCGGGCGGTGGCGCCCATCCGGCCCTGGCGCAGACCGCGCCGCAGGCAGAGCCGGTGCGGATCATCAACCGCACGGGCCAGCCCGCCACGGCCCTGCATGCGGTGCGCAGCGGCCGCGGCGACTGGGGCAGCAACCTGCTGAATCATGGGCCCCTGCCGAACAATGCCGGCTTTGCCATGCGCCCGAATGCCGAGGCCGGCTGCCGATTCGATGTCCGCCTGGTGCTGGCCGATGGGCGCGAAAGCGTGCTGCGCGACCAGGATATCTGCGCGACGCCGCGGGTGGAACTGTTCACGGCCGCCGCCGCGGCGCCGGCCGCGACCCCCCCGGCCACGACCCCGAATGTGGCGCAGGCGCGGCCCAATGCGCAGGCCCGGCGGGTGTCCACCGGCACCGGCTTCGTGGTGGCGCCGGACCGGGTGCTGACCAACCAGCATGTGGTCGATGGCTGCGACCGCATCCTGGCCCGCGCCGCCGATGGCCGTTGGCTGGCCGCGGTGCCGCCGGCCCAGGTGGACCGGACGCTGGACCTGTCGATCCTCAACATTCCCGGCAATCCGGGCCCATCGCTGGAATTCCGCGCCGGCCCGGCGGTGCGCCGGGGCGAGAGCGTGGTGGCCTATGGCTTTCCGCTGACCGGCCTGCTCTCCGCCGATCCGAAGCTGACCCGGGGCGAGATCAACGCGCTCGCCGGGCTGCGCAATGATCCGAACAATTATCAGATCAGCGCGGAGGTCCAGCCGGGCAATTCCGGCGGTCCGCTGCTCGACATGCAGGGCCATGTGGTGGGCGTGGTGGTGGCCAAGCTGGACAGTCGCCGGGTGCAGAATGTGGACAACGTCAATTTCGCGGTGAAGGGGGAGGCCGCCCAGGCCTTCCTGCGCCGGGCCGGCCTCGCCTTCCGGACGGCGACGAGCAGCGGCACGGATCGCAGCGCGGCGGATGTGGGCGATATCGCCCATCGTTCGACGGTGCTGCTTCGCTGCGAGCGGTAGGTTTCGACATCCGGAGACTTGCCGCGGCGAAGGCTGGGGCTGGCGGATGACAAAGCCGCCATGTCCGCGGTCCGGCGGCGGGGACCGCGACCTGCCCGCCACCTGACGTCGCCAGGCGATGCGGAGGCGAGGCCAATTCAGGCCGTTGCCGCACCCGGCACCCCTGAAAAGCCGCCCTTCTAGGCCGATCCTGGCCGTCTCCGGCGCGCGCCGGCAGGCGTTCCCATCCCGGCCCTGGCGGCGGAGATGTGTTGCCGCAACGCAATACGCATGCTAAGGCGCCGCCGCCGCATAAAGGGGGCGGTCACAACTGCCCCCCGGACCCGCGAGCCGCTATTCAGCTCCGCCCAGAGACAGGACCGGGATCCCCTTGGCCTCCGAAGCGACCAACGTAACCTCGGCCTCCACCCAGGCCCCGAACCCCACCGGGTTGTCGGAGCGCTATGCGCTCGCGCTGCTCGGCATCGTCGACGACCTGCGCGCGACGGAGCCCGGCGCTGCCGACGGTGTCGCGAAGGACCTCGACAGGCTGTTCCGCCTTTGGCAGGACGACGCCGGCTTCCGGTCCTTCGTGGCCGATCCCCGGTATGATTCCGCCGAGCAGAAGCGCGCCGTCTTCTCGGTGCTGGAGCGGGTCGGTATCGGCACGGAAGTGCGCAACCTGCTCGGCGTGATGATCGTCAACCGGCGCCTCGCCGCGTTGCCGGAGGTCGCGGCCAGCTTCGGAGCGCTGCTGTCGGCCCGTCGCGGCCAGCAGATCGCCACCGTCTCCACCGCCCATGGGCTTTCCGACACGCAGCGCGCGCAGATCGTCGCGCGCCTGACGGAAGCCGGCTATTCCGGCGTGCAGCTCAAGGAAAACGTCGACCCGTCCCTGCTGGGGGGTCTTGTTGTCCGCATCGGCTCGCGCCTCTACGACAATTCGCTCAAGTCCAAGCTGCAGCGCTTGCAGTACGCCATGAAGGGGGCCGCCTGATGGAGATCCGTCCAGCCGAAATCTCGGAGATCCTGAAGGCTCAGATCTCCAGCTTCGATGCCGAGGCGAATGTCGCCGAAGTCGGCACCGTGCTGACCGTCGGTGACGGCATCGCCCGCGTCTTCGGCCTGCAGAACGTCATGGCGGGCGAGCTGGTGGAATTCCCCAGTGCCGGCATCAAGGGCATGGCGCTGAACCTCGAGACCGACAATGTCGGCGTCGTGATCTTCGGTGACGACCGTGGCGTGAAGGAAGGCGACACCGTCTCCCGCACCGGCGAGATCGTGGACGTTGGCGTCGGCAAGGGCTTCCTCGGCCGCGTCGTCGATGCGCTGGGCAACCCGATCGACGGCAAGGGGCCGATCCAGATCGAGAAGCGCATGCGCGTCGAGGTCAAGGCGCCGGGCATCATCCCGCGCAAGTCCGTGCATGAGCCGATGCAGACCGGCATCAAGGCGATCGACGCCCTGATCCCGATCGGCCGTGGCCAGCGCGAGCTGATCATCGGTGACCGCCAGACCGGCAAGACCGCCGTCATCCTGGACACCATCATCAACCAGAAGGTGGCCAACGAGGCCGCCGGCGGTGATGAGTCCAAGAAGCTCTACTGCATCTACGTCGCCATCGGCCAGAAGCGCTCCACCGTGGCGCAGCTGGTGAAGACGCTGGAAGAGAACGGCGCGATGGAATATTCCATCATCGTCGCCGCCACCGCTTCCGACCCCGCGCCGATGCAGTTCCTGGCGCCCTACACCGGCTGCACGCTGGGCGAGTACTTCCGCGACAACGCCATGCACGCGGTCATCTTCTACGATGACCTGTCGAAGCAGGCCGTCGCGTATCGCCAGATGTCGCTGCTGCTGCGCCGTCCGCCGGGCCGCGAGGCCTATCCGGGCGACGTCTTCTACCTGCACAGCCGCCTGCTGGAGCGTGCGGCGAAGATGAACGACGAGTTCGGCGCCGGTTCGCTGACCGCGCTGCCGGTCATCGAGACGCAGGCCGGCGACGTCTCCGCCTACATCCCCACCAATGTGATCTCGATCACGGACGGGCAGATCTTCCTGGAGACGGAGCTGTTCTTCAAGGGCATCCGCCCCGCCGTGAACGTCGGCCTCAGCGTCTCCCGCGTCGGTTCTTCCGCGCAGATCAAGGCGATGAAGCAGGTGGCCGGCAAGATCAAGCTGGACCTGGCGCAGTACCGCGAGATGGCGGCCTTCGCGCAGTTCGCCTCGGACCTCGATGCCACCACCCAGGCCCTGCTGGCCCGCGGCGCGCGGCTGACGGAACTGCTGAAGCAGCCGCAGTACAAGCCGGTTCCGGTCGAGGAGCAGGTTGTCGCGATCTTCGCCGGCACGCGCGGCTATCTCGACAAGGTCCCCCTCAACAAGGTCGGCGAGTTCGAGCGCCAGCTGCTGTCCGGGCTGAAGACGCAGTCCCCCGAGATCCTGACCTCGATCCGCACCGATCGCGAGATCAAGAAGGACACCGAGGTCAAGCTGATCGCCTTCCTCGACAGCTTCGCCAAGTCCTTCGGCTGAGATAGAGCGCCATGGCCAGCCTCAAGGCACTTCGCGCGCGCATCACCTCGGTGAAAAGCACGCGCAAGATCACGCAGGCGATGAAGATGGTCGCGGCGGCGAAGCTGCGCCGCGCCCAGTCGCAGGCCGAGGCCGCGCGCCCCTATGCCGAACGCATGGAGCGCATGCTGGCCTCGCTCGGCGCCTCCGTCGCCGGCAGCCCGGACGCGCCGAAGCTGCTGGTCGGCAGCGGTTCGGACCAGGTGCATCTGCTGGTGGTGGTCACTGGCGATCGCGGCCTGGCCGGCGCCTTCAACACCAATGTCGGCCGCTTCGCCCGCACCCGGATCCGGGAGCTGGAGGCGGCGGGCAAGACGGTGAAGGTGCTGGCGGTCGGCCGTAAGGGCGCCGCCTACCTCAAGCGCGAATTCGCCAGCCGGATCGTTGGCGAGATTTCGATGGCCGGCAAGAAGCGCGTGGGCTTCGAGGATGCGCAGGACATCGCGCATCGCGTCACCGCGATGCTTGAGGCCGGCGAATTCGATGTCTGCACGCTGGTCTACAACCGCTTCCGCAGCGTCATCAGCCAGGTGCCCGCGGCGCAGCAGTTGATTCCGACCTTGCTGCCGGAAGCAGGCACCGCCACGCCGGCCGCGACCTCGGGCGCGCAGGCCCTGTACGAATATGAGCCGAGTGAGGAGGAGATCCTCGCCACCCTGCTGCCGCAGAACCTGGCGATCCAGATCTACCGCGCCTTGCTGGAAAATTCGGCCGGCTTCTTTGGCAGCCAGATGAACGCCATGGACAATGCCACGCGCAATGCCGGCGAGATGATCAACAAGCTCACGCTGAACTACAACCGCACGCGACAGGCCAACATCACCCGGGAGCTGATCGAGATCATCTCCGGTGCTGAAGCCGTCTGACCAGGGACACGCACCCATGAAGAACAATGTCGGCAAGGTTACGCAGGTTCTGGGCGCCGTCGTGGACGTGCAGTTCCCGGCCGAGCTGCCCGCCATCCTGAACGCGCTGACCCTGAAGATCGAAGACCGCACGCTGGTCCTCGAGGTCGCGCAGCATCTGGGCGAGCGCACCGTGCGCACCATCGCCATGGACACCACGGACGGTCTGGTCCGTGGCACCGAGGTTGTGGACACCGGCGCCGGCATCTCCGTGCCCGTGGGCAATGAGACGCTGGGCCGCATCCTGAACGTCATCGGCGAGCCGATCGACGAGCGCGGCCCGGTGGGCGCCAGCAAGACCTACACCATCCACCGCGCGGCGCCGTCCTTCGAGGACCAGGCGACCTCCGCGGAAATCCTGGTGACGGGCATCAAGGTCATCGACCTGCTCGCCCCCTACATCAAGGGCGGCAAGATCGGCCTGTTCGGCGGCGCCGGCGTCGGCAAGACCGTCACCATCCAGGAACTGATCAACAACATCGCCAAGGGCCATGGCGGCGTGTCCGTCTTCGCCGGCGTCGGTGAGCGCACCCGCGAGGGCAACGACCTATACCACGAGATGGTGGATGCGGGCGTCATCAAGCTCGGCGAGAACGGCTCCACCGAAGGCTCCAAGGTGGCGCTGGTCTATGGCCAGATGAACGAGCCGCCGGGTGCGCGCGCCCGCGTGGCGCTGTCCGGCCTCTCGATGGCGGAATACTTCCGCGACGAGCAGGGCCAGGACGTTCTGTTCTTCATCGACAACATCTTCCGCTTCACCCAGGCCGGCGCGGAAGTGTCCGCGCTGCTGGGTCGCATCCCGTCCGCGGTGGGCTATCAGCCGACGCTTGCGACCGACATGGGCGCGCTGCAGGAACGCATCACCTCGACGAAGAAGGGCTCCATCACCTCGGTGCAGGCCATCTACGTCCCGGCCGACGACCTGACCGACCCGGCGCCCGCGACCTCTTTCGCCCACCTCGACGCGACCACCACGCTGAACCGCTCCATCGCCGAGCTGGGCATCTTCCCGGCCGTCGACCCGCTGGACAGCACCAGCCGCGCCATGGACCCCCGCGTGGTGGGTGAGGAACACTACCGCGTGGCCCGCGAAGTGCAGCGCATCCTGCAGACCTACAAGTCGCTGCAGGACATCATCGCGATCCTGGGCATGGATGAGCTGTCCGAGGAGGACAAGCTGATCGTGGCCCGCGCCCGCAAGCTGCAGCGCTTCCTGTCCCAGCCCTTCCACGTCGCCGAAGTCTTCACCGGCTCCCCGGGCGTGTTCGTGAAGCTCGAGGATACGGTGCGCTCCTTCGCCGCGATCTGCGCCGGCGAGTATGACCACCTGCCGGAAGCCGCCTTCTACATGGTCGGCACGATCGAAGACGCTGTGAAGAAGGGCGAGACGCTCAAGGCTGCTGCGTAAGCAGCAGCCTTCGGCTGATTTCCTGCCCTCAGGCGCCGGGCAGCCGCATCCGCGGCCTTGGCTCGCCGCATGAGCGGCGGGCCGCATTCGCGGCCTCGGCCCGCTTTAGCGGGCCGCCTTTGTTGGATTTGATGGGGTAGCGCCATGGCCACCTTCCAGCTCGAACTCGTCTCCCCGGAAAAGCTGCTGCTCAGCCGCGCGGTGGAGATGGCTGTGCTGCCCGCCACCGAGGGTGAGATGGGCGTGTTGCCCGGCCATGCGCCGATGATCGTCACCCTCCGCGGCGGTGTCATCGCCGTCACCGAGGGCGGGCAGGTCACCGAGCGGCTCTTCATCGCCGGCGGCTTCGCCGAGGTCACGCCGGAACGCTGCACCGTGCTGGCCGATGAAGCCACGCCGGTCGCCCAGCTTTCCAAGGCCGCCGCGGAGACGCGGGTGCGGGAGGCAGAGGCCGCCTATACCGCCGCCGCCATGGACACGCCGGAAAAGCGCGAAGCCAGCATGAACCGGTTGATGACCGCTCGCGCCATGGTGCTGGCCGCTGAGGCGGCCTGACACCTTTCGTCGCTTGAATTTGCCTCTCCGCCACAGAACATTAATACTGCCCGCCGCTGGCCGTTTCGCCGGCACGGGTCGTCGCACCGGTCGGTGCGAAATGCGCTTTTCGGCCGGGCGGGATGCAGGATGAAGCACTGGCGTATCGAGGAGGTGAGTTGGGATCGGTTTGATCCCGCCAAGCTCGATCCGGAGATCATACCCCTGGTCAAGGCCGCGGCCATGGTCGAGCGCAATGGCGACGACTACGCCCTCTATCTCCAATCCGTCTTCCATGACGACCCGGACTTCCACCAGGCCGCCGCCCATTGGGCGGAGGAGGAGGTGCAGCACGGCGACGCCCTCGGCAAATGGGCGATGCTGGCCGATCCGGGCTGGGATTTCGAACAGGCCTTCGCCCGCTACCGCGAAGGCTACAAGATCGACATCAAGGCCGATGCCTCCATCCGCGGTTCCCGCACCGGGGAGCTGATCGCCCGCTGCATGGTGGAGACCGGCACCAGCAGCTACTACACGGCGCTGGGCGAGGCGACCGAGGAGCCGGCGCTGAAGGAGGTCTGCCGCCTGATCGCGGCCGATGAATACCGCCACTTCAAGCTCTTCTACGACCACATGAAACGCTATCTGGGGCGGGAGAAGCTGTCCTTCCTCCACCGCCTGCGGGTCGCCGCCGGCCGCATCGGCGAGAGCGAGGACGACGAACTCGCCTTCGCCTTCCACTGCGGCAATGAAGCCGTGGGCATTCCCTACGACCATGATCGTTGCATCGCTGGCTATATGGGCCGGGCGATGGCCTACTATCGCTTCCGGCATATCGAACGGGGCATGGGCATGGTCTTCAAGTCGGTGGGTCTGCAACCGCGTGGACGAATGGCGGCCCTTGCCGCGCGCGGGGCCTGGAAGCTGCTGGCCTGGCGGCGGGACCGCTACAAGGCCACGCTGGCCCGGCCACCGGCCGCGGCCGCTGTCTCACCCGCGGCGGCCTGACCTTGCGCCTGCCCCGCCGTGCGGCCCTGCCGCTGCTGCTGGCGCCGCTGGTGACGCGCAATGCCCAGGGCCAGGGTCCCGCCCCGCCCAGCTTCACCCCGGCCAGCGCGCCTGACCTGCCGCTGGCCGAGATCGCCCAGCAACGTGGCTACACCTATGGCTGCGCCGTCACCGCCAAGCTGTTGGCCGACGAGCCGGATTTCGCCGTTCTGGTGGCACGGGAAGCCAGCCTGCTGGTGCCGGAATATGAGGGGAAGTTCGCCGCCCTGCAGCCGCAGGAAGGCCGCTTCGATACCGAGCCGCTGGATGCGCTGCTGCGCTGGGCGCAGCATTTCGGCAAATCCGTCCGCGGCCATGCGCTGGTCTGGCACAATGCCATGCCCGATTGGCTGCCCATCGCCCTGGCCGAGGGCCGCAACCGCGCCCAGGGGGTGATGGAGGCCCATTTCGACCGCGTGCTGGCCCATACGCGCGAACGCATCCGCGACTGGGACGTGGTGAATGAGCCGATCGCCAACCCGCCGGGCAGCGACGTGCCGGAGCCCCCTGGCAATAGCGGCGACTTGCGCGACACGCCCTGGCTGCGGGCGCTGGGGCCGGACTACATCGCCATGGCCTTCCGCGCCGCGCGCCGGCGCGATCCCACGCTGCGCCTGACCTTGAACGATTACGGCGTGGAGGCGGACAGTCCTCCCGCCGAGGAAAAGCGCCGCCGCCTGCTCCGCCTTCTGCGCAGCTTGCGAGCGGCCAATGTGCCGCTCGATGCGGTCGGCATCCAGGCGCATCTGCAGATGCGGGAGGCCTTCAACCCCGCCATCTTCACCGCCTTCGTCCGGGATATCCGCGCGCTGGGCCTTCAGGTGCTGATCACGGAGCTGGATGTGCGGGAGATTCGCCCCCCGGTCGGCGATTTCCCGGCGCGCGACGCCGCCGTGGCGCTGCGCGTGCACGCCTTCGCCAGCGCCGCCTTCGAAGGCGGTGCCCGCACCCTGCTGACCTGGGGCATCACCGACCGCTGGTCCTGGCTGTTCAACGACCAGGCTGTGGCATTGGGTCCCGGCGACGTGCATCGCGGCCTGCCCTTCGACTGGGAGCTGAACCGCAAGCAGATGTGGCGGGCTTTGGCGCGCGCCTATCTCGGGCTGGGCGTGGGCTGATCCGTCAGCCTGCGGCGAAGCGGCTGAATTCCCGCACCAGCTCCTCATAGATCGCGCGCTTGAAGTTCACCGCCAGGCCCGGCAGTTCCTCGATCCGCGCCCAGCGCCAGGCGTCGAATTCGGGATGCGGGTCGGCATCCAGGCGGATGTCGGAATCCTGGCCGGTGAAGCGCAGGGCGAACCACTTTTGGCGCTGGCCGCGATATTTCCGGGCCATGCGCATGGCTTGCAGCTCGGCCGGAAAATCGTAGCTCAGCCAGTCCGGATGCTCGGCGATGATCTCGGCGCGGTCGGTGCCGATCTCCTCCGCCAATTCGCGTAGCACGGCGATGCGCAGATCCTCGCCGTCATCGACGCCGCCCTGCGGCAATTGCCAGCCGCCGGCCGATCCCTCTGCATTCGGCATGTCCGCGCGACGGGCCACCAGCACCAGGCCGGCGGGGTTGAACAGCAGGGCGCCGACATTGGCGCGATAGGGCAGGGGGTTCATGCGGGGCTTCTAACCGCTCAGCGCGTCGCCTGCGAGGTAGGGCGGCGCAACATCACGGTCACCGGCGCCAGCACCGCGCCGCGCTCCTCCAGCCCCGCGGCCCAGGCCAGGATGGCGGCGGTGAAGAAGGGCGTCGGGTTGCCGAGCAGGCCGAGCGCGGCGTTGTTGCGCTTGGCCAGCGCCTCCAACTCCACAAGCCGCCGTTCCACCTCGCCGCGTGTTTCGGAGGGATCGTCGAGCACCAGGTCGACGGTGCGGCCGAAGGCGCGGGCGGGGGTGGGGGCGCCGGGGCGCGGGTCGATATAGAGCAGGCCGCGATTGGTCAGCGCCGCCTGGATGGTGCCGAGCAGCTCCGCATTCGCCGCGAATCGCTCCCCGCGCAGGCGGCCGAGCGCGCCGATGGCGCCGACCTGGCCCTGGATGCGGGACAGCGCCCAGTCCAGCCGGTCCAGATTGTCCTCCACCGAAAGTCCGGTCAGCAGCGCGCGGTCACCGGGGTCTGCATCCTGGCCGAAGCCCGCGGGTTCCAGCGGCAGCGCCACCAGCACTTCCATCCCGCGCGCCCGGGCACGGTCCAGCAGCGGTTCGGGTCGCAGCGCATAGGGGCTGAAGGCCAGGGTCACGGCGCCCGGCAGGCGGCGGATTGCCTCCTCCGAATGCTGGGCGAAAAGGCCGACATTGCCGATGATGAGACCGATGCGCGGGCGCCGGTCCTCCCGGTCGAAGGGGCGGGCATAGGCGCGGATGGAGGTGCGGTTCTCTGGCCCCAGCTTGGGCAGAGGCCCATGGCGGCCACGTTCCAGCAGTTCGGGATCCGGCGGCGGGATCTGCGGATCAGGCTGGGCCTGGGATGCCGGGGCCGCATTGGCGGTCAGGGGTGGTGGCGGAGGGGCGACGGGAGCCGCGCCGGGGGCAGCTGCGGGTGGAGGCACTGCGGCCGAGGTGGCGGCGGGCTCCGGCCTTGCCGCCGGCATTGGGGCGACGGCGCGGGAGGCAGGCTCTGGCGCCTGTGGCGCGGCCGTCGGCGACGGCGGGGGCGGGGGACTGGCGGCGGGTGGCCGCGCCTCGGCCATCGGCGCAGGCGCGGCGGGCGCTGGCGGGATGGGCGCGGGCGACGGCGGGGGGCTGGCGGCGGGTGGCCGCGCATCGGCCGTCGGCGCAGGCGCGGTGGGCGCTGGCGGGGTGGGCGCAGGCGCAGCGGGTGCGGGTGGCTCAGATACGCTGGCCTCGGCTGGGCTGGCCTCAGCCGCCCGGCCCTCGGCCGGCGCAGGCTCGCCCGGCGGTTCCGGCGCCACTTCGGCCACCATCGCCGAGGGTTCGGCCGGCGGACCAAGCCATTGCAGCACGCCGACGCCAATTCCGGCGGCCAGAACCAGCACCGCCCAGAAGATAGCCAGCGACCGGCGTGCGAAGATCCGGCTCAATGTTGGCGCGACGCGGTCCGGCGCGTCGCGTCCTTACCCATCATGGCGCTGCGGCGCCGGTGGATCATCGCTGCGCGCGGCGCTGCGGCGCGGGGGCGGCTGCGATGTTGCGCAGAAGCTGGACCGCCTGCTGCAGCTGATGGTCGGTTTCCGGCTTGGTCGGGTCGAAGGCGGCGGCGCCCTCGGCCGGCTCACGCACCACCCGCTCCAGCACGCCGGCCGGCAGGTTCAGCGGCGGCAAGGGCGGGGCCGGGGCGGCTTCCGTCGTCCGCTGCCCGTCATTGTTGCGCAGCGACCGGCGCAGATCGGCCTCCCGGTCCCGTTCCCGCGACCCGTTCGGGTCGGGGCGCGCGGCCAGCACCTCGATATCCGGTTCGATCCCGGTCGCCTGGATGGAGCGGCCGGAGGGGGTGTAGTAGCGGGCCGTGGTCAGGCGGATGGCGCCATTGCCGGGGATCGGCATGACGGTCTGCACGCTGCCCTTGCCGAAGGACTTCACGCCCATCACCACCGCGCGGCGATGGTCCTGAAGCGCGCCGGCGACGATCTCGCTGGCGCTCGCCGAACCGGAATTGACCAGCACGACGATGGGCAGGCCCTGGGCGATGTCGCCCGGCCGGGCATTCCAGCGCTGCGCATCCTCCGGCCGGCGGGCGCGGGTGGATACGATCTCGCCCTGGTCGAGGAAATCGTCGGTCACCTGCACCGCCTGGTCCAGCAGCCCGCCCGGATTGTTGCGCAGATCCAGCACCAGGCCGCGCAGGTTGTTGCCCGCCTGGCCGCGCATGGTGGTCATGGCGCGGCGCAGCGCGCCTTCGGTCTGCTCGTTGAAGGAGGACAGGCGGATATAGGCAACGTCGTTGCCTTCCAGCCGGAAGCGCGCCACCTGCGGGCGGATCACGTCCCGGGTCAGGGAGATTTCCACCGGCCGGGTCTCGCCCTCACGCCGGATGGTCAGGCGGATGGAACTGCCGCGTTCGCCGCGCATCTGCTCCACCGCATCCTGCAAGGACAGGCCCTGGGTGGACTGGCCGTTCAGATGGGTGATGAGGTCGCCCGGCTTGACCCCGGCGCGGGAGGCCGGGGTGTCGTCGATCGGGCTGATGACCTTCACATAGCCGCCTTCCTGGGTCACCTCGATGCCCAGCCCGCCGAACTCGCCGCGGGTGGTCACCTGCATGTCCCGGAAGCTGCGCGGATTCATGTAGGAGGAATGGGGGTCGAGGCCCTGGAGCATGCCGTTGATGGCATTCTCGATCACGTCACGGTCGGTGACCGGCTCGACATATTCGGCGCGGACCCGTTCGAAGACATCGCCGAACAGGTTCAGCAGCCGGTAGGTTTCCGCCCGCCCGCCTTCCTGCGCCCAGGCCTGGATGCCCGGCACCGCGATCATCGGTCCCACCACCGCGCCAGCGATGAAGGCGGCCGCCACGGCGCCCACCAACCCCAGCCTGCGCCGGCGAACCGGCTGCGCCTCGGGATTCGCCACCGGGCCCACTATGGGGCCCAGGCTCGGCATCCTGCCATTCCGACGACCATCCTCGTGCCCAGACACGTCGCTCATGCGACCACCCGATCCTTGGGTCGCGGCCCCACGGCCGCCGACCTGACCAACATGCCCCCAGGAAATGACCTGAGGGTTACCCTCGCGCCGCAAACCACGGGCGCGGATCCACCGGCTGCCCATTGCGCCTTAGCTCCACATAGAGGGAACCACCAGAAGCGCCAGAGCCGCCAAGGATGCCGATAGGCTCGCCTGCCAGCAAGCGTTGGCCCGCCGCCGCATCGAGCCGGTCCATCCCCGCCAGCACGAAATGGTATCCCCCTCCGCAATCCACAATCAACAACAGCCCGTAGGAGCGGAAAGGCGCGGCATAAACCGCCCTTCCCTGGCAGGGCGAGACGACGCGCGCACCGCTCGCGGCGGCATAGGTCAGTCCGCGATGCGGGCCGCCCGGCGCGGCATCGCCCCAATTCGTGGCGATTCGCCCGGTCACCGGCAAGGCGCGGCCGCCGGAGGGCACGGGCATGGACGCCTGGCGCTCGGCCGGCGTCGTCGTGCGGGATGGTGTTTCGGCCCGGCGCGCCAAGGCTGCCTCCCGCGCCGCTTCCGCGGCCTGGCGCGCCTGTTCGGCGGCGCGGGCGGCGGCATCGGCCCGCGCCTCCGCCTCCCGCCGCACTCTTTCGCGCCGCAGCCGGGCGAGCACATCCGCGAGGTCCCCGGCCCGCGCGGCGGCGGCGGCGGCCTGTTCGGCGGCGCGCTCCTCCGCCGCCTCGGCCTGGCTGCGGCGGGTGCGGGCCACGGCCAGCTCCGCCTCGAGTCCCGCCACCGCCTCCCGCGCCGCGCGTTCGGCGGCTTCCAGGGCCAGGGCTTCGCGCCGGGCGATCCATTCGGCCTCCTGCGCCCGGGTCTGGGCCTCCCGCAAGGCGGTGGCCTCCTCCTCCAGCCGGCGGATCATGCCGCGCAGCACCAAGGCGCCGCGCAGCGCGTCGGCTGGTTCCCCGGGCACGGCCAGCACGGTCTCGGCGGGGTAGAGCGACAGGCGCAGCATCACCGGCAGCAGGGGTCGCATGGCGGTGGCACGCTCCGCGATGTCCCGCGCCGCGGCGGTGCCGGCGGCGCGCGCGGCCTCCAGCCGCTCCGTCACCGCCGCCACCTCGGCCTCCGCCGCCTGGGCCATGGCGGCGAGCTCCACCCGGCGGGCGGCCAGCGCCACCTCCTGCTCCGCCAGGGCGCGGGCCTGGGCGGCGGCCCGTTCGGCGGCCTCGCGACGTTGCTCGGCGGCCTGCTCGGCGGCCTGAAGGTCGCGCTGGGTGGGTTGGGCGAGAGCGGGCGGCGGCAGCGCCATGCAGGCGGCCAGCAGCAGCGCCAGGCGCCCTGCGCCACGCTGCCGGTGCCCGCGCGGGGCCGCCGCATCCCTGTCACGCGAAATCGTCAAGCCCTGCATCCCCATGCTGCATAGACCCCGGCCGCGCGCGGGGACAAGCTTGGGCAGAGTACGGCCCCGGCAGGGGGCCAGGAGAGTCGCATGGCCGAAGATCCCTACAAGGTCCTGGGGGTTGCCCGCGACGCGACGCCGGAGGCGATCAAGAAGGCCTACCGGAAGCTGGCGCGGCAGAACCACCCGGACCTCAACCCCGGCAAGCCGGAGGCCGAGGCGCGCTTCAAGGCCGCCTCCGCCGCCAATGACATCCTGTCCGACCCGGAGCGCCGGGGGCGCTTCGACCGCGGGGAGATCGATGCGGAGGGCCAGGAAATGCCGCCCCCCCGCCCCGCCGGGGGCTGGCGCCGGCATGCGGAGACGCCACAGGGCAGTCGCTACGACCCCTTCACCGAGCAGGACGGTTTTTCCGATATCTTCGCCGAGATCCTGGCGGCGCAGCGGGCGGCCGAATCGGCGCCGCGGCCGGGGCGGGATGTGGAGTACCACTTGAAGGTGCCCTTCCTGTCCGCCGTGCTGGGCGCGACCGAGCAATTGGCGCTGCCGGATGGCAAGCAGCTCAGCGTGCGGATTCCGCCCGGCGTGGTCAGCGGCCAGTCGCTGCGGCTGCGCGGGCAGGGCGCGCCCGGCCGCAATGGCGGGCCGCCCGGCCATGCGGTGATCGAGCTGGAGGTGGCGGACCACCCGCTGTTCCGCCGCGACGGCTTCGACCTGCACATGGACCTGCCGGTGACGCTGCGGGAGGCGGTGCTGGGCGGCCCGGTGACGGTGCCCGCCCCCGCCGGCCCGCTGCGCGTCACCCTGCCCCCGGCCAGCGACACCGGCCGGGTGGTGCGGCTGCGCGGCAAGGGCGTGGCGGCGGAGGGTGCCCGCGCGGCCGGCGACCTGCTGCTGAAGCTCCAGGTCGTGATCGGCAAGCCGGATGCGGCGCTGGAGGCCTTCCTGCGCGACTGGCAGCCCGAACACCCCTTCGATCCGCGCGCCAGGCTGGGGGAGGACGCGCCATGATGACCATCGAGACCGTCTGTGCCCGTTTCACCACCCTGGACCCCGAGGAGCTGCGCGGCTGGGTGATGGCCGGCCATGTGCGGGCGGAGGCGGAGGGTGAGGTGCTGCTGTTCCAGGAGATCGATGTGGAGCGCGTGCGCCTGATCCTCGACCTGCGCGACACGCTGGCGGTGAATGAGGAGGCGCTGCCGCTGGTGCTGTCCCTGCTCGATCAGATCTACGCGCTGCGGCGGCGGCTGGGAGAGGGTTGAGAGACCGTTTGAGAATGGCGGCGGCTGAGGGCCCGCAGGGGATTTTTCGTTCCTGCCAGGCGCCGGATGCGGCCGATGCTGGTTGCATCGGCAAATCCGGCAACGCAGCAGGGGCGGAAAAGCGCCGCGGGACCGACCCGCCGGTGTTCTCAAACGGTCTCTAAGAGCTACTTCGGCTTCGCCCAGCCCTCGCCGCCCGGTGGGCGTTGCAGCATCGGCCGGTCGAAGATCTCCCCCAGCGCGGCGTAGTAGGGCCCCCCGAGTCGCGCGACCGGCCGCATCTTCGCGCTGTCCACCCGGCTGCCATCGAACACCGTGCTGGACAGGTGGAAGGCGACAATCTCCCCGATATACAGCGTGTTGACGCCGCGCCCGAGCACCACCGCCTGGTCCAGCCGGCATTCCATCTGCACCGGCGTGGCCGCAAGCCGGGGCGGCTTCACCCGCCGGCTGGGCAGCAATTCCAGGCCGAGCGCCTCCACTTCGCTCTCATCCGGCGGGAATTCCTGGGCGGAGAGGTGCATGGCTTCCATCGTCGCCTCGGTGGCGACATTGACGACGAATTCGCCGTTCTCCCGGATGTTGCGGGCGGTGTCTTTCATCGCCCCATCGCCGGCCCGGGCGGCGATGTTGATCGCCAGCATGGGCGGGCTGGTGGCGACGTAGTTGTAGGAGCTGAAGGGGGCGGCATTCACCCGCCCCTGCGCATCGACCGTGGTGATCCAGGCGATCGGGCGCGGTACGACGCAGCCGACCACCAGGCGATAGGCGGTGGCCGTATCGAGGCCCTCGCCATCGATGAAGCTGAAATCCTGTTCGGGGGTCATGTCACGGTCCTGAAAGCCGGTTCGCCTTGGATCGCAGGCTAACGGCCAGGCGCTGGGCCGAATAGCCCGATCAACTGGCCTTATGGACTTTCGTTTCAGGCGATGGCGGCCGCCGCGCGCATCAGCCGCCGCGCAGCAGCGAAACCCCCGTCATCTCCGCCGGCTGCGGCAGGCCCAGCAGGGCCAGCAGCGTCGGTGCCAGATCCGCCAGCCGACCTTCCGCCAAGGTCGCGCCGGCCGGCGCGCCCATCAGCAGCACCGGCACCGGGTTGGTGGTGTGGGCGGTATGCGGCCCGCCGGTCACCGGGTCGCGCATCAGCTCCGCATTGCCATGGTCGGCGGTGACCAGAAGCTGGCCGCCGGCGGCGCGGATGGCGGCGGCGATGCGGCCGAGACCGGCATCCACCGCCTCGCAGGCGCGGATCGCGGCGGCCAGGCTGCCGGTATGGCCGACCATGTCGGCATTGGCGAAGTTCAGCACGATCAGGTCGTATTTTTTCGAATTGATCGCGGCGACGCATTTGTCGGTCAGTTCGGGCGCGGACATCTCGGGTTGCAGGTCATAGGTGGCGACCTTGGGGGAGGCGACCATGATCCGGTCCTCCCCGGCATAGGCCTTCTCCTCCCCGCCGTTCAGGAAGTAGGTGACGTGCGGGTACTTCTCCGTCTCCGCCATGTGCAGTTGCTTCAGGCCGGCATCGGCGACCACCTCGGCCAGGATCTTCGCCATGGATTGCGGCGGGAACAGCGCCATCATGAAGGGCGCCAGGGCAGCGCTGTAGGCCGTCATCCCCGCCGCCGCCGCGAAGCGAATGGTCGGGTCGGCGGCAAAGCCGGAAAACGCCGGGTCGAGCAGGGAGGCCATGATCTCCCGTACCCGGTCGGCGCGGTAGTTGAAGCACAGCATGCCGTCGCCGTGGTTCATGCAGGCATAGTCGCCGATCGCGGCGGCGGGCAGGAATTCGTCGGTCCTGCCGGCGGCATGCGCCGCGGCGATGGCGGCGGCGGCGGTCGGGAAACGGGTGCCCTTGCCCAGCACCATCACGTCATGCGCCTGCTGCACACGCTCCCAGCGATTGTCACGGTCCATGGCGAAGTAGCGGCCACAGAGGGTGGCGATGCGCACGCCCTCCGGCAGCGCCGCCTCGAAGGCCGCGACGAAGCGGGCGGCGGAATCGGGGGCGGTGTCGCGGCCATCGGTCCAGCCATGCACCCAGACCTTCAGCCCCGCCGCCGTCGCGGCCCGCGCCAAAGCCAGGGCATGGGCCTGATGGCTGTGCACACCGCCTTCAGACAGCAGGCCCATCAGGTGCAGCGCGCCGCCAGTGGCCCGGATGCGGGCGACCAGATCGGTGAAATGGGGCAGGGTGCTGAGGGTGCCATCGGCGACGGCCGCGTCGATCCGCACCAGATCCTGCATCACCACGCGGCCGGCACCGATATTCAGGTGCCCGACCTCCGAATTGCCCATCTGCCCTGCCGGCAGGCCGACATCATGGCCGGAGGTGTGCAGGAAATTGCGCGGCCCGGCAGCCCAGAGCGCGTCGAAGGTGGGGGTATGGGCCTGGCGCACCGCATTGTCCGCCACCTCCTCCCGCCACCCCCAGCCATCGAGGATCGCCAGCATGACGGGGCGGTGGGCGGGAGGGCTCATGGGCAGGGCATCCGGCGCAGGGGAGGGGAATTGCCTAACGCCGGCCACGCGCCCCGGTCAACGCCACCGCCGGGTCAAGCCGGGCGGCGCAGCTCCGCCATCTCCGCCCGCAGCGCGCGGATCTCTGCCAGCAGCACCTGGCTGTCCGCATGCGCCTCGCTGCGCACCGCATCGGCCGCGGCCTGGGTCGCGGCGACATCGGCGCTTTCGCGCTGTTCGCGCAGCGTCTGGATCGATTCGACGATGACGCCGATGAACAGGTTCAGCACGACGAAGGTGGCGACCAGGATGAAGGGCAGGAAGAACAGCAGCGCATAGGGCTCCGCCTCCATCGCCGGCTTCACGATATTGGCCCAGTCATCCAGGGTCATCAGCTGGAACAGGGTGAAGAAGGCGGCGCCCAGATCGCCGAACTGCTCCGGCATCGGCTCCCCGAACAGTTTCACCGACATCACGGCGAAGACGTAGAAGATCAGCAGCATCAGCAGCACGATGCTGCCCATGCCGGGCAGCGCCGCCAGCATCGCCTCCACCACGTTGCGCAGGCTCGGCACCACGCTGATCAGCCGCATCACGCGCAGCACGCGCAAGGCGCGAAGGACGGCCAGCGGACCGCTGGAAGGCACCCAGGCGATGCCCACCACCAGCAGGTCGAAGATGCCCCAGGGGTCGCGGAAGAAGCGGCCGCGGAAGGCGTAGATGCGCAGCGCCAATTCCGCCGTGAACAGCCACAGCAGCAGATGGTCCAGCGCCACCAGCGCATCGCCCATCATCGCCATGACGCTGTTGGAGGTTTCGAGCCCGAGCGTCACGGCGTTCAGCACGATCAGCCCGATCACCAGCTTCTGGAAGCCGGGTGAGAGCACCAGCCGCGCGGCACGCGCCCGCCGCGAATCCCCGGCGTCGGCCGAGGTCATGACTTCCTGCATCGATTCGATTGTCCTTGGAGGCGGCGCAGGGAATGGCCCCTTGGCGCGCCGCGTTCAAGGGGGCGAATCGGTTACATCAGGATCGCCGGCACGCCGAAGATGTGGCGGTGGAAATGCAGCAGCACGGCCCAGAGCAGCAGCCCGACCAGCGGCGGCATCAGCCCGACCTCGCGCAGGACCAGCTGGTTGCGGCCGGCCGCGATGGCAGCGAAGGGGATGATGCTGGTGCGGGCCTCAAAACCCGGCCAGGCCTCGGGATGCCGCGCCGCCAGCTTGGCGTCGATCGAGGGCATGCCCGCGAGCGCCGTGACCAGGAAGGCACCGAAGAAGACGATGGCGGCGGTGTCGCCATTGCCGATGATGTGGATGGCCGCCCAGAGCGCGAAGGACCACAGCATCGGGTGGCGGGTGACGCGCTGGATGCCGCGCGGCTCCTCCCCCAGGCCTTTGGTGCCCACGGCGGTCGGGTTGCGCTTGTGGCTGGTCATGAACAGCACCAGCGTCGGCAGCATCAGCGCGGCCAGCAGCCAGCGCAGCTCCCGCCCCGCGAACCACAGCGGCGTGGTCGGCGCCGCGCGCCAGGCGATGACCAGCAGGAAGATGGCGAGGAAGGAGGTCAGCGAGAAGGCGATCATGAAGCCCTTCTCGCCCAGCGCCGCGACGGCCCGGCCGCGCAGCGCGGTGCCCGAAATGCCGACATGCACCCCGATCCAGAACAGGGCGGCGAGAATCAGCAGGGTCATGGCGTCGTGCTCCGGCGGGTGCCGGCACAGTCAAGCAGGACGCCAGGCCCTGTGATAGGGATGATTGGTGCGGATCGCCTGCACGCGGAACAGTTGTTCGGCCAGCAGCCCGCGCACCAGGAAATGCGGCCAGGTCAGCGGGCCGAGGGACAGCAGATGATCGGCACGGGACAGCACCGCGGGGTCCAGCCCCTCCGTGCCCCCGATCAGGAAGCACAGCGGCCGCGCCGCCTCCTCCCATTTCAGGGCCATGGCGGCGAGCGCTTCGGTTGTCGGCGCCTTGCCGCCGAGGTCGAGCGCCACGACCTGCGCCGCCTCCGGCAGTGCGGCGAGCAGGGCGGCACCTTCACGACGGCGGATCTCGGCGGGGTTGGCGCCCTGGCCCTCCGGCAACTCGGTCACCGCCAGGCCGGGGCGGAGCCGGGCCGCGTACTGTTCGAACAGCGCGCGTTCCGGCCCCGCCTTCATCCTGCCGATGGCAATCAGGCGCGGCGACTTATTCGAAAGTGTCGTCGTCGTCGTCGTCCTCGATGCCTGGCTCTGGCACGCTGCCGTCATCGGGCAGCGGCGTGCGGTCTTCTTCCGCCTCGGTCGCGGCGGGGCTGTCGGGGCCCCACATCCGTTCCAGGCCGTACATGGCGCGAGCCTCTGGCTTGAACAGATGCACGACGAGGTCGCCGGCATCGATCAACACCCAGTCCGGGGAGGCCTGGGTGGCATCGCGGCGCAGCTTGAGGCCTTCCTTCTCGAAGGCATCCACCAGATGCACGGCCATCGCCTGCATCTGGCGATCCGACAGGGCGCTGGCGATCACCAGCCGGTCGGCATAGTCGGCGCGGCCGGTGACATCGAGGACGAGAATGTTCTCGGCCTTGTCCGCATCCAGGCTTTCCTCTGCGGCGGCGACCAGCCGGTCGAGCAAAGCGGGCTCTACCTTCTGACGCTCCCGCGGGGTTCGGGTCGGCCGCGGGCCGGTGGAATCGGGGGCCGGGGCGGCCTCCTCCTCGGCCGCCGGAACGGCCTTCGGCTTGCGCGGGGCGCGCTTGCGCGGGGCGGGCGCCTCGGCTTCGGCGGGCGGCGGAGCTTCGGCCGGGGCCTCGGCTTCGACGGCTGCTTCGGCGGGCATCACCGCCGTGTCGGCCTTGGTCCTGCGTGTCGCCCGAGGCTTGGGCGTGTGGGTTTCGATCGCCGGGATCTCGACGATCGGCTCGGCCAGGCGGGCCTTCGGCTTGCGGGTGGCGGGCGGCTTGGGCGCTGGCGCCTCGACCGCCGGGACCTCGGCGGTCGCGACCTTGGGCTTACGGGTGGCCCGGGGCTTCGGCGCGGCGGCTTCGGGCGCAGCGGTCTTGGGCGCGGCCTTCGGCTTTGCGGCGGGCTTGGCGGTGGTCTTAGGCGCGGCCTTCGGCTTCGCGGCAGCCTTGGCGGGCGCCTTGGCCTTTGCGGGGGCCTTAGGCGCGGCCTTCGGCTTCGCGGCAGCCTTGGCGGGCGCCTTGGCCTTTGCGGGGGCCTTAGGCGCGGCCTTCGGCTTCGCGGCAGCCTTGGCAGGAGCCTTGGCCTTGGCGACGGTCTTCGGAGCGGCCTTCGGCTTCGCGGCAGCCTTAGCAGGAGCCTTGGTCTTTGCGGCGACCTTGGGCGCAGCCTTTGGCTTCGCGGCAGCCTTGGCGGGTGCCTTGGCTTTGGCGGCGGCCTTGGGCGCGGCCTTCGGCTTCGCGGCGGCCTTGGCGGGTGCCTTGGCCTTTGCGGCGACCTTGGGCGCAGCCTTCGGCTTCGCGGCGGCCTTGGCGGGCGCCTTGGCCTTGGCGGCGGCCTTAGGAGCGGCCTTCGGCTTCGCGGCAGCCTTCGCCGGCGCCTTGGCCTTCGCTGCCGGCTTGGCCGCGGCCGTGCGGCGCGCGGGGGCGGCCGCCCGGGCCGCCATGGCGGTCGGGCGCTGCGGTGTCATTGGCTCCCCGGTTGTCGACGCAGCGGTCGTCGATTCAGGGGTTTTGGGCGTGCGGGGAATGGCCGCCTCCTCTTCATGAAAAATGCCGTTGCCGGCGCTGTAGCACAAAAACGCAATTCACGCCGCGCCCGATGCGGCGCGGATCGCCGTGGCGGAGGCGGCATGCTCCGTGGTGGCCACGAAGCACCAGGGCGCATGCGCCACGTCGCGCGGCCTCTTGGCCAGCAACGCACCAGGCCGCCGACGGTGCCGTGCCAGAGCCTGCGCGGCTTGCCCCGCCAGCGCCTTGCGCGTCCAGCCCGGACGCGGCAGCACCGCCACCGGCGTCTTGGCCGCGATCCAGCGCCAGCCGTGCCAGCGTGGCAATTGCCACAGATTGTCCGCGCCGATCACGAAGACGAAGCGCGCCCGCGGAAAGCGTCGCCGCAGCGCGGCCAGCGTGTCGATGCTGTAGCGCGTGCCCATCGCCGCCTCGATTCCCGTGGCGCGGATGCGCCGCCCATCGGCAATCGCCCGCGCCGAGTCCAGCCGCGCCGCGAAGCTGGCCATGCCGCGTGCCGGCTTCAGCGGATTGCCCGGCGAGACCATCAGCCAGACCTCATCCAGCCGCAGCGCCCGCCGCACCGCCTGGGCGACATGCAAATGCCCGGCATGGGCCGGGTTGAAGCTGCCGCCGAGCAGGCCGATTCGCCGCCGCCGGCGATCCCCCCAGGGGTTGAGTGTCACGGCCTCATCGCAGGCGGACGGTGACCGAGGCGGGCTGCGCCAGAAGCCCGGTATAGGTCGCCGTATAGTCACGGCCGGCCTGCGCCGGCAGCGCCGGCGAAAAGCCGCCGAGCGAGACATATTCGCCCGCCCGCAGCCGCAGCCCCTGGGCCCGCAGATCCTCCACCAGCCAGGCCAGCGCCGCCAGCGGATGGCCGAGCAATGCGCGGCCCGGGGCGCGCGCCAGCTCCTGCCCATCGGCGCTCAGCACCACCTGCATATCGGCCAGCGCAGCGGCAAATTCGGGCGTCGCCTGCACCGGGATTTCATCGCCGAGCACGCCGAGCCGGGCACCGACATTGATCGAGACCAGCAGCGGGCCGGACCAGTTGGTGCCGGCGCCATGCACCAGGTCGGGCAGTTCGATGAAGGGGATCACCACATCCAGATGGCGCAGCAGCGCGACGGGATCGGCACCGGCCTCATTCACCCCCTCATCCCGCACCCGCACCAGCAGGTCGCTTTCCACGGCGGGGGCGATGCCGAAGGCGGCCGGGATCTCGGCGCCGGAACGCGCCCGCAGCGTGCCCTGGAAGATGGCGCCGGCCACCGGATGCGGCACGCCGAAGCGCTGCTGCGCCGTCGCATTGGTCAGCCCCACCTTCCAGCCGGCGCGGTCACCCCAGGGCTGCGCGAGGGCCGCCACCAGCAGGTTTCGCGCGCATAGCGCCTCCGCCATGTCCAGAACCGGCGGGGATGGCGGCGCGCGGCGGTCCAGGATGGCGGCGGCCAGGCGCGCCACCTCCGCCGGTTCCGGGCAGGCGGCGGCGGAGGTCAGCGGGGTGGCGAGCACGGCGAGCATCGCGGCGGCGGTCTTTTTCATGGCGACGTTTCCCCCTCGGCGGTGGCGGTCAGGGACGTGTCTGCCCCGTGCCGATCACCTGGTAGCGGAAGGTGCAAAGCTGTTCCGGCCCCACCGGGCCGCGCGCATGCAGCCGGCCGGTGGCGATGCCGATCTCGGCGCCGAAGCCGAATTCACCGCCATCGCAGAACTGGGTGGAGGCATTCCACATGCCGACGGCGGAGGCGATGTTGTCCAGGAAGTGCCGCGCTGCGGTCTCGTCCTGGGTGATGATCGCCTCGGTATGCTCGCTGCCGTAGCGGGCGATGTGGTCCAGCGCCGCCTCCACGCCGTCCACCACTTTTACGGACAGGATGGAGTCCAACCATTCGGTGGCGAAATCCGCATCGGTGGCGGCCGGCAATTCCGGCAGGAGCACCCGTGCACGATCATCGGCGCGGAAATCGCAGCCGAGCGCACGCAAATCGGCGACCAACAGCGGCAGCAGGGTCGGCGCGATGGCGGCGTCGATCAGCAGGGTCTCGGTGGACCCGCACACACCCGTGCGGCGCATCTTCGCATTGGCCAGCACCTGCCGCGCCATGGCCGGGTCGGCGGCGGCGTGGATATAGGTGTGGCAGAGGCCCTCGGCATGGGCGAGCACAGGCACCCGCGCCTCCGCCTGCACCCGCGTCACCAGCCCCTTGCCGCCGCGCGGGATGATCAGGTCGATCAGCCCGGCGGCGCGCAGCATGGCGCCGACGAAGCCGCGATCCGCGGTCGGCGCCACCTGCACGGCGGCTTCCGGCAGGCCGGCGGCGCGCAGCCCTTCCACCATGCAGCCATGGATGGCGGCCGCGCTGCGCAGCGATTCCTTGCCGCCGCGCAGGATCACGGCGCTGCCGGCCTTCAGGCAGAGCGCGGCGGCATCGGCGCCGACATTGGGGCGGCTTTCATAGATCATGCCGATGACGCCGAGCGGCTGCGCCACGCGGCGGATCACCAGGCCATTGGGCCGCGTCCATTCGGCCAGCACGCGGCCCACGGGATCGGGCAGCGCCGCCACCTCCTCCACCGCCGCGGCCATCGCCTCCACCCGCGCGGGCGTCAGCGCCAGGCGGTCGCGGAAGGCGGCGGTCAGCTCCGGCGCGGCTGCCAGATCCTCGGCATTCGCCGCCAGCACCAGCGCGGCGCGGGCCCGCAAGGCCGCCGCCGCCGCCATCAGCGCCGCATCCCGCTGCGGTCGCGGCGCCACGCTCAGGCTGCGCGCGGCCTCACGGGCGGCGCGGGCAGCTGTATCGAGCAGGCGGGCGGTCTCATCGGCCAGGACGGTCATGACGGGTTTCTCCTGATGCGAGAGGTAGCGCGCAGCCGGTGGCGAGGGAAGCGCGCGCATCCTGTTGCAACGAGCCCGGACGCAACCGCGATCACGCGGCCGTGTCATCGCTTTCGGTGATGGCGGCGATGCGGTCTGCCGATTGGTGGTGCGAAGGGGTGGGGACTATCTCACGCTCAACGCTGAAGCGGACCGCCAATGTTGCGGAGGGCATCAGCAAGTATGACGAAGGATACGACGATGAACCCCATCAACCGCATCGCCACCGCGCTGCTTGCCGCCGGAGCCCTGAGCTTCGCCGTGCCGGCCCTGGCGAACGACATTTCTTACCCCCGCGTGGTCGGGACTGGTGAGAATGCTTCCGTGGAGTATGGACCGGCGACGACGCAGAACATCGTGGGCGGCGGTGCCGTGACCACGACGACCGGCCATGACGGCGCCTGGCGCGTCACCCACAGCAACCCTGCCCTCGCCCAGCGGGCGCCGGCCGGGCTGGTGCCGGTGACCATCGGCAGCGGCGAGAACGTGACCACCGCCTGGGTTCCGGCCGCCGAGAGCGCCCGCCTCCTGGCCGGGGCCGGCAGCAACGGCCGCTGAACCCGCATTCCTGAACACCAAACCGGGCCGCGGCGATTCCCGCCGCGACCGCACGAATAAGGAAGAACTGAGATGACCCGTTTTCATCATATCGCCGCCGCCGCCCTGGCCGCCGGCACCCTGGCCCTGGCCGTCCCGGCCTCCGCCCAGACCATCGCCGAGAACAGCTACCCGCAGGTGGTGGGCAGCGGTGAGAATGCCCAGGTGGTCTATGGCCCCGGCCCGGCCCGCAACATCGTCGGCGGCGGTGCCGTGACGGTGACCGAGGAGCCGAATGGCAGCGTGCATGTCCGCCACACGGATAACAGCTTCGTCCAGCAGGGCCGGACGGGCGTCCGCGCCGTGACGGTGGGCAGCGGCGAGAGCCAGCGCACCATCTGGGTGCCGGTCGGTGCCGCGGCGCAGCGTGCGGATACCGGCTTCCGCGGCTGATCGAAGACTTCGCGTTGAACAGGGGGCGGTCCGCAAGGGCCGCCCCTTTTTTGTGGCTACCGCCCGACCCGCAGCCCGGCAAAGCGGATGATTCCGTCAGGGCTGGGCACGAAGCCTTCCACGCCCCGCCCCATCGCCCAGAACCAGCGGTAATGATACAGCATCAGATAGGGGCGATCGGCCAGCCACAGCGCCGTGGCCTGGCGATACAGCGGCTGGCGCTGGGCCGTCTCCGTCACCGCGCGCGCCGAGGCCAGCAGCGCATCGACCTCCGCATTCGCGTAGCGCCCGCGGTTGAGAAAGCCGCCGGTGGCGATCCAGGGCGCGATATTGCCATCCGGATCGGGCCGGCCCGACCAGATATTCATCGAGGCCTCGTAGTCGCCCCGCTCGGTCGCGGCGACCAGCGCGGCGGCTTCCAGCAATTCGACGCGGATGTCGAAGCCGCCTTCGGCCGCCATCGACTGGATGATCTCCGCCACCTGGGCTTCCGTTGGCTGGTTCGGCACCTTCAGCGTGAAGGCCACCCGCTCATGCCCCGCCGCGCGAAGCAAAGCGCGCGCCGCGGCCGGGTCGCGCGGCGGGGCGGCGAGTTCCGGAAAGTGGTAGGCAGTGCCGGGCGGCTCCGCCTGGTTGTTCGCGGTGAAGCGGCCTTCCAGCGCCACCTGGTTGATGATGGCGCGGTCGATGCTGCGCTCAAAAGCCTCCCGCACCCGGGCATCGGCGCCGAGCGGCCTGGCGGCGAGCGGGCCGTGGCCGACATTGATGCTGATGGTCTGGTAGGCGATGGAATCCCCCGCCACTAGGCGGAGCCGCTGGTCACGCTCGACAGAGGGAAGGTCCACCGGCGCCACACGCTCGATCAGGTCGAGCTGGCCGGCGCGCAGATTCAGCAGGCGGACATTGTTGTCGGGGATCGGCAGGAACACCAGGCGATCGGCATGGATGTTCGCGGCGTTCCAATGGCCCGCGAATTTCTGCATCTCGATCCGGTCCTGCGCGACGCGCCGGGTCAGCATGAAGGGGCCGGAGCAGACGGGATTTTCCCAGACCCGCTCGGCCAGCGGCAGCACGGCGGGCGACAGCATCATGCCGGCGCGATCTGCCAGCACGGAGAGCAGCGGTGCGAAGGGGGCGGAGAGCACGAGCCGCACGGTGCGCGCATCCGGCGTTTCCACCGCCGTCACCGGCTGCAATTCCGTGCGCCGGCGGCTTTCGCGCGCGGTGCGGTAGCGATCGAGATTGGCCTTCACCGCCGCGGCGTCGATCGGCGTGCCATCCTGGAAGCGCGCGCCCTCGCGCAGGGTCAGGGTCAGCGCGCGGCCATCCGGCGCCCATTCCCAGGCGGTGGCGAGTTCCGGGCGGAATTGCAGATCCGGCCCGATATCCACCAGCTTGTCGCACATGGCGGCGAAGACCACGCGCTCGACGAAGGAGCCGGATTGCGCCGGGTCGAGCATGTTGGGATCGGCGCCGATGCCGATGCGCAGCGTGGTTTGTGCGGCAACGGGCGCGGCCAGCCATGGCAGCAGGGCGGCGGCGAGGAGGAGGGTGCGGCGCATCGGCGGGACCTTCGGCCTGGGGAGGGTGGTATCCTGCGCGCATCCCAACCCGGCCGGCAAATCCCCTCAGTGGCGGCGCGACCAGCCTCCGGCACGGATGACCAGCGCCAGCATCACGCCATAGACGAGCATGCCGGCGGCCAGCGCGGCGAAGACGCCGGAGAGCGATCCCGTCAATCGCAGCATCAGCCAGCCGCCACCTACCGCGACGATCAGCCGCAGCAGCCCCGCGAGCAGCGGCCAAAATAGCCGCCCGGCGCCCTGGGAGGCGAAGTACAGCGCCAGCCCGAGGCCGAAGAAACCGTAGGCCGGGCCGACGAGGCGCAGATAGGCGCTGCCGGTTTCGATCATGCGCGGATCGTCGCCGAACAGGCCGAGCCAGGCCTGCGGCCAGATGGCGGCGGCGAGGCCCACCGTCTCCGTCATCACGAAGGCCATCGCGCCGCCGACCAGCGCGATGCGCAGCGCGCGGTCGGTGCGGCCGGCGCCGATATTGGTGCCGACCATGGCGACCAGCGGCGCGCCCAGCCCGAAGACCAGCGGCACCAGCAGATATTCCAGCCTCGTGCCGGTGCCATAGCCCGCCACCGCATCGGGCCCGCCGGCACGCGCCACCACAGCGGTGGTCAGCGCGATGGTCAGAGTGGTCTGCAAGGTGCTGATCGAGGCGACGGCGCCGACGCCCAGGATGTCGCCGAACAGCTTCGCGCGCGGCGGCACCGGCCGCAGCCGCAGCGTGCCGCGCCCTGTCAGCACGGCCCAGGCCAACACCAAGGTGGACAGCGCCAGCCCCGACAGCACCGCATAGCCGGCGCCCTGGATGCCGAAGGCCGGGATCGGTCCGAAGCCCTGGATCAGCAAGGGTGAGAGCGGCACCAGCAGCACCACGCCGGCGATGATGGCGGTGGCCGGCAGCAGCATATTGCCGGTGCCGCGCAGCATGCTGGCGAAGGCATTGGACAGCCAGACCAGCACCGCGCCGCCGAACACCACATTGGAGTAGTCCAGCGCGAGTTGCAGCGACCGCCCCTCCCCACCCAGCGCGGCATACAGCGCCGGCCCGCCCAGGATCAGCAGCGCCGAGAAGCCAAGGCCAAGCACGAGGTTGATGATCAGCGCATGCAGCGCCAGCGCATCCGCATCCTCCCGCCGCCCGGCGCCCAGGGCACGGGCAATGGCGGAGGAGATGCCGCCGCCGATCGCGCCGGCGGAGAGCATCTGCATCATCATGAAGCCGGGAAAGACCAGCGCCATGGCGGCCAGGGCATCGGTGCCGAGATGCGCCACCCACCAGGTCTCGATCAGCCCGACGGAGGCCTGGGCCAGCATCACCAGCGTGTTCGGCCAGGCCAGGCGCAGCAGCGTCGGCACCACGCGCCCTTCCAGCAGCAGCCGCGTGCGCGGGCTCATCTGGCTGGCCAATGCCGCGGCGGGCGGCGCGGGGTGCAGCGCGGTCATGACTGGTAGCGCGCCGCGGCCTGGTTGCGCGACAGATTGGGGCCGAGGGCGAAGCGCGCCGCCTCAAAGGCCTGCCAATCCGCGATCTCGGGCAGGGAGGGGATGGTCACGGCCTCCCCGGCATCGAGGCCGGCCAGCGCGGCGTCCACCATCTCCTCCACATCCATCAGCATGGTGGCGGGCAGGGTCGCGATGTCGACGCCCGACTTTTCCCAGATCGCGGTGCGCGTCCCGCCCGGCAGCACTGCCTGGATGCGCAGGCCCCTCGGGCCGAGCTCGCTCTGCATCGAGCGGGTGAGGTTCAGCACGAAGGCCTTGGTGCCGCTGTAGACGCCGTTGAACAACTCCGGCGCCAGGGCGAGGACGGAGGCGATGTTGATGATGGTGCCGCCGCCGCGCGCGACGAAGGCCGACGCCACGGCGGCGGCCAGGCGCATCGGCGCGGTGATGTTCAGCGCCACCATCATCTCCAGCCGATCGGGATCAGCTTCGGCCAGGGTGCCGGAGACGCTCATGCCGGCATTGTTCACCAGCATGGCGATGGACGCGTCCTCTCGCAGTCGCGTCTCGACCCGACGGAGGTCCTGCGGATCGGTGAGATCGGCGACCAGCACCGCGACCGCGCGGCCGGTTTCGGCGCGCAGGCGGGTGGCGAGCGCGTCGAGGCGCGCGGCGTCGCGGGCGACCAGGATCAGGTCATGGCCGCGCCGGGCCAGGCGGTCGGCATAGACGGCGCCGATGCCGCTGGAGGCGCCGGTGATGAGGGCGGTGTTGGCATGTGTCATGGGGACTCTCCGATTCAGCGCGCGGCCTGGCGCGCGGCATGGACCTGCAATTGGCAGTAGGCGGCCTCGATCAGCTTGACGGAAATGGACGCCGTCTCGGCGCGACGGATCAGGTCGCCGAGGATGTGGTCGGCCTCCAGCCGCGGTGCCCCGGCCTCCAGGTCGCGCATCATGGAGGCGGCCCAGCGTGAGGCGGGATCGGTGAGCATGCGCGTGGCCTGCGCGGCCGCGGCGGGGCGCGGCGGATGACCAACCGCGGCGGCGACGGCGCGCGCTTCCTCAAGCAGTGCCTGGGCGAGGGCGGCGCCATGGGTGGTGGCCATCACATCGCCCACCGTGCCGCGCATCAGGCAGCACAGCGCCGCGCCGGCCGCCAGCATGCACCACTTCTCCCAGAGCTCCTGGAGGATGTCGTCGGAGAGGCGGGCGGCGACGGGGGTGGCGGCGAAGGCCTCGGCCAGGGCCGCCATCGCGGCGGCTTGGCGGCCGTCGCGGGCGCCGAAGACCAGCGTGTCGGCGGGGCTGGTGTGGTGGATCAGCCCGTCGGCGCCGAGGGTCGCCGCGATATAGGCGACGCCGCCCAGCACGCGGTCCGCGCCGAAGCGCTGATCCAGCGCATCGAGATGCGCCAGGCCGTTCAGCAGCGGCAGCACCAGGCTGTGCGGGGCCATGGCGGGGGCGATGGCCTCGATGGCGGCCGGCAGGTCATAGGCCTTGCAGGTCAGCAGGATGAGGTCCGCGGGACCGGACTCGGCGGCCGAGAGCACGGTGTGGACGGGCCGCTGCAACAGGGCGCCGCCGGACTGCAGGCGCAGCCCCTGTTCGACGAGTTGCCGGGCACGGCCGGGGCGGACCAGGAAGCGCGGCTCCGCACCGGCCTCGGCAAGGCGCAGCCCATAATACCCGCCCAGCGCACCTGCGCCGAGGATCAGGATTCGCATCCGCCGTCTCCGTTTCATGGCGATCGCCATCAATACGGCGATTGATTGCGCTCGCCATCAAACCATGTCAAGCGGGTGCCGCGGCGCCGAAAGGGGAAGAACGATGCGGGTCTCGAAGCAGCAGGCGGCGGAGAACCGGGCGCGGATCCTTACCGAGACGGCGCGGCTGATCCGCGAATGCGGCATCGATGGGGTGGGGGTGGATGCGCTGACCCGCGCCGCCGGCCTGACCCATGGCGGGCTCTACAGCCAGTTCGGATCGAAGGAGCGGCTGGTGGCCGAGGCCCTGGCCCAGGCCATGGCGGCCAGCGGCGAGAAGACGCGCCAGGCGCTGGCGGAAGGCGGCAGCCTGGCCACGGTGGTGGGGCGCTACCTGTCGCCACGCCACCGCGACGCCCCCGGCGCCGGCTGCGCCATTGCCGCCATCGGGCCGGAGGCGGCGCGGCAGGGCGCGGCGGTGCGGGAGGTTTTCACCACCGGCGTCGCCGGCTTCGCCGGGCGACTGGCCCCTCTGCTGCCGGCGGATGACGCGCGCCCGGCGGAGGAGCGGGCGCTGGCGGTGATGTCCACCATGGTCGGGGCCCTGATGCTGTCGCGCGCGGTGGCCGATCCGGCCCTGTCCGACCGGATTCTGGCCGCCGCGCTGGACAGCCTCACACAGGAGGGCTGAGGGGTCTCAGTCCACCCGCAGCCCGCCCTCGCGCACGATCGGTTCCCACTTGGCGCGCTCGCCGGCCCAGGCCTCGGCGAAGGCGGCGGGGGTGGTGGGCATCGGCTCCAGCCCATTGCGGTTCAGGATCGCCACGACCTCCCGGTCCTCCAGCGCCTGTCGCATGGCATCCGCGAGCCTGGAGACGACGGGCGCCGGCGTGCCGCTGGGCGCGGTGATGGCGTACCAGGAGGCCACGTCGAAGCCGGTGACGCCGCCTTCGGCGACGGTCGGGATCTGCGGCAGCAGGCGGGACCGCCGCGCGGTCGGCACCGCCAGCGCCCGCAGCCGGCCCGACTCCACATGCTGCATGACGGAGGGCGCGGTGGCGAAGGAGTAGTCCAGCCGGCCGGACAACAGGTCGTTCGCCACCTGCGCGCCGCCGCGATAGGACACGCCGATGGTCTCAAGCCCCGCCAGCTTGTCGAGCATCAGGCCGCAAAGATGCGGCGACCCGCCGATGCCACTATGGCCCCAGGACAGCTTGCCTGGCTCCGCCTTCGCCGCGGCCACCAGATCCGCCACGCTGCGCCAGGGGCGGTCCGCCGGCACGGCCAGGATATTGAACACATCGACCGCGATGGACACCGGCGCCAAGTCGCGCAACGGATCGACCGGCATGCGCATGACCATGGGGTTGATCACCAGCGTGCCGATGGTCCCCAATAGCAGCGTATGGCCATCGGCCGGCGATCGCGCCACCGCGTCCATCGCGATATTGCCGCCGGCGCCGGGGCGGTTCTCCACCACCACCGACTGGCCGAGGATTTCGCCCATGCGCGGGCTGAAGGCGCGCACCGCGATATCGGTGGCACCACCCGGCGTATAGCCGACGACGATGCGGATGGGGCGGTTGGGGAAGGCCTCCTGCGCGGGCGCCAAGGAAGGTGCCACGAGGGGCAGGGCGCTGGCGGCCAGCAGGCCGCGGCGCGTGAGACGGTTCATTCTTGGACTCCCGTTTTCTGGCACCTTCCTTGTATACAGGTGCCAGGACGGGGTGAAGCCTTCAGCCCGCCAGGGCCAGCAGCACCAGATCGTCCCGATGGATGATCTCGTCCCGGCCACGCCAGCCGAGGATGTTTTCGAGTTCCTCGCTGCGATGGCCGGCGATGCGCGCCGCGTCGCCGGAATCATAGGCGACGAGGCCGCGCGCCAGCACCCGCCCGGCTTCGTCCCGCACGCTGACCGGGTCGCCGCGCTGGAAACTGCCCTCCACGGCGCGCACGCCGGCGGGCAGTAGGGACGATCCGCGCGTCAGCGCGCGGGCCGCGCCGGCATCCACCACCAGCGCGCCGAGCGGCGCCAGGCTGCCGGCGATCCAGCGCTTGCGTGCGGAACGGCCCTCGCCCTCGGGCAGGAACCATGTGCAGGGCGCGCCCTGTTCCATGGCCAGCAGGGGGCGGTCCCGCGCGCCAAGCGCGATGGCCATGGCGCAGCCGGCGCCGGTGGCGATGCGCGCGGCGATCAGCTTGGTGCGCATGCCGCCGGAGGAATAGCCGGGCGGTGGCTCCCCCCCCATGGCCATGATCTCCTCCGTGATGTGCTCCACCACAGGGATATGGGCCGCGGCGGGGTCGCGGCGCGGGTCGGCGGTATAAAGGCCGTCGATGTCGGAGAGCAGCACCAGCGCATCCGCTTCCACCATCTCCGCCACCCGGGCGGCCAGGCGGTCATTGTCGCCGAAGCGGATTTCGGCCGTGGCGACGGTGTCGTTCTCGTTGATGACGGGGATGCAGCCGAGCGCCAGCAGCGTGTTCAGCGTGGCGCGTGCATTCAGGTAGCGGCGGCGATCCTCGCTATCCTCCAGCGTCAGCAGCAGCTGCGCGGCGTTGAGCTGCACGGCGGAGAGCGCATCGGCCCAGGCGCCGGCCAGGCGAATCTGTCCGACGGCGGCGGCCGCCTGCTTCTCCTCCAGCCGCAGCGTCTTCTTACGGGTCAGGCCGAGCGCATGGCGGGCGAGTGCGATGGCGCCGGAGGAGACGAGGATCACCTCCGCCCCCCGCGCCCGCAGCGCCGCCACATCCTGCGCGACGCCGGCCAGCCAGGCGGCGCGCGGCGCGGCGGTGGCGTTGTCCACCACAAGGGCGGAGCCGATCTTGACGACGATGCGGCGGGCGGTGGCGAGGGAGGGCAGCATCGGCGGGCTCTCAGCCTTGGCGGTCGGCCAGAATCTGCTGGTACAGCGCGTACAGCACCTGCTTCACCCCGGCCCCGGTGGCGCCTGAAACCAGCAGCGCTGGCCGCCCCGCCGCCTTGGACAGAGCCTTGAGGCGGGAGGCGGTGGCCTGCGGGGTCATGGCATCCGACTTGTTCAGCGCCACTACCTCCGGCTTGTCCGCCAGCCCGCCTCCATAGCCGGCGAGTTCCTCGCGGATGGTGCGGTAGGCGGCGGCCGGGTCAGCGGCGGTGCCGTCCACCAGATGCAGCAGGACCGCGCAGCGCTCGACATGGCCGAGGAAGCGTGTGCCGAGGCCGGCGCCTTCATGCGCGCCCTCGATCAGCCCGGGGATGTCCGCCAGGACGAATTCCAGCGAACCGTCGCGCGATGGCGTGCCATCCGGGTTCAGCCGCACCACGCCGAGCTGCGGGTGTAGGGTGGTGAAGGGATAGTCCGCCACCTTCGGCCGCGCCGCGGAGACGGCGGCGAGGAAGGTGGACTTGCCGGCATTGGGCAGGCCGAGCAGGCCGGAATCGGCGATCAGCTTGAGGCGCAGCCAGATCGACCGCTCCTCCCCCGGCCAGCCCTTGTCGGCGCGGCGTGGGGACCGGTTGGTGGCCGACTTGAAGGTGGCGTTGCCATAACCGCCATCGCCGCCCTTGGCGATGACGACACGCTGCCCGACCTCGGTCAGGTCCGCCAGCAGCGTTTCCTTGTCCTCGTCGAGGATCTGGGTGCCGACGGGCACCTTCATGATGACGTCGTCGGAGCCGGCGCCGCTGCGGTCCTGGCCCGCGCCATTGCCGCCCTTGCGGGACTTGAAATGCTGGGCGTAGCGGTAGTCGATCAGGGTGTTCAGCCCGTCCACCGCCTCGATAATGACATCGCCGCCCTTGCCGCCATTGCCGCCATCCGGGCCGCCGTATTCGATGAACTTCTCACGCCGGAAGGCGATGACGCCATCTCCGCCGTCGCCGGCCTTCACGTGGACCTTGGCTTCGTCGAGGAATTTCATGGGGTTGCATCCCAGCCTGGAAACGCGAACGGGGGCCATGCGGCCCCCGTCCGGAACCCTGCCAGGGGGCGGGTCCTTATTCGGCCGCGACGGCCATCGGCGTGATGGAAACCTGAACGCGGCCTTCGGCCTTGCGCTCGAACTTCACATGGCCGTCGACGGTCGCGTGCAGGGAATGGGTGCGGCCGACGAGCACATTGGTGCCCGGGCGCATCTTCGTGCCGCGCTGGGTAACGATGATGTTGCCGGCCTGGACGAACTGGCCGTCCGAGCGCTTCACGCCGAGACGCTTGCCAGCCGAGTCGCGCCCGTTGCGCGACGAACCGCCGGCCTTTTTGTGTGCCATGGTGGGGGTTCCTTTCTGTCGCTACTGATCAGGCGGCGGCGATGGCGGAGATGCGGAGCACGGTCTGCATCTGGCGATGGCCGTTCTTCCGGCGGCTGTTCTTCCGGCGGCGCTTCTTGAAGATGATCACCTTGTCGCCGCGCGTCTGGCCCTCGACCACCGCGGTGACGGTCGCACCCGGAACGGTCGGCGCGCCGACGGTCAGGCCGGCCTCGGTGCCAACGGCCAGCACATCATGGAAGGTGATGGTGGCGCCATGCTCGGCCTCGAGCTTCTCGACGGTGAGCAGCGCATCGGGAGTGACGCGGTACTGCTTGCCGCCGGTGCGGATCACTGCATAGGTCATGTTCGCGCTCGGGCTTTCGGAGGTCCGGTGCTGCTGGGCGGGTTCGCCCGGACAATGTGGGTGGTTCGGCCATGACTGACCGCCAGCATCCCCAGGCAGTTGGCACCTGGGTGGCCGGAGGGCGCAGCGTATAGCGGCGCGGTGGCCTGGGAGTCAACGGCGCCACCGCGGCCGCCACCCGGATCGGGCCCCGGACCGGGCCCCGGCAGGGGACGGGGCCGGGCGCGTTAGCCGTCGTTTAAGGCCGGGTCCGCAAACTGGCGCCATGCACCGTCCTCTTGCCCTGGGCCGCCGCGGCCTGCTCGCGCTTCTGCCGCTGCTTCCAGGCCGTGCCTGGACGGAGGCGCCAACATCGCTGCGCATTGGCGGTACCGGCATGGCGCTGACCATCACCCGGCATCTGATCGAGCGGCATCGCGGGGCCGAGGAGGTGACGGGCGTTGAGGTGCTCGAGAGCCTGGGCACCCAGGGCGGGCTGGCCGCGCTGCTGGACGGGCGGATCGACATCGCGCTGTCCGCCCGTGCCCTGCGGCCCGCGGAGCAGGCGGCGGGACTGTCCGCCCTGCACTTTGCACGCACCCCGATCGCCTTCGCGACACGCCATGACACGCCGGTGGCGGGGCTGAGCCTGGCGCAGATCGTGGCGATGCTGGCCGGAGAGATGCCGGGCTGGCCGGGGGGTGGCAAGGTGCGGGTGGTGCTGCGCGATGCCAGTGAGACGGACTGGGTGCTGGTGGCCGGCAGCGCGCCTGCCATGGCCGCGGCGATGGCCCAGGCACAGGCGCGGCCAGGCCTGGCGCTGGCGGGCACGGATCAGGAAAACGCCGAGCTGCTGGAACAGCTTCCCGGTTCCCTGGGCCTGATCACCCTGGGTCAGACCCGCGTGGAGCACCGCCAACTGCGCCTGTTGACGCTGGATGGCGTGGCGCCGGGGCTGGTGGCGATGGATGGCGGCACGGCCCGCTTCGCCCGTGATGTCTTCGCGGTGACCCGCGAGGGGATTGGCCCCGACATCCGGGGTTTCCTGGACTTCCTGACCGAGCCCTTGGCCCATGAAACACTGAGCAGTTTCGGCTTCCAGCCAATGGCGCGGCGCCGCACATGACCCCGCAGCTGGACGGAGAAGCCCTGCTGGCGCGGCTGGTCAGCAGCTTCGCCGCCGCGACCGCACTGCTGCTGGCGCTGGCCGTGCCCGCCACGCATGCCTGGTCGGCCTGGCGTGAGGAACGGGCGACGATGCAGGCGGAACTGCGCGTCATCGCCCATGGCGTCACCCAGATCGCCACGCGCGCGCCGGATCTGTGGATCTACCAGGAATCGCGGCTGCGCGGCCTGCTGAACGCTGGCGACGGCATGGAATCCAGCCTGCGCATTCGGGCGCTGGATGGCACGCAGCTGGCGGAGTTGGCGGTGGCGCTGCCCTGGCCGCGTCACGTCAGCACCCTGCCGGTCTATGACAGCGGCCATGCCGCGGGTTCGGTGGAGATCGAACGTTCGCTGCGGCCGATGCTGCTGCGCAGCGCGGCGGTGGCGCTGCTGGCGCTGCTGCTGGCGGCGGCGGCCTATACGGCGCTGCGGCTGCTGCCGCTGCGGCTGCTGCAGCGGGCCATGGGGCGCGTGACCTATCTGGCGACTCATGACCAACTGACCGGCCTGCCCAACCGCCGCCTGTTTCACGACCGGCTGGCGCAGGCCGCGCTGCGCGCGGAACGCTATGGCAATGGATTCGCCGTGCTGGCGCTCGACCTCGACCGCTTCAAGGAGGTGAACGACACGCTGGGCCATGCCGCGGGCGACGACCTGCTGCGGCAGGTGGCCCAGGCCCTGACCGCGGCGGTGCGCGACAGCGACACGGTGGCACGGCTGGGTGGCGACGAATTCGCCATCATCCAGTGCAATGCCGAACAGCCCTGGTCGGCGGAGGCGTTGGCGGCGCGGCTGGTGGAGCGGCTGGCCCTGCCTTTCGATCTGCTCGGCCATGTGGCGCATATCGGCACCAGCATCGGCATCGCCCTGTCCGCCCCTGCCACGGTGGGCCAGGCCCCGCTCGGCGAGCAGGTGCTGCACGACGCCGACACCGCGCTGTACCGCGCCAAGGCCGAGGGCCGGAACACCTATCGCTTCTTCTCCGCCGAGATGAACAGCGCCTTGCAGGAGCGGCGGGAGATGGAGCGCGACCTGCGCCAGGCGGTCGCCAGCGGCCAGCTTCGCCTGCACTACCAGCCGCAGGTGGATCTCGCGACGCAGCGCGTGGTGGGGCTGGAGGCGCTGTTGCGCTGGGCGCATCCGCAGCAGGGCCTGGTGATGCCGGACCGCTTCATCAACCTGGCGGAGGAGATCGGCCTGCTGAATCACATCGGCGAATGGGTGCTGCTGGAGGCCTGTCGCGCGGCGACCCGCTGGCCCGGTCAGCGCATGGCGGTGAACATCTCCGCCAACCATTTCCAAAGCGCCGATTTCCTGCGCGCCGTCCGGCATGCCCTGGCGGAGACCGGCCTCGATCCGCAGCGGCTGGAAATCGAGATCACCGAGGGCGTGCTGCTGACCGATACCGACCGCACCCTGGCGACACTGGGCGCGCTGCGGGAGATGGGCATCTCCGTCGCCATGGATGACTTCGGCACCGGCTATTCCTCGCTCGGCTACCTGCACAAGTTCCGCTTCGACAAGATCAAGATCGACCGCAGCTTCGTGCACAGCCTGGCGAATGATCCGCAATCCATGGCCATCATCCGCGCCGTCATCGCCATCACCCAGGCGCTCGGCCTGCGCTGCAATGCGGAGGGTGTGGAAAGCACCGCCCAGGCCGCGCTGCTGCGGGCCGAGGGCTGCACCGAGGCGCAGGGCTGGCTCTATGGCCGTGCTGTGCCGGAGGAGGATCTGGCGGCGCTGCTCGGCAGCGCGCGGGAAGCGGCCGCCTGAGGCCGCGGACCGGTCGCTTGACCGGTCCGTGCTTCCGCGCCCGGCGTTAGACGGTACCCAATATATCAAATTCCGCCGTAATTCGCCCGCGTGATCCAGTAATCCCAGGCGCGGGCCAGTGGCATGTCGGAGAGCAGCATGGCGGCGGTCTTCTCCACCTCGCCCGGCGTCAGGTATTCCGGCGTGCCATGCGGGATGCTGGCCAGCACCATTTCCGCATTGTGCTTCATATAGACGGCGGTGAAGACGGCGGCGCGCAGGTTCACGCCGACATTGCAGGCGCCATGGCCGCGCAGCATCACGCTGCGATTGGCGCCCAGCGCGCGCGCCAGGGAATGGCCACGCGGCAGGTCGTCGATCAGCATGTTGGTGTCGCCGAATTCCGGCTGGCTGTCCCAGAGCGGCACCTCTGACCCCATGACGCTGCCCATGTGGAAGATCGGCTTCAGGGTGAGTGTGCGCACCACCGTGAAGGGGATGACGCTGCGCGCATGGTGGTGGATCACGGACATCACATCCGGCCGCGCCATGAAGATGGCCGAATGCAGCGCGCGTTCCGAATACATGCGCCGCCCATTCTGCGCGACCGGCGTGCCGTCCAGCTCGAACTCCATGATGTCATCAGCCGTCACCGCCACGGGGCTGCGGCTGCGGGACAGGAAATAGCGGTCCGCGCGTTCCGGGTGGCGCAGCGAGACATGGCCGAAATCGTCGATCACATCCTCCCGCGCCAGAATCCGGTTGGCGAGCACCAGCTCGCGGATCGCATGCGCCACGGCGTCGCTCATCTCGTGTCCTCCTGTGGCCCGCCATAGAGCCAGGCGAGCGTGTCCTGCCAATCGGTTTGCGTCTTCGCGGCCATGATGCTGTTGCGCAGCGCCGCATGCGGCCCGGCCGGGTGGTAGATGTGGTCGCCCACGGCGCGGGACTGCAATTGCACCCGCGCCGTGCGCAGCAGCCGCGCATCGCGATAGGCGGCCAGCGCCGGCGCCACATCGCCGTCATGGGCGCGCATCATCTGCGCGAGGCACACCGCATCCTCCATCGCCATACAGGCGCCCTGGGCCAGGTATTGCAGGGTGGGATGCGCGGCATCGCCCAGCAGGGCCACGCGGTCCTCGACCCAGTTCTGCACCGGGTCGCGATCGCACAGCACCCAGAGCTTCCAGTCGCGCCCCTGGTGGATGATCGACTGTGCCAGCGGATGCACATGCTCGAAGCCGGCAAAAACCTCCTCGGCGGAGACCGGCTTGCCGGCCACCGGCTCCGGCGCGTTGTTGTGATAGGTGACGACCAGGTTGAAGGAGGCCCAGCCCTGCAAAGGGTAATGCACGATATGGCATTTCGGCCCGGCCCAGAGCGTCGCCGCGTTCCAGCGCAGCGATTCTGGCATCTGCTCGGTCGGGATAACGCTGCGATAGGTGGTGTGGCCGGAGACGCGCGGCGCGCCATCCCCCACCAATTGCCGCCGCACCTTGGACCACAGCCCATCCGCGCCGATCAGCGCCCGCCCGCGCAGCCTTTCGCCATTGGCGAGATGCGCGGTGACGCCGCTGCCGTCCTGGTCATACCCCACCACCTCCGCCGAAGTGCGAAGGCTGATGGAATCGCTACCGCGGCAGCCTTGCAAAAATACGCCGTGCAGGTCGCCGCGGTGGATGACGGCATAGGGCGCGCCGAAGCGCGCCCGGAACGCCGCACCGAGGTCGATATGGCAGATCTCCTCGGCC
Source organism: Roseomonas sp. F4 (assembly GCF_053891155.1). Lineage (NCBI taxonomy): Bacteria > Pseudomonadati > Pseudomonadota > Alphaproteobacteria > Acetobacterales > Roseomonadaceae > Roseomonas > Roseomonas sp. F4. The sequence continues at coordinate 593,033 of NZ_JBSSHK010000003.1, forward strand.
GTCAGCGCATCCATCAGCCGCAGCTTGTCGACATGGATCGCCATGGCGCGGGCGGTCTCGCCGATGCCGAGCCAGTCGAAGGCGTGGAAGGCGTTGGGGCCGAGCTGGATGCCCGCGCCGACCTCCCCCATCGCCGCCGCCTTCTCCAGCACCGTCACCGCAAAACCCTGCCGCGCCAGGGCGAGCGCGGTGGCCAGCCCGCCGATGCCGCCGCCGGCGACCAGGATGGGCTCGCTCATTCAGGCTTGATTCCGGCGGCCTCGGCGATCTGGGCGTTCTTGGCATCCTCGGCCGCGATGAAGGCGGCGAAGCTTTGGGGTGCGTCGGTGGTGAAGGCCTCGGCGCCCATCGCCACCAGCCGCTGGGCGATCTCCGCCTCCCGCCCAATGGCGTTGAGGTGCTGCGCCAAGGTCGCGGCCGCATCGGGGGAGAAGCCGCGTGGCCCCCAGACCGCGTACCACAGCAGAAAATGCAGCCCCGGCAGGCCGGCCTCCTCCACGCTCGGCACCTCCGGCATCGCGGCGCTGCGGGTCGGGGAGACGACGGCGAAGGCGCGCAGCCGGCCGGCCTGGACCAGCGGCTGGGCGGAGAGCAGGGGCGCCACCATCAAGGCCACATTGCCCGCGACCACATCGTTGATGGCCGGCGCCGTGCCCCGGTAATGCGCCACCACGGCCTCATCCGCTCCGACGCGGCGCTTCAGCCCCTCCGCCGCCAGATGCGCCATGGACCCGGCGCCGGAGGTGGAGATGGTGTAGTCGCGCGGCGCCGCCTTCATCCGTTCCGCGAGCTGGGTCAGGTTGGTGGCGCGGCTGGCCTCCGGATGGCCGACGATGACCAGCGGCGCGGTGGCCAGCCGGGCGATGGGCGTGAAATCGGCGATCGGGTCATAGGTCAGGCCGGGGACGACGCGGCGGCCCATCAGGTGGATGTCGGCATTGACCAGGAAGGTGGCGCCATCCGGCGCGCTGCGCGCGACCTCCGCCGCGCCGATGGTGTTGTTGCCGCCGGCCCGGTTCTCCACCACCCAGCCCGCCCCGCCGCGCGCCGTCAGGCGCTGGACATAGAGCCGGCCGATGACGTCGATGGCGCCGCCCGGCGGCGCCGGCACCACCAGCCGCACGGGGCGGCCCTGGGCGAAGCCGGGCCACGCAAAAGCGGCCATGGCCGATGCGGCCAGCATGGTCCTGCGATTCATGTTGATTGTTTCCTGCCCTGTGGCGGCAGGATCGCGCGCTGGTTGGCGCTGTCAATCGTCCCTGACGGCGGCCTCCCGCAGCCAGGCCGCCAGCTCAGCCCGCCGGTCGCCGGGCAAAGCGCGTTCCAGATGCAGCGTCACATGGCCGGGGCGGCGATCCGGCGGCACGCGGCAGGCATGGGTCCAGACCTCCCCGTCTCGCCGGTGCAGCACGATATAGAGCAGGCAGGGCCGACAGCGCCCCGCACGGTCGCGCCACTGGGCGGCGCCGACAAATTCCGCCTGGTCGTCAGGCCCGAGAAACAGGGAAAAATCCGGGCGGTCGCCCGTGCTGTCCAGCATGCCGTCCTCCACAAACCACGGACCGACGGCGGCGCTGCCCGAATAATTGCCGGAACGGCCGCATCCCCCCTAATGGAGGCGCCACCTTGCCCGGGAAGGCAGGTTGGCGTTGGGCGTCGGCCCAACTCTTGATGCAAGGGCGGAGATAGCAAGCGGAACGAGGCGGCGGCAAGGGGCATTGCTACCCCTGGCCGCCAAAATCCCTCAACCGACTTCGAGCAACTCCACGTCGAAGACAAGCGTGGCGTTCGGCGGGATCACGCCGCCGGCGCCGCGGGCGCCATAGCCGAACTCGGGCGGGATGGTCAGGGTGCGGTGGCCGCCCACCTTCATGCCCTGCACGCCACGGTCCCAGCCCGCGATCACCTGGCCGGAGCCCAGCTTGAAGCGGAAGGCATCGCCCCGGTCGCGGGAGCTGTCGAACTTCCGGCCCTTCTTGTCCACGGCCGAAGCGTCGAACAGCCAGCCCGTGTAATGCACCGCGACCATCTTGCCGGAGACGGCAAGCGTCCCTTCGCCGACGGTGGAATCAATCATGGCCACGCCCATGGTTTAGCCTTTCCTGAAGGTGATGCTCTTGGCGCCGTCCCAGAGGACGGACCGCCCGATCGTCGCCAGACGGTCGAGCCCGTCGGTGATGGTGAGGAAGTGGTTGCCCGCCAGCTGCCCCGCCTTGGAGGAGAAGCAGCAGGGGCCATAGGCCAGCAGGATCTCGGTTTCGCTGACCCCGCCCGGATAGACGATGACATGGCCCGGCGCCGGATGGCTGGTGGCATTCTCATGCCCGATGCCCAGGTCGCGCTCACCCATCGGAATCCAGCAGGCCTCGCCGGACCAGCGCACATGGATGATGCGGTCGCTGAAGGGCAGCAGCTCCCGGAACCGGGCGACGGTCTTGGGCGCGTCGGCCGCTTCGAAGCGGGCGGGGAAGATCTCGCCCGCGATTTCGATCTCGATATCCGCCACCTGATGCTGCTCCCTGCCTGTCGGCCCGCCCTACGCGAGCGGCCGCGTCTTGCCAAGCCGGAGCGGGCGCAACCTTCGCGGTCCAGAACGGTTTCATTGACGTGGCGGCCCCATCGCGCGGCCCAGGGGACGGTTCTATGCTCAAGCGTGGCTGGCACATCCTGAAAGAGACCGTGGAGGGCTTCATCGCCGATGAGGCGATGACCCGCGGCGCCGCAATTGCCTGCTACAGCATGTTTTCCCTGGCGCCGCTGCTGCTGCTGATGATGGGCATGGCCGGGCTGGTCTTCGGCGAGGATGCGGTGCGGCAGGCGGTGGGGCTGCAGCTCGCCTCGCTGATCGGGCGGGAGGGTGCCCAGGCCATCGATTCGATCCTGGGCGAGGACGGGTTGCAGGAGCAGGCGGAGGCCGGCGGCATCGCCGCGCTGGTCAGCATCACCTTCCTGGTCATCACCGCCAGCGCCGTCTTCGCCGAGCTTCAGGCCGCGCTGAACGCCATCTGGAAGGCGGAGCCGAGGGGTCTCAGCCTGTCCTACCTGCTGCGGGCGCGGCTGCTGAGCATCGGTCTGGTGGCGGCGACGGGGTTCCTGCTGCTGGTCTCTCTGCTGGCCTCAGCGGCGCTGGCGGCGCTCGGCACCTGGGCGGGCACCACCCTGCCGCAGGCCGCGCCGCTGCTGCGGCTGGCGAATTTCGGCGTCTCCTTCCTGCTGACGGCGCTGCTTTTCGCGGCGATCTACAAGGTGCTGCCGGACCGCCGGCTGCGCTGGCGCGATGTGGGCATGGGCGCGCTGTGCACGGCGCTGCTGTTCACGCTGGGGAAGTCGCTGATCGGCTGGTACATCGGCGGCAGTGGCATCGCCGCGCGCTACGGCGCCGCGGGGGCGCTGATCGTGGTGCTGCTCTGGGTGTTCTATTCGACCCAGGTGTTCCTGCTCGGCGCCGAATTCACCCGCGCCTGGACCCGGCGGCCGGGGGCCAAGCGCAACCAGCCGGCCGGGATCGGCAAGGCGGCGGTGCGTCGGTAAGGGGTCTTGGGGGTGGACGCGCTCAGCCCGTGCCGGTCGACCCGAACCCGCCGGCGCCGCGCGCCGTTTCCGGCAGCACCGCCACTTCCCGGAAACGCGCCCGCACCACCGGGGCCACCACCGCCTGGGCGATGCGCATGCCGCGCTCCACGGTGAAGGGCTCGCTGCCGGCATTCATGACGATGACCTGCAATTCGCCCCGATAATCCTCATCCACCGTGCCGGGCGTATTGGGCATGGTGATGCCGTGCTTCAGCGCCAGGCCCGAGCGCGGCCGCACCTGCAATTCATGGTCCGGGGGCAGGGCGATGCAAAGCCCGGTCGGCACCAGCGTGCGGGCGCCAGGCGCGATCACCACCGGCGCGGTGACGGCGGCGAGCAGGTCCATCCCCGCGGCGCCGGGCGTGGCATAGGCCGGCAGCGGCAGGCCTTCGGCATGCGGCAGGCGGGTGACCAGGATTTCGACCATTCAGGCAAGACTCTCCGCGATACGGGTGGCGAGACGGCGCGCCACCTCCGCCTTCGGCAGGCGGGGCCAGTCCTCCACCCCCGCTTCCGTCACCAGATGCACGGCATTCTCGGCGCCGCCCATCACGTCGCCCGAGACGTCATTGGCGACAATCCAGTCGCAGCCCTTCCGCAGGCGCTTTTCCTGGGCGTGGGGCACCACGTGTTCCGTCTCCGCCGCAAAACCCACCACCAGCGCCGGCCGCTGCACCTGGCGCTGGGCGATGGTGGCCAGGATGTCCGGGTTCAGCGTCAGGACGATTTCGGGCGGCGGGGCGCCGGGCACCTTCTTGATTTTCTGGGACCCAACTTCGGCCGGCCGGAAATCGGCCACGGCGGCGGCGAAGACAGCAGCATCGGCCGGCAGCGCGGCCTCGACCGCCGCCAGCATCTCGCGCGCGCTTTCGATCCGCACCACCGTGACACCCGCCGGGTCCGGCACGGCCACCGGTCCGCTCACCAGCGTGACACGCGCGCCCAGCGCCGCGAGGGCCGCGGCGATGGCGTGGCCCTGCTTGCCGCTGCTGCGATTGGCGATGTAGCGCACCGGGTCGATGGTCTCGTGCGTGGGCCCGCTGGTCACCACCACATGCTTGCCTGCGAGCGGGCCGTGATGCAGCATCGCCTCGATGGCGGCGAGGAGGGTGGGGGGTTCGGCGAGGCGGCCGGGGCCGCTCTCGGGCTCCGCCATGGCGCCTTCCTCCGGCCCCACCACCGCCACGCCGCGCGCGGCCAGCGTCTTCATATTGGCGACGGTCGCCGGATGCGCCCACATGGCCGGGTTCATCGCCGGCGCCACCAGCACCTTCGCCCGGGTCGCCAGCAGCACGGTGGAGGCAAGATCATCCGCCAGCCCGGCCGCCATCTTGGCCAGCAGGTCGGCGGAGGCCGGCGCCACCACCACCAGATCCGGCGCGCGGGCCAGGCGGATATGGCCGATCTCGGCCTCCGCCGCCCAGAGGTCGTCATGCACCCGGGCGCCGGAAATCCCGGCCAACGCCTCCTTCGTCACGAAGCGGGCGCCGCCGGCGGTCAGGATGGGCGTCACCTGATGCCCGGCGCGGCGGGCCAGCCGCACCAGTTCCAGCGCCTTATAGGCGGCGACACTGCCTGACACGATGAGGAGCAGATGGGCCATGGGGCCAGCCTAGACCGGCCCGGCTGGCCCGGCGAGAGGCTCCTCCGCTGAACCTGCCGCCCTGCGGGGCCTACCCCGCCCCGTGCTGCGGCTCCGCCATCAGCCGGTCCGTCTCCCCTTCGATCTGCGTCTCCAGCGCCGTCAGCAGCGCCGCGCGCTTCAGCCCGGGCGGCAGCGGCGGCAGGATGGAGATGCGGATCACGCCCGGGCGCTTGAGAAAGTGCCGCCGGCCCCAGACCCGGCCGCTATCGGTCGCCACCGGCACCACCGGCGCCCCGGTGCCGGCGGCGATCGCCACCACGCCGGGCTGGTAGGCGACGCGGTCGCCCACGGCGGTGCGCGTGCCCTCCGGAAAGATCACCACCTGCCGCCCGGCGGCCACCGCCGCGGTCGCCGCCCGCAGCATGTTGCGCAGCGCCACGCCGCCGCCTTCCCGGTCCACCGGAATCATCCCCGCCTTGCGGGCATGCCAGCCATAAAGCGGGATCGCCAGCAGCTCCTTCTTCATCACATAGGCCGGGTCCGACAGCAGGCTCAGCCAGATGATGGTGTCGAAGGCCGATTGGTGCTTGGCGGCGATCACCACCCCGCCGGGCGGCAGGTTTTCCCACCCCCTGATCTCCACCCGGACGCCGACCGTGATGCGCAGCGCGCCCACCACCAGCCAGGCCCAGAACCGCGTCACCGCCAGCGCCGCGGCGCGCGGCATCAGCAGCGCCGGCACGGCCAGAAGGGACACCACGGCGGTGATGCCGAAGAACAGAATGTTGAAGGCCAGGGACCGCAGCCAGATCATCGTTGTGCCGACTCCTTCGCCGGCAGGAATCGGGTCAGCCCGGCGGCGGCCATCACATACTTCAGATATTCGCCGGAGAGCAGGGTCCAGCGCCGAAGCCCAGGCAGGCCGCGGCCCCGGCCGGTCGGCTCCCGCAATGCCGCGGGGGTCACCGGATGCGGCACCACCGCCAGCCCGGGCGCCGCGCGGCGCAATTCCAGCAGCGCGCGTGGCATGTGGTAGCCGGCGGTCACCAGCCGCAGTGATTCGATGCGCCGGCCGCGCGCATAGGCCGCGACCTCCGCCGCATTGCCCAGCGTGGTGGCGGAGGCCTGGCCGAGCGTGACCTTGCCGGCCAGCGCGGCCGGGTCCCGCCCATGCGCCCGCGCCAGCTCCGCCAGGGTCAGGCCGGCGCTGGTGCCGGAGACCAGAAGGCGCGGCGCCGCCCCCTGTTCCAGCAGCCGCAGCCCCGTCTCCACCCGGTCGCCGCCGCCGGTCAGCACGATGATCGCCTCGGTCGGCCGCAGCGGGTCGTCCACCGCCGCATCCACCCCATCGAGGAATCGCACAAACCCCCAGACCAGCACCACCAGCCCGAGCAGTGCCGCCAGCAGCATCCATCGCAGCAGCCGCCTCACGGCAATTCCCGCAGCCAGCGACGCACGGTGGCCTGGGCGGTGCCCCAGCCGAGCAGATAGGCCAGCGGCGGCAGCGTGAGCAGCGCCGCCCAGGGCAGGCCCGCCAGGCTGTCCAGCCGCCCATCCACCCCGACCCAGGGCCCCGCGAGGTTCGCCAGCAGTGCCAGCGCCGGGATGGCGATGCCGGTGCCCACCACCGCGCCCGTGGCCGCCAGCATGCCGAGGCGCCGGGCGAAGCGGCCGGCGATGTCGCCATCCCGCGCACCCAGGCCGTGCAGCACCTCGATCGCATCGCGCCGCGCGGCGAGGCCGGCCCGCGTCGCCACCGCCACCACCGCCGCCGCCACGCCGGCGACCAGCAGCAGCACGCCCAGCGCCATGGCCTGCAGGCTGCGCGCCAGCGCCGCCAGGCGCTGCACCCAGATGCCATGCGCCTCCACCAGCGCCCCCGGCACTTCGCGCGCCAGGCGGTCGCCGATCAGCACCGGGTCGGTGGTGGCGCTGCGCAGCCGCAGTTCGATCACCCCCGGCAGGGCGATGGCGGGGCTGTCGCCGAGCCAGGGGCGCAGCAGGGTGGCGAGGCGATCCGGCGCCATCGCCTCCGCGCTCGCCACCTCCGGCATCCGGCGCAGGGATTCGAGCGCGCGGTCGAGCCGCGCGGCGTCGGAATCCGGGATCTGCACGGTCACCGCCGCCGCCGCCCCGCGTTGCCAGCGCTCGGCCAGCCCCGCCGCGCCCTGGGCGCCTGCCAGCGCCAGGGCGGCGAGCAAGGCCATGGCGGAGACCAGCCCCGGCAGCAGCAGCCCGGACAGTGCCCGGCGCAGCCCGAGCGGATCGCGCGAATAGCGGCGCCGCCTAGCCACGGATCGCGATTCCCGGATCAGTCACGGCGCGGCAATCCGCGACGGAGGGAGGGCAGCCGCCCATAGGGCGGCGCACGGTTGGCGCGGCCGGGCGGTTCGGGGAAGGGGTCCTCCGCCGCCGGGTCGGGCGGTGCCTCATGCGGCGGGGCGAAGCGATCCTCCGGCCAGGGATCTTCGGGATCGGCCTCCGCTTCCGGGGCGGGGGGTTCCGGCCAGCTCTGGCCCGGCGCCTCGGACGGCACCTCCTCCACCCCCCGCGCGCCATCCACATCATGCAGGCGGCCGTCATGCAGCAGCAGGGAGGGGGCGGGGAAGCGCGCCACCAGATCCTCGTCATGGGTCGCCACCACCACGGTGGTGCCCAGCCGGTTCATCTCCCGCAGCAAGGCCAGCAGGCGGCGGGCCTGGTGGCTGTCGAGGTTGCCGGTCGGCTCATCCGCCACCAGCAGGGCCGGGCGGTGCACCACGGCGCGGGCGATGGCGATACGTTGCTGCTCGCCGCCCGAGAGTTCCGGCGGCAGCGCCTCCGCCCGTGCGGCCAGGCCGACCCAGCGCAGCATCTCGGTCACATCGGCCCGCAGCGAGGCCTCCGGCCGGCCGGCGAGGCGCAGCGGCAGCGCCACATTGTCGAAGGCGGAGAGGTAGGGCAGCAGCCGGAAGTCCTGGAACACCACGCCGATCCGCCGCCGCACCGGCGCCAGCGCCGCCCGCCGGGCGCGGGCGGTGCGCAGGCCGAGCACCTCCACCTCCCCCCGCGTCGGCCGCAGGGCCAGGTGCATCAGGCGCAGCACGGAGGACTTGCCCGCCCCGGAGGGGCCAAGCAGCCAGGTGAAGGACCCCTGGGGCAAAGCGAAGGTCACATCGACCAGCGCCTCCGGTCCCCAGGATCCGGTATTCGGGCCACCGCCGGGGTAGCGGAGGCCGACTGCCTCGAAGCGTACCATCAACGCTGTCTGCCACGTGGGCGGCCCGGCGCCAAATGATCCCGGCATGACGTGGCACCAGATGGTCTCTGGACGGGCGGGGCGGGGCGCCGCAAAACTGTGCCGACATGCGAATTTCCTGCCCGAATTGCGCCGCGGAATATGATGTGCCGGATGAGGCGCTGGCCGCCGGCCCGCGCATGCTGCGCTGTGCGCGCTGCCAGCATCGCTTCGAGGCTTCGCTGCCCGCCCCCCTGGCTGCAACCCCGGCTGCCCCCTTGGCCGACTCCGCCGCCGCCGGTGATGCCCCCGCCGAGTCGCCGCCTGGCGCGACCGATCCTTCCGCTGCCCCAGCGGAGGAAACCAAGGCCGAGGCATCACCCGCCGAGACACCACCCCCGCTGCGCGCGCCGGAACGGCTGGCGGATGCGCCGACTAGCCCGCCCGACCGCTTCGCCCTGGCCGGCTGGGTGCTGACCCTGCTGGTTCTGGTGGGGGTCGCCTATGCCGGCTTTGCCTTCCGGGCGGAGGTGATGGCCGCCTGGCCGCCGGCGCAGCGGCTTTACGGCTTGCTGGGGCTGGCCTGATCCGGCGCCAGCCGGGCAAAGGTCAGTTCGTGCTTGTTATGGGCGCCGTGGAACAGAACGGCGCCGGGGATGGCGGCAAAGGCCTCCGCCGTGGCGTGGTCCGTCTCGCCCTGGAATTTTAGCGTGCAGACGAAGTTGCGCGCCGCATCGGCGGCGATCCAGCGCTGCACCAGGGACAGCAGGCGGCTTGGGTAGCAGATCACGTCGCTGAACAGCCAATCGACCTTGGGCTCCGTCCGGGGATCGAGGCCGAAGGCGCTTTCGGCGCGCATCGTCACGCCGGGCATCGCCGCCACGGCCGCATCCAGCGGCGCCTTGTCCACCGCCACGACGGTGGCCCCCAGCTTCGCCAGAACCCAGGTCCAGCCGCCCGGCGCGGCGCCGAGGTCGAGGCAGGTCTCGCCGGGGCCGGGATGGCGGCCGAGCCGGGTCAGCGCCTCCCACAGCTTGAGATAGGCGCGGGAGGGCGGGCCTTCGCGGTCCTCGATGAAGCTGACGGCGCCATTGACGAAGGGGCTGGTCTTGGTCGGGCTGGCCAGCAGCCGGTCCGGCGCCAGCAGGGTCCAGGCGCCGAGATGGCCGGTGGGCGCCGGTTCCGGAAAGACCAGCGGCCGCGCTTTGACGGGTGGCAGCTTTTCAGTGATCAGCGCGCTGCGGCGATGGTGGGTGGCGGCATAGCCGGCCCAGTTGCGCTGGATGGCGCGTAGCGCATCGGCGGCCTGCTTGACGGAGGCGACCGGAATTTCCTGTGGCGCGGTCCAGACCTCCAGCGCCCAGGCGGCGGGGCCGGGAGGATCGGGCGACAGCGCCAGCAGCCCGTGCCAGCCGGAAACCCGCCTGCCCGCGCGGGACAGTTCTTCGGCGAGGTCGTGCTCAAACCCTTCGGCGGCGAGATAGGCGCTGGCAATCATTTCTCGGGCGCGAGCGCCGCGGCGGCGGCCAAAATGCCCCAGCCGACCAGCAGCAGCGTGCCGCCAATGGGTGTGACCGGGCCGAGCGAGGTTTCCGTCAGCACCCGCACATAGACCCCGCCGGCAAAACCCAGCGTGCCGAGCACGAAGCAGGCCGCCGCCAGATGCACCAGCGGCCCGCGCCGCCGTTCCGCCAGCAGCCCGCAGCCCAGCAGCGCCAGCGCGTGCCAGGCCTGGAGCGAGGCGCCGGTATTCGCCAGGCTGGCGAGCTCCGCCGGCAGCCCATGGCTCGCATAGGCAGCCATGCCCACCGCGACCAGCCCCGACAGGGCACCCAAAACCATCCACAAACGTGCCATGGCCCGCATCTACTCCGCGCTGGCCGCCGCCGCCAGCCGGACGCGGCTGGCCGCCTCATGCGCCAGCCGCGTCGGCTCCGGCAGGCGGCGCCCCCGGCCGAGGGCGAGCACCCAGCGCAGCGCGGTGGCCAGCGAGACGCGGTGGCCGATGGAGACATAAAGCGGGTTGGCGCCGCGCCGCGTGCGCAGCGCCACGCCGATCTGCCGATCCTGCCAGACCAGCGGCGCCTGGGCGCCGGCCTCGTCGGGCAGCGCGCCCTGAACCCGGCCGACTAGGATGGACTTCGCCACACCGATGGTCGGCACATCCAGCACCACGCCAAGATGGCAGGCGACCCCGAGGCCGCGCGGATGCGCCAGCCCATGCCCATCCACCAGGATCAAATCCGGCCGCACCGGCAGTTTCGCGAAGGCCTCGGCCAGGACAGGCACTTCCCGAAATCCGAGCAGGCCGGGGATGTAGGGCAGGCCGCCGCTACGGCTGGCGCCGGCCTCGCCCAACGGGGCCAGGCTTTGGGCATCGAGCGCCACCATGGCAGCATGGACCGTCCGCGTCGGGTCGAAGCGCAGCGTGCTGACATCGGCGCCGCCCAGCACGCGCACCGGGCGGAGATCATCCCGCGCCACCACCCGGGCGGCGAGTTCGGGTTGCATCAGGCGGGCCTCGGCGGCGGCGGTGGGGTGCATGGGGACATCCTCGCGCCGCCAACAGCCCGGGTTCAATCCGCGCCGGCCAGGTAATCCGCGATCTGTGATCCCGTCACGCGCATCCGCGCGGCGGGGCTGGGAAGCGGGCCAGAAAGGCCTCCGCCCGGGGCAGTGCGTCGTGCAGGAATTGGCGGGGTTCGCGCAGCCATAACCCCTCGATGCGCTTCGACTCCGCCTCCGAGACCAGCACATGGGGAAGCAGTGTGATCTCCTCGGCGGACCAGCCCGGCCACCAGCGGCTGGCCTTGCGCTGCATATGGCTTCGGAAGGCGTCCGGCCGGCTGTAGCCGTGATAGTCGAAAACCCAGCCCGGCGTCGCCGCGACGATATGGTTGCCGGTGAAGCCGGGTGCCGGGCGGAACCACAGCGGCGTGGCGCCGGACTGCGGATAGCGGCGCAGAAAGGCCCAGGCGAGGATATGGCAGGCGCCGGAGGCGAAGAACACGCGGTCCGGCAGCGCCCAGCGCCACAGCGGATTCTCCTTCACGCCCGGCTTCAGAACATACATCAGCCAGTCAACACGCCGGATGCCCGCAGTGCCGCGATCTCGGCCTCCGAATAGCCCAGCTCCGCCGCGATCGCCGCGCCATCGGCGCCGGCGGGCCGCAGGTCGCCAGTCCCGCCGGGGCGTGCGCCGTCGATGGAGACGGGCAAAGCGGGCAGGCCGATGGGCGTGCCGTCCGGCAGGTGCAGCGGCACCAGCCCACCGGAGCCCAGCAGATGCGGGTCCTCGAAAAGCTCCGCCGGCTTGCCGATGGGGGCGAAGGGCAGGCCCAGCGCCTCGCACTTCGCCATCAGTTCGGGCTTGGTATAGGCCAGCAGCGCCTGGGCGATGCGCGGGATGGTGCGGTCGCGGGCGTCGGCGCGCTGCTTCTTGTTGCTCAGCGTCGGATCATTGGCGAGGTCGTCCAGCCCGAAGGCGCTGCAGAAGGCCGGCCACTGCGTATCCGTCACCACGCCGACGAAAACCTGCCCGCCGTCGGAGGTGCCAAAGATGTCGTAGACCGGCCAGGCGGGGCGGCGGACGGACATGGGCGGCGGCTCCTGCCCCATGATCTTCGTCTGCGCCATGTGCTGGGCCATCAGCAGGGCCACCGTTTCGAACAGCCCAGCCTGAATCTCGCCGCCCTTGCCGGTGCGCTGGCGCTCCGTGATCGCGGCCAGGATGCCGATGACGCCGGACAGGCCGCCCATGATGTCGATGACGGAGCTGCCGGCGCGCAACGGCCGCCCCTCCAGCCCGGTCATATAGGCGAGGCCGCCCATCATCTGCACGACTTCGTCCAGCGCCGTGCGGTGCTCATAGGGGCCGGGCAAAAAGCCCTTGCAGGAGCAATAGACCAGGCCGGGATTGGTGGCCGACAGCTCGGCATAGCCGAGGCCGAGCTTGGCCATGGCGCCGGGCCGGAAGTTCTCGATCAGCACATCCGCCTTGGCCGCCAGTTTCTGGACCAGCGCCAGGCCCTCCGGCTTCTTCAGGTCCAGGCACAGGCTGCGCCGGCCGCGGCCGAAGGCGGCGTAGAAGCCGGCACCGGAACCCCCCAGCCGGCGGGTGCTGTCACCCTCCGGCGCGGGTTCCACCTTGATGACCTCCGCGCCGAGATCGGCCAGCGTCATCCCCACCGTCGGCCCCATGACCATATGGGTGAATTCAAGCACGCGGATCCCGGCGAGGGGTGTCGGGCTGGTCATGCGAAGTCTCCGGTGGGGTGCGGCAAGTCGCCGCCGAGTCGTCGGGTGAGATCGGACGCGGCTTCCGCCATCGTCGCAAGATGGGCATCGGATTGCGCCTGGATGCGGGATTTGGGGCCGGAGAGGCTGAGCGCCCCGGCCAAGATCCCGCCTGGGCCGAAGACCGGCGCGGCGATGGCCGCGGTATCCGGGTTGCGCTCGCCATAGGTGGCGACGACGCCGAGGCCGCGCGGATCGGCGGCGGTCAATATCCGTCCACCGGCGCCGGCGGGCAGCGGGATCAGGTCGCCCACCGCCAGGTCGTCGCCGATGCGGTTGGGGCTGCGGACGCGGGCGAGGCACAGGCGCTGGGTGGCGTGGCGCACCCAGAAGCTGGCGGTTTCGCCGCTGCGCTGGGCCAAGGCGGTGAGAAGAGGCGGCAAATGCGCCTCCACCGGCTGCGCCCGGGCATGCAGCGCGCCCCAATGGAACAGCATCGGCCCCAGCGCCCAGCGCCCATCCGCCAGCCGCGCGGCGCAGCGGCCGCGCTCCAGGGAGGCGAGCAGCCGCAGGATGGTGGATTTGTACAGTCCGGTGCGCGCCGCCAGCTCCGCCAGCGACAGGCTGGCATCGCCGGGGCGGAAGGCGCCGAGGATGGCCAGCGCCCGATCCACCGCCGCCACGCCATCCTTCTGGTCGGCCGTCTGCGTCACCCGGCGCGGACCCCGGCCTCGCGCAGGATCACCGCCCATTTCGCCATCTCGGCGGTGACGAAGGCCTGGGCCTCGGCGGGGGTATTGCCGACCAGGCGTTCCGCGCCGAGTTCCAGTAGCCGGGCGCGGGTGGCCGGTTCGGCCAGCACGGCCGCCACTTCCGCCTGGATGCGGGCGACCAGCGGGTCCGGCGTGGTGGCGGGGGCGAGGATGGCCTGCCAGACCATGAAGGTGGCGCCGGGAAAGCCGCATTCGGCCATGGTCGGCACATCCGGCATCCCTGGGCTGCGGCTGGGGCCGGAGATCGCCAGCGCCCGCGCCCTTTCGCCCCGCGCTAGGCCGAAGGCGGTCAGGCTGGCGTCATAGAGCATGTCCAGCGTGCCGGCGGCGAGGTCGAGCGCCGCCGGGGCGCCGCCGCGATAGGGGATCTCGGTCATCTTGATCCCCGCCTCCCGCAGGAACAGCAGGCTGACGAGTTGCAGCGCACCGCCACCGCCGGTGCTGCCATAGCCCAGCTTGTCCGGATTGGCGCGGGCGAAGGCGACGAGATCGGCCAGGGTCCGGTGCGGCGAATTGGGCGGCACCAGCAGCACCATGGGGCTTTCCGCCACGATGCTGACGGCCTTCAGATCGGTGGCCGGGTCGTAGTCCAGCTGCGGGTAGATCGCCTTGGTCACGGCATGGCCGATATTGTGGAACAGCAGGGTGTGGCCATCGCCGGGTGCCTTGGCGACGAAGGAACTGCCGATGGCGCCGCCGGCGCCGGTGCGGTTTTCCATCACCACGCGCTGCGGCAGGCGCTGCGACAGTCGGTCCGCCACCAGCCGGCCGATGACATCGGTGGCGCCGCCGGCGGCATAGGGCAGCACCATGCGGATCGGCCGGTCGGGCCAGGAGCTTTGGGCTTGGGCTGGCAAGGCCAGCAAGGCCGGGGCGGCGAGCAGGGCGCGGCGGGCGATGTTCATTGTTTCCTCCGTGACGCTTGGGTGGACCTCGCGATCCGTCGTTCTATCAGACAGAATACCGTTCTATTCCAGGGATGACATTCCCCTGGCCCTGCCACGCACGTCAAGTCAGATCAGGCGCGTTCGACGACTCAGGGCGAGATGGAATGGGTGGGTGTGGGCGGCGGGCTGGTCCATGTCTCCTGCGCGACGGGATCAGGCCAGGATGATCCGACCGGCAACAAGGATATCCATGTCTCCGCCAGCTTGCCGTCCTCGATGCGATAGGATTGCAGGCCAGCCTGGCTGCGCGGCGCGCCGGATTCGGGATCGTTCCAGCGGAATTCGAACCGGTACCAGGCCCGGCTGCCCTGGAAGCTGTGATCGTAGACGCGGACCCGGATGCCGGGTCTCTGTGTCCGCACGGATGCCAGTTCCTGGGCATAGCTTTCCGGCGTCACCGCCCGGTCACCAAGCTGGTCGTGTCGGATGTAGCAGGGTGCGACGCAGCTTGGGATCAGGTCGAATTCGCCGCCGTGCCAGACCCGCTCCCAGCGATCGAACAAAGCCGCGGTGATGGCCTCCGGTGACATCGGGCGCGACCTCCTGACCATTCGCCGGGTCAGGCTAGGTCGCCGCGCGGCCATTTGCCAGGGCGGGCGGCCTGATGAGGGCCGCCCGGACATGATCGGGCCGACGACCTCAGGGGGCGGGGATTTCCACCGCCAGCAGGCTACCGGACTGGCTCTCGGTAATCACCAGCGTTCGCCCATCCGGCGCGAAGGCGCAGTTGGTCGGCATGCGGCCGAAGGCGGTGCAGTCCACCCGATGCGTCGCCAGGCCGTGCGGGTCCACCACCCAGACCTGGCCATGGCCGGGATTGGCGACGAACAGCCGGTCATGCGCATCCACCGCCATGCCATCGGGGCCGGAGGTGCCGGCGGGGACGCGGAAGAACAGGTTCGCCTTGGCCACCACCGCATCCGGCCGCAGGGCGAAGCGCCAGACCTCGCAGGACCGGGTCATGGCGACCAGCAGATGCGTCCCCGCCCGGTTCAGCACCAGCCCGTTGGGGCTCGGCCCGTTGGAGATCAGCCGGTCCATCCGCCCATCCGGATGCAGCCGCCAGACCCGGCCGGTGGGGTCCTGCAAGCCGGTCTGGCCCTGGTCTGTCAGCAGGATCGAGCCATCCGCATGCAGGATCAGGTCATTGATCCCGCGAAAACCCTCGCTGTTGATGTTCTCCGCCACCGCCGTCATGGCGCCGCTACGAGGGTCGAGGCTCAGCACGCCGTGGCGGTAATCGGCCACCAGCAATTCATCGTCGCCGCGCGCGGCCAAGCCGTTCGGCCAGCCCTCATATTCCGCCACCGCTTCCCAATGGCTGCCGGAGACACGGAAGACGCGGCCATGCGGGATGTCGGTGCAGAACAGGTTGCCCGCGCCATCGAAGCAGGGGCCTTCCAGGAAGCTGTCCACCGGCGCGCCGCCCCGGTTGGCATCGGCCCAGGCGCTGCGGCGTGGCCGGCGCTGGGCGTCCGGCAGGCGGGAGAGAAGGGTCGGGGTGAGGGCGGCGGGGGGCGTGTTCCACATGGAAAGAACCTGCCCGGGTCTTGCCGTTCCGCCAAGCCGGCGGCAGTGTCCGCCCATGGGCCAGACACTTTCTCAAAAAACGCTCTTCCAAAAGATCTGGGATGCACATGTTGTGCAAGCCCGCGATGACGGCCTCGCCTTGCTCTATGTGGACCGCCACTATTTCCACGAGGGCAGCTTTCACGCCTTCAACATGCTGAAGGCGCGCGGCCTGGCGGTGCGCCGGCCCGACCTGACCTTCGGCTTCGGCGACCATTATGCGCCGACCGTCGGCCGCAGCACGCCGGAGGTGAGGGACCCGGAAATCCGGGGAATCATCGAGACCTTCGAGGAAAATGCCCGCGCCAACCGCATCCGCGCCTTCGAACTGGCGGACCCGGACCAGGGCATCGTGCATGTCGCCGGGCCGGAGCAGGGGCTGACCCTGCCGGGTATGACGGTGGTGTGCGGCGACAGCCACACCTCCACCCATGGCGCGCTCGGCGCGCTGGCCTTCGGCATCGGCGCCAGCGAGGTGGCGCATGTGCTGGCGACGCAGACCATCTGGCAGTCGCCGCCGAAGCAGATCCGATGCAGCTTTGAAGGCACGCTTCCAGAAGGTAGTACCTCCAAGGACATGGCGCTGGCGCTGATCGCCCGGATTGGCACCGGTGGCGGCCTTGGCGGCGCCATTGAATTCGCCGGCTCCGCCGTGCGCGCGCTGTCGGTCGAGGCGCGGCTGACTTTGTGCAACATGGCGATCGAGGCCGGCGCCCGTACCGGCATGGTGGCCCCGGATGCCGTGACGCGCGCCTGGCTCGCCGGCCGCCCCTATGCCCCGGCGCAGCCCGACCCGGCCTGGGACCGCCTGTTCAGCGATGCCGATGCCGTCTTCGCCTCCGAGGTGACGATCGACGCCAGTGCCATCCACCCCATGGCCACCTGGGGCACCAGCCCGGAGGAGGCCGTGCCGCTGTCCGGCCGCGTTCCGCGCCCCGAGGACGCCCCCGACGAATCCCGCAAAAAGGCCTGGGCGCGCAGCCTGGACTATATGGGTCTGCGCGGAGGGGAGGCGATGGCGGATGTGACGCTCGACCGCGTCTTCCTCGGCTCCTGCACCAATGCGCGGATCGAGGATCTGCGGGACGCGGCTGCGGTGCTGCGCGGCAAGCGCATTGCCGTGCCGATGCTGGTCTCGCCCGGCTCGTCGCGGGTCAAGCGGGCGGCGGAGGCTGAAGGGCTGGACCGGATCTTCAAGGAAGCCGGCGCGCGGTGGGAGGAAAGCTCCTGCGCGCTCTGCGTCTCCATGCATGGGGAGACGGTGGGGGAGGGGGAGCGCTGCGCCTCCACCTCCAATCGCAATTTTGCCGGCCGGCAGGGGCGAGGGGCGCGGACGCATCTGGTCTCCCCGGCCTCGGCGGCGGCTTCGGCCGTGGCGGGCCGGCTGGTGAGCGCAAGCTGATGGACGCCTTCACCCAGCTCACCGCCATCGCCGCGCCGCTCGACATGGCGAATGTCGATACCGACCAGATCATGCCGGCCCGCTTCATGCGCCGCCCGCGCGATGCGCGTTATGTGGAATACGGCTTCCATGACCAGCGCTTCACGCCGGAAGGGGAAAAGCGGCCCGACTTCATCCTGAACCGGCCGCCCTTCGATTCGGCTGGCATCCTGGTGGCCGGGCGCAATTTCGGCGTGGGGTCGTCGCGGGAAGCTGCGGTCTATGCGCTGCTCGCCATGGGCTTCCGATGCGTGGTGGCGGAGAGTTTTGGCGACATCTTCTTCTCCAACAGCCTGAAGAACGGGCTGCTGCCGGTGCGGCTGCCGGAGACGGTGGTGGCGCCCCTGCGCCAGGCGATTGTCGCCGCACCGGGCACAACACTTTCCGTTGACCTCCAGGCACAGATCCTGACGGCGCCGGATGGGTCCACGCATTCATTCGTCGTCCCCGGCTTCGCCCGCGACTGTCTGTTGCGCGGGCTGGACGAGATCGGTCTGACCCTGACTCTCGAGTCGGAGATTACCGCTTTCGAGGCGCGGCGGGCCAGCGCCGCATAAGTCTTCGGGAAACTTGACGCGAGGCGTCGGGATAGGATTGGGTGCGGTCCAAATAGTGGATTGCACCCATGATGCCCTTCGTCCCGGCCGCGCCTCGCGCGGCCTTTTTGGCCTTCCGCCCCCTGTTGTGTCAGGCGGTCGCCCTGATGGCGCTCGGCATTCTGGTTTCCGCCCCGCCGGCCCTGGCGCAGTTCGGTCCGCAGGGGCCGCCGGCGGTGGGTGTGATCGCGGTGGAACGCCGACCCGTGACGGAAAGCACCGAATTCGTCGGGCGGGTGGAGGCGCAGGACCGTGTGGACCTGCGTGCCCGCGTCACCGGCTTCCTCCAGGAACGTCCGTTCCGGGAGGGGCAGGAGGTGCAGGAAGGCCAGGTGCTGTTCCGCCTGGAACGCCCGCCCTTCGAGGCGGAGGTCGCCCGCGCCCGCGCCACCGTCGCCTCCGCCGAGGCGGAATTGCAGAACGCGAACAGTGCTTTGGCCCGCGCGCGGGACCTGGTGCGCAGCTCCGCGGGCACGCAGGTGAATGTGGAGAATGCGACCGCCGCCCAGCGCACCGCCCAGGCGACGCTGCTCGGCGCCCAGGCGCAGCTGCGCGTGGCGGAGATCAACCTCGGCTATACTGATATCGCCACGCCCTTCGCCGGCAAGGTCGGCCGCGCCACCTTCTCGGTCGGCGCCGTGGTCGGGCCGAGCACGGACCCGCTGGCCACCGTGGTCAGCCAGGACCCGATGCGCGTCGCCTTCCGCGTCAACCTGCGCACCGGGACGGAGTTGCGCGACCGCTATGCCAGCCGTGGCGGCGCCGAGGCGACGCGGGTGCGCATCCGGCTGGTGACGGGCCAGATCTACAACCAGGTCGGCCGCATCGACTTCATCGACACCCAGGTGGATCGCAACACCGACACGGTGCTGGTCCGCGCCCTGATCCCCAACCCGCCGCGCGGCGCCAATAACAGCGACGGCAGCGTAGACCGGGAATTGATCGACGGCATGTTCGTGAACGTCACCGTCGAGGGCGCGGAGCCGGTGCAGGCCGTGGTCATCCCGCGCAGCGCCGTGTTGCAGGACCAGGGGGGCAATTACGTCTGGGTGCTGGATGCGGAGAACAAGCCGGCGCGCCGCCCGCTCGTGCTCGGCCGCAGCATCGCCGACCAGGTGGTGGTGGAATCGGGGCTGGAGACCGGGGAGAGGGTGGTGGTGGAAGGCGTGCAGCGCGTCCGCCCCGGCCAGGCGGTGCAGCCCGGCCCGGCGACGGCGCCGATCCGTGCCCCCGGTGCGGCCCCCGCCGGCCGGCAGGGCTGATCGGCCATGATCTCCGCCGTCTTCGTCGATCGCCCCCGGCTGGCGATCGTCCTGTCCATCCTGCTCACCCTCGCGGGTGGGCTGGCGATGCTGCGCATCCCTGTGGCGCAGTTCCCGGATATCGTGCCGCCGCAGGTCTCGGTCACCACCAATTACGGCGGCGCTTCCGCCTCGGTGGTGGAATCCACCGTGGCGCAGGTGATCGAAAGCGCCGTGAACGGGGTGGAGGGCATGATCTACATGTCCTCCAACAGCGCCAATGACGGCAGCTACACGCTGTCGGTGTCCTTCGCGCTGGGCACCGATCCCGACATCGCCACGGTCAATGTGAACAACCGCGTGCAGTCGGCCTTGGCCCGGCTGCCATCGGAGGTGCAGCGTTCCGGCGTCACGGTGCGCAAGCAGTCCTCGGCAGTCTTGCAGTTCATCACCATCACCTCGACCAATCCCGAGCATGACGCGCTGTTCCTGTCGAACTACGTCACCATCAACATGCTGGACCGCCTGGCGCGCACGCCCGGCATCGGCTCGGCGCAGTTGTTCGGGGCGCGCGACTATTCCATGCGCATCTGGTTCGAGCAGGACCGGCTGATCAGCCTGAACCTGACGCCGGCCGATGTGATCGCGGCGATCCAGGCGCAGAACGTGCAGGCGGCGGTGGGGCGCATCGGCGCGCAGCCGATCTCGGACGACCAGCAATACCAGATCAACCTGCAGACCCAGGGCCGCCTGACCACGCCGGAGGAATTCGGCAATATCGTCATTCGCGCCGATGCGCAGGGGTCGCTGCTGCGGCTGCGGGACGTGGCACGGGTGGAGCTCGGCGCCGCGCGGATCGACATGGAAAGCCGGCTGAACGGCCGCCCGGCCATCACGCTGGCCACTTACCTGTCGCCCGGCGCGAATGCCGTCACCGCGGCCTCCAACCTGGGCAAGGTGCTGGACGAGATGTCGCGGCGCTTCCCCGAGGGGATGCAGACCTCGGTCTTCTACGACACCTCCACCTTCGTCGTGGACACGATCTACGAGGTCATCAAGACTCTGCTCGAGGCCTTCGTGCTGGTGGTGCTGGTGGTGCTGCTGTTCCTGGGCAGTTTCCGCGCCACCGTCATCCCGACCATCGCCGTGCCGGTCAGCCTGATCGGCACCTTCGCCGTGCTGCTGCTGCTGGGCTTTTCGGCCAATACCGTGTCGCTTCTGGCCATGGTGCTGGCCATCGGCATCGTCGTCGATGACGCCATCGTGGTGGTGGAGAATGTCGAGCGGGTGATGGCCGAACACCCCGAGATGTCCCCGCAGGACGCGACCAAGCAGGCGATGCGGGAGATCACGGCGCCGATCATCGCCATCACCCTGGTGCTGCTGTCCGTCTTTGTGCCGGTGGGCTTCATCCCGGGCCTCTCGGGCGTGCTGTTCAGCCAGTTCGCGGTGACGATCTCCGTCGCCATGGTGATCTCGGCCTTCAATGCGCTGACCCTGTCGCCGGCGCTCTGCGCGCTGTTCCTGCGGCCGCATCCGGTCGGGCATGGGCCGCGGAAGGGCATTTTGGCCGCGGTGATGCGGGCCATCGACTGGGTGCGCGACAAGTACGGCAATATCGTCGCCCGGCTGGTGCGCTTTTCCATCCTGTCGCTGGTGCTGGTGGCGGTGGCGGCCGGCGGCATCCTGTTCCTCGGCGCCCGCACGCCGCAGGGCTTCCTGCCGGAGGAAGACCAGGGCGCCTTCTTCGTGCAGATGCAGCTTCCCGCCGGCGCCAGCCTGTCGCGCACCCGCGCGGCGGTGGAACAGGCGGAGGCGATCATCGCTCCGGTGCCGGGGGTGGACCGCGTGTTGGCCATCGTCGGTTTCAGCCTGATCGATGGCGGGTCGCAGTCCAATGCCGCCTTCATCGTGGTGCGGATGAAGCCCTTCGCGGACCGTGCCTCGGCGCAGGAAAGCGTCTTCGCCGCCATCGGCCGGGTCTTCGGCGCGACGCAGCAGATCCGCACGGCGAATACCTTCGCCTTCAACATCCCGCCGATCATCGGCCTCGGCACCGGCGGCGGCTTCGAATACCAGATGCAGAACCTGGAAGGCCGCCCGCCGGAGGAGATGTTCTCCGCCATGCAGGGCCTTTCGGCGGCGGCGAACCAGGACCCGCGGCTGACGGCGGTGTTCTCCACCTTCACCGCCAATACCCCGTCGCTGTTCCTGGATGTGGACCGCGACAAGGCGCAGGCGCTGGGCATCCGCATCAGCGACATCTTCAACGCGCTGCAGACCACGCTGGGCGGCTTCTACGTCAACGACTTCAACCTGTATGGCCGGTCCTGGCAGGTGAATATCCAGGGCGAGGCGACGGATCGCGACGACATCCCCGATCTGTGGCGCATCCATGTGCGCAACAGCGCCGGGGAGATGGTGCCGCTGCGCTCCATCGCCGATATCCGCATCGTGCTCGGGCCGCAGACCATCAACCGCTACAACAATGTGCGGTCGGTGCGCATCGGCGGGTCGCCGCGGCCGGGCATTTCCTCGGGCGACGCGCTGGCGGCGATGGAGGCGCTGTCGGAAACCGCGCTGCCGGCCGGCTACGGCTATGAATGGACCGGCACGGCCTTCCAGGAAAAGCAGGCAAGCGGCCAGACCGGCATCATCATGGCCCTGGCCCTGCTCTTCGCTTACCTCTTCCTGGTCGCGCTGTATGAAAGCTGGGTGATCCCGATCCCGGTGCTGCTGTCCATCTCGGTCGGCGCGCTGGGGTCCTTTGGGGCCATCGTGCTCGCCGGCCTGTCGCTCGACGTCTATGCGCAGGTCGGGCTGGTGGTGCTGATCGCACTCGCCGCCAAGAACGGCATCCTGATCGTCGAATTCGCCAAGGAGAGGCGGGAGGCGGGGATGCCGATCCGGGAGGCGGCGGTGATGGGCGCTCGGCTGCGTTTCCGCGCCGTCATCATGACCTCGGTGGCCTTCATCCTCGGCCTGGTGCCGCTGGTGATCGCATCGGGTGCCGCCAGTGCCTCCCGCCGCGCGGTGGGCACGCCGGTCTTCGGCGGCATGATCGCGGCCTCGCTGATCGGCATCTTCATCATCCCGATGCTCTACGTCGTGTTCCAGTCGATGCGGGAGGGGGTGAAGCGGCGTTTTGCCGGCCGGGAGGCGGCGGCGCCGGCGGAATAGGCGGCGTGGGGGTCGCAACTGCGCGACCCCCCTTCACGGACGCCCCCGGGACAGCAGATACTCGTCGGAACCAAGCGGGGATGTGACGCCATGGCGAAGTTCGGATTGAGCCAGTCGGTGCGACGGGTCGAGGACCCTCGGTTGCTGACCGGCCGGGGCCAGTACACGGATGACCTCGCCATGGCCGGGCAGGCGCATGGCATCGTGCTGCGCAGCCCGCAGGCGCATGCGACCATCACGAAGATCGACACATCCGCCGCGCTGGCGGTGCCGGGCGTGCTGGCGGTTATCACCGCCGCCGACCTCAAGGCCGCCGGCATTGGCGACCTGCCCTGCCTGATCCCGATGAAGAACCGCGACGGTAGCCCGCGGGGCAATACGCCGCGCCCGGCCCTGGCCGATGGCGTGGTGCGCCATGTCGGCGACCCGGTCGCCTTCATCGTCGCCGAAACCCCCCAGGCCGCCCGCGACGGCGCCGAGGCGGTGGAAGTCGACTACGACGCCCTGCCCGCCGCGACCGACCTCGCCACGGCTTTCCAGCCGGGCCAGCCCGCGGTCTGGCCGGAGATCGCCAACAACGTGGTCTTCGACTGGGAGGCGGGGGACAAGGCCAAGGCCGATGCCGCCTTTGCCCGCGCCGCCCATGTCACCCGCCTGACCGTGGTGAACAACCGCGTCGTCGTCGCCAGCATGGAAGCCCGTGCGGCCGTCGCCGGGTGGGAGGGCGACAAGCTCACCCTGCACACCAATACCCAGGGCTCCTGGCTGCTGAAGAACATCCTTTCGGGCAGCATCTTCAACATCCCGGCGGAGAATGTCCGGGTGGTGACGCCGGATGTCGGCGGCGGCTTCGGGATGAAGATTTTTCTCTATCCCGAGCATGTTCTCGTGGCCTTCGCCGCGCGCCAGGTGGGCCGGCCGGTGAAATGGGCCAGCGACCGCAGCGAGGCCTTTCTGTCGGACACCCATGGGCGGGACAACATCACGCTCGGCGAACTCGCCACGGATGCGGGCGGCAAGTTCCTGGCCATGCGGACGCGTAATTATGCCGGCATGGGCGCCTATCTCTCCACCTTCGCGCCCTTCATTCCGACCGGCGCGGGCACCAAGGTGCTGGCCAGCGTCTATGGCTTCGAGGCGATCCATGCCCATGTGATCGGCGTGCTGACCAACACGGTCCCCGTGGACGCCTATCGCGGCGCCGGGCGGCCGGAGAGCAACTACCTGGTTGAGCGCCTGATCGACGCCGCCGCGCGCGAACTCGGCATCGACCGGATCGAGCTGCGCCGCCGCAACATGGTGCAGCAGAGCGCCATGCCCTGGGTTTCCGCCATGGGCCAGCGCTACGACAGCGGCGATTTCGGCCAGTTGATGGATGCGGCGCTGGTCAAGATCGACTGGGACGGCTTCCCCGCCCGGCGCGCGGAAGCCGCGCGGCGCGGCAAGCAGCGCGGCATCGGCCTCGCCTACTACCTGGAGGCCACCGGCGGCGCGGCGACGGAGAATGCCAAGGTCGTCTTCGCCGATGACGGTTTTGT
Organism: Roseomonas sp. F4; assembly: GCF_053891155.1. NCBI lineage: Bacteria > Pseudomonadati > Pseudomonadota > Alphaproteobacteria > Acetobacterales > Roseomonadaceae > Roseomonas > Roseomonas sp. F4. The sequence continues at coordinate 616,929 of NZ_JBSSHK010000003.1, forward strand.
CGATCTCTATGTCGGCACGCAGTCCACGGGCCAGGGGCACGAAACCGCCTATGCCATGATGACCAGCCATGAGCTGGGTATCCCGATCGACAAGATCCGGGTGCGGCAGGGCGATAGCGAGACGCTGCCCTCCGGCGGCGGCACCGGCGGCGCGCGCAGCCTGTACTCCGAGGGCCAGGCGATCCTGGTGACCACCGCCAGCGTGGTTGAGAAGGGCAAGCAGGCCGCCGCCGAGCAGCTCGAAACCTCCGTCGCCGATATCGAATTCGTCTCGGCCGGCGGCCGGTTCGAGGTGGCGGGCACCGATCGCGGCATCGGCATCCTCGACCTCGCCGCGATCCAGCGGAAGCGCGTGGCCTCCGGCGAGAGCGCGATCCTGCTGGATGCGATGGAAACCGCGAATATCGACAGCCACACCTTCCCCAATGGCTGCCATGTGGCGGAGGTGGAGGTGGACCCTGAGACCGGCATCGTCACCGTGCCGCGCTACATCGTGGTGGACGATGTGGGCCATGCGCTGAACCCGCTGATCGTGCGCGGCCAGGTGCATGGCGGCGTGGCCCAGGGCATCGGCCAGGCGCTGCATGAGCGGACGAGCTACGACAATGGCTCCGGCCAGCTGCTGTCCGCCTCCTTCATGGATTACGCTCTGCCGCGGGCGGAGGACCTGCCAGATATCGACGTCGACCTGATCGAGGTGACCTGCGAGACCAATCCCCTCGGCGTGAAGGGCGCGGGCGAAGCCGGCGCGGTGGGGTCGCCGCCGGCGGCAATGAATGCGCTGGTCGATGCCCTGTCCGGCGCCGGCGTCACGCATATCGACATGCCGGCGACGCCGGAGATCGTCTGGAAGGCTTTGGAGGCCGCCAAGGCCGCCTGAGCGGGCGGCGCGGGGGCCGGCGAGGCCCCCGCACCGGCCCTATTGGAAAACCATATTCACCATCGCGCAGGTATCGATGCGCCGGCGTTCCTCGTTGCGGCCATCCACCCAGACGATGCGGATGTCGTTCACGCAGTCATTCAGCGGCAGCCGCACCGCCAGATGCCGCCCCGGCGGCAACACCTGATCACCCAGGCGGTCGAGGCCCCAATTGGTCTCCCGCGCCGAGGAGACATAGACCTCCCGGATCACCATTCCGCCGTGATTGACCAGGTTGAAGGAGGGATTGCCGCTCGCGGCGGGCGGCTGCCCTGGCCGTCCGGCCGGCGCGCCGCCGCCGAAGACCATCTCGACCAGCCCGCAGGTGTCCTGCCGCCGCCGTTCCTCCGACCTTCCATCGGCATAGACCACCCGCACATCCTGAAGGCAGCCGGCGGAGGGGGCGATGCGGACGGGAAAGCGCCCGCCGGCGGGCAGCACATTCGCCTCCAGCCAGTCATGGCCCCAATAGCGATCCTCACTGGGCGAGACATAGATCTCGCGGATCGCCTGGCTGCCGCGGTTCACCAGTTGGAAGGAGGGGTCACCCTGCGCCTGGATCGGTATTTGCGCCTGGGCTGGCGACTGGGCCAGTGTCGCCTGTGGCACTGCGCCACAGGCCAGCAGCAGCAGGCAGCACAGCCATTGGGCCAGTCTGATCGGCAGGTGACGCAGGGGCAGATTGCGCATGGGCCTGGGGTCCGTCCGGGGTCGGCGGCAAGGCTACCGCAGGAGGCGCCATCGGGAAATCGTCACCCTTGTGGCCCCCGGGCGCTTCAGCCGGCCAGGGTTCGGGGGGCGAGGCTGCCGGCCTGGGGGCCGCCGGCCCAGCCGGCCAGATCCTCCAGCGCCTGCCGGTCCAGGATATCCAGCCGCCCCTTATGCAGCGTCGCCACGCCATCCTTGCGCAGCGCCGCCAGCGCCCGGTTGGCATGTTCCACGGACAGGCCCAGCGCATCGGCCAGATGCGCCTGCTTCAGCGGCACCGCCGCGCCGCGCGAATCGGCACCACCCCGGCGCAGCAGCCGGCCATGCAATTCCAGCAGCAGATGTGCCACGCGCCCGGCGGCATCGCGTCGGCCCAGGCTGGTCAGCCGCTCGCGCATCCGCGCGCGGTCCCGGGTCAGCCCCTCCACATAGGACAGCGCGAGGCCCGGATCATTGCCCATGAAGGCGCAGAGCCGTTCCTTGGACAGGATGCAGAAGGAGGCATCGGTCAGCGCCTCCACCTCCGCCGCATCCTCGGTGCGTTCCACCAGGTCGCCGGGCAGGTGGAAATCCAGCACCTGGCGGCGCCCATCCGGGGTCGCGGTCCAGGAAAAGGCCCAGCCCGCATACATGGTGAAGACGCCATCCATGATGGCATCCCCCGCCCGCACCAGCCGCACGCCCGACCGGATGCGCGCGATTTCCCCCACCCGCGCCTGCGGGATCACCCGGAACAGGGCGAAGGGCCGCACCGTGCAGGCGGCGCAGCTTCCGGGCAACGGGGTGAGATTGGTGTTGCGGGCCATGAAATGGTGAGGTCCTGGTGACGCGCGGCCGCCGTCCTAGAGTTGCAACCCTAGGCCTACCCACCCGCGATTGGAATATACAAAGCCATATCGCGGATGTGGATTGCGCGTGACGCCTGTCTCACCTGCGAGCGCAGGGGGGAGACCGGCCCGGGCAGCGCGCGGTGGCTCCGCGCGGACCTGGGGCATTCTCGTGGCCCAAGGCCGCCGCGGCTTTCGCCGCGGCGGCCTCTCCGGCGGGCTGGAAGGGTCAGGCCCGGGCGACGGCCGAGGGGGCGCGGCCCAGCAGGCGGTTCACATCCAAGGCATGGGCGCCGGCGCCAAGGCCAGCCTGCACCAGCATCAGCAGCGTCCACATCGCCGGGAATTCCCAGCCGCCGCCGGGGGCACTGAAGATCCAGGGGTTGCCGGCGTGCTGCAGCGTCGCGCCGATCATGATCGGCAGTGTCAGCAGCGCGACCGGGCGGACCCAGACGCCGAGGATCAGCGCGATGCCGGCCAGCGTCTCCGCCACCGCCACGATGGCGCCGAAGACCGGCGGATAGCCGAGGGAGCCGAAGAAGCCCATCGTGCCGGCAAAGCCGAAGGTCATGATCTTCAGCAGCAGCCCGTGGGCCAGGAAAGTCACGCCAAGGGTCACCCGCAGCAGCAGGGTGGCATAGGCGGCGGTGGTGCGCTCATTGAGGTTCATGGTCGTGTCTCCGATCCGAAAGGGGCGCGTCCGCGTCCCGGTGTGGCCCGGTTATGGTCGCGCAACGGTGGGTTCTTCCAACACGGGGATGGAACAGCGATCATCACCACCACAAATGATGCGCCTTCGGTGCTTCACCTCCGGGATGCCCCACCTTGGCTGACCTGCAGACCCTCGACTTGAACCTTCTGCGCGTTTTTGACGCCGTGGCGCGCGAACGCCATGTGACCCACGCGGCGGAGAAGCTGAACCTCTCCCAGCCCGCCGTTTCCAACGCCCTGGCCCGGCTGCGTGCCGCGCTGAATGACGAGCTGTTTCTGCGCCGCCCGGGCGGGGTGGAGCCCACCGCGCTCGCCTTGTCGCTGGCCGGTCCGGTGGCGGAGGTGCTGGACCGGCTGCGCACCACCTTGGCCGACCACGCCCCCTTCGACCCGGCGACGACCGACCGCGTCTTCACCGTGGCGCTGTCCGAATACGCCGAAAGCGTCCTGGTGCCGCCGCTGCTGGAACAGATGCATCAGGAGGCGCCGAAGGCCCTGCTTGCCGTGCGCCATGCCGACCGCACCAATGCGCTGGAGCTGCTGGACAAAGGGGAGGCGGAGCTGGCGGTGGCCGTGCTGCCGGACCCGCCGGCGCTCTACACCCGGGTTCGCCTGCTGCCGGAGAATTTTCTGACACTGGTGCGCGCCGGGCATCCGCTGGCGGAGGGGCCGCTGACGCTGGAACGCTTCACCGCCTTCCCGCATCTGCTGCATTCGCCGAACGGCTCCCGCGACGGCGCGCTGGACGGGCCGCTGCGGGAGGCGGGATTTCCGCGCCGGCTCGGCGCCGTGGTCGCGCATCTGGGCGCGGTGCCGGAGATTCTGGCGCGGACCGACATGGTGATGTCGCTCTCCGCCCGGCTGGCGCAGCGCATGGCGGAAACCTATGGCCTGGCGCTGCGGCCCTGCCCGGTGGAATTCAAGCACACGCGGCTGTCGATGATCTTCCATCGCCGCTTCGAGGCCGATCCCGGCCATGCCTGGCTGCGCCGTTCGATGCTGGCGGTGGCGCGAGAGGTGGGGCCTGTGCCGGGCGTCGGCGCGTGATCTTCGACTATGTGGTGGTCGGCGCCGGCAGCGCCGGCTGCCTGCTGGCGGACCAGCTTTCGGCCTCCGGCGCCAGCGTTGCCGTCATCGAGGCCGGCGGGCGGGATCGGCACCCCTATCTGCACATCCCCGCCGGCTATGCCCGCATCCTGACCCACAAGGCCCTGACCTGGGGGTTTTCCACGGCACCGGATGCGGCCACCGGCAACCGTGCGCTCGACTACCCCCGCGGCAAGGTGTGGGGCGGGTCTTCCTCGATCAACGGGCTGGGGCATGTCTGGGGCGATCCCTCCGACTATGATCTCTGGGCGCAGAAGGGGTGCGCGGGCTGGTCCTGGTCCGATCTCGCGCCGCATTTCGCCGCTTATGAACGGGCGGAGGAGGATGGTCCGCATCGCGGCCGCAGCGGCGCGCTGCATGTGCAGCATCTGGCGGAGCTGTCGCCGCTGGTGGCGCGGATGCGCGACGCCGCCGCCGCCATCGGCCTGCCCACGCCGCGCGACATGAACGGCCCCGTGCGGGAGGGTTTTTCCACCTTCCAGCAGACGCGCAACGGGCGCCGTCGGCACTCCGCCGCCACGGCCTTTCTCAAACCTGCTTTGGCCCGCGGCGTGGCACTGTTCGACAACGCCTTGGCGCTTTGCATCGAACTCGAAGAAAGCCGGGCCACGGGGGTGCGCATCCGGCGTGGCGGCGCGGAGCAGGTGATCGCGGCGCGGCGAGAGGTGATTCTCGCGGCCGGCGCGATCGGCAGCCCGCATCTGCTGATGCTCTCGGGCCTCGGCCCGGCGCAGCATCTTCAGGACCATGGCATCGCCGTGTGGCGGGACATCCCCGGCATCGGCCAGAACCTGCAGGACCACTACATCGCACGGCTGACCTGGCGCCTGGCCGATCACCGCTGGTCCGCCAACCGCCGCATCACCTGGCCGCGCCTGGCGCTGGAAGTCGCGCGCTGGCTTGCGCGGGGCGATGGCGTGCTGACCTGGTCACCCGGCATGTTCGGCGTCTTCGCCAAGACCGAGCCGGGGCTTGAGGCGCCGGACATCCAACTGAATGGCGGGCCGCTCTCCTGGGCCGAGGGCCGCATCGGCGTGCCGGAAGACGCGCCCGGCCTGACCATCGGCGTCTGGCAATGCCGGCCGCAGTCGCGCGGCAGCGTCAGCCTGGCCTCGCCCGACCCGGCGCAGGCGCCGGTGATCGCGCCGCGCTTCCTGACCGAGCAGGCCGACCGCGCCGCCATCGCCCGCGGCATCCGCCTGGCCCGGCGCTGGATGGCGGCGCCGCCGCTGGCCGGTATCGTGACGGAGGAGGTGCGGCCCGGACCCTCGGTCGAGTCGGAAGCGGCGCTGATCCGTTTCGCGCAGGAGACCGGCGGCACGGTCTATCACCCGTCCTGCACCGTGCGGATGGGCGGGCAGGGCGCGCCGCTCGACCCGCGTCTGCGGCTGCGCGGGGTGGCGGGGCTGCGCGTGGTGGATGCCTCGGTCTTCCCGGATATTCCCGTCTGCAACATCAACGCGACCGTCCTTGCCGTGGCCCATAAGGCGGCAGGGCTGATCCTGGAGGATGCATGAGCCTGAACGTGGCCGAGGCGACGGAAGCGGACCTGCCCGCCATCCTCGCCTTGATCAACCAGGCGATCGCGGAGACCACCGCCGTCTGGCACCTGCAGACGGAGACGCTGGAGACGCGCCGCGCCTGGTTCGCGGCCCGCCGCGCCGCCGGGCTGCCGGTGCTGGTGGCGCGGCGCGGCGATGCGGTGCTGGGCTTCGCCAGCTACGGTCCCTTCCGCCCCTTTGCCGGCTTCGACGCCACGGTGGAACATTCGGTCTATGTCGACCCGGCGGCGCAGCGCCAGGGCATCGGCGCGATGCTGCTCGCGGCGCTGGAGGCGCATGCCACGGCGCGCGGCCTGCATGTGATGGTGGGCGCGGTGGAGGCCGGCAATGTGGGGTCCATCGCCCTGCACCTTCGCGCCGGCTTCGTCGAGACCGGGCGGATGCCGGAAGTGGGTCGGAAATTCGGCCGCTGGCTGGACCTGGTGCTGCTGCAGAAGCGTTTGCCAGGCTAAAGGTCAGGCTTCTGAATCAACGGTTTCGGGCGCAGGATTTGCGTTTCCTGGCAGCACTTTTGCGCTAAGCCTGACGCAGATGGTCCGCCCTGCCCGCCCCCGCCTCGCCGCCACGCGACCGGCGCCCGCCCGCCCGTCGCGGCGCGAGGCGGAGCCAGTGCGTGCGGCCTCGCGCCCGCCGGCGCGGCGAGGCGGCTGGCGCTGGCTGCGCTGGATGGTGCTGCTGGGCATATGGGGCGCGCTGGCCGTCGCGGCGGTGCTGCTGGTGCTGATCTGGGACCTGCCGCGCACCGATATCGCCCTGAGCCAGACCCGCCGCGCCGGCGTGACGCTGGAGGCCTCGAACGGCGCCATCATCGCCACCTCCGGCGATGTGCACGGAGAGGTCGTGCGGCTGCGCGCCCTGCCGGCGCATCTGTCCGCCGCGCTGCTGGCGATCGAGGATCGGCGCTTCCGCCAGCACTACGGCATCGACCCCATCGGCATCGCCCGCGCCGCCTGGGTGAACTGGTCCAGCGGCCAGATCTCCCAGGGCGGCTCCACCCTGACCCAGCAATTGGCGAAGAACCTGTTCCTGACGCCGGAGCGCAGCTTCCGCCGCAAGGCGCAGGAAGCCGTCATGGCGCTGTGGCTGGAATGGCATTTCAGCAAGGACGAGTTGCTGGAGATCTATCTGAACCGCGTCTATCTCGGCGGCGGTGCCTTTGGTGTCGATGCGGCCTCCCGCCTCTATTTCGGCATCCCCGCGACGCGGCTGAACCTGTGGCAATCCGCCGTCCTCGCCGGCCTGCCCAAGGCGCCGTCCCGCCTCAACCCGCGCACCGCGCCCGAAGCCGCGGCGGGCCGGGCGGCGGAGGTGCTGGCGGCCATGGTGGATGTCGGGGCGATCACGCAGCGGGAGGCGACACTGGCGGCGGAGAACATCCGCCTCGCCGCGCGCCCCTCCCGCGACTCCGGCTGGTTCGCCGATTGGGCGCTGGATGATGTCGGCACGCGCTTCCCCGGCAATGCGGACCTGGTGCTGCGCACCTCGCTGGATCTGCGGGTGCAGGCGGTGGTGGAGGCGCGGCTGGAGGCCTTGTTGTCAGGCCCCGGCCTGCGGGCCGGCGTCGGCCAGGGTGCCGTGGTGGTGATGGAGGCGGAAACCGGGCTGGTGCGCGCCATGGCCGGTGGGCGGGATTATCGCGCCAGCCAGTTCAACCGCGCGACCCAGGCGCGCCGGCAGCCGGGTTCCGCCTTCAAGCCCTTCGTCTTCCTCGCCGCGATGGAAGCCGGGATGGGGGCGGAGGACACGGTCTCCGACGCGCCGATCAACCTCGGTGGCTGGCGCCCCGGCAATGGCGGCTGGCGGGGCCAGGGGGAGATCACGCTGGAGGAGGCGCTGACCCATTCCGTGAACACCGCGGCGGTGCGGGTACTGGCGCGCGGTGGCGGCGCCCGCGCGGTGATGGATCTGGCGCAGCGCTTCGGCCTGCCCGGTCCCTTTCCACGCGATGCGACGCTGGCGCTCGGCACCGGGGAGGTGACGCTGATCGACCTGGTCGCCGCCTTCGCCCCCTTCGCCAATGGCGGGCTGCTGCCCGAGCCGCGCGGGCTGGTGGCAGCGCGGGCCGATGGCCAGGCAGTGCCCGCGGGCCGGCCCACTTTGCTGCGGGTGACGACGCCGGAACGCGCCGCGGCGATGCGCGGCATGCTGGAATCGGTCGTGGCGCGGGGCACCGGCCGCGCCGCCCAGCCACCGGGGTTTCGGGCCGTGGCCGGCAAGACCGGCACGACGCAGGATTTCCGCGATGCCTGGTTCATTGGCCTGACCCCGGCGCCGCGCGGTTTCACCATGACCGGCGATCTGGTGATCGGCATCTGGCTGGGCAATGATGACGCAACGCCAATGACCGACGTGCGGGGCGGGACACTGCCGGCCCGGCTGTTCCGCGACATTCTGGAAGCGCTGGCCACACGATGAGGGAGAGCCGGCATGTCCGATGAGACAGCCCAGCCCGGGCCGCAGCGGCAAGACCGCCTTCGGCGCGTGGCGCCGGCGGTGCAGCACGAGATCAACAATGCGATGATGGTGCTGGCTTCCAACCTCGATCTGCTGGCGCGCAGCGTGACGGAGGAGGCGCCCCGCCGCCAGCTCGACCGCGCCGTGCAGGCCAGCCGGCGGCTGGAGGAGACGATTCGCGGCTTCCTCGATGCGGCGCGGCGGGAGGTGGTGGATGAGGCGCCGGCCTGCCTCGCCCTGCTGCTGCGACAATACCTTCCGCTGCTGCGCGTGGCCCTCGGCGCGCGGCTGGGCGTGGCGCTATCGGGGCCGGACAGCCCGACGGAGGTGCGGCTGGACCGCGCGGCGCTGGAACTCGGCCTGCTGGCCATGGCGCAGGATGCCGCGGGACAATTGCCGCATGGCACAAAGCTGCTGCTGGATTTGCGCGAGTCGCCGGCGGAGATGGCGCTAGCCTTGACCGTGCCCGGCGGCGTGGCGCCGGGCACGCTGGAACTGCTGGGGCGGGGCTGCGCCCGGCTGGAGGCGCAGGCGGATGGCTGCCTGCTGGTCTGGGTGAAGGCCTGACGGCGGTCAGCCGGGCGGCCGAAACGCCGCCCGGGCCTGCGCCGCCTTGTCGCGGATCACGCAGCCCTCGGCATGGTCGTTGATCAGCCCCATGGCCTGCAGGAAGGCATGCACCGTGGTCGGACCGACGAAGGCCCAGCCGCGCTTCTTAAGGTCCTTGGACATGGCGATGGAGGCCGGGGAGGTGGCGGCGCCATGCGGCGGGATATCCCGCGCGGAGGGCTCGAAGCGCCAGACATAGGCGGCCAGCGAGCCTTCCTGGCGCACCAGCTCCTGCATCCGCTTCGCGTTGTTGATCACGGCTTCGATCTTGCCGCGATGCCGCACGATGCCGGCATCGCCGAGCAGGCGTTCGACATCCGTCGCGGTGAAGCGCGCGACCTGATCGGCCTCGAAATTCGCGAAGGCCGCCCGGAAGTTGTCGCGCTTGGCCAGGATGGTGCGCCAGCTCAGGCCGGACTGGAATCCCTCCAGGCACAGCTTCTCGAACAGCCTCCGGTCATCGGCGACGGGAAAGCCCCATTCCGTGTCGTGATAGGCAAGGTAGTCCGGCGTGGAGAGGCACCAGCGGCAGCGGTGCTGGCCATCGGGTCCGGGGAGCGTGCTGGTCATTGTCTCAACCCGCCAGGAAGGCGAGCCGCGCATCGGCGCGGCCCGGGGTGATGGCGATGATGTCAGTGGTCACAACGCCCTCGGCGATGAAGGGGTCCAGTCGCAGCCGGTCGTCCAGGGCGGCGCGCGACAGGCCATGGGCCAGGATGGCGCCCCCGGTGGCGGGTTGCAGCGTGCCGCTCAGCAGGAAGACGCCCTCGGCATGGCCCTGGTCGAGCCAGGCGCGGTGGCCCTCCATGAAGCGCGGCGCCGCCGCACGGTTTTCGCCGAAGCGCAGCAGCACGATGAACATCTCCACTCTCCTCAAAGCAGGGCGTCCAGCCAGGCTTCCATCGCCGCGACCTCCCGCTGGATGAAGTCCTCGTCGCCAAAGGCATTGGCCAGCGTCGCCACGCCCTGGCTGTGGGCGAGCAGATGCAAGGCGAGCGCCTCCGCCTCCGCCCCCTGGCCGAGGGCGGCGAATTGCCGCGTCAGCCAGTCGCGGAACAACGCCATCACCGCATTCGCCTGGTCTCGTGCAGGGTGGTCCAGCTTTGCCAACTCGCCGCACAGCGTGCCGACCGGGCAGCCATGGCGCATGATCGGCGCGCGGTTCGCCACCAGCATCCGGATGAAGCCGCGGATGCGCGCGGCGGGGTCGCCACCCTCAGCCTCCCACCCCGCCAGCATCGCTTGCGTGCGGTCCCGGCGCAGCGCGATCACCGCCGCCAGGATCTCGTCCTTGGTTTTGAAGTGATAGTAGAAATTGCCGCGCGAGATGCGGAGTTCAGCGGCGATGTCGGCGAAGGAGGTGGGGTCGTAGCCCTGCGCGTAGAACAGACGATCGGCGGCCTCGACGATCTGTTCGCGGGTGATCGCGCCGCTCATGACCCCGTGCCGCCTCCGATGAGAATTGGACGCTTGTCCTAATGAGTTTTTAGGACAAGCGTCCAAATCACGTCAAGGCTCAGCCGCCGCCCCGCGTCACCACCGCCTGCGCCTGGTTGCGCCAGGCGGTCCAGGCGCGGTCGGCCTCCGCGCCACTGCGGCTGGCGGCGAGGCTGGCGGCGTTCAGCGCCTGGCGCGCCTGTTCGCGCTCCGGCCCCGTCCGGTCCTCCACCGCGCGACGGGCGCGGGCCAGCGCCGCTTCGGCGGCGGCATGGGCGCGGGCGGCTTCGCGGAAGCTGTCCATCGCCCGGCGGGCGGCGGTGAAGTCGGCGATCAGCGCCGTCAGATCGGCGCGGCCCTCGGCCTCGGCCGGCAGGCGTTCCAACAGGGTCCGCAACGCCTCCAGCCGATCGGTGCCGCCGGGCAGGCGGGCGATGTCGCGGTCCAGCGTCAGGTCGCGCCAGATCGGCGGCAGCGGTTCGGCGAGCGACGCATCCCAGAGCGGGATCTGCTGCGTCTGGCTGCGGTCCCATTCCCAGGTGAAGGTGGCCGGCGCGCCTTCCAGCCGGGCCTCGACGCGAACCCCGAAATCGCCCTCCGCCACCGGCGTGAAGCGCGGGGTCTCGCCGCGCCGCGCCGGCAGGTCCAGCAGCATGCGGCCGCGCGCGGAGCCGCCATCCACCGCGAAGGTCACGGATTGGGTGACGCGCAGCGTCGCCTGCACCGCGCCGCGCCGCAGCGCCGCGGCGGTGGGGAGGGAGGCGCTGCGTTGGGCCACCGTGTATTGCACGCCCTGGTCACGCGCGAAGGCCAGCAGTCTTTCCTGCCCCGGCGGCAGGCCGCGCAGTTCCGCATCGCCGAGGAAGCCGCCGGCTTCCACGCCGCCGCTGCCATAGATGGTGGCGAGGCCGCCCGGCAAAGCATGCGGTGTGGTGTTGCGCAGCCGCACCGCCTGCAAGGGGTGGCGCCCGCCAAGGCCCTGCACCCACCAGACCCGTTCCGCCGGCAGCCGCGCATCGAGGAAGGGCAGGTTCGCGGTCTGCCCGGCGGGGACCGTCACCGGATCGGCCAGGGTGAAGGCGACGCGGCCCAGCGAGGCGGCGGCCACCGCCTCCGCCACCGCTGGCGCGGCCTCCGCGATCGGGGCCGGGGCGGGCAGGACGCGTTGCAGGGCCTCGCCACGGGCCGCGAAGCTGGGCGCCACGGCGGCCGGCGGCGGCATCGGGCGCGCACCGCTATCGGCCTGGGCTTCGACGGGACCACTGCCCAGAATCGGCAATTCGCGGCGCGGCAGCAGTACCGGGGAATACAGCGCCTGGCGGAAAGCCGCGGCCTCGCCGGAGACCAGGGACAGGCGGATGCCGTCCCAATCGGCGCCGCTGTGGTTTTCCACCACCGCCCAGCCCATCAGCCGCGCCTCGCCCGCCGCGCCATGTTCCGGCACGGCGATGCGCCAGGAGGGTTTCCACAATGGCGCGCCGGCAACGTAGCTCAGCGCCACTTCGCGCGCGCTGGCGGCGCCGGGGCGGAGCGCGATGGCGATCTGACGGGTATCGGCGCTGCTGGTTTCGGCCAGGGCCTCGGCGGCGCGGACCAGCCGGGCGGCGAGCGCCGCATCCAGCAGCCGCACCTCCTGGGCCTCTCGCAATGTCAGGCTGCGCAGGCCGGTGGGGGTGAGGAGGGTGAGGCGCATCTCCTCCTTGCCTTCGGAGGCCTCGGTGATGCGACCCTCCGTCTCCCCCACCGCGACGCGCTGGCCGCGCAGGGCGTTCAGCAGGGTGGCGCGACTCGCAAAGTCCTCGGGCTTCACGGGCAGGCCGCGGAAGGCCTCGGCGGCGAGATCCTGGGCCGGCAGGCGCAGCCCCTCCACCCGCCCGGCCGGGTCGGCCACGACCAGGGAGCGCAGGATGTCGTCCACATCGGCGAGTGGCACACGGAACAGCGCCGAAGGGTCATCGGCTGCGACGCGCCCCGCTCGCTCGATCTGCGCCAAGCCGGTGGAGGAGAGCGTCACGCCGCGCACCGGCAATTCGGCGGCCCGGGTCGGGGACAAGAGAGTCGTGGTCAGGGCGGTGCCGGCGAGCAGAAGGGCGGCGAGGCTGTGGCGCAAGGTCATGGCGGGTTTCCTCCGTTGGCCACAGCCTGGCTGGGAAAGCGGGCAGGAATGCGTCATCGCCCGATGTTGAATCGCGCGCCGAACGATAAAGGAATGATGCGGTTGGTTTGGCCCTGGTGGTGAGCGGCGCCGGCTACCGAGGCGCTTCGCTTCAAGCGCCGAATAATAACCCCGGATAAGTCGCCACTGTATCCCGGAAGACGCCGGCGAGCATCACGCCAGGGGCGGATGCGCCAAGGTTCAAGCGGCGGTGCCCATCTTTTCCAGGCCCATCGAAAGCGCCAGCCAGGCCGCAATTCGATCCGTATTCAAAATTAAAATCAGCCCGGCCCAATACGGCGGAATGCAGCAGGCCATTATACAATAAGATGCGCCCGGCGTGCCATCAGGCAGCCGGGCGGCAGGCTTTCAGCGCTTGATCGCGAAAGTCTCGCGGGATTTTCCCTCGGCCTCGGCGACCTTCAGCCAGATCGGCATCCGGCCACGCCCGGACCAGGTCGTGCCCGTCGCCGGGTCGCGATACTTGGCTTCCACCGGCGCCTTGGCGCCGGCCTTGCGGCCGCCACGGCCCTGCGGCGCCGGTCGGCGCGAGGTGCCGCCCACCAGCTCGTCGAGGGAAAGGCCGAGGGCCTCCGCCTTGCTGCGGAATTCCTCCATCAATTCCCTTTTGTCGCCCTCCATTCGTGCATCGCGCTGCTCCTCAGCTGCGGCGATAACCTGGATGAGCTCGGCAGCCGAAAGGCTTTCGAGGGCGGAGATCACGTCGGCGACCGACGTCTTGGATTCGCGTGCCATAAACCGGCATCTACGCCGTTATTATTTGAAAGGCAAGATTGGCGATCTCGGCGCAAAGGCTGCTCGCCAAGATGTAATTTACAATGCGAGGGGGATGGCGGGCAGCGGGAATGCGGGCGGCATGGCCCCTCTTATCCCGGCTTCCGGAGCGCGCTGCTTTCAGGGCATCGGCATTCAGAAAAAGATGAAGGATCGGTTGGCTTCGAAACGTTGCCAAGCCTTCCTCAAAGCAATCCTTCCCGCCGGAAGGACAGGTGGCGGCCATTGCCGACGATCAGGTGGTCGTGCACGGCAATGCCGAGCACGGCCGCCGCGGCCTTCACTTCCCGCGTCATCTCGATATCGGCGCGGGAGGGGGTGGGATCGCCGGAGGGGTGGTTGTGCACCAGGATCAGCGCGGTCGCCTGCAATTCCAGGGCACGCTTCACCACCTCGCGCGGATAGACGGGCGTGTGGTTCACCGTGCCGCGGGCCTGGGCCTCATCCGCGATCAGGCGGTTTTTCGAATCGAGAAACAGCAGGCGGAACTGCTCGATGGAATCGCGGGCGAGGGCGGCGTTCAGATAGCCGATCAGCCGGTCCCAATTGTTCAGCACCGGCTGGTCGCGGATTTCCGCCCGCATCAGTCGAAGCGCCGCGCCATGCACGGTCTTCAGCGCGGCGGCGCCGGCCTCCCCCATCCCCTCCACCTCCTGCAATTCGCGGGCGGGGGCGGCGATGGCGTTCGCAAAACTGCCGAAGCGGGTCAGCAGGGCGCGGGCGATGGGCTTGGTGTCCCGGCGCGGCAGCGCCTGGAACAGCAGCATCTCCAGCATCTCATGGTCCAGCAGGCTGTCGGGGCCGGAGGTCAGCAGGCGTGCGCGCATGCGGGCGCGGTGGCCGAGATGTCCAGGCGGCGCCGAGGCCTCCGGTATCTCCGGCGCGAAAAGGCCGGCGCTGGCCTCCGAGAATTGTGGTGTCCGGGCCATGCTGGTCCCTCGGCGTGGTCGCCAAGGGTGCAATGGCCGGCGCGGATGTTCAACCGTCGCGCGTCACCAGCCGAAGACGACGGCGCCCATGATGCGGCCGGGCAGCAGGGTAAAGCCGCCGGCGATGATGAGCGCGCCGAAGAACAGGCCGGCCATGCTGCGGTGATGGGCGTGGATGCGGCCGCGCCGGGCGGCGAGGACGGCCAGCGGCAGCAGCAGCAGGGTCCAGGCCGAAATCATGTGGATCCAGGACAGATGCCCGCGCGTGGCGATGCCAAAGGAGGACAGGGCGACGATGGCCATCAGCCCGACCCAGGCCCAGCCCATCAGCCGATGCGGCAGTCGCCCCTTGGGCGCCAGCATCTGCACCGTGCCGAGTGCCAGGGCGGCAAAGGCGGCGAAGGCATGGAGCTGGATGGTGGCGGAGGCGGCGAGGAGCGGAGCGAGGGACATGGCGACCAGTATGTGAATGTGACGAACATTCACATACAAAACCCAAAAGGTCGGCGTCAAGCCCGCTTAGCGGCGGGCCCGACGCCGGCGGTCAGGCGATGGCGTAGGGCGGGTGGTGCAGCCCGGCCGGCGACAGGGTGAAGATCTCCACACCCTCCTCCGTCACGCCGACCATGTGCTCGAACTGCGCCGAGAGGCTGCGGTCGCGGGTAACGGCGGTCCAGCCATCATCCAAAACCTTCACCTCCGGCCGCCCGGCATTCACCATGGGCTCTACGGTGAAGAACATGCCCGGCTTCAGCGTCGGGCCTTCGCCGGGGCGGCCGAAATGCAGCACATTGGGCGGCGCGTGGAAGCGGCGGCCGATGCCATGGCCACAGAAATCCCGCACCACGGAAAAGCGGTTGCGTTCGACATAGGCCTGGATGGCATGGCCGATATCGCCCAGCGTGGCGCCCGGCTTGATGGCGGCAATGCCGCGCATCATGGATTCGAAGGTGACATCCATCAGCAGCCGCGCCTTGGTGGAGGGCGTGCCGGCGACATACATCCGGCTGGTATCGCCGTGCCAGCCATCCAGGATCACGGTGACATCGATATTGACGATGTCGCCATCCAGCAGCGCCCGCTCCCCCGGGATGCCATGGCAGACCACATGGTTGATCGAGGTGCAGGAGGATTTGGTGTAGCCGCGATAGCCCAGCGTGGCCGGGATGGCGTTATTGGCCAGGATGAAGTCATGGATCAGCCGGTCGATCGCCTCGGTCGTCACGCCCGGTTTCACATGCGGGGTGATCATGTCGAGGGTCTCGGCCGCCAGGCGGCCGGCGCGGCGCATCCCCTCGAAATCGGCGGGGGCGTGGAGGGTGATCCGACGGCTCTCGCCGCCCTGCTGGTCCATGGTGCTGAGGCCGTCCTGACTGGTGCCAAATAGAGGTAGCAAAGATGCGCCGCACCCCCCGTGGATGCAAGAAGCGGTGGTGCAGGGCAGGGCTGCGATCAGCCGCGTGTCTTGTGTTCCACCGTGCCGAGCGCCTCCGCCAGGCGGTGGGTGGCGCTGCCGGGGCGGGCCGGTTGCTGCTGGCTGGCATGCGGCGCCCAGCCGGTGAGCATCAGCAGGCGCAGCCCGGGCGCGATGCCCTCACGGCCCTCCGGCAGGGCGGCCGCGGCCATGGGGAACAGGGCGCGGGGCGGGGTGCGGCCGTCGCGGGCCAGCACCGCATTGCCTTCCCCGGCCGCGCGCAGATCGGCCAGCAGGGCGAGCGGGCTGCGATAGGCGATCGCCACCTCCTCCACATCCGCCACCGGCAGGGCGAAGCCGGCGCGTTGCAGCAGCCCGGCGGCGTCGCGCAGTTCCGGGAAGGGGGAGATGCGCGGGGACAACCCGCCGCGCAGCGCCGTCTCCGCCTCCGCCAGCGCCTGGCGCAAAGGCTGCAAGGTGCCGAGGCCGGGCAGGGAGGCGAGAAACAGCCCATCCGGCGCCAGCGCCCGCCGGATTTGGATCAAGGCCCCCGGCAGGTCGTTGACCCAGTGCAGGGAGAGCGAGGCGACGATCAGGTCGAAGCTCTCGGGCGCAAAGGGCAGGAATTCCTCATCGGCTGCCACTGCCAGGCCCCCGGCACCTGCCGCCATCGCCGGCGACAGGTCCGTGGAGACGATCGAAGAAATGCCGCGGGCGCGCAAAAGCGGCGCCACCACGCCGCGGCCGCCGATCTCCAGCGCGCGGCTGAAGCGGTGGGTGGTGTCGTCCAGCCGGTCGAGCAGCCGCTCCGCGCAATCCGCCAGGATTGGCGCCACTCGCTCCACCGTGGCCGCGGCCCGGTCGCGGCGGCGGCGCACCAGCTTCCGGTCAAAAACCTGCATCGCATCCATCCCCCGCAGATGCGCCGGCTTCGCCCCGCCCGCAAGGCGGTCTAGCCTTTCGGAAATCGGAGGATGCCCGCCATGACCACCCGCCAGATCGCCCCCGCCACGCTGAAGGGCTGGCTCAGTGATGGTCAGGAACTCGCCATCCTGGATGCGCGGGAGGAGGGCGAGTTCGGCGCCTCCCACCTGTTCTGGGCCGTGCCCTGCCCGCTTTCCCAGGCCGAGCTGCGCGCGCCGGGCCTGCTGCCGCGCCGCGATGTGCGGGTGGTCTGCACCGATGGCGGCGAAGGCTATGCGGCGCGGTTGGCGGTCGTGCTGCAAAACCTCGGCTGCACCGATGTCGCGGTGCTGGAAGGCGGGACGCCGGCCTGGCAGGCGGCGGGCTACGAGCTGTTCTCCGGCGTGAACGTGCCCTCCAAGGCCTTTGGCGAATGGGTGGAGCACCATTACGAAACGCCCTCCGTCGATGCGGCGGAGCTGGCGGCGATGCAGGCGGCGGGGGAGGACCTGCTGGTGGTGGACAGCCGGCCGATGGCGGAATTCCGGAACATGTCCATCCCCGGCGGCATCGACGTGCCGGGGGCGGAACTCGCCTATCGCGTCCCGAGCCTGGTGTCGCGACCGGAAACGCTGGTGGTGGTGAACTGCGCCGGCCGCACGCGGTCCATCCTCGGCGCCGAGAGCCTGCGGCGGTCCGGCCTGCCGAATCGCGTGGTGGCGCTGCGCAACGGGACCATGGGCTGGGAGCTGGCCGGCTTTCACTGCGACCGGGGCAAGGAGGCCCGCTATCCGGAGGGCACGCCCGCCGACGCCGCCGAAAGCTTTGCCCGCGCCCGTCGCTTCGCGGAGGGTGTTGGCGTGCGCTGGATCGATCGGGCGGGGCTTCAGGCGCTGCGCGCCGAGGCTGGCCGGAGCCTCTATGTCCTGGACGTGCGCGACCCCGCCGAATTCGCCGCCGGTCATCTGCCGGGGTCGCTCAGCGCGCCGGGCGGGCAGTTGGTGCAGGCGACGGATGGCTGGGTGGCGGTGCGGGGGGCGCGGATCGTTCTGGTGGACGACACCGGCACCCGCGCCGCCATGACCGCCGGCTGGCTGCGCCAGCTCGGCGGCTGGGAGGTCTTTTGTCTGTTTGGTGGCCTCGAAGGCGACCTGGAAACCGGGCCGGTGGCGCCCGCCTTGCCGCAGCGGCCGGACATGCCGTGCGTCGGCCTGGATGCGGTGCGGGGCGGGGAGGTGACAGTGGTGGACCTTGCCCGATCGCTCGCCTTCCGGGCGGGGCATATCCCCGGCGCGCTCTGGGGTGTGCGGACGCGGCTGGCGGCACTGCTGCCAAATCTGCCGTCGAGCCGGCCGGTGGCGGTCACCGCGCCCTCCGCCGATCTGGCGGCGCTGGGCGCGGCGGAACTGGCCGCGCTGGGCGTCACCCCCGTTGCGGTGCTGGAAGGCGGCACTGCCGGCTGGGTGGCGGAGGGTTTTCCCCTCGAATCAGATCGCACCAACCCGCCGGATGAGGCCTGCATCGATGCCTATCTGCGCCCCTATGACCGCAATAGCGGGGTGGAGGAGGCGATGCGCGCCTATCTGGCCTGGGAGATCGATCTGGTGCAGGCCGTGGAGCGCGACGGCGATGCCCCCTTCGGCGCCTGGTAGGGTTGTCCGCCAAGGACTTGCCCGGCTCGGCGCCGGGGTGCTGGACGCGCTGCTGCCGCCGCATTGCCTGAGCTGCGAGGCGCCGGTGGCACGCCAGGGCACGCAATGCGTCGACTGCTTCCGGCAGTTGACCCGCATCACCGCGCCCTTTTGCACCCGCTGCGGCGTGCCCTTCCTGCATGCCGGCCAGGCCGGGCCGGGCGGGCTCTGTCCCACCTGCCTCGCCCGGGCGCCGGCCTTCGCCGAGGCGCGGGCGGCGCTGCGCTACGATGAGGGCGCGCAGAAGCTGATCCTGCCCTTCAAGCATGCCGATCGGACGGAGCTGGCGCCGGCCTTGGCCGCGATGATGGCGCAATCCGGCGCGGTACTGCTGGCGCGGGCCGATCTGCTGGCGCCGGTACCTCTGCATTGGCGCCGGCTGCTGCGCCGCCGCTACAACCAGGCCGCGCTGCTGGCCCGTCGGCTGGCGGCGATGTCGCAAAAGCCCTGCATCCCGGACCTTCTGCGCCGTTCCCGCGCCACGCCGGCGCTGGGCGATCTCGGCGCGGCGGAACGCGCGGCGCTGCTGGCCGGCGCCTTTACCCTCTCCGCCCGCGCCACGGCACGGGTCGCCGGGCGGCGGGTGCTGCTGGTGGATGATGTCATGACCTCCGGCGCCACGGCGGAGGCCTGCGCCCTGGCGCTGCTGGCGGCGGGTGCCGGCGCGGTGGATGTGCTGGCTGCGGCAAGGGTGCCGGACCCCCGGCTGCAGCGGGAGGCTTGACCGCAGGCCAGGACCGCCCGATGTGAGAAGCATGGCCAAGATCGAGATCTACACCCAGGATTTCTGCCCCTACTGCGCCCGCGCGGTGGCCCTGTTCACACGCAAGGGCGTGGCCTTCGAGGAGAAGTATGCGCCGAACGGGTCCGAGGCCCGGGCCGAGGCCGTGGCACGCTCCGGCGGCCGCACCTCCGTGCCGCAGATCTTCATCGACGGTCAGCATATTGGCGGCTGCGACGACCTGATGGCGCTGGACCGCAAGGGCGGGCTCGACCCGATGCTGGCGGGCTGATGCCGGGCGGGGGGCGGGGTCGGTCCGGATGATCCATTATCAACTGCGCTGCCAGTCGGGCCATGAATTCGATGGCTGGTTCCAGGACAGCGCCGGCTTTGAGAAGCTGGCCGCCGCCGGGCTGGTCGATTGCCCGCATTGCGGTGGCACTCAGGTGACCCGCGCGCTGATGGCCCCCGCCGTCCGCAAGTCCCGCAAGAAGCTGGCCGCGCCGGCGCCTGAGGAAAAGGCGGAGGACAAGCCCGCCGAGACCCCCGCCGCGCCGGTGCCCGTGCCGCAGGAACCGGGTGGCATGGGCCAGCGCGTCGCCGCCGGGCCGATCCCGGCGCAGCTTCTGGCCATGCTCCAGCGGATGCGCGCCGAGGTGGAGAAGTCCTGCGACTATGTCGGCGAAGGCTTCGCCGAGGAGGCCCGCAAGATCCACAATGGCGAGGTTGAGGCCCGCGGCATCTATGGCGAGGCCACCGAGGCCGAAGCCGAGGCCCTGGCCGAGGATGGCATTGACATCGCCCGCCTGCCCTGGGTGCCGCGCGCCGACGGCTGAAGGGAGGCGCGATGCTCGTCTTCAGCTACGGCATCCCAAAATCCGGCAGTACCCTGGCCTTCGAACTGGCCAAGGCGGTGGCGCGGCTGGGCGGGCACAGCCAGCGCAAGCTGCCGGCCGCGTTGCTGCCCGGCGGCCATAAGGTGAACTTCGCGCAGGATCTGACGCCGGAGGCGTTGCGCGGCCTAGCTGCCCTGGCGGAAGGGCGGCTGCGCATCATCAAGACCCATGCCTGCCCGGGGCCCGACTGGGTGGCGGAGTATCGCGCGCTGGCGGCGCGCGGCTTGGTCTCCGCCCATGTGAACCACCGCGACCCGCGCGACATCTGCCTGTCGCTGCTGGATGCCGGGCGGCTGGCGCGCGGGCGGGGGGAGCAGGCCTTCTCGGAATTCGTGACGCTGGAGGATGCCGCTGACAGGGTGCGGCGCTACCTCGGCGAACAGGCGATCTGGTCCGGCCTGCCGCGACGGCTGGACCTGCAGTACGACGACTGCGCCTTTCGTATGGACAGCGCGATCGAGGCCATCAAGGCCGATCTCGGCATCGCCTGCCCGAACTGGCCCGTGCGCCTCTGGGTCACCCGCTTCGCCTTCACTTACCGCAACAAGGCCGTGCCGAGCCGGCATGCGGCGGAGCTGACGCCGGATGAGGCCGCCTGGCTGGCCCGTGAATTCGCGGCCTGGCTACCGGCCTAACCGCCACCGCCGTGCAGGCATCGGCGCTGCCCGACGTTGATACTGCGAAATATCACCGAGGGACTGTCCGTGGCTGCTGCTGACTTGCCTTGGCGGTGCAGCAGGTCTCGAGAGTCAATCGGACTTCCAGGCAAAAGATGCCGGGAGTTATCGGGCGGTTTCTCCACAGCTTTACCCCCGAAAATGTGGACAACTCATTCTGTTGCTTTGTGGAGACACCCGGCGGCGGGATAATATTTAATCGCCTTGTGCGAACACAGGGAGAACACCGTTGGGAGGCCCCGTGGCGCCAAGTGTCCCACAGGACATCCGGCGCTTTATCCCCAGGGAAATCCACCGCTGTGGGGATAACCACCCCCTTGACCACCCCGGCGCGACGATCGCGCACAGCCGCCCCCGTCTCGACAGCGGCGCGGCACCGCGCGCATCCTGACGAAATGATCCTGACCCGCCGCGCGGCGCTCGCCGCCCCTGCATTGCTGCTGTTGCCGCGCCGTGCCGCGGCGCAGCCGGCCTATCCCAGCCGCATCGTCTCCATCGTCGTCGGCGTGGCGCCGGGCGGCACGGCGGACAGCACGGCGCGCATCCTGGCGCAGGCCTTCCCGGCCAGCCTCGGTGGCCCCGGCTTCGTGGTGGAGAACCGCCCCGGCGCCGGCACGCAGATCGGCACCGCCCATGTGGCGCGGCAGCCGGCCGATGGGCACACGCTGCTGGTGGCCGGCGCGCCTTTCGCCATCAATCCGGGGCTGGTGCCCAACCTGCCCTATGACAGCGCGCGCGACTTCGCGCCGATCACGCTGATGGTGCGCAACGGGCTGTTCCTGGTGGTGCCCGCCGCCTCCCCGGTGCGGGACATGGCGGGGTTTCTGGCGCGGGCGCGGACGGCCAATGGCGTGAATGTCGCCTCGGCCGGCAATGCCTCGATGAGCCATATGGCGATCGAGCTGCTGGGCAGCCGCGTCCCCGGAACCACGTTGACCCATGTGCCATTCCGCGGCAGCGGCCTCGCCCTGCCGGCGCTGCTGGGCGCGCAGGTGGATGCGATGTTCGAGAACCCGGACACCTGCCTGCCGCATGTGCGGGAGGGTAGGTTGCGCGCCATCGCCTTCACCGGCGCCACGCGCAGCGCGGCGATGCCGGAGGTGCCGACCCTGGCGGAGGCGGCGGATCTGCCCGGCTATCTGGCGCTGAACTTCTTCGGCCTATGGACCCGCGCCGGCACGCCGGAGCCAGTGCTGGACCGGCTGCATGCCGCGACCGCCGCCGCCTATGCCGCGCCGGATGTGGTGGCCCGCTTCGCCCGCGACGGCGTGGAGGCGGCGCCGATGCCGCGCGCCGAATTCGCCGCCTTCATCACCGAGCAGATGCGTATCTGGGCCGAGGTCGTGCGCGAGCGCGGCATCCAGCCCGGTTGAGGACAAGATAGCCATGACGCTTCCCTATACCCGCGCCACGGCCAAGGCCTATGCGCGCCAGAACATGCGCGGCATCTGGGCGGCGGCGATGACGCCCTTCCGGCCGGATCTGTCGATCGACGAGGCCGGCTTCCGCGCCAATCTGCGCCATTGGTTCCGCGACCTGGGCATCGATGGTGTCTTCGTCGCCGGCAAGCAGGGCGAGTTCTACGCGCTGTCGCTGGCCGAACGGAAACGCCTCTGTGACATCGCGGTGGAGGAGGCGAAGTCCGCCAGCGCGCAGGTGATCTTCAGCGCCTCCGACCAGAACATGGATGTGGTGATCGACCTCGCCCGGCATGCGGAAGCGGCAGGCGCCGATTACGTGGTGGTGCATGCCCCGGTGCTGCATTTCGTGCACGACCCGGCGGAGACGCTGCTGGCCTATTACAGCAGGATCAGCGAGGCGAGCGGCATCGGCATCGCGCTGTGGTCGCATCCCGACAGCGGCTATCTGATGCAGCCGGCACTCTGCGCGCAGCTGGCGCGGGAAGTGCCGAATGTGGTGGCCATCAAGTATTCCGTGCCGCGCGCGATGTATGCCGAGCTGACGAAGCTGGCCGGCGACACGCTGATCGTCTCCACCGCCTCGGAGGAGGAGTGGCTGGACAATGTGCTGCAGCTGGGCTGGCAGCTTTACCTGTGCTCCGCGCCACCGTTCCTGTTGCAGACAGCGGTGGATCGGCGGATGCGCGACTATACCGACGCCGCCTTCGCCGGACGCGCGGCGGAGGCGAAGCGCATCTCCGCCAGCCTGGACCCGGTGCGCGCGGCGCTGAAGGCCACGCGCCCACCGGGCAAGCCGCATGCGCAGCAGAAGGCCTGGATGGAATGCCTCGGCCAGGCCGGCGGCCCGGTGCGGCGGCCGATGCTGGAGCTGACGGTGGCGGAGCGGGAGGCGGTGCAGCGCGCCTTCGCCGCCAGTGGCCTGCAACTGCCCGCGAAGGCCGCCGAATGACCCAGCCGCCCCGCATCGCCGGCCCCGTCGCGCAGCCGCGCATTCCGCGCATCGCGCCACCGCCCGGCGCCGTCGATTCGCATGCCCATCTGTTCGGCCCGGAGGCGCGCTTTCCCTATGCCGAAGGGCGAGGCTACACGCCGCCCGATGCGCCGGTCGAAGCCTATCTGGCGCTGCTCGACCGGATGGGCCTCGCACGGGGCCTGCTGGTGCAGGGCAATGCCCATGGCTTCGACAATGCCGTGCTGCTGGATGCGCTGGAACGCGCGCCGGACCGGCTGCGGGCGGTGGCCATCACCGATACGCGCATCCCGGCCACGACGCTGCGCGACTGGCATCGCCTGGGCATGCGCGGGCTGCGCTTCCACGAACATGCGGCGGAGGCGAAGCCCGGCTACGTGCGTGGCGTGGGGCTGGAGGCACTGCCGCATTTCCGCGCGGTGATGCGCGACCTCGGCTGGGTGGTGCAGGTCTTCTGCGACCATCGCCGCCTGCCCGCCATCGCTGACGACCTTGCCGCCATCGCCGAGGAGATGCCTGTGGTGATCGACCACATGCTGATGGTGCCAGCCGCGCGCGGCATCGCCGACGCTGGCTTCCAGGCGCTGCTGCGGCTGGTGGGAGAGGGCAAGGCGTATGTGAAAGTCTCTGGCACCTATCGCCTGTCGAAGGCTTTTCCTGACTATCCCGATGCGCGGCCCTTCCATGACGCCTTGCTCGCCGCCAATCCCGCGGCGCTGCTCTGGGGCACGGATTGGCCGCATACCTCGATCGACGCGGCGGTGATGCCGGATGATGGCGCGCTGCTCGATCTGTTCATGGACTGGACGCCGCGCGCGGAGGATCGGCACCGCATTCTGGTGGAGACGCCGGCGCGTTTGTTCTGGGACGATACGAAGGCGGCTTAACCCTAGGGTAAGGTCCGGCGGCTAGAGGTCCACGAGGCAGAAAATCCTGTCGGCCTTGTGGAAAGACTCCGCCGTATGAAGTCCAAACGTCCCCGGAAGAACCGTCCGGCCGCGCCGCGCGCCGTGGTGATTGTCCCGGTCTTTATCTTGGCCGGCATGGCCGCCCCCGTCGGGGCGGGCGAAATCCTGACCAGCGACCGTACCCTGTCCGGCACCCTCGATGGCGCGCTCGGCAGCGGCTATCTGGTGCAGAGCGGCACGCTCACCATCAACAACGCCACCGTGACCAATTTCATCACGCAGGGCGGCACGGGCTCGGGCGGCGGCGCCGGCCTTGGTGGCGCGATCTTCATCAATTCCGGCGCGGCGGCGGTGCTGAACAGCGTCACCGTCGCCGGCAATGCCGCCATCGGCGGCACCGGCGGCAGCGGGCTTCTGGGCGGTGTGCTGAACGGGCTGATGACCTCCAGCGCCAATGGCAGCGCCGGCAGCAACGGGTCTGTCTTCGTCGACAATGTGGTGCTGCTCGGCGATGGCAACGGCAACGGCGTGGGTGGTGGCAATGCGGGCAATGGCACGGCGGCCAGCGCCGGCTTCGGCGGCAGCGGCGGCATCGGCGGCCACGGCAGCGATGGCTGGTCCACCAATCCGAAGCTGATCTACGAGGTGACCCAGGCGACCATCGCGGAGGCGGTGGCGATCGCCGAGGTGACGGCGGGTGCGGCGGAGGTGCCCCCCAATCCGGCACAGGCCACGGCGGCGGCCGCGGCACTGGTCGCGGCGACGGCCGCGCTGGGTGAGGCGACGGCGCAGCTCGTGGCCTGGGAACTGGCGAATAGCGATGGCTATGTCGGCCTCGGCGGCGATGGTGGCGCGGGTGGCATCGCCGGCGCCGGCAGCTTCGGTTTCGGCGGCGGCGCGGGTGGCAGTGGCGGTGCGGGCGGTGACGGCACGGGCGGCGCGCGGGATGGCCTCGGCGGCGATGGCGGCACGGGCGGCGCGGGCGGCTTCGGTGGCGGCGGTGGCCGGGGCGGGCTTGGCGGTGCCGGTGCCGTTATCGGCAGCGGCGGTGCGGGCGGCGCAGGCGGCTTCGGCGCGGGCGTGGGCAGCAACGGCTCCGGCAACGGAGCCTCCTCGGTCGCGGGTGGCGGCGGCGGCTCCGGCCTCGGTGGCGCGATCTTCGTGCGCGATGGCGGCAGCCTGACGGTCACCGGCAATTCCACCTTTGGCCGCAACAATGTGCAGGCGGGCGGCAGCCTGAATGGCGGCGCGGCCGGTGAGACGGCGGGCAGCGAGATCTTCATGATGCGTGGCTCCACGGTGGAATTCGCCGCCGGCGCCGGGAATGTCATCACCATCAATGGCGGCATCGCCGATGACAGCTCCGCCAATGTCAGCTTCGGCGGCGTGCCGGTCGGCGCGGGCGCGAGTGTCACCATCAGCAGCGGGCTGACGGTGTTCAACGGGGCCAATACCTATACCGGTCAGACCATCATCACCGGTGGCGCGCTGCGGGCGCAGGATGGCGTCGGCCTCAGCGCCAATAGCAACCTGAACCTGGCCGGCGGTGTGCTGGAATCGAGCGGCGTCTTCGACCGCTTCACCGGCACCTATGCCGACCGCGTGCAATGGACCGGGTCGGGCGGCTTCGCCGGCGTGGGGGATGGGCTGACGGTCCGGCTGAATGCCGGCGCTGCCCTGACCTGGGGGCAGGACAGCTTCGTCAGCGGCAGCAATGCGCTGATCTTCGGCTCCGCCACCGGCACCGCCGACGTCACCTTCGAGAACAGCATCAACCTGGCCGGCACGACGCGGAACATCCATCTCGGCCATGGCACCGACGTCAACACCACGCTGTCCGGCGTACTGTCCAATGGCGGGCTGACGCTGACGGCGGACAATAACGGCGCGCAGCTGATCCTCACGGGCACCAACACCTATACGGGCGCCACCACCATCACCGGCGGCACGCTGGCCTTGCAGGGCACGGGCAGCATCGCCCAGTCCAGCAGCGTCACCATCGGTACCAACGGCACACTGGATATCAGCGGCACCACCGCCGGTGCCAGCTTCGTCACCCTGGCGGGTGATGGCGGCCTGGCGCTCGGCGCGCGGACGGCGACGGTGACCAATGGTAGCACCACCTTCGGCGGCGTGATCTCCGGCACCGGCGGGTTCACGGTCGCGGGCGGCACCCAGATGCTGACCGGCATCAATACCTTCAGCGGCGCCCTGACCATTGACAGTGGCGCGGTGCTGGCGCTGTCCGGCGCCGGCAGTGTCGCCGGGGCCTCGGGCGTCGAGGCCAATGGCCAGTTCAACATCGCCGGCACCACCGCGGGCGCGACCATCGCCACCCTGTCCGGCAATGGCTCCGTCACGCTGGGGGCGCGCAGCCTGACCATTGATGATGGCTCCACCAGCTTCTCGGGCGTCATCAGCGGGTCGGGCGGGCTGACCGTGGCGGGCGGCACGCAGACGCTGGCCGGCACCAATACCCTGACCGGTACGGTCCTGGTGCAGGAGGATGCGACGCTGGCCTTGTCCGGCGGCGCCATTGCCAGCGCGAGCCTGGTGCAGGTGGACGGCACCTTGGATGTCTCCGCCAATACCAGCACCAATATCACCACCCTGTCGGGCAGCGGCGATGTGGCGCTGGGCACGGCGGCGCTGCGCATCACCAATGGCAGCACCACCTTCGCCGGTGACATCCAGGGCGCGGCGGGCAGCGCGCTGACCATCGCGGGCGGCACGCAGACCCTCAGCGGCACCAATACGATGGCGGGCGCCGTCACCATCGACAGCGGTGCGGTGCTGGCGCTGACCGGCACGGGCAGCATCGCGGCGGCCTCCGGCGTCGCCGCCAATGGCGGCTTCGACATCTCCGCCACCACGGCCGGTGCCAGCATCACCACGCTGTCCGGCAGCGGCACGGTGGCGCTTGGCGCGCGGACGCTGACGACCACCAACGGGTCCAGCACCTTCGCCGGCGCGATCGGCGGCACCGGTGGGCTGACCGTCTCCGGCGGCACGCAGACGCTGAGCGGCACGAACGGCTTCACCGGTGCGGCGACCATCGCCGATGGCGCGACGCTGGCACTGACCGGCACAGGCAGCATCGCCGCGGCTTCGCAGGTGCAGGCCGATGGCAGCTTCGACATCTCCGCCACCAGCGCGGGCGCGAGCATCACCACCCTGACGGGCACGGGCGATGTGGCGCTGGGCGCGCAGCGGCTGACGGTGACCAATGGCAGCACCACCTTCGCGGGCGATATCGCTGGCACGGGCGGGCTGACGGTCAGCGGCGGCACGCAGACGCTGAGCGGCGCCAATAGCTTCACTGGCACCGCCGTGGTGAACAGCGTTGCCGGCCTCTCGATCACCGGCACGGGCAGCGTGGCCGATGCCGCACGGGTGCAGGCGGATGGCGAGTTCAACATCGCCGGCACCAGCGCTGGCAGCGCTATCCGCAGCCTGTCGGGCAGCGGCTTCGTGGTGCTGGGCGCGCAGACCCTTTCGGTGACGGCGGGCGGTGACGATTTCGCCGGCAATATCCTCGGCACCGGCAATCTGAACGTGAGCGGCGGTACGCAGGCCCTGTCCGGCAGCAATGCCATGACCGGTCAGGTCGTGGTGGCCGATGGCGCCCGGCTGAACATCCTGGGCAGCGGCAGCATCGCCAGCGCCAGCCAGGTGGAGGCGGCTGGTCAGTTCGATATCGCCAGCGCCACCAGCCCGGTGCAGATCCGCACCCTGACGGGCACGGGTGATGTGACGCTGGGCGCGCAGACCCTGCGCATCACCGCCGGCAGCACGGAATTCGGCGGCGACGTCTCCGGCACCGGCACGCTGGCGATCGGCGGCGGCACGCAGCGCCTGTCCGGCAGCAACAGCCTGACTGGCCTCGTGCATGTGGAATCGGGCGCGACCCTGCAACTGACCGGCACGGGCAGCATCGCCACGGCGTCGGAAGTGCGGAGCGACGGCGTGTTCTCGCTGGCCAATACCAGCAATGGCGCCTCCATCACCACGCTGTCGGGCGGTGGCGTGGTTCTGCTCGGCGCGCGGGACCTGGTGGTGACGGCGGGGAGCACGACCTTTGCCGGCGGCATCGCCGGCAGCGGCGGCGTCACCATCACCGGTGGCACGCAGCGGCTCAGCGGCCAGAACATCTTCCAGGGTCCGCTGACCATCGGCGCCAGCGGTGCGCTGGACCTGCTGGGCACCGGCAGCGTCGCCGAGGCCAGCCGCGTCGATCTGGCCGGGCGCCTCGACATCTCCGGCACCACGTCGGGAGCCTCCATCACCACGCTGACCGGCGCGGGCGTCGTGGCGCTGGGCGCGCAGACCCTGACGGTGACCAACGCCTCCACCGACTTCGCCGGCACCATCGGCGGCACGGGTGGCTTCGCGGTCAGCGGCGGCACGCAGATGCTGAGCGGCCTCAACACTTATTCCGGCGGCACGCGCGTCAGCAACGGCACGCTGGTCGTGGCCAGCGATGCGGCACTGGGCGCGGCGTCCAGCGGCGTCACCCTGCAGGATGGGCGGCTGCGCTTCCTGACGGACACCTCCTCCGCCCGTAACTTCACCATGGGCGGCCAGGGCACGGTCGATACCAATACCCGCAATATCACCCTGTCCGGCACCATCGGCGGCAGCGGCGGGCTGGTGGCGGATGGCGGCGGCGTGCTGACCCTGACCGGCGACAACAGCTACGCCGGCGGCACGCTGGTGATCGGCGGCACAACGCTAGCGGTTGGCAAGGACTCGGCGCTGGGCGCGCCGGAGGGCGCCGTGGTGATCGACAATGGCAAGCTGTTGGCGCTGGCCGACTTCGCCTCCACCCGCGCCATCCAGGTGAACACCGCGGGCGAGATCGATGCCAATGGCTTCGTCCTCAGCCTGAGCGGCCCGATCAACATGCAGCAGACGGGTGCGCCGGATGTCGTGCTGTTCAACGGCGATGCGACGGTGCAGGGGCCGATCACGGTGGACTCGACCGGCCTGACCGTGCTGTCCAATGCCACCCTGCGCGGCACGGGCGAGGTCTTCACCAACACCACCATCAACGGTGTTTTGGCGCCGGGCCAGAGTCCTGGCACCCTGACCTTCCTGGCGCCGCTGACCATCTCCTCCAGCGGCACCCTGCGGCTGGATATCGATGGCACGGGCACCGGCACGGGCGCGGGCAATTACAGCCGCGTTCTCCTGAGCGGCAGCGGCAGCAGCTTCACCGCCCAGGGCGGCACCATCGTGCCGCTGCTGCGCGGGATCAGCGGCGATGCCAGCAACAGCTACTCCCCGCCGGTGGGCCAGGGCTTCAACGTGGTGCAGGCCGACGGCGGCGTCTTCGGCAGCTTCGCCAGCCTGACGCAGCCGGAGGGGCTGCTGGCCGGCAGCCGCTTGGATGCGCTCTACACCGACCAGGCCTTGACGCTGTACGTCACGCCCAGCAGCTACACCAACCTGAACCCCTTCGGCGTCGGGCTGACGCCGAACCAGGCGCAGGTCGGCCTCGGGCTGGATGCGCTGCGCCCGACGCCGGGCCTGCGCACGAATGCGGAAACGACGGCGGTGCTCGGCACGCTGTTCAGCCAGGTGCCCGCGGCGCTGCCGCCGCTCATGACGCGGCTCGCCGGCACCATCTATGGCGACGCGCTGATGGTCGGGATCGACCGCAGCCGTGGCTTCGGCGAGGTCATCGCCGACCAGGCCGCGGCGCGGCGCGGCCTGACCGGACAGGCGACCGCCAGCGGCGACGGGCGGCGCACCGCCTGGGCCACGGGCTTCGGCGGCAATGCCCGCTTCGACGCCACGGGTGACACCGGCTATCGCAACAGCACCAGCGGCATGGCGGCGGGCGCGGATATCCGCCTCGATAGCGGCATCCTGGTCGGCATGGCGCTGGGCGGCAGCAGCGGTCGCATCAGCTCCTCCGCCACCGATGCGCGGGTTTCGGGCGAGATGGTGCATGCCGCTCTCTATGGCGGCTGGAGCGGCGAATCCGTCTATATCGATACCCAGCTCGGCCTGAGCCATGCGGAGGTGAATGCGCGGCGCAATCTGGGCCTGAACGGGTTGACCGCGCATGGTTCCGCCAGCGGCTTGGGCGGCAGCGCGGCGATTGAGACCGGCACGCGGCATCGCTTCGGCAACTGGCAGATCCAGCCCGGCATCGGCCTGCGCTACGACGCGCTGTCCCGCGACCGGCTGACCGAGGATGGCGCCAGCGTGCTGTCCCTGGCGGTGGAGGACAGCCAGGCCAGCAGCCTGCGCGCCACCGCCGGCTTCCGGGCCGAGACCAGCATCATGCTGGGCGAGGGCTACCACCTGCGGCCGCATCTGCGCTTGCATGTGGCGCAGGAGATGGGCGACACGGAAACCCGCACCACCTCCGCCTTCGTCGGCGCGCCGGGCGCGGCGATGGTAGCGCGGACGGCCGATCGTGGCCGCACCGCTGGGCTGGCGGGGCTGGGCGCGGAACTCGCCTTGCCGAATGGGCTTGCGCTGTTCGCGGGCTATAGCGGCGCGGTGCAGCAGAACGTCTCGAACCATGCCGGCTCCGTCGGCCTGCGGTTCCAGTGGTGAATGAGGGGTAGGGGGGTAAGCCATGCGCGGTTTCACCAGACTGACGGCGCGGCGCCCCTGGGCGCTGGCGGCCGGACTTGCCGGCCTGCTCGGTACCGTCCTGCTCTGGCCGCTGGCCGGGCCGGTG
The DNA here is from genome assembly GCF_053891155.1 of Roseomonas sp. F4. Taxonomy (NCBI): domain Bacteria; kingdom Pseudomonadati; phylum Pseudomonadota; class Alphaproteobacteria; order Acetobacterales; family Roseomonadaceae; genus Roseomonas; species Roseomonas sp. F4. The sequence goes on from NZ_JBSSHK010000003.1 coordinate 647,440, forward strand.
GCCCAGCCGGCGGGTCGCGCCCCGGCGCCAGCGGCGGCGCCCGCCCCGCCCGCCGCCCCCGCCACGCCGGAGGGGCCGGAAAGGACCAGCGCGCAGTTCGGCGACTGGTCGGTGAACTGCACCGGCCGTGCCCCGGCGCGAAGCTGCGAGATGGTGATGGCGGTGCGCGACCCGGCAAGGCAACTCGCCGCCGCCCTCGCCATCGGCCGTGTCGCGCGGGAGGCTCCGCTGCGGCTGGTGGCGCAGGTGCCGGTGAACATCCGGGTCGCGCAGCCGGCGCGGCTGGCGATGGAGGGGACGGAGGCGCTGCCACTACCCTTCCAGACCTGCAACCGCCTGGGCTGCTTCGCCGAAATCGAGTTGCGGGATGAGATATTGCGCCGGCTGCGCGCCCGCCCGGCGGAGCAGGTGGCGCGGCTGGAATGGCGCGATGCGGCGGGGCAGGAGGTGGCGCTGCCAATCTCCTTCCGCGGCTTCACCGCAGCGGCGGAGGCACTGGGCCGCGAGTCGCGCTGAGCCCGGCGTGGAAAATCGCGCCACAGGCCGAAACCGTTACGCGGGCACGGCTTGCACGGCGCCCGCCGCCCATGGGATGGAGAGGCAGCGTCGACCGGGGCATGGGGTTCCGGCACAGGAACAGACCGCTCTGCCAATGGATTTCCGCTGATGTCGGGCCTGATGCAGGGCGAGAACGGCCGGGAATTACGCCGTCGTCTGCGCCAGCAGCAGCTCATCTCCGCCTTCGGGCGGGAAGCCTTGCGCGGCGCCGGGCTGGACGGGTTGTTGCAGGATGCTGCGCGCGCGGCAGCGGAAGGGCTGGATACCGACCTTTCCAAGGTGTTGCAGCACGTCCCCACGGAACAGGCGCTGCTGATCGTCGCCGGGGTGGGCTGGGGGCCGGATGTGGTGGGCGTGGTGCGCTTCGGCACCGACCTCGAATCCCCTGCCGGCTTCGCGCTGCGCACCGGCGCCCCGGTGATCTCCAACCATCTGGGCGGGGAGGGCCGCTTCCGCACCCCGCGCCTGATGGTCGAACACGGTGTGCGCCGCGCGGTGAACGTGCTGATCCGCGGTGAGGCCGGCGCGGCGCCCTTCGGCGTGCTGGAAGTGGACAGCCGCGATGCGGAGGAGGAATTCTCCGACAGCGATGTCGATTTCCTGCAAGCCCTGGCCAATGTCGTGGGCCTGGCCATCGACCGCGACCGGGACCGCCGTGACCGTGACCTGCTGACGCGGGAGGCGCATCACCGCGTCAAGAACAGCCTGCAGATCGCCCAGACCCTGCTGCGCCTCCAGCTCCGGGAGGTTGAGGATCCGGAGGCCAAGCGCCAGCTGGAACAGGCCGCCCGCCGCATCATGACCATCGGCGCGGTGCATGAAAGGCTGTTCTCCGGCCCCGCCATCGGCCTGGTGGTGGTTGCCACCTATCTGCGTGGACTGGTGGAGGATCTGCGCGCCTCGCTCGGAGTCGGCGATGGCGGTCGGCCGCTGGCGCTGGAAGTGACGCCGGCGAGTGAGGAGGCCGTCTGGGACGGGGACCGGGTGACGACGCTCGGCCTGGTGGCGACGGAGCTGGTGACCAATGCCTTCAAATACGGCCGCGGCACCGTGACCCTGCGCTTCGAGATCGCCACCCTGACCGGCGCCGGCACGCTGGTGGTGGAGGATGAGGGCGATGGCCCGGCCCAGGGGACCGAGCAGGTCAAGGGCGGCCTCGGCATGCGCATCCTCAAGACGCTGCTGCGCGGCGGTGGGCTTGTGGCGGAACGACCCGGCCCGGGCCGCTTCCGCTTCATCGCCACCCTGGCGCCGCCACCGCCGGCCAATGGCGCGCAGTAGCCGCCGGGCCTGACATCAGGCGAAGGCGGCGCGCCGCATTCGCCTGATGAGCCGCTTCCTCAGCCGAAGATATCCGCCGGGCTGTCCGCGCGCAGGCTGTCGCCCAGCTCCCGACCCATCCGCGCCGCATCGGCCGGGGCGCCCCACAGCTTGCGCTTCAGCAGGAAGGACCCGTCGGCGCGGGCCACCAGCCCGGTCAACTGCAATTGGCCATCGTCCAGCAGCCGGGCATGGCCGCCGATCGGGGTCCGGCAGGACCCGTCCAGGGCGCCGAGCAGGCCGCGTTCGGCGGCGCTGACGCAGGCGGCGTCGCGATCCTCGATGGCGGAGAGCAGCTCACGCAGCTCCACGTCATCGGCGCGGACGGTGACGCCGACGATGCCCTGGCAGGCGGCCGGCACCATGACCTCCGCATCCAGGACCACCGCGGCCTCATGCGCCATTTCCATGCGCTTGAGCCCGGCGATGGCCAGCAGGGAGGCCTGCGGCCCGCCTTCCGCCCGCACCTTGGCCAGGCGCATCTGCACATTGCCGCGGATGATCTCCACCCGCAGATCCGGGCGGGCATGCAGAAGCTGGCTCTGCCGGCGGATGGAGGCGGTGCCGATCAGCGCGCCCTGTGGCAGGCAGGCATAGGGGTCCTCGGCCGCCATTCCCTCAGCCGTCCGGCCGAGCACGATGGCGTCGCGGTTGTCCTCCCGCTGCAGGGCGCAGGCGAGGACGATGCCGGGTGGCAACTCCGTCTCCAGGTCTTTCATGCTGTGGACGGCGAAATCCACGCGGCCATCCAGCAGCGCCTCATGGATTTCCTTGGCGAAGAGGCCCTTGCCGCCGATATCGGCCAGGCGCCGGTCCTGCACCTTGTCGCCGGAGGTGGCGATGACGCATTCCTCGAAGGCGTTCACCTGGCGCAGCAGGGGGCACACCTTGGTGATGAGGCCGAGGAAGTGCCGGGTCTGCCACAGCGCGAGGGGGGAGCCACGGGTACCGACCCGCAGCGGCAGGGTCCGCGTGGTGTTGCGGTGCTGCGGGGAATGGCCGTGGATCGCGCCGCGCTTGCGCATCGCCTCGGCGGCGGTGGAGTCCTGGGAAGATAACAACATGCTCAGGCGTCTCCACGCGAGGTCGAGGCAGGATGGTCGAGGCGCGGGCCTGCGAGGCCCATAAGATGCGCCATGTCCTTCAAGAATATCTTGATATGGGTCAAAGGACTTGGCCGGGAGAGTTCCTTGTTCATATAGGCCTCCCAGGTCAGGCGCTGGACGTCCTTGTCCTGGCAGATCGCAACGAACTTCTCGCGGCGCTTGTCCGACGAATACCAGAAATACTGCATGATCCCGAGGATCAGGAAGACGCGGCCATGCGCCTTCATGAAGCGCTTGCGCGCCGTTGCCAGCGCGCTGGCGCGGCCCGTGGCGCAGAATTCCGCCGCTGAATCGGCAGCCAGGCGGCCGCAGAGCATGGCGTAGTAGATGCCTTCGCCGGAGGAAGGTGCCACGACGCCGGCGGAATCGCCCGCCAGCACCACGTCGCGGCCATTGTCCCAGCGCTTCAGCGGCTTCAGCGGGATTGGCGCACCCTCCCGCCGGATCGTCGCCACCTTGTCGAGCCCGGTGGCGGCGCGCAGCTCGCCCACCGATCCGCGCAGCGAGAAGCCCTTATGGGCCGAGCCTGTGCCGATGCTCACCTTGTCGCCATGCGGGAAGATCCAGGCGTAGAAATCCGGCGAAAGCTTGCCCTGGTAGAAGACATCGCAGCGCAGCGGATCGTATTTCGGCGCCTGGTCGGTCGGGGCCTCGACGATCTCATGATAGGCGAAGACGCAGGGGATCTTCTCCGCGCCCTTCACCGACTGCTTCGCCACCTGGCTGCGCGCGCCATCGGCGCCGATGATGCAGCGGGTGCGCAGGCGCTGTTCCGCCGTGTCGCCCTTCGCGGTGTAGACGATGACGGCCATGCCATCGGCATCGTGCTCGATGCGCTGGAACTCGCCGGTCAGGCGCTCGGCCCCGGCCTCCGCCGCGCGAACCCGCAGGAACTCGTCAAAGGAGGCGCGTTCCACCATGCCGACATAGCCGCCGTCGATCGGCATATCGACCTCGCGGTCGGAGGGGGAGATCATGCGCGCGGCATTCACCCGGGCCACCAGCAGATGCGCCGGGATATCGAAATCGCGGATCAGCCGGGGCGGGATGGCGCCGCCGCAGGGCTTGATCCGGCCCGCCTTGTCCAGCAGGGCCACATGGCGCCCCTGCCGTGCCAGATCATGCGCCGCGGTGGCGCCGGCGGGACCGCCGCCCACCACCACGACGTCGAAGGCCTGTTCCAGGCTCATGCGCGTTGTCCCCCCATCAGCGACGGGACCTTGCCCGCGCTGGTCCTTGGCGTTGGCGCGCGCCCGATGCGCAGCGCCAGCATCGCCGCGGCGAGGAACAACCCCGCATCGGCCAGAAATACCGTGACGTAGCCACCCTGGGCGCTGCCGGTCAGCAGCCGCCCCGCATCCAGCACCAGCGTGCCGGCCAGCCCGCCGGCGCCGAAGGCCACGGCCTGCGCCGCGCCGAACATGCCCATGCGCACGCCCTGCCGCGCCGGATCGCCCTGCGAGACCAGCTGCATCATCGCGGCAATGGCCGCGGCGGCGAAGGCGCCGTTGGCCAGGCCCAGGGCGAAGAAGGTCTCGGCCAGTGGAAAGGCCGCGCCGGCCATGCCGGCTCCGGCCAGCGCCACCAGCATCGCCGCCGCCGCGAGGCAGCCGGCCAGGACGCAGCCGCGCAGCACGGCCACCCGGCCGCCGGTCCGGCTGCCAATGAGGGCGATCAGGATCATCCCCGCCAGCACCCCCCCATGCTGGACGGAGGACAGCCGCGTGGTCTCGCCGAGCGACAGGCCGAAGACGGTGCCGGCGAAGGGCTCCAGCACCAGGTCCTGGGCGCTGTAGGCCAGCATGGAGACGAAGACGAAGATGGTGAAATGCCGCGCCACCGGCTCCGCCCAGACTTCCTTCAAGGCGGGCAGGAAGGCGCTGCGGCTGCTGGCGGGCGGCGCGGCGCGGCTGGGTCCCTCGATTCCCGCCACCGCGACAAGCGCCAGCAGGAAGGCGAGAAGGGACACGCCGGCCGAGACCGCCACAAGGCGCGGCCCCGAATAGGGATCCAGCAGCCGGCCGGAAATCGCCGTGGTCAGCACGAAACCCGCGATCATCATGATCCAGACGAGCGAGGCAGCCGCCGGCCGCCGTGCCGGGGCGACCCGCGCCGCCAGCAGCACCAGCAGCGAGGTACCGGCCGCGCCGACGCCCAGGCCGACCAGCAGGAAGGCGACCACCGCGAGCGCGATGCCGGGGATCAGCGCCGTGCCCATCCAGGCCGTCGCCACGGCGGCGATCACGCCGCCCAGTCCGAGCACCGCCATGCCGCCTACGATCCAGGGCGTGCGCCGCCCGCCCTGGTCCGAGCCATGGCCGAGTCGCGGTCGCAGCATCTGCACCGCGTAATGCAGCGCCACCAGCACCCCCGGCAGGGAGGCGGGCAGGGCGTGTTCCACCACCATCACCCGGTTCAGCGCCGCCGTGGTCAGCACCACCACCGCGCCCAGCGCCGTCTGCACCAGGCCGAGCCGCACAATGCCGAGCCAACCCAGGGGCGCGAGGGTCGCGTTCATGGCGCCAGCGCCACGGCGGCGGCCATCATGCCCGACACATACAGCGCGATGCCGGTGCCATTGTACCAGGGCGCCAGCCCGCGCGGATCGCGCAGCAGCTTCCGCATCAGCAGCAGTTGCGCCAGCAGCGAGGCCGCCACCAGGGTCGCCGAGATGGGCGAGTCCCAGGCCGCCAGCAGCGCCACGACCACCGCCTGCGGCAGCGCCATGAACAGGCAGGCCACCTTCGCCGCCCGCGCCGCGCCGAGGATCACGGGCAGGGAGCGCAGGCCGAAGCGGGTGTCGCCCTCGATCGACTTGAAGTCGTTCAGCGTCATGATGCCATGCGCGCCGAGCCCGTAGAGCACGGCCACCGCCACCACCTGGGCATCCGGCGCCGCGGCGGAGAGCACGGCCACGGCGGTCAGCCAGGGCAACGTCTCATAGGACAGGCCGCAGGCGAGGTTGCCCCACCAGCCATTCTGTTTCAGGCGCAGCGGCGGCGCGGAATAGATCCAGGCCATCACCACCGCCAGCACGGTCGCCGCAAATCCCCAGGGACCCAGCGCCGCGCCCAGCAGCAGGGAGGCGAACGTCCAGAGCAGGGCGACATACAGCCCGGTCAGCCCCGGCAGGCGGCCGGAGGGAATCGGCCGGTTCGGCTCGTTGATCGCGTCCACATGGCGGTCGAACCAGTCATTCACCGCCTGGCTCATGCCGCAGACCATGGGGCCGGTGAGCAGCACGCCCAGCGCGATCAGCGGAAAATGCTCCAGCACATTGGCGCCGGAGGCCGCGACGCCGCAGCCAAAGGCCCACATCGGCGGGAACCAGGTGACCGGCTTCAACAGCTCCAACACCGCCGCCGGCTGAAGCCGGGGCGTGGAAAGGCCGAGACTGGTCACCGGATTCGCCATGCGCCTATCCCTGCTGCTCGTCGAGGTCGCCGAGGCCGTAGCGCCGCAGCTTCACGTAGAGGCTCTGGCGGCTCAGCCCGAGCATCTCGGCGGCGGAGGCGCGGTTGTCGCCGGTCAGCTCCAGCGCGGCCTCGATGCACAGGCGCTCGATCGCATCGGTCGCCTCCCGCACCAGATCCTTCAGCGGCACCCGGCCGATCAGCTCGGTAAGCTGTTCGACGGAGCGTGTGGCGCCTTCCGCGGCGCGCGCGGCCGGGCGCGAGCGTGGGCCGATATCGCGGATCTGGAAGCCGAAGCAGGGCTGCCCGCCATTCATCACGGAGACGGCGGAAATCTCCACCTCCACCTGCCCGCCAAGCTCCCCCTGCAGCGTGGTGGCATAAAGCCGCACGGCGCCGCGGTTCCGCAGATTGGACAGCAGCACTTCCAGCTCCACCCCCTGGTGCCCGATCCAGCGGTCGAGCGAGGCGCCGCGCGCCTGCTCCTCGCTGGTCAGCTGGGCCATGTCGAGGAAGGCGGCATTGGCGGTCAGGATCTGCGCGCCGGAATCGGTGACGACAAAGCCGTCCGGCGCCACTTCCATCACCTTGAGCTGCTTGCCCTGCGCGTCGGCCAGGCTGGCCGGGGCCAGTCCGGGCGTGGACAGGCGCAGCAGGAACAGCAGCCCACCCTCCTGCCGGAAGGTGGAGGCGGAGACGACCACCGCTTCGCCGCCCTCGGCCAGATGGGCGGTGACGTCATCGGCGCGCCCGGCGCTGCGCACCGTGGCGAGCAGCGCCTGCACGGCGGCGCGGCCGCTGGCATCGAACAGCTCGCTCAGCGTGCGGCCGGAGCTGCGCTTGGCGCCGCTGCCGAACAGCCGCTGCGCGGCGGGGTTGGATTCCAGGATACGCTGCTGCTCGGCATCCAGGATCAGCACCGGGTCCATCGACATCTGGAACAGCAGCCGGTAGCGGGTTTCCGCCTGGCGCAGGCGGGAATAGTCCCGCTCCATGGATTGCTGCACCTCCACCAGGCGCTGCTGCAATTGCGACAGCGGCCGCAGGTCGCGCCCGAACACCACGCGCCGCCCGGCCGTGCCCAGCGGCGCGGTGGAGCAGAGCAGCGGGATGGAGGTGCCGCGCGACGAAAGCTGGTTCACATGGCGCCAGCGGGCCTGTTCCGGCGGCGGATCGGCCGTCAGCAGGGCTTCCACCTTCTGCCGGCTGTCCTTCGCCACCGTTTCGATCCAGGGGCGGCCAAGCCAAGCCTCCGGCCCCTCAAACTCCCGGGCCAGCTCGGCATGGCTGAAGGCCAGGTCGCGGATGATGCCGGCCTCGTCAAGCACGAGCGCGATATCCGCGGCGGCCGCGATCAGTCCCGCCGCCGCATCCGCGTCGAGTGGGCCGAGCGACGTCCTTGGTGTAGCGAAGGTCTTCACGGAACACAGCGTCCTTCATCCCAAGGGTCCCCTCCCCAGCCGAGCCTCCTGAACGTCACTGCCGCACACTCAAATCGGCCGGGGTGGCCCCGGACAATCCAGCCGGGGCGGCCCCCGGATTAGGCTTCCCGCATCAGCAGCGCCAGCAGCGTTTCCGCCTTCAGCGCGGCCTGTTGACCATCCGCCGCCGTCGCATCCGCGCCGACCAGCGCGGCGAGCTCCGGCCGTTCGTTGAACACCCGTCCGCCGACGAGCACGCCGATCTGCGGATTGCGCGACGCCCGGCGGACATCCCGGATGGTGCCCGCCAGCACCTCCAGCCGCTCCTCGCCCGCCACCGACAGGCCGATGGCGGCGAACCACTGCCGGCGGACCATGGCTGCCAGTTCCTTCGACGTACCGCCGGTGCCGGACACCACCTCCCACCCCTGGCGGCGAAAGAACTCGCCTACCATGAGCAGGCCGAAGCTGTGCTGTTCACCCGGGACCGGCGCCAGCAGCACCCGCCGGTCGGTATCGGCGCGGCCGAGTCGCGGCTGGAACGAGGCGCTGTTCTCCAGCACCACCTGCTGCAGGCAGCACAGGCCGATGGTCACCGCGGTGAAGTCGCAGCGATCCTGTTCCCAGAACTCGCCCAGCCGGCGCGCCACCGGGGCCAGCAGGTCCAGATAGATGCGTTCCAGCTTCATGCCCCGCGCGGTCAGCCCGCTGACATAGGCGAGCGCCCCGCCGAGATCGCCCTGCATGGTCAGGCCAGCGAGGACCGAGACATCTTCCTCCCGCGGCATGCTGGCGGCGGGGCTGTCGATATAGGCGGGGGTATTGGCCTCGCGCCGTGACAGAACCAGGCGCGGAATCACTTCCATCTCCAGCGTCCGTGCCAGCAGCGCCACGCGGCGCCGTTCAGCGCGGGCGGGGGTGGTGGGTGGAGGTGCGCGGGAGATGCCGCGGCGTTCGCCGCCGGCGGGTTCACGCGCCGAAAGCGGGGCGGAGATCGCCTCCGGCTTCGATGTGGCGCATTCCGCCGTGTGAGATGTGGCCATCATTGGCTTCGCGGACATTGCCCCCTCCGGTCGTTGCAGTTGAGCCTCAGCGCCCTGGCGTGTCAATCATGATTTACGTCAATCGTGCTTGACACTCGAAGCGGCTGGCCTCTAGCCTCCCTGAACAGACGCGGTGTGGGGGAGAAAACGATGCGCAATGAAAGGGCCGAAACGGCCACGGAGCGCGGATTTCTCGGATACTTCCCCCATCGCGGGCTGTCGGCCAGGGGCTTCGACAGCCTTCTGGTGACAGCGGACCGCCTTTGACGGAGGGTTGTCAAGCCATGCTTACAACGAACAGCCTGTCCGGATTGCTTGACGCATGGGATGCCGCCCCCTGGGGGGCCACGGCCGGCCGCAGCGCGCGGCACAGGATGGAGGCCGCGGAGCGCCGCCGCCCGCTCTACACCGCGGAAGAACGGCGCCGCCGCGACGCCACCCCTTGGACCTTGGTGCAGGGCGTGCTGGCGCCGATCCAGTTCGCCGCCTTCCTGGTCAGCCTTGGTCTGGTGCTGCACTTCCTGGCCACCGGCGAGGGTCTGGCGGTGGCCACAGCCTCCGTCGTGGTGAAGACGCTGCTGCTCTACACCATCATGGTGACTGGCTGCGTCTGGGAGAAGGTGGTGTTCGGCCGCTACCTGTTCGCTCCCGCCTTCTTCTGGGAAGACGTCTTCAGCATGCTCGTGCTGGCCCTGCACAGCGCCTATCTGCTCGCCGTCTTCACCGGCTTCGGGGATGGCCAGGGGCAGATGCTGCTGGCGCTGGCCGCCTACGCTGCCTACGTCGTCAACGCCGCGCAGTTCCTGATGAAGCTGCGCGCCGCACGACTGGATGAGGCCCGCGCGACGGCCCGCGGCGTGACAGCATGAACGCCGCGGCCGCCCTTCCCCAGCTTGGTTGCGCCGACGCGCCCGTGCTGCGGGAGCGTGGCCAGCGTGAGGTGTTCTGCGGTCTGACTGGCATCGTCTGGTTGCACCGCAAGATCCAGGACGCCTTCTTCCTGGTCGTCGGCAGCCGCACCTGCGCACATCTGCTGCAATCCGCTGCCGGCGTGATGATTTTTGCCGAACCGCGCTTCGCCACCGCGATCATCGATGAGCGGGATCTCGCGGGTCTCGCCGACTGCAATGCGGAACTCGACCGCGTGGTGACGCGGCTGCTGGAGCGGCGGCCGGATATCCGCATGCTGTTTCTGGTCGGCTCCTGCCCCAGCGAAGTCATCAAGCTCGATCTGTCACGCGCCGCGCAGCGCCTGTCACAGCGCTTCCTGCCGCAGGTCCGCGTGCTGAACTATTCCGGCAGCGGCATCGAGACCACCTTCACCCAGGGCGAGGATGCCTGCCTCGCCAGCCTGGTGCCGGAAATGCCGGCGGAGCCCGGCGCCGCGCGATCCCTGCTGGTGGTTGGCGCGCTGGCAGAAGTGGTGGAGGATCAGTTTCTTCGCATCTTCGCCGCGCTGGGCGTGGGGCCGGTGCGCTTCCTGCCATCGCGACGCGCGACGGAACTGCCGGCGGTTGGCCCCGGCACGCGCTTCCTGCTGGCGCAGCCCTTCCTCGGTGACACCGCGCGGGCGCTGGAAGCCCGCGGCGCGACGCGCATCGCGGCGCCATTCCCGCTCGGTGTCGAAGGCACCACCGCCTGGCTGGCGGCACCCGCCGAAGTTTGGGGTACGGCGCCGGCGCGAATCGCGGAGGCAACATCCAGCGCCTCCGCCCGCGCCAGCGCCGCACTGGGTCGTATTCGCGAAAGGCTATCGGGCAAAAGCATCTTCTTCTTCCCGGACAGCCAGTTGGAAATTCCACTCGCGCGCTTCCTGTCGCGCGAGTTGGGCATGCAACTGATGGAAGTCGGCACGCCCTATCTGCACCGCCAGCATCTGGCGGAGGAGCTGGCGTTGCTGCCGGATGGCACGATGCTGTCGGAGGGTCAGCATGTGGACCGGCAGCTCGACCGTTGCCGCGCGCAGCGGCCGGACATCACCGTCTGTGGCCTCGGCCTCGCCAATCCGCTGGAGGCGGAGGGGCTGACGACCAAGTGGTCCATCGAGCTCGTCTTCACGCCGATCCAGGGCTACGACCAGGCCGCCGATCTCGCCGAACTTTTTGCGCGCCCGCTGCTGCGGCGCGCGAAGCTGGCGGTGTAGGGCCATGCAACTCGCACTCTGGACCTATGAGGGACCGCCACATATCGGGGCGATGCGCATCGCCACCGCGATGGAAGGCGTGCATTACGTGCTGCACGCGCCGCAGGGCGACACCTATGCGGATCTGCTGTTCACCATGATCGAGCGGCGCGCCAAGCGCCCGCCCGTCACCTACACCACTTTCCAGGCACGCGACCTGGGCGGCGACACGGCCAATCTGTTCCGCGAATCCGTGCTCGACGCCTATGCCCGCTTCAAGCCGCAGGCGATGTTAGTGGGCGCGAGCTGCACGGCGGAGCTGATCCAGGACGATCCGGGTGGTCTGGCCAAGACGCTCGGCCTGCCGATTCCCATCGTGCCGCTGGAACTGCCCGCCTATCAGCGCAAGGAAAACTGGGGCGCGTCCGAAACCTTCTACCAGCTGGTCCGCGCCTGTGCCGGCCCGCATGTGCCGCCGCCCGGTACGGTGCGGACCAAGAATGCGAAGCCCCGCTGCAATATCCTTGGCCCCACCGCGCTCGGCTTCCGCCATCGTGACGATGTACCGGAAGTGGAGCGGCTGCTGGCCGCCCTTGGCATCGAGACGCATGTGATCGCCCCGATGGGCGCGACGCCGGCCGATCTCGCCACGCTGGGCGAGGCCGATTTCAACGTCGTGCTCTACCCGGAAGTCGCCGGCCAGGCGGCCGCCTGGCTGCGCCGCAGTTTTGGGCAGCCCTGCACCACCGTCGTGCCGATCGGCGTCGGCGCGACGCGGGATTTCGTGCAGGAGGTCGCGAAGCTTGCAGGCGTGCCGGCTACCACGCCATCTGGCGCATTGCGTCTGCCTTGGTACTCACGCTCCGTGGACAGCACTTACCTGACCGGCAAGCGCGTCTTCATTTTCGGCGATGCGACGCATGCCATCGCCGCCGCGCGCGTGGCGCAGGAGGAAATGGGCTTCAACGTCGTCGGTCTCGGCAGCTATTCGCGCGAATTCGGCCGCGAAATCCGTGCCGCCGCCGCGCTGCATGGCGTGGAGCCTTTGATCACCGACGATTATCTGGAGGTCGAGGCGCAGATCGCCGCGCTGCAGCCGGAGCTGGTGCTGGGCACGCAGATGGAACGCCACGTGGCCAAGCGCCTTGGCATTCCCTGCACGGTGATCTCCGCACCGGTGCATGTTCAGGATTTTCCGGCACGGCATTCGCCGCAGATGGGAATCGAAGGCGCGAATGTGCTGTTCGATACCTGGGTCCATCCGCTGATGATGGGCCTGGAGGAACATCTGTTGGGCATGTTCCGCGAGGATTTCGAGTTTCATGACGATGCGCGTGCGAGCCATCTTGGCCATGCCGCGCCGTCACAGTCGGGCAGAGAGGCCGCGCCCGCCGCGCAGCCCATGCCCGTGCCCGCGGCGGAGACTCCCCACTCCGCCGCGGGCGCCCTTTCCCTTAGCTGGGGTCATGACGCGGAGAAAGAGCTGAAGAAGATCCCCTTCTTCGTCCGCGGCAAGGCCCGGCGCAACACCGAACGCTTCGCGCAGGAACGTGGCATCGGCACCATCACCATCGAGACGCTCTACGACGCGAAGGCGCATTTTTCGCGGTGAGATATTCCTCTCGCCGCCGGACCGGAGGGCCTTATGCCTGAGGGTATGAATTGGCACGCTGCGACCACGATGCGTATCGTCGTTGTCACCATGGACAGCCACCTTGCCGGGGCCATGATGCAGGCGCGCGAGGCTTTGCGGCGCGATGTGCCTGGCCTGGAGATCGCCGTGCATGCCGCCGATGAATGGGGCACGGATTCGGCGGCCCTGGCCGCCTGTCATGCGGATATCGCGCGTGGTGACATCGTCATCGCCACCATGCTGTTCCTGGAAGATCATATCAATCTGGTGCTGCCGCAGCTTCAGGCTCGGCGCGATTCCTGCGATGCGATGGTTTGCTGCCTGTCGGCTGGTGAGGTGATGAAGCTGACCCGCATGGGTCGCTTCGACATGGGCGCCGAGGCCCGCGGCATGATGGGCCTGCTGAAGCGCCTGCGCGGCAGCAAGAAGGGCGGGGCAGCCTCCTCCGGCAAGGGCCAGATGAAGATGCTGCGGGAGCTGCCGAAGCTGCTGCGCTTCATCCCCGGCACGGCGCAGGATGTGCGGGTGTATTTCCTGGCGCTGCAATATTGGCTGGCTGGCAGCCAAGCGAATCTCGGCAATCTCGTGCGGCTGCTGGTGAATCGCTACGCCGCCGGACCGCGCGCCGCGCTGGCTGGTTCACTGAAGGCGGCGCCGCCGGTGGAGTATCCCGAAGTCGGGCTGTACCACCCGCGCATCCCGGGCCAGGTGACGGACCGCCTCTCGCAACTTCCGGCGCGGGGCGGCCAGGGCACGGTCGGGCTGCTGATCATGCGGTCCTATGTCCTGGCCGGCAACGCCGCGCATTATGATGGCGTGATCACGGCGCTGGAGGCGCGCGGCCTAAACGTGGTGCCCGCCTTTGCCAGCGGGCTCGACAACCGTCCTGCCATCGAGACCTACTTCCTGCGTGATGGTGTGACGACGGTGGATGCGGTGGTCTCGCTCACGGGATTCTCCCTGGTCGGCGGCCCCGCCTACAATGATGCGCGTGCGGCGGAGGAGACGCTGGCGAAGCTGGATGTGCCCTACATCTCCGCCCATCCACTGGAATTCCAGACGCGGCGGCAGTGGGAGGCCGATCCACGCGGCCTTCTGCCGGTGGAAGCGACCATGATGGTCGCGATTCCGGAGCTGGATGGCGGCATCCTGCCCATGACCTTTGGCGGCCGCAGCGGTGACGCGCCGGATGGCACGCCCGGCAGCCGCGACATGGTCTCCTACAACGAACGCGCGGCCACTTTGGCGGATCGCGTGGCGCGCCTGGTGGCGCTGCGGCGTTCCGCCCGCGCCGATCGTCGCGTTGCGGCCGTGGTGTTCAACTTCCCGCCCAATGCCGGCAATACCGGCACCGCCGCCTATCTTTCGGTGTTCCAGTCGCTGTTCAACACGCTGCGCGCGATGCAGCTGGCCGGCTACACGGTCGAGATGCCGAGGGATGTGGACGCACTGCGCCGCGCGATCGTGGAGGGCAATGCGCAGCAGTTTGGTGCCGTGGCCAATGTCGCGGCGCGCATCTCGGCGGATGACCATGTGCGGCGGGAACCGCACCTGGCGGAGATCGAGCGCATATGGGGTCCGGCGCCCGGCCGCGCGCAATCGGATGGCGCCAGCATCTTCGTGCTCGGTGCGCAGTTCGGGAATGTGTTCATCGGCGTGCAGCCCGGCTTCGGCTATGAGGGCGACCCGATGCGGCTGCTGTTTGAGCGCGGCTTCGCCCCGACTCATGCCTTCAGCGCTTTCTACCGCTGGATCCGCGAGGATTTCGGTGCCCATGCCGTGCTGCATTTCGGCACGCATGGCGCGCTGGAATTCATGCCGGGTAAGCAGGCGGGGCTCTCCGCCGCCTGCTGGCCGGACCGGCTGATCGGCGACCTCCCGAACCTGTATCTGTACGCCTCGAACAACCCCTCGGAGGGCATGCTGGCGAAGCGGCGCGCGGGTGCCTCGCTCATCAGCTACCTGACGCCGCCGGTGACGAGCGCCGGGCTGTATCGCGGCCTGCTCGACCTGAAGGCAACGTTGGATCGTTGGCGCGCGCTGGAGCCTGATTGCGACGAGGGCGTGCGCGCATCGCTCGCTGAGTTGGTGCAGGCGCAGGCGGCAGCGGTGGATCTCGTGCCGGCCGAGCCCGCCTGGGATATGGCGGAAGCGGCGGGCGTGATCCAGCGCCTGGGCAACCAGCTGCTGGAACTGGAGTATACGCTGATCCCGCATGGCCTGCATGTGGTGGGCGAGGTGCCGGATGCGGCGCAGCGCAAGGATATGCTGGACGCGGCCGGGGTGGTCGAGCCGGCAGAGTTCGCGCGGCTCGACGCGCTGCTGGCCAAGGATCACGAACTGCCGGCGATCCTGCATGCGTTGGACGGCGGCTATACCCGCCCTGCGCCCGGTGGCGACCTGCTGCGTACCACCGATGTGCTGCCGACGGGACGCAACCTGCACGGTTTCGATCCCTTCAAGATTCCCTCCGCTTTCGCGGTGAAGGACGGTGCGCGGCAGGCGGACCGGCTGCTCGCGAGGCATGCGGCGGATGGCAAGGGGCTGCCGGAGACGGTGGCGATCGTGCTGTGGGGCACGGACAACCTGAAGACCGAGGGTGGCCCCATTGCCCAGGCGCTGTGGCTGATGGGCGCGGAGCCGCGGCATGACAGCTATGGTCGTCTCACCGGCGCAAAGCTGGTGCCGCTGGAACAGCTCGGCCGCCCGCGCATTGACGTGATGGTCACCCTCTCCGGCATTTTTCGCGACCTGCTGCCGCTACAGACCAGGCTGCTCGCTGAGGCTGCGCTGCTGGCGGCGAGCGCTGAGGAGCCGGTCGATCAGAACTACATCCGCAAGCACGCCCTGGCGCATATCGCGCAGCATGGCGGCGAGATGGCGCAGGCGGCGCTGCGGGTGTTCGGCAATGCGGATGGTGCCTATGGCACCAATGTCAACCAGATCCTCGATGCGGGGCTTTGGACGGATGAGGATGAGCTCGCCGAGGCCTATGTGAAGCGCAAGGGCTTTGCCTACGGCGTGGATGGCAAGGCAGCGCGGCAGGACAAGGTTCTGACGCAGCTTCTCGGCTCCGTCGATGTCACCTACCAGAACCTCGACAGCGTCGAGGTTGGGCTGACTACCATCGACCAGTACTTCGACACACTCGGCGGCATGAGCCGCGCGGTACGCCGCGCGCGCGGTGGGCAGGAGGCGTCGGTCTATGTCGGCGACCAGACCCGCGGCGAGGGCACCATCCGCAGCGTGGCGGAGCAGGTGGCGCTGGAGACGCGGACGCGGGCGTTGAATCCAAAATGGTTCGAGCCGCTGTTGGCGCATGGCTATGAAGGCGTGCGTCAGATCGAGGCGCAGGTGACCAACACCGTGGGATGGTCCGCGACGACCGGCCAGGTGGCGCCCTGGATCTACCAGAACCTGGCCGAAACCTACATGCTCGACCCCGCCATGCGCGCGCGCCTTGCCGCGCTGAACCCGACCGCTTCCGCCAAGATCGCCAACCGGCTGATCGAGGCGCAGGAGCGCAGCTACTGGCAGCCGGACGCCGAAACGCTCGCCGCACTGCGCCGCGCGGGTGAGGAACTTGAAGATCGGCTCGAAGGCATTACCGAGGAGATGGCGGCATGACCGTGATCGTACGACCGCGGCCCGATGAGCGCCTGATCGGCGATGGCGACGGCAGCGTACAGGTGCACATGCACGACCCGCTGAAGATCGATGGCGCCAAGGTCTTTGCTGTCTATGGCAAGGGCGGCATCGGCAAGAGCACGACCTCCTCCAACCTGTCGGTAGCCTTCGCGAAGCTGGGCAAGCGGGTGCTGCAGATCGGCTGCGATCCCAAGCACGACAGCACCTTCACCCTGACAGGTCGCATGATCCCGACCGTGATCGATGTGCTGGATGGCGTCGGCTTCCATTCCGAGGAGTTGCGCGCCGAGGATTTCGTGGTGGAAGGCCGCCATGGCGTGATGTGCGTCGAGGCCGGCGGCCCGCCTGCGGGCACGGGGTGCGGCGGATATGTGGTGGGCCAGACGGTGAAGCTTCTGAAGGAGCATCATCTTCTGGAAGACACGGACATCGTCATCTTCGACGTGCTCGGCGACGTGGTGTGTGGTGGCTTCGCGGCGCCGCTACTGCATGCGGATCGCGGCGTGATCGTCGCGGCGAATGATTTTGACAGCATCTTCGCCATGAACCGGATCGTGGCGGCAATCAAGGCGAAGTCGCAGAATTACGGCGTGCGGCTAGGCGGTGTGATCGTCAATCGATCCAAGGACACCGACCAGATCCAGAAATACAACGATGCGACCGGCATGAAGATGCTGGCGCATCTGCCGGACCTCGATGTCATCCGCCGCTCCCGCCTCAAGAAGGCGACGCTGTTCGACATGGAAACCTCGCCAGAGGTGGAGGGCGTCTGCAACGAGTATCTGCGCCTGGCCGCGGGCCTGTTGGCGGGCGTTACGCCGCTGGATGCGACGCCGCTGAAGGACCGCGAGATCTTCGACCTGCTGGGGTATGACTGAGATGCCCACCGCCAGCTATGCCACCCGCCGCGGGGAACTTGAGACCTATTTCGACCGTACCGCGGCCAAGGCCTGGGAACGCCTGACCTCGGACGCGCCGGTCAGCGGCATCCGGGCGACCGTGCGTGCGGGCCGCGACGCGATGCGGGGCAAGCTGCTATCCTGGCTGCCGCCGGATCTGCGCGGCAAGCGCGTGCTGGATGCGGGCTGCGGCACCGGCGCGCTGGCGGTGGAGGCGGCGCGACGCGGGGCGGAGGTGGTGGCGGTGGACATCTCGCCCACGCTGATCGCGCTGGCGCAGGACCGCGCCGCGGGGCAGCATGGCGCGGGCTCCGCCAGCTTCCATGTCGGCGATATGCTGGACCCGGGCTTTGGTCGCTTCGACCACGTGGTCGGCATGGACTGCCTGATCCACTACAAGCCGGCCGATGTGCTGCGTGCTCTGGCCGGCCTCTCGGCGCGGACGGAGCGCAGCATCATCTTCACCTTCGCCCCGCGCAGCGCCTTCCTGATGGCCTTCCTCACGGTGGGGCGCCTGGTGCCGCGTGGCGATCGCTCGCCCGCCATCGTGCCGGTGGCGGAAGCCACGCTGCGGCGGCTGGTTAGCGGCGATGCCGCAATGGCGGGCTGGCATCCGGTGCGCACGCATCGCGTGGCCAGTGGCTTCTACACCTCCCAGGCTCTGGAGCTCGTGAAGCGATGAAGCGCCCCGGCAGGATCATCCGGATGTGGCAAGGCGTGGGGCCGCACCTGCTGCCCTTCGCCGCGGCCTCCTCGGAACGCCTGCCGATGGCGCGGCTGCTGCGACTGTCGCTGTTCCAGATCTCCTGCGGCATGGCGGCGGTGTTGCTCGTAGGCACGCTGAATCGCGTGATGATCGTGGAGCTGAGCGTCCCGGCCTGGCTGGTGGCCGGCATGGTGGCGCTGCCGCTGCTGTTCGCGCCGGCGCGGGCGCTGATCGGCTATCGATCGGACACCTACAAGTCGGTGCTGGGTTGGAAGCGCGTGCCCTATCTGTGGCTCGGCACCATCATCCAGTTTGGCGGATTGGCGATGATGCCCTTCGCCTTGCTGGTTCTTTCCGGTGACACCTGGGCTGAGCCATGGACTGGTCAGTTGGCGGCGGCAATCGCCTTTCTGATGACGGGCGCCGGCATGCATATGGTGCAGACAGTGGGCCTCGCTTTGGCCACCGATCTTACGCCGCGAGAGCAGCAACCCAATGTGGTGGCGATGCTGTCAGCCATGCAGCTCCTCGGCATGGTGCTGGCGGCACTGGTGTTCGGTGCGCTGCTCGCGGACTTCTCGCAGCTTCGGCTGATCCAGGTGGTGCAGGGCGCGGCGGCGCTGACCTTGGTGCTCAACCTGATCGCTGCCTGGCAGCAGGAAGCCCGCGATCCCTCGCGCACGGCACGAGGCGACGTGCCGGATCCGAGCTTCCGAGAGGCCTTTCGGACCTTGCGGCAGAGTGGGCCTTGGAACCGCCGCCTGCTCGGGGCAGGCATCGGAACGGCGGGCTTCACCATGCAGGATGTGCTGCTGGAGCCGTATGGCGGTCAGATTCTCGGCCTTTCGGTTGGCGCCACCACAGCGCTATCGGCGCTGCTCGCCGGCGGTGCCGTACTGGGCTTCCTGCGTGCTGCTAGGCGCCTGCGGCGGGGTACCGATCCGCATCTGGTCGCGGGCCATGGCGCGCTGTTCGGCATTCTGGGCTTCAGCCTGATCATCTTCTCCGGCGCCTTTGGCAGCAGCGCGGTCTTCGCAGGCGGCGTGATCATGATCGGCTTTGGCGCGGGCCTGTTCGGCCATGCGACGCTGACCGCCTGCATGCGCGCCGCGCCGCCAGACAAGGTCGGCCTGGCGCTGGGCGTATGGGGTGCGGTGCAAGCCACGGCGGCGGGCGGCGCCATCGCACTCGGCGGCGTGCTGCGGGATGTGCTGTCGGCCCTCGCTGTCTCGGGCGCGCTGGGCGAGGGGTTGAATCAGGCGGCAACGGGCTATGTTGCCATCTATCTGATCGAAATCGCGCTGCTGTTCGTGACGCTCGCCGTGGTCGGACCCTTGGTGCGCGCCCGCGGCCTGTCGCATCGTGAATCCGCCACCGGCCTTGCCGGCCAGGCGACTGTCTGATCCCAGGGAGTGGAGGCTCAAGAAATGCCCGGCGCACATCAGTTTGTTCAAATCGATTTGGCGGCAGGGCTGCTCTATGCCTTCTTCGCCTTCTTTTTCATTCTATGCCTGTGGCTGCATCGGGAGGGGAAGCGCGAAGGCTACCCGCTGATCTCCGATCGCCCGAGCCATCCTCTGCGCGTGCCGATCCAGGGCTTTCCGGGCGTACCGCCTGTCAAGCATTTCAAGCTGGCGCATCCCGATACCCATGCGCAGAACCGGCAGGAGCGGGATCTGACAGATCTGCTGGAGCCGGCCGATGGCTATCCCGGCGCGCCCTTGCTGCCGACCGGCGATGCGATGCGCGACGGCGTCGGCCCGGCCTCCTATGCCCAGCGCGCCGACGTGCCGGACCTGGCCTTCGATGACGGATTGCCCAAGATCATTCCGCTTCGCGCCGCGCCCGGCTTCGTCATTGGCGAGACGGATCCGGACCCGCGTGGCAAGCCGGTGGTGACGCTGGATGGCAAGATCGCCGGCGTCGTCGTCGACCTCTGGGTCGATCGATCGGAGATGATCCTCCGCTATCTGGAAGTGGAGGTCAGCGGTGGCGCGCGGCGCGTGCTGGTGCCGATGTTCCTGGCCACGATCAACGCCGCGGGCACGGTGCGCGTGATCTCCGTCACCGCCGCACAACTGGCTTCGGCGCCAGGTATCGCGCTGCCGGAGCAGATCACGCTGCTGGAGGAAGACAAGGTGTCCGCCTATTTCGGCGGCGGACATTTCTACGCCACCGCCGCGCGCAGTGAGCCGCTGCTGTGACGCCCCGGCCTGAAATCTCCGAGCATGATGGGGAAGTCGTCCCCGGATTGCCCGGCCCTCTGCCGGCTGGCGAGAGCATTTTGTGGCAGGGCGCACCGGGCTGGCAGGGCGTGGCACGCCGCGCTTTGTTCGTGCGCGGTGTCGCCATCTACTTTCTTCTGCTCGCGCTGCTGCGTGGAGCCGATCTGACCGCGAGCGGCGCCGGCCTTACGCAGGCGTTGGGCGGTGCGCTGCTGCTGGTGGTGATCGGTGCGGTGCCGGTTGCGCTGCTGTTACTGTTCGCGGCGCTGTCGGCGCGCAGCACGCTTTACACCATCACCACACGGCGCATCGTGATGCGGGTGGGCGTGGCGTTGCCAATGACCATCAACGTCCCCTTCGCGGTGATCGAGTCGGCCGGGGTGATCCGCCAGGCCGATGGGACCGGCGACATCGTAGTGAAGGTCATGTCGCCCCATCGCGTGTCCTGGATGGCGCTCTGGCCGCATATCAGCCCGTTTCGGCTGGCTCGGCCCGAGCCGATGCTGCGCGCGCTGGTGGATGCGGATGAGGCGGCGCAGATTCTCGCCCGGGCGCTGGCCGCCTCGGCGGAGCGCCCGGCCCCTGCGCTCGTCGCCGCGGATAAGCGCGTGCCGGATCGTGCCGAGGCGATGGCCTGAAGGGAGGGGAGCATGGCGCAGACCTTGTCCGAAAATCCGCTGCTGCGTCGCCCGGCCTTGATCTGCAGCGCCATGGTGGCGGCAACGCTGGCCTTTGTGCTCGCAACGCCCCTGCAGCAACATGGCCATGATGGTGCTGCGTCGGTGGCGTTGGTGCAGCGCGATCTGTTCTTCGCGGACCGCGCCGATGGGGGCGTCACCATCACCGATTCCCGTAGCGGCGCCGATGTGGCGGTGCTTCAGCCCGGCGAGGGCGGCTTCGTGCGCGGCACGCTGCGCAGCCTGGTGCGGGAACGGCGGCGGGAGCAGATTGGCACGGCCACACCGTTTCGGCTTACCGCCTGGCAGAATGGCCGGATCACGCTGGAAGACCAGGCCACGGGTCGTGAGCTTGATCTGAGCGGCTTCGGCCAGACCAATGCGGAAGCTTTCGTGCGTTTCCTGACCAACAAGGAGTAACCAGGATGAACGGCCGCTGGGGAGTGGGCCGGGCGATCTTCGGTAGGGAAGAATCCTTCGAAGTGCCCTGCACAGTGGATATCGAACGAACCGCCGACAGCTTTCATGCCTATGCGGTACCGGAGGGTGTGTTTCTTCGCCCGGGCGATCGGGTGATCGTGCATGGCACGCCGGATCACGTGGCCTTTGGGGAACGCATGCGCTTCGAGACGCGCGCGACCGTGCTGCGCGCCGGTCCGCTGACGCGTTTCTGGACGCAGTGGGTGGCGATCTTCGAACTGACAGAATTGTACCACTGCGGCTTCGAGCCGAAGGAGGACATGGCATGGAACGCTTGATCCTCGACGAGGCGGCGCCGATCGGCACGCCGGGCGGCCGCCCCGGTGCCGGCGGCATCGCCACCAAGATGGCGCTGACCGAGACGGTGCTCTCACCCCGCTTCTACACCACCGATTTCGCGGCGATGGACCGCATCGATATCTCTGCTGTGCGGCAGCAATGGGATGCGATGATGGCGGAGTTCCAGGCCGATCCGAACAAGGGGCACTTCACGCGAACCGAGGAATTCGACCGGTTTGACATCAAGGCGCTGCCGGAGCCGTTGCAGAAGGAACTGTTGGAGTTTCTTGTCAGTTCCGTCACAGCGGAATTTTCCGGATGCGTTCTCTACGCCGAGATCAAGAAGCGCGTCACGAATCCCGATATGAAGGACATCTTTGGCGTCATGGCGCGGGATGAAAGCCGGCATGCGGGCTTCATCAATGACGCGCTGAAAGATGTCGGCGTCGGCGTCGATCTCGGCTTTCTGACTAAGGCGAAGAAGTACCACTACTTCCAGCCCAAGTTCATCTTCTACGCCACCTACCTGTCGGAGAAGATCGGCTACGCCCGCTACATCACCATCTTCCGCCAGTTCGAGCGCCATCCGGAGCTTCGCTTCCACCCGATTTTCAAGTGGTTCGAGAACTGGTGCAATGACGAGTTCCGCCATGGGGAGGCCTTTGCCCTGCTGATGCGGGCCAATCCGCATCTGCTTTCGGGCGTCAATGTCTACTGGGTGCGGTTCTTCCAGCTCGCCGTCTTCGCGACCATGTATGTGCGCGATCATGCGCGGCCGGAATTCCACAAAGCCCTCGGCATGACGCCAACGGAATACGACATGAAGGTGTTCCGCATCACCGAGGAGATCTGCCGCCAGGTTTTCCCGGCGACGCTGGATGTGGACAATCCCAGCTTCCTGCGGGGCCTTGAAAGGCTGCGCCGGATCGGGGAGGGGATCGCGGCGGCGAAGGCGCAAGGTGGCGTGCTCGGCGGCCTGAAGCGCGCGGGGCTGACGGCGGCGGCGGCCGCCAGCTTCGCGCGGTTGTATCTGCTGCGTCCGCGCCGCCAGGCCCTGCCGGCCGATCCGCGCCTCCAGCCGGCCTGGTAGCGGCATGGCCGAGCATGGTCTGCCCGCGCTGTTCACCTTGTTCATCTGGTGGTTCAGCACGGGCGTCATCCTGTACCTGGATGGGCTGCGGCGGGAGACCTTCCGCTGGACCATGCTCGGGGCCACCGTGTTGCTGCTGGCGGCGCTCGCCGGCCTGCAGGTCGTGGCCTGGGATGTGACCATGCGCGGTGCCTATCTTGGCTTCTTCTGCGCGCTGCTGATCTGGGCCTGGGTGGAGATGGCCTTCCTTACGGGCATGGTCACAGGGCCGCGTCGCATCGCCTGTCCCGAAGGGGCGCGCGGCTGGGTTCGGCTGCGCGCGGCGGTGGCGGCGATCCTGTGGCACGAGCTGGCGATCATCGCCGGCCTGGTCGCGATCGCGGCGGTCAGTTGGGGGGCGCCGAACCAGTTCGGGCTGTGGACCTTCCTTGCCTTCTGGATCATGCGTCTGAGCGCCAAGCTGAATGTCTTCCTCGGTGTGCGAAATCTGGCGGAGGCGTTTCTGCCGGAACATCTGCGCTACATGGAAAGCTTTTTCCGCAGGCGGCGCATGAATGCGCTGTTCCCGCTCTCCGTTCTCGCGGGCATACTGGCCTGCGTGATGCTGGCCAGGGCGGCCATGGCCGGCGATGCCTCGCCGCACGAGGCCGTCGGCTATTCATTGCTCACCACACTGGTGGCGCTCGGATTGATTGAGCATATTTTCATGGTCATGCCCGTGCCGGCAGATGCACTCTGGCGCTGGGGGCTTGCCTCACGCAAGGGACGGCCAGCGCCGTCGCCCGTGACGTGATAGGGTGCGAGCCAACGCACCAGGGACAAAGACCGGCCATAGGGGGTCCGCGATGAATTACGAATCCTTCTTCCGTTCCCAACTCGACACCCTTCGGCGTGAAGGCCGCTATCGCGTCTTCGCCGATATCGAGCGTCAGGCCGGGCAGTTCCCCAAGGCCATGCGGCACCGGAACGGGAAGACCACGGAAGTCACCGTCTGGTGCTCCAACGACTATCTCGGCATGGGACAGCACCCCAAGGTGCTCGCGGCGATGCACAAGGCGCTGGACCAGCATGGCGCGGGCGCCGGCGGCACGCGCAATATCTCCGGCACCAATCACGAGCATGTCCTGCTGGAGCGCGCTCTGGCCCGGCTGCATGGCACTGAGGACGCGCTGTTGTTCAATTCGGGCTACATGTCCAACTGGGCGTCTCTTTCGACGCTGGCGGGGCGGATGCCCGGCTGCGTTATTGTCTCCGATGAGATGAACCACGCCTCGATGATCGAGGGCATGCGCCATTCCCGCGCCCAGCGCCGCATGTTCCGGCACAATGACATGGCGGATCTGGAACGGGTCCTTTCCGAGATCGACCCATCCGCGCCGAAGCTGGTAGCCTTCGAGAGCGTCTATTCCATGGATGGCGACATCGCCCCCATCGCGGCCATCTGCGACATCGCCGAGAAGTACGGTGCGATGACCTATTGCGACGAGGTCCATGGCGTCGGGCTCTATGGGCCGAATGGCGGTGGCATCACCGATCGCGACGGCGTGGCGCATCGGCTGACGGTCATTGAGGGAACTCTGGCGAAGGCCTTCGGGGTGATCGGCGGCTATATCGCCGGCTCCGCCGCCATGTGTGACTTCGTGCGCAGCTATGCCAGCGGCTTCATCTTCTCCACCGCGCTGCCGCCGGCCATCGCCGCGGGCGCGCGCGCGTCCATCGAGCATCTGATGGCCAGCGATGTGGAGCGCGTGCGGCTGCATGAGCGGGCGGCAACACTCCGCCGGCGGCTGGATGCGATCGGTGTGCCGCATCTCGACAATCCCAGCCATATCGTGCCGGTGATGGTGGGCGATCCGGTGGTTTGCAAGGCGATCAGCGACATTCTGCTGGATGATCACGGTGTCTATGTGCAGCCCATCAATTATCCCACCGTGCCGCGCGGTACGGAGCGTCTGCGTATCACGCCGAGCCCGGTGCATAGCGACGCCGACATGGATCGGCTGGTGGAGGCGCTGTCCGCCGTCTGGTCGCAGTTCAGCCTGCAGCGAGCCGCTTGATGGATATCGGCACCACGGCGGTCGCGGCACACAGCCGGGCGGCATCGCGGCCCGTCTTCCCCTTCGCGGCCATCGTGGCGCAGGAGGAGATGAAGCTGGCGCTGCTGATTGCGGCGGTCGATGCCTCGGTCGGCGGCGTGCTGGTCTTCGGCGATCGTGGGACCGGCAAATCGACGGCAGTGCGCGCCCTGGCGGCGCTGCTGCCGCCGATGCGCGCCGTGGCTGGCTGCCGTTTCGGCTGCGATCCGGGGCGTCCCGCGGACCTATGCGAGTCCTGTCGCGATTCGACGGAACTCGTCGCCGTGAGCGTGCCCGTGCCCGTCGTCGATCTGCCGCTTGGCGCGACGGAGGACCGTGTGGCGGGCGCGCTGGATATCGAACGTGCCCTGGCGCATGGCGAAAAGGCGTTCGAGCCGGGGCTGCTGGCCCGCGCGCATCGTGGCTTTCTCTATATCGACGAGGTGAATCTGCTGGAGGATCACCTGGTTGATCTTCTGCTGGATGTCGCGGCCTCGGGCGAGAATGTGGTGGAGCGGGAAGGCATCAGCATCCGCCATCCCGCACGTTTCGTGCTGGTGGGCAGCGGCAATCCGGAGGAAGGGGAGCTGCGGCCGCAATTGCTGGACCGCTTCGGCCTTTCGGTGGAAGTGCGTACCCCGACCGACCTCGCCACCCGTGTAGAGGTCATCAAGCGGCGTGATGCCTTCGAGCGCGATCCTACTGCCTTTCTCGCCCTGTGGGAGGTGGAGGCGGAGGCGGTGCGCGAGCGCATTCTGGCGGCGCGGGCGCTGCTGCCCGGGGTCGCCGTGGCGGATGCGGTGCTGGAGGATGCGGCGCGGCTCTGCATGGCGCTCGGCACCGACGGGCTGCGCGGAGAGCTGACACTGCTGCGAACAGCGCGGGCGCTGGCGGCGTTGGAAGGCGATGCAGCGGTGACCGTGGCGCATTTGCGCCGGATCGCGGCGCCCGCCCTGCGCCATCGTCTGCGCCGCAATCCGTTGGACGAGGCCGTGGCAACCACGCGCGTCGATCGCGCGGTGGCGGAGTTGTTCGGGTCATGACCGAAAGCGCCGCGCCCGCACCCGGCATGGATGGGGCGCGCGCGGCGTTGCTGCTGGCGGTTGATCCGGAAGGGCTGGGCGGCGCCGTGCTGCGCGGGCCGCCGGGGCTGGCGCGGGAGGCCTGGCTGGCCGCGCTGCGGGATTCGATGCCGGCGGGCACGCCCTGGCGCCGCCTGCCGCTGGGCATTCCGGATTCGCGCCTGCTGGGTGGGCTCGACCTGGCCTCGACACTCGCCACCGGCCGCGCCGTCGCGGAACGCGGCGTGCTGGCGGAGGCCGATGGCGGCATCGTTCTGGCCGCGATGGCGGAACGGCTGGCGCTGGGCACGGCGGCGAAGCTGGCCGCGGTGCTGGATGGTGGCGAGGTGTCGGTGCAGCGCGATGGCCTCGCTCTGTCCCTGCCGGCGCGTATTGCCCTGTTGGCGCTGGATGAAGGGCTGACGGCGGAGGAGACTGTTCCAGCCGCGCTGTCCGAGCGGCTGGCTTTCTGGCTTGAGCCCAATGACCTGTCCCTGGATTCTGTGGATGTGACCGCCGCGCGCGCCCTGTTGCCGCGGGTCGCGGTGCCGGAGACGCTGTTGCCGGCGCTTTGCGCCGCGGCCCTTGCCTTCGGCATCCATTCGATGCGCGCGCCGCTTTTCGCGCTGCGGGCCGCCCGAGCGTCGGCGGCGCTGGAAAGGCGGGACATTGTGGACCAGGCCGATGCGGCGCTGGCGGTGCGGCTGGTGTTTGGGCCGCGCGCCACGCAACTGCCGTCCGAATCGCCGCCCGAATCTGAGCCTGCTCCGCCGGAACCCTCGCCGGAGACACAGGCGGAGTCACCACCCGAGGCGCGGCCGGATGCCGCCATGATGGAAGACATCCTGCTCGCCGCGACACGCGCCGCGATGCCGGCGGGTCTGCTGGCGGCACTTGGCGCGGGCGTGCGGGAGTCGGCGCGCCGTGCGGCGGGTGCGGAAGGGCGTGCGGGCCAGCGAAGGCTCTCTGCGCGGCGTGGCCGTCCCATCGGCACGCGCCCCGGCACGCTACGCGATGGCGCGCGACTGTCGCTGATCGAGACGCTGCGCGCCGCCGCGCCCTGGCAGCGCCTGCGCCGCCAACAGGCGTCCGGCGGGCCGCTGGTGCGCGTGCGGCGCGACGACATCCGCCTGCTGCGCTTTCGCCAAACCACCGAAACCACCGCGATCTTTGCCGTCGATGCCTCTGGCTCCGCCGCCCTGGCGCGGCTCGCGGAGGCCAAGGGCGCGGTGGAGGCGCTGCTGGCGGATTGCTATGTGCGGCGCGACCGCGTGGCGGTGGTGGCTTTTCGTGGCCGTGCGGCGGAGCTGCTGCTGCCGCCGACGCATTCCCTGCTGCGCGCCCGCCGCAGCCTCGCCGGCCTGCCCGGCGGTGGCGGCACGCCATTGGCCGCCGGACTCGACGCGGCTATGGCGCTGGCGGAGGAGGCGCGGCGCAAGGGCCGCACGCCCTTGCTTGTGCTGCTGACCGATGGCCGCGCGAATGTCGCGCGCGACGGCCGGACGGGGCGCGCGGTGGCGGAGGCGGATGCGCTGGTCGCGGCGCTGCCACTGCGGCTGTTCGGCCTCGCGACGCTACTGGTCGATACCGCGCCGCGCCCAGGCCCCTTTGCGCGCCAGCTCGCCACCGCCATGGGCGCGCGCTATCTCGCCCTGCCGGCCAGCGATCCCGCGCGGCTCTCCGCCGCCGTCACCGCCACCAACCGGGCGGCGGCGTGATGGCCGATCGCCCCAACTGGCAGATCGACGGACGGGACTGGCCGAACCGCGCGGCCAGCCGCTTCGTCACGGCCGCCGGGCTGCGCTGGCACGTGCAGGTGATGGGGGATGGGCCGGTGCTGCTGCTGCTGCATGGCACCGCCGCGGCGACCCATTCCTGGCGCGACATGCTGCCACTGCTGGCGCGCCATTTCACCGTGGTGGCGCCGGATCTGCCGGGGCACGGCTTCTCCGATCCGGTCCCGACGGCGCGGCTGTCCCTGCCGGGCATGGCGGCCTCCGTCGCCGCGCTGCTCGATGTGCTGGAACTGCGGCCGGTCCTGGCGGCGGGCCATTCGGCGGGGGCGGCGATCCTGCTGCGGATGGCGCTGGATGGGCGCATCGCACCGGGCGCGATCCTCAGCCTGAACGGCGCCTTGCAGCCGCTGGGCGACCGCCATGCGGCGTTTTTCACCCACGCGGCGCGGCTGTTGGTCGGCCTGCCCTTCGTGCCCAGCCTGTTCGCCTGGCGCGCCGCCGATCGCGCGGTCGCCGAGCGGCTGCTGCGGGACACCGGCAGCCGAATCGACGCGCGCGGCGTGGATCTCTATGCGCGGCTGTTCCGGCATTCCGGGCACCTCGCCGCCGCGCTTGGCATGATGGCGCATTGGGACCTGGTGCCACTGCTGCGAGACCTGCCACGGCTGGTGCCGCGGCTGGTGCTGGTGGTGGGGGAGGGTGATCGTGCCGTGCCGCCCGCGCAGGCGCAGGCTGTGCGGCGCCGCCTGCCTTCGGCGCGTATCATCGCTTTGCCAGGTCTCGGCCATCTGGCGCATGAGGAACGGCCCGCCGAGGTCGCGGCGCTGATCCTGGCGGAACGGCCGGACACCACCGCGGAGTTGGCGGCATGACGGATCTCAGCGCCGCGGACCTCGCCGCCTGCCGTGTGCTTCTCGCCGGCGGATCGAAATCCTTCCGTGCCGCCTCGCGCCTTCTGCCCGCGCGCATCGCGACGCCGGCCGCCGCGCTTTACGGATTCTGCCGCGTCGCCGATGACGCGATCGACGAGGCGCCGGACCCCGCCGCCGCCCTGCCGGCCTTGCAGGCGCGGCTGGATGCGATCCTGGCCGGGCGTCCCAACCATCACCCAGCCGACCGCGCATTTGCTGTCGTTGTCAGGGATTTCGCCATTCCGCGTGCCCTGCCGGCAGCCCTGCTCGAAGGCTTCGCCTGGGATGCGGCTGGGCGGCGCTATGCCGATCTGGCGGCGCTGGAGGGCTATGCCGCGCGCGTCGCCGCTTCGGTCGGCGTCATGATGACGCTGCTGATGGGCGTGCGCGATCCGATAGCCCTGTCGCGCGCCTGCGACCTGGGCGTGGCCATGCAATTGACGAATATCGCCCGCGATGTCGGCGCGGATGCGCGGATGGGCCGGCTGTATCTGCCGCTGGATTGGATGGCGGAAGCCGGTTTGGATGCCGGGGCCTTCCTCGCCGCGCCGCGCTTCACCCCGGCGCTGGGCGATGTGGTGCGACGGCTGCTGCGCCATGCCGATACGCTTTATGCGCGGGCGGAGCAGGGCTTTGCCTATCTGCCCTGGGATTGTCGCGCCGGGATTGGCGCGGCGCGGCATGTCTATGCGGCGATCGGCCGCGTGGTGGAAAGCCAGGATGGGGATTCCGTCACCCGCCGTGCCGTGGTGAGCCGCTCCGCCAAGGCGCGCTTGATGGCGCTTGGGGTAACGGCGCTCGCCGCCCGCCCCGCCCGCCATCCCGCGCCACCCTTGCCGGCGGTGCGCTTCCTGGTGGAGGCGATCGCCGCGCAGCCCGCCGCGCCGAGTTTGGCGGACCGCATCGCCCGCGCCGTCGCATTGTTCGACCGGCTGGCGGAGGATGCGGGACTCGGGCGGTTGGCGCGATAGGCCGCCTTCAGCGCGCCACCACCAGGCGGTAGAGATGCCAGGTTGCGTGGCCCAGCACCGGCAGGACCACAGCAAGCCCGATGAACAGCGGCAGCGATCCGAGCAGCAGCAGCACGGCGACGATCAGACCCCAGGCCGCCATCGGCACCGGGTTCATGGCCACCGCCCGCAGCGACGTTCCGACCGCCTCTCCGAGGCCGGTGTTTGGCCGGTCCAGCAGCAGCGGGAAGGACACCACCGTCAGTGCCAGCACCGCAGCCGCGAAGCCCAGACCCACCACATGGCCCAGCAGCAGCATGCGCCGGCCTTCCGCCGTGCCGAAGACCTGTCCCAGCAGGGCCTGCGCGCCAGTCCCTTCCGGGGCCAGCATGCCGAGCGTGGCGGCATGGATCGCATGCGCCGCCCAGATCCAGCCGAGGAACAGCCCGACCAGCATCAGGCCGAGCAGCAGGATCGCGGGCAGGGACGGCGCGCGCAGCACGGTGAAGACGTCGGACCAGCGGGCGGGCAGCCCGGCCTCGCGTCTGCGGCTGATTTCGTAAAGGCCGAGCGCGGCAATGGGACCGATGAGGGCGAAGCCGGTGGCCATCGGGTAGAAGAGGTGCATCACCTCCCCGCCCGCGGCCAGCGTCGCGGCCACAAGTCCGATTAGGGGATACAGCACGCAGAGGAACATCAGCTGCGTCGGCGCCGCGAGGAAATCCGCCCAGCCGCGCCGCAGCGCCGTGGCCAGGTCGGGCAGGCCGATGCGGCGAAGGGCCGGGGCGGCCTCTCGCAAGGCGTGGGTGGTGGTCAAGACCTCAGCCATCGTTCGCTTCCCCCTATCTGGGTTCCGCGGACGGCCCGGTGCCGGCGATGTCCGGCATGGACCCCGCGATTGTCATCTATGCATGACAGTGGCGCGCGCCCTCTCAAGCCCGCGTGATCGATTGATGGTTGACTTGTGTGTCAAGAAAAGATGACAGTCACGACTGACAAGCCGGGATGACAATCAAGCCGGGCACAGGTCGGGGAGAGCTCCCATGGATGCCGTATCGCGCATCGAATCCAGCCTGGCGGATGCCGTGCTTTACGCGGAGGCCGCTGGCGCCCCGCTGCGCCTCGCCGCCGCGTTGCGACATGCCGTGTTTCCACGCGGCGGGCGCATTCGCCCGCGGCTGACCCTGGCGGTGGCCGCGGCCTGTGGCGATGACCGCCCGGCCTTCTCCTCCGCCGCCGCGGCCGCGATTGAGCTGCTGCACTGCGCCAGCCTGGTGCATGACGACCTGCCCTGCTTTGACGATGCCGCAACGCGGCGGGGCAAGCCCAGCGTACACCGCGCCTTTGGCGAACCGCTGGCGGTGCTGGCCGGAGATGCGCTGATCGTGCTGGCCTTCCAGACCCTGGCGCGGGCCGCGCCGGCAGCGCCCGAGCGGCTGGGGCCGTTGCTGCTGGCTGTGGGCGATGGCGTCGGCGTGCCCTTCGGCATCGTCGCGGGCCAGGCCTGGGAATGTGAGCCGCGCGCCGATCTTTCCGAATATCAGCGCCAGAAGACCGGCAGCCTTTTCGCCGCCGCGACCATCGCCGGCGCCACCGCCGCGGGCCATGCCGAGCCCGAGTCCTGGCGCCTGCTCGGTGACCGGCTGGGGGAGGCCTATCAGGTGGCCGACGACCTGCGCGACGCGGTGGAGGATGCGGAGACGCTCGGCAAGCCGGTGGGTGTCGACAAGGCCTTAGGCCGGCCGAGCGCCGTGGCGGAATTCGGGTTGGAAGGCGCGGTGGCGCGGCTGCGCGCCTTGTCCGACCAGGCCGTGGCCGCGGTGCCCTGCTGCCGAGGCCAGGCCGCGCTGCGCAGGTTGATGCTGGCGGAGGTGAAGCGGCTGGTGCCGCAAAAGCTCGCCACCCTGGCGGCGTGAAAACCGTCTCGCCCTCGGTGCCGGTCAGCGCCGGCCTGCTCGACCGCCTGCGCGGGTGGCGGGAGGCAGTCACGGCCGATCCACGCTTTCGCGCCTGGGCTGCGCGCTTTCCCCTGACACGCCCGATGGCACGACGCCGGGCGCGCCAGCTGTTCGATATCTGCGCCGGCTTTGTCTATGCGCAGGTGCTGACCGCCTGCGTGCGCCTCAACCTGTTCGAGATCCTGCATGAGGCGCCGGCCAGCGAGTCCGCGCTGGCGCATCGTCTGGCGCTGACGCCGGAGGCCACGACACGCCTTCTGGAAGCCGCGGCCTCGCTGGAGCTCACGCATCGTCGCGCCGATGGGCGCTGGGTTCTGGGGCCGCTTGGTGCGGCGATGATCGGCAATCCCGGCATCGCCGCCATGGTGGACCATCATGCGCTGCTCTACGCCGACCTCGCCGACCCGGTGGCGCTGCTGCGACGCGAGCGCGGTGGCAATGCGCTTTCCGGCTACTGGGCTTATGCCGGCGCGGAGGCGCCTGCCGCGCTGCAAGGCACGCAGGTGGCCGACTATTCCGGTCTGATGGCGGCATCACAGCCGATGGTCGCGGCGGAGGTTCTGGCCGCCTATGATTTTCGCCGCCATCGCGCGCTGCTGGATGTCGGCGGCGGAGAGGGCGCCTTCCTCGCGGAGGTGGCGCCCAGCGCGCCCGATCTGCGCCTGATGCTGTTCGATTTGCCGCCGGTGGCGGCGCGCGGCCAGGTGCGTCTGGCCACACGGGGTTTTGGCGCGCGGTCAAGCGTGTTCGGGGGGGATTTCACCGCCGATTCGCTGCCGCGGGGCGCCGACCTCATCAGCTTCGTGCGCGTGCTGCACGATCATGACGACAAGGTGGTGATGCATCTTCTGCGCAGTGCGCGGGCCGCCCTGCCGGCTGGTGGACGGCTGCTGATCGCCGAGCCGATGGCCGGCACGCCGGGCGCGGAGCCGATGGGCGAGGCCTATTTCGGTTTCTACCTGCTCGCCATGGGGCGCGGCCGGCCACGCCGTGCCGAGGCGCTGCAGGCGATGCTCAGCGAGGCCGGTTTCGCCCGGAGCCGCGCCCTGCCGACACCGACGCCGCTGCTGGCGCGCGTGCTGATTGCGGATGTCAGCGCCGCATGACGTTTCGAGTGTCAGTTTAGCTTGACATAGCTATACGTCAGGCTAGGCTGACACGTAACGAAAGGGAGCGGTGCCAAGGTGGACACCACGGCTGTCGTGCTGGAAGCGCCGGAACGCCTCGTTCTGAGCCGCCTCGAACTCTCGCCGCCCGTTGCGGGCGACGTGGTGGTGGATGTGGACTGGAGCGGCATCAGCACCGGCACCGAGCGTCTGCTGTGGTCCGGCCGCATGCCCACCTTCCCGGGCATGGGTTACCCGCTGGTGCCTGGCTACGAATCCGTGGGCCGCGTGATCGAGGCGATGCCCGGCGCGGGATTGCCTGTCGGTGCAAGCGTCTTCGTGCCGGGTGCGCGCTGCTTCGGCGACGTGCGCGGCTTGTTCGGCGGGGCCGCGTCGCGGCTGGTACTTCCGGCGACGCGTGCCGTGCAGATCGATGATGCGATGGGTGAGACAGGCGTGCTGATGGCGCTGGCGGCCACCGCGCAACACGCCATCGCCGCGGAACTGCCCGAACTGATTATCGGCCATGGCGTGCTCGGCAGGCTGCTGGCGCGGCTGGTGGTGGCGGCGGGTGGAACGCCCACGGTGTGGGAAACCAATCCGGTGCGTGCCGATGGCGCCGAAGGCTACAGCGTGCTGACGCCGGAGAATGACAGCCGGCGCGACTATCGCAGCATCTGCGATGTCAGCGGTGACAGTGGCCTTCTGGACAGCCTGGTGCAGCGCCTGGCGCCGGGCGGCGAGATCGTCCTCGCCGGCTTCTACAGCGCGCCGCTGAGCTTCGCCTTTCCGCCCGCCTTCATGCGCGAGGCCCGTATCCGCGTGGCGGCCGAATGGAAGACGCCGGATCTGGTGGCCGTGCGCGCCTTGCTCGATGCCGGGCGGCTTTCGCTGGACGGGCTGATCACGCATCGGCGTGACGCACAGGCCGCGCCCGATGCCTACCGCACCGCCTTCAACGACCCCGCGTGCCTCAAGATGATTTTGGACTGGAGAGCATGCTCATGAACGCACAGACCGGTTTGCACGTGGCCTCGGCCCAACAAAGCATGGCAGATGCGCTGCGCGCGGAAGCGGAGCAGGAGCCGGATGCGGTGGCGACGGGGCCTGTGAAGAAGGAAACGCAGATCATCGCCATCTACGGCAAGGGTGGTATCGGCAAGTCCTTCACGCTGGCGAATCTCAGCTACATGATGGCGCAGCAGGGCAAGCGCGTGCTGCTGATCGGCTGCGATCCGAAGTCGGATACCACCAGCCTGCTGTTCGGTGGCCGCTCCGTGCCCACCATCATCGAGACCTCGTCGAAGAAGAAGGCGGCGGGTGAGGCGGTGAAGATCGGCGATGTCTGCTTCAAGCGCGACGGCGTCTTCGCCATGGAGCTCGGCGGGCCGGAAGTGGGCCGCGGCTGCGGCGGGCGCGGCATCATCCACGGCTTCGAACTGCTGGAGAAGCTCGGCTTTCATCAGTGGGATTTCGACTACGTCCTGCTCGACTTCCTGGGCGATGTGGTCTGCGGCGGCTTCGGCCTGCCGATCGCACGGGACATGTGCCAGAAGGTGATCGTGGTTGGCTCCAACGACCTGCAGTCGCTCTACGTGGCGAACAACGTCTGCAGCGCGGTGGAATACTTCAAGAAGCTCGGTGGCAATGTCGGCGTGGCCGGCATGGTCATCAACAAGGATGACGGCACCGGCGAGGCCGCGGCCTTCGCCAAGGAAGTCGGCATTCCGGTGCTGGCTGCCATCCCCGCCGATGACGACATCCGCCGCAAGTCGGCGAATTATGAGATCGTTGGCGTGCCCGGCGGCCAATGGGCCAGCGTCTTCGAGGAACTCGCCTTGCAGGTCGCCGGCGCACCGCCGATGCGGCCCTATCCGCTGACGCACGAGAACCTGCTGAACTTGTTCAAGGGCGATGCGGTTGGCCGCGGTGTGGTGCTGGACCCGGCGACGATGGAGGACATGTGCGGCGCCGAGGTGCTGAACAAGCCGTCCCTCGAAGTCGTCTATGAGGGCGCCTGAGTCATGACCGAGACCGCCGCCTGCCACGGAGGCCGTGAGACATTAGAGGCCGCCGCGCGCGCCGCAGGCAAGTCTCTGGTCATGGACGAGCTGACGAAGAACTACCCGCGTGGCCCGCATGACCAGCCGCAGAGCATGTGCCCGGCCTTCGGATCGCTGCGCGTGGGGCTGCGGATGCGGCGCACCGCGACCATTTTGTCGGGCAGCGCCTGCTGCGTCTATGGCCTGACATTCACCAGCCACTTCTACGGCGCCCGGCGCACGGTGGGCTACGTGCCCTTCAACAGCGAGACGCTGGTCACCGGGAAACTGTTCGAGGATATCCGGGATGCGGTGACGGAGACGGCGAAGCCGGAAGACTACGACGCCGTCGTCATCATAAATCTCTGCGTACCCACCGCCTCCGGCGTGCCCTTGGACTTGCTGCCGAAGCAGATCAACGGCGTGCGCATCATCGGCATCGACGTGCCGGGCTTTGGTGTGCCGACGCATGCGGAGGCCAAGGATGTGCTGGCCGGCGCCATGCTGCGCTATGCCCGTGGTGAGGCCGAGGCCGGTCCCGTGGCGCGGCCGCGGCAGATGGTCGATGGCGAGCGGACCGTCGCGCTGATCGGCGAGCTGTTCCCGGCGGACCCGATGGGTGTGGGTGCCATGCTCGCCCCGATGGGGCTGACGGTGGCGCCTCAGACGCCAGCGCGCGAATGGCGCGACCTCTATGCAGCACTCGATTGCGAAGTGGCCGCCGCTGTCCATCCCTTCTACACCGCCAGCATCCGCGAATTCCGTGCCGCTGGTCGACCTGTCGTGGGCTCCGGCCCCGTGGGGTACGACGGAACGGCGGCCTGGCTGGACGCCATTGCGCGCGCCACGGGTACCACTGCGGCGCAGCTCGACGCGGCCAAGGCACGCGCGCTGCCGGCGATCAAGGCGGCGCTGGAAGCCGCGCCGATCGCCGCGCGCATCACCGTCTCCGGCTACGAAGGCTCCGAACTGCTGGTGGCGCGGCTGATGGTCGAGGCGGGTGCCGAGGTGCCCTATGTCGGCACGGCCTGCCCGCACACCGAATGGTCCGACGCCGACCGCGAATGGCTGGAGGCGCGCGGCACGCATGTGCAGTACCGCGCCAGCCTGGAACAGGACATGGCGGCGATGCGGGAGGTGAAGCCCGATCTCGCGCTGGGCACCACGCCGCTGGTGCAGAAGGCGAAGGAGCTCGGCATCCCCGCGCTCTATTTCACCAATATGGTCTCCGCGCGGCCGCTCTTCGGCGCGGCGGGTGCAGGCTCCATGGCCAGCATCGTCGCCGCGCAGACCAAGGGGCGCGAACGTTTCAGCCGCATGGTCAGCTTCTTCGAGGGCGTCGGCACGCCGGATGGCGCAGGCTACGGCTTCCGCGACAAGCCGGTGGACCCGCCGGGCTTCCGGGAACGCCAGCGCAAGATCCAGGCCGCCAAGGCGAAAGCCGAAGAATCGGTGGGAACCTGAATCATGCTCGTCCTCGATCACGACAGGGCTGGCGGCTATTGGGGCGCGATCTACGCCTTCTCCGCCGTGCGCGGATTGCGGGTGGTCATCGACGGCCCCGTTGGCTGCGAGAACCTGCCGGTCACCGCCGTGCTGCACTACACCGATGCGCTGCCGCCGCATGAACTGCCGGTGGTGGTGACGGGGCTCGATGAGGACAGCCTGTCCAAGAACGGCACCGAGGATTCCATGCGCCGCGCCGCCGGCACGCAGGACCGCGAGTTGCCGGCCGTGGTCGTCACCGGCTCCATCGCCGAGATGATCGGCGGCGGCGTGACGCCGCAGGGCAGCAACCTGCAGCGCTTCATCTGCCGCACCATCGACGAGGATCAGTGGCAGGCGGCTGATCGCGCCATCATGTGGCTCTGGACCGAATTTGGCGCCCGCGGCCGCAAGATGCGCGCACGCAACCCGAAGCTCGGGCCGACGCCGCGTGTCAACATCATCGGTCCCATCTACGGCACCTTCAACATGCCCTCCGATCTCGCCGAGATCCGCCGCCTGGTGGAAGGCATCGGCTGCGAGGTGAACTTGGTCTTCCCGCTCGGAAGCCATGTCGAGGACATCGCCAAGCTGCCGGATGCGGATGTGAACATCTGCATGTATCGCGAATTCGGCCAGAAGCTCTGTGAGGAGCTGGAACGCCCCTGGCTGCGCGCGCCGATGGGCCTGTTCGCCACCACCAACTTCCTGCGCAAGCTGGGTGAGATGACGGGCCTCGACCCCGAACCCTTCATTGAGCGGGAGAAGCACACCACCATCAAGCCGATCTGGGACCTGTGGCGCAGTGTCACCCAGGACTTTTTCGCAAGCGCCAGCTTCGCAGTCGTCGCGACGGATACCTACGCACGTGGTTTGCAGCGTTTCCTTGGCGAGGAGATGGGCGTGCCCTGCGCCTTCGCCTTCAGCCGCAAGCCCGGCGAGAAGCCGGACAATGCGGCGGTGCGCGAGGCGATGAAGAAGTCGCCGCCACTTGTGCTCTTTGGCAGCTTCAACGAGCGCATGTATGCGGCGGAGCTGAAGTCTCGTGCCATGTACATCCCAGCCAGCTTCCCGGGTGCGATCATCCGCCGGGCCACCGGTACGCCCTTCATGGGCTATGCCGGCGCGACCTATATCGTGCAGGAATATTGCAACGCGCTGTTCGATGCGCTGTTCCACATGATCCCCCTCGGCACCGATCTAGACCGCGTCGAACCCACGCCCGCGCGTGCCGCTGAGACCTGGGAAGACGATGCCGTCGCCTTGCTCGATGCGCATGTCGAGGCGGAGCCCTTCCTGCTGCGCATCTCCGCCGCCAAGCGTCTGCGGGAGGCGGTGGAACGCGCCGCCCGCGCAGCGGGCGAGCCGCGCATCCTGCGCGAACGCGTGCAGCGCGAACTGGGCGACCTCGTCGCGCATCAAGTTGCGGAGGGCGTCGCGTGATGCGGCCCCTGCATCCTTCCGATCCCGCCAGCCGCGCCAAGCGGTTTGCGGATCGGCTTCGGCGGTATCCCGCCAAGTCCATCCCAGCCGCGCGGGATCAGCGCGGTGGCGGCCGAAAGGCCAGTTGGAGGTCAAGTTGATGGCCGAAGGTTCGAAGACCGGCCTGACCGAAGGCGAGGCGCGAGAGATCCATTCCCTGTTGATCCAGGGTTGGGCTTTCTCCGTCTTCGCCTCGATGGGCGCGCATATCCTGGTGTGGCTGTGGCGGCCGCTGGTTTACGGCAACCAGATCGTCCCGCCGGATTGGCGCTTCTTCTGAGGCGCCAGACCCTGCGAGAGAGAGGAGACAAAGACAATGCATAAGATCTGGATGGTGGTGGACCCGCGGCGATCGCTGTTCCTGGCGATGGTCGGCGTGATCGCCGTGTCGGGGCTGCTGCACATCGTGGTGCTCAGTTCGCCCCGTTATTGCGACCACTGGGGCTGGTGCGCGACGCCGGCGACCTTCACCCCGGGGCAACCGGTCGGAACCCTGCGCTAGCAGGGCGAAGACGGCGTTGTCGGGTCGCGGGTGGGGTTGGCAGTGCAGATCCCACCCGCTGCCCGGGACGGTGTCACAGGCGGGTACTACGCAGCCCGCCCATTTGGGAGCGTCATGCGATGGCGATACTGACTTTCGAGCGGAAATATCGCGTCCGCGGGGGCACCCTGGTGGGCGGCGACCTCTTCGATTTCTGGATAGGCCCGTTCTGGGTTGGGTTCTTCGGGGTGACCACGGCCTTCTTCACCTTCATCGGTGTCGGCCTGATCCTGATGGGCGCGGCGATGGGCGGTACCTTCAACCCGTGGCTCATCAACATTGCGCCGCCAGATCTCAGCTACGGTCTGCGTCTCGCGCCCATGGCGCAGGGTGGGTTGTGGCAGGCGATCACGGTTTGCGCCATCGGCGCCTTCGTGTCCTGGGCGCTGCGCCAGGCGGAAATCTCACGCAAGCTCGGCATGGGCTATCACATCCCGATCGCCTATGGCGTCGCGGTGTTCGCCTATATCACGCTTGTTGTCATTCGGCCCGTGCTGATGGGCGCCTGGGGGCATGGATTTCCCTACGGCATCTTCAGCCATCTCGATTGGGTCTCGAACGTCGGCTACCAGCATCTGCATTTCCACTACAACCCGGCGCATATGATCGCGGTGACCTTCTTCTTCACCACGACTCTGGCGCTGTCGATGCATGGTGGCCTGGTTCTGTCGGCCTTGAACCCCGCCAAGGGCGAGGTGGTGAAGACCGCGGAACATGAGAACACCTATTTCCGTGACCTGATCGGCTACTCGATCGGCACGCTCGGCATCCACCGCCTCGGCCTTTTCCTGGCGCTGTCGGCCGGGTTCTGGAGTGCCGTGTGCATCGTCATCAGCGGACCGTTCTGGACGCGCGGCTGGCCCGAATGGTGGGGCTGGTGGCTCAACCTGCCGATCTGGCGCTGACGGGGAAGGGGAGAAACGCAGATGCCTGAATATCAGAACCTCTTCACCCGCGTGCAGGTCCGGGGCCCAGCGCCCTATCCCGGCACACCGATGGGCGATGGCCAGCTCATCGTCGGCAACACTGTTCGCGAAGGACGGGGCGGCTTCGTCCACCTGTTCGGTCGCATCGGTGATGCGCAGATCGGCCCGGTCTATCTCGGCACGCTTGGCGTTCTGTCCCTGGTCTTCGGCTTCATCGCCTTCGAGATCATCGGGCTGAACATGCTGGCCTCGGTGAACTGGAATCCCGTGCAGTTCGTCCGGCAGCTCTTCTGGCTGGCGCTGGAACCGCCGTCAGCGGAGTATGGGCTGCGCATCCCGCCATTGCGGGAGGGTGGCTGGTGGATTGTCGCGGGCTTCTGCCTGACGGTATCCATTCTGCTGTGGTGGGCACGTACCTATCGCCGCGCCAGGGCGCTCGGCATGGGCACTCATGTGGCCTGGGCCTTCGCCGCCGCGATCTGGCTGTACCTGGTGCTCGGCTTCATCCGCCCCGTGCTGATGGGGTCCTGGAGCGAGGCGGTGCCCTTCGGCATCTTCCCGCATCTCGACTGGACCGCCGCATTCTCCATCCGCTACGGCAACCTGTTCTACAATCCGTTCCACGCGCTTTCGATCGTGTTCCTCTATGGCTCGACGCTGCTTTTCGCGATGCACGGCGCGACCATCCTGGCGCTCGGTCGCTACGGCGGTGAGCGGGAGATCGAGCTGGTGCTGGATCGCGGCACGGCGGCGGAACGCGGTGCGCTGTTCTGGCGCTGGTGCATGGGCTTCAACGCCAGCTTCGAAAGCATCCATCGCTGGGCCTGGTGGTTCGCCGTGCTCTGCCCGCTGACTGGCGGCATCGGCATCCTGCTGACGGGCACCGTGGTGGACAATTGGTACCTCTGGGCCGTGGAACGCCATTTCGCACCGGCCTATCCGCAGCTTTGGGCCCCGGTCCTCGACCCCGCCCTGACGACGGGAGCACCGCGATGAGCCTCACGGCACGGGTTGGCCTGGTCTTCGCCGCAGCGCTCTGCGTCGTGATCGTGCTGATGACCTTCGAACGTCCGCCGGTTCGCGCCACGCAGGTGGGCTTCCGCGGTGTGGCGATGGAGCAGGTGGTGAATCCGCGCACGCAGGCCGTGCGCCTCGCCGCCAACCGCATTCCGGAAGCGCCGGAGGCCGCGGATACGGAGGGTGAGAAGGC
The DNA here is from genome assembly GCF_053891155.1 of Roseomonas sp. F4. Taxonomy (NCBI): domain Bacteria; kingdom Pseudomonadati; phylum Pseudomonadota; class Alphaproteobacteria; order Acetobacterales; family Roseomonadaceae; genus Roseomonas; species Roseomonas sp. F4. The sequence goes on from NZ_JBSSHK010000003.1 coordinate 687,543, forward strand.
CCGCGAGATCTATGAGAACGTCCAGGTCCTGGGCGAGCTCAGCGTCGCGCAGTTCGGTCGTATCATGCAGGCGATGACCGAATGGATCGCGCCGGAACAGGGCTGCGCCTATTGCCACAATGTGGAGAACATGGCCTCCGACGAGATCTACACCAAGGTGGTGTCGCGCCGCATGTTGCAGATGACGCGGCATATCAACGCGGATTGGACACCCCATGTGGGTACCACCGGCGTCACCTGCTACACCTGCCACCGTGGCCGCCCGGTTCCGGCGGAGGTCTGGGCCTCGGTGCCCCTGGCGCAGAATGGCTTGCAGGCGCCGCGCGGGCAGAACCACCCGTCGGCTGTGGCCAATGACAGCTCCCTGCCCGGCGAGCCCTTCACGCCCTTCCTGCTTCAGGACAATGAGATCCGTGTGATCAGCACGGCATCGCATCCGGCGGGCAACCAGGCCAATATCATGGGCACGGAATGGACCTATGCGCTGATGATGCATATGTCCGAAAGCCTCGGCGTGAACTGCACCTTCTGTCACAACAGCCGGTCCTTCGCGAACTGGTCCGCCAGCCCGCCGGCTCGGTTGAATGCCTGGCATGGCATCCGCATGGTGCGGGATCTGAACAACGCCTATGTCGTGCCACTGACGCCGCTCTGGGCTGCCAATCCGCGTGGTCCGGCGGAAGGGCCGCATATGCCGCGGCTCGGTGTCGCGGGCGATGCGCTGAAGGTGAACTGCGCCACCTGCCATCAGGGCGCCAACCGGCCCTTCTATGGCGCACCGATGCTGCAAGACTATCCCGAGCTGGGGCTGGTGAGCCAAGGGCCGTTGCGCGCCGCCTCGGCCACGCCACAGTGATCGCCAGCGCCGCCCCGGTGGGCGTGCGCGGAAACGGGCAGGCCGGTCTCGCAGCGATGCGTGGCCGGCCTTGCCGCATTCCCAGGACGGCGCGCATGCGGCATGAAGACCTGCATGTCGCCCCTGCTGGAATTGCTCGGATTGTTCGTGGTGGCGCTGGGCGCTGCCAGCCTGCTGCCCATGCAGTCGGAACCGGTGCTGGTGGCGCTGCTGCTGCTGGGGGAGCACCCCGCCTGGCTGCTGGTGCTGGTGGCCAGCGCGGGCAATACGCTGGGCTCCGTGGTGAACTGGCTGCTGGGCCGGCAGCTCATCCGCTGGCAGGATCGCCGCTGGTTTCCGGTGAAGCCTGCGGCGCTGGAACGCGCCAGCGGCTGGTATCGAAAATGGGGGCATTGGTCGCTGCTGCTGAGCTGGGCACCGATCATCGGCGACCCGCTGACACTCGCCGCCGGCGTCTTGCGCGAGCCTTTTGGGCGATTTCTGCTGCTGGTCGCCCTCGCCAAGACGGGGCGCTATGTGGTGCTGGCGCTGGTCACGCTGGGTTTCACCTGAACAGGGGGGACGCATGATGGATGGCAGTCTGCATTGCGATCCGCGCCCGCATGCAGTGGTGATCGGCGCGGGCTTTGGCGGCCTCGCCGCTGCCATCCGCCTCGGTGCGCGGGGCTGGCGCGTGACGGTGGTGGAGAAGCTCGATGCGCCGGGTGGCCGTGCCTATGTCTTCCGGCAGGATGGCTTCACCTTCGATGCTGGCCCCACCATCATCACCGCGCCCTATCTGCTGGAGGAATTGTGGACCCTGGCCGGGCGCCGCATGGCGGATGACCTCGACCTTCGGGCGATGAATCCCTTCTACCGCATCCGCTTCGACGACGGCACGGTAATGAGTTGCAGCGCGGACCTGGAGGCGACACGGGCCGAGATCGCGCGCATCGCGCCGGAGGATCTGCCGGGCTTCGAGCGCTTCATCCGCGACAGCGAACGCATCTTCGACGTGGCCTTCGCCAAGCTCGCCGACCAGCCCTTCCATAAGATTGGCACGCTGCTACGCGCGGTGCCGGATATGCTACGCCTGCAAGGCTATCGCACCGTCCATGGCAAGGTCAGCGACTATTTCAGCAATGATAAGCTGCGCATTGCCTTCAGCTTCCATCCGCTGCTGATCGGCGGCAATCCGCTGAACACCACAGCCTATTACTGCCTGATCGCGCATCTGGAGCGTATCCACGGCGTGCATTATGCCATGGGCGGCATGGGTGCGGTGGTGCAGGGGCTGGTCGGTCTGATCCGGCACTTTGGCGGCACGCTGCGCCATGGCGTGGAGGTGGAGCAGATCACCGTGCGTGATGGCCGCGCCAGTGGCGTGCGCCTGGCCGGCGGTGAAACGCTGGAAGCCGACATCGTTGTGTCCAACGCGGAAGTCGGCTGGACCTACACAAAACTGCTGTCGGAACACAAACGTCGTCGCTGGACCGATGCGAAAGTCGCGCGCGCCAACTACTCCATGGGCCTCTTCGTCTGGTATTTTGGCACCGATCGGCGCTTCGAGGATGTGTATCACCACACCATGGTGCTCGGGCCGCGCTACGGCGAGTTGTTGACCGACATTTTCGAGCGCAAGATCCTGTCCAAGGATTTCTCGCTGTATCTGCATCGGCCGACGGCGACGGATCCGTCGCTCGCGCCGCCAGGTTGCGACAGCTTCTACGTCCTTTCGCCCGTGCCGAATCTCGGCAGCGGCACCGATTGGGCGCGGCAGGCGGAGCCCTATCGCGCCGCCATTCAACAACGATTGGAGGAGACGGTGCTGCCCGGCCTCGGCCAGCATCTCGTCACATCCCGCATCCTGACGCCGCAGGATTTCCGAGACCGGCTGCTATCGACCCAGGGCGCGGCCTTCTCGCTGGAGCCACAGCTTTTTCAATCGGCCTGGTTCCGGCCGCACAATGTCAGCGAGGATCTGCCCGGCCTGTATCTGGTGGGCGCGGGCACCCATCCCGGTGCCGGCGTGCCCGGCGTCGTCTCCTCCGCCCGCATTCTCGACCAGGTGGTGCCGCATGGCAGTGCGGTGGTCCGTGCGTAGTCAGCCCGCGGCGGCCGCGAAGGCCGCGGTGAAGCGGGCGAGGTCGGCCGGGCGGCGCAGGAACCATAGCACCGGGCGCTGGCCAGGCACCCAGTTGGGCTGAAGCCGCTTCACGTCCCGCAACGCCGCGCGGGCTTCCTCCGGCCGGCCCATTTCCATGGCCGCCACGACCAGCGTGCGGAAGCAGGGCGCATAGTCGGGCAGGCGCGCGGCGCACCAGCGCAGTTCCGTCAGCGCGGCCTCCGCCTGCCCCGCCAAAAGCAGCGCACGTCCGAGCACGGCGCGGCTGCGCGGCGCGCCATGCTGGTCGAGGGCCAAGGCCTCCCGCACCGCTGCCGCGGCCTCCTCCGGAAATCCGGAGGCGGAGAGCACTTCGGCGCAGGAGGTGCGGGTGCCGAGATCGGCCGGACGGCCGGCCCGCAGCGCCAGCCGCGCCATCTCCGCCGCTTCGTCCCACCGCTCGCACAGCGCCAGCGCGAAGGCCAGGGCGGAGATGCAGAGTGGCGAATCCGGTGCCAGCTCCACCGCCTGCCGCGCGAGCAGCAGCGCCTCCGCGCGCTCGGCCTGGTGGTCACCCTCGCCCCAGCCGTGGGTGACGAAGCGCATCACGGTGAAGGCCTGCCAGGCATGTGCCACGGCGTGTTCCGGATCGGCGGCGATGGCGGCGATGAAATGCGCCCGCGCGGCCAGCGTTTCGGCCTCCGTCCCGCGCTGGTGCAGGTCGCGGCCCAGCAGGTAGTGATCGCGCGCGGTCAGGGCGGAGGGCGGCCGATGGCGCGCGCGGCGCAGGCTTGCGCGTGCGATCTCCATGTCGAGCACGCTCGCCAGCCGAACCAGCAGCGTCGCCGGCGGCAGGCCGGAGTCCGGCAGGTCGAGCCGATCCGCCCAGAGACCCGCGCCGCTGGGTGCATCCTCCAGCCGGATCGCCAGCCGGTAGCCGGGGTGCGTCGCGAAGACCTCCGCATGCAGGCGAAAATCCTGCGGCGCGGCGTCGGTGACGATCCGCAGATCCTCGAAGCGGATCAACTCGGCGGTCAACTCCGCGGCCAGGGCACGGGCGAGGCGTTCGGTAGCGCCGCCGGCCGCCTCCGCCAGAAAGGGCGGGACCTGCAGTGTGGCCCGGCGCGCGGTGAAGGGTGAACGGGGCGGTGGCGCGGGGGCAGGCAGCGGCGCGGGACCTGGCATCGCCTCCTGGTGCCGGACCTCCGCCGTCAGCACATAGCCGCGGCGCGGCACGGTGCGCAGCACGCCGGCGGCGCGATCGCCCAAGGCGCGGCGGATATCGCTGACGCATTGCGTCAGGCTGTCATCGGTGACGATCAGGCCGGGCCACAGCGTCTCCAGCAGCGCCTCCCGCCCCTGGAGCAGGCCGGGATGGTCGAGCAGGTGCCGCAGCAGGGCGAAGGCCTTGGGACGCAGGGTCAGCTCCGGCCCGTCCTGTCGGCGCAGTGTGCCGCGCCCCAGATCCAGGCAGAAGCGGTCGAAGTGGTAACTGCCTGTTTCCATGGGCGATCTCGCGCCCCCCGGCGCACGGCACGAAAGACTTCCGAACGAGTCCCGAAATGAGTCTGGCAGAATTTCTGACTTAAATCAGCCCGGCTTCAGGACTTCGGCGCGGCCTCGGGAATACCTCCCGCCGCAGCCGGACAGGGCGCATGGCGCGCCCGGATCGAACGGCGCGGAGCTTCCTTCCATGTCTGTCCCGACCTGCATCGGCGCCCTGCGTGGTGCCGTGCTCGCCTGCCTTGTTGCTTTCGCCGCCCTGCCGGCCCATGCCGGCCAGCCGCCGGCCTCGCGCCGGCCGCATCCCGAGGCGGTGCAGTTCTGCCATGCGCAATGCATGTCCCTGGCCGGGGAGCGGTTGAGCACGGCGCAGCCCCAGGCGGCGCAGGCCTGCACCATCCGCTGCGCCGCCGGTGCCAGCTTCGCGGCCCAGCAGCAGCGCGACGGGGCTGCGGCGACGGGCCGGGGCGTGGCGGCGCAGACCCTGTCGGGCGCGGTGACGCAGCCGCGCATGGTGGCGATGGCGCGCCCGACCTCTCAACAGCGCCCCGTGGCGATGAGCGTGGTCTATGCCGCCCCGGCACCCTCCGCCGCGCATGGGCTGGTGACCGCGGTGGCTGACCGCGTCTCGGCGCATCGCGAGGCGCAGCAGCGTTGCGGCGGGCAGGCATGCCGGCTGCTGGGCGAAAGCGCGCAGGCCTGCGGTGCGGCGGTGCAGGGGGTGCGGCGCAGCCAATGGGCGCTGTTCATCACCAGCGATCCCAACAGCTATGTCATCACCTCGGTCAGCGCCGGCTTCGGCGCCACCCAGCCCGAGGCGGAACGCTCCGCCATGGCGGAGTGCCGCAGCCGTGGCCAGGGGCTGCATTGCCGCGTCATCGCCGCGAGCTGCGCCAGCCGGAGCTAGAGCATGATGACCGCAGGTGCGAAGGCACCGAAGGTCTGAATCATGCGATCAACCAGAAGGCAGAGCGTGGTGCGTGAACGAAGGTGAACGCATCACGGTCTGAGCGGCGCGTCCCCCAGCAGCCGCGCCGCCGCCAGGCGGCCGGACATCGCCGCCATGGGCACGCCCGGCCCCGGATGCACCGAGCCGCCGGCGAGATACAGGCCAGGCAGGCGGGATGCCGCGCCAGGCCGGGCAAAGGTGCCGGTGGCGCCATGGCTGGCGCGGCCATACAGCGCGCCGCCGGTGCCCGGGAACAGGCGATGGAAGCCGGTGGGCGTGGTGGCGGTGGTGGTCGCGGCGCTGGCCTGAATGGTCAGGCCGCAGCGTTGCAGCAGCGCCATGCTGCGTTCCCGCAGATCGGCCAGCGCGTCGGGCGCCATCTCGCCAAGGTCGCCATCCGCCGGCGCATTGACCAGCAGCAGCAGCCGCTCCGCCGCACCGTCGGGGACCGTGCCGTGGCCGCGATCCTGGGCGCAGAGATAGACCGTCGGCGCTTCGGTAATCCTCCGGTCGCGGAAGATGGCAGCGAATTCGGCGGCGTAGTCCTCGGCGAAGAAGACGTTGTGATGCGCCAGGGGGAAGCCCTGCGTGGGCGCATGCAGGCACCAGGTGACGGCGGAGAGAGACCGTGCGGCGCGGGGCGTGTCGCGCGCCGCCTGCCGGGCGCCGCCACCGAGCAGCCCCTGCGCCAGGGTGGCGACATCGCCGTTGAAGACTACGGCATCGGCGGCCAGGGCCTCGCCATTGGCCAGCCGAACCCCGGCGGCGCGGCCGTTCTCCACCAGGATGTCCAGCACCTCCGCATCGAAGCGGAAGGTCGCGCCCTGGCCCTCGGCAAGTTCGCGCACCGCCTCCGCCACGCGCCGCATGCCGCCTTCCACCAGCCAGACGCCATCCTGCTCGACATGGGCCACCAGCATCAGCGTCGCCGGGGCGAGGAAGGGGGAGCAGCCGCAATAGGTGGCGTAGCGGCCGAACAATTGGCGCAGGCGCGGATCGGTGAAATGGGTGCCGAGCGCCTGCCACATCGTCGCCCAGGGCGCCGTGCGCCACAGCGCATCCAGCCGCCCGACCCGCCGCACCAGATCGAGCGGGGAGGGCCGCTGAGCCGCAATGAAGCTGTGCTGCAATGTCTTGAAGATGTCGGCGCTGCGCGCGGCGAATTCCCGAAATCCCTGTGCGTCGCGCGCGCCGGCGAAGTCGCCGATGGCGTTGGCGGAGCGTTCGACATCGGCAAAAAGATCCAGCCGCCCGCCCTCGCGCCAGGCGTGCCGCGCCAGGATATCGGCGCGATGCAGGATCAGCGCATCCTCCAGCCGCCGCCCCGCATCCGCGAAGAGTTGGGCAAAAATCCAGCGCATGGTGAAGACGGTGGGGCCGCCATCGATATCTGCGGTGCCGGCCCGCACATGGCGCATCTTGCCGCCCGCCGTCGCCGCGCGTTCCAGCACGGTGACCTGCACACCCTGGCGAGCGAGATCGGCGGCGGCCGTCAGGCCACCGATGCCGGCGCCCACCACGATGACATGCATCAGGCCACGGCCCTCCGGCGCGGCCGTGCCTGGCGTTCCACCGCCAGGCGATGCCAGATGATCAGCGCCAGCCCCACGATCAGCGGCACGCTCCACATTGCCGGGTGCAATGCCAGCTCGGGAAAGATGCGGACGGAGCCGAAGGCCATGAAGGCGGTGTAGACGGAAATGCCGGCGCCGATCAGCGCCTTGATATGCTCCTTCAGCCAGTCCTGCCGTTCGACGCGCGGCTTGTGCAGGAACCAGAGATTGGTCAGCCCCGTGGCCACGCCGACCACGGCGATGCCGATCATCAGCTTCTGGCCGATGATCCAGCCCTGCGCCGCGCAGGCCAGCGCCGCGGCGATGACGGCATATTGCAGCGCGAGGTTCAGCGGCGTGCGATTCGCGGCGTGGTTCGCCTTGTTGGTGATAACCAGCCAGCCATACCAGGCGAGGTTGATGGTCAGGATGCCGGTATGCAGCATCATCCAGCCGAACATGCCGCGCAGAAAGGCCGCGTCGTAATCGGCCGCGAGATGCGGATGCGTGCCGAAGGGATCGGCCAGGGTCATCAGGCTCATCGCCACGGCGAAGCTGCCGGTGGCGAGCATGGCATAGGTGAAGACGCGCCCCCAGCGCCGGTGCCGCGCCCCGCCCTTTCGGCCGATCACCGGCACCCAGAAGGCGATCGCCCCGGTCGTGCCGGTCAGGATATGGGCGGCGATCAGCCCGTGGAACAGCAGAAGCTCCATGGTCTGTTCGTCTCCCCTGACAGAAAGTGACAATGACACTTGACAGTTCGGGCTGTAAAGCGCGGGAATGATCCTCATGGAAGGGTTCGACGCGATGCCGGGGGCTGACTTCGTCCCGCCACACCCGCATCCGCGCTCGCCCGTCGTCGCCCTGTTCCGCGCGCTGCTGCAGGGGGAGGGCGACCTGCTCGGCTTGTTGCCCGCCGAGGCCTACACCATGCCGATCGGCCCGCTGGGCTATTCGCGCCGTTCCATCGTGGTGGTGAACGACCCGAAGCTGGTGCGGCATGTGCTGGTGGACCCGGAAGGCATCTTCCCGAAATCCGACCTGATGGTGAATGCGCTGGACCCGCTGATCGGCGACAGCATCTTCGTCAGCTCCGGCGAGACCTGGCGGCGCCAGCGGGCGATGATGGATCCGGCGCTGACGCTGATGCGGGTGAACCGCGCCTTCCCCAGCATGCAGGCGGGCATCGACGAGGCGGAGCTGACTCTGGCCCGCGCCGTCGCGACCCGGGATAGCCTGTCGCTCGACCTGATGATGAGCCATCTGACGGCGGACATCATCTGCCGCTCGGTCTTCTCCAGCGGCCTCGAAGGCCGCGTCGCGCATGCGGTCTTCGATGCCTTCACCTTCTTCGAACGCAGCGTGGCGCAGGTGGAAATCCGCCGCCTGATCCTCGACCGCGCCTGGACAAAGATTCCGCAAAGCCAGGCCGTGCTGGAAAGCTGCGCGCTGATTCGCCGCAGCCTCGGCGAATTGCTGGACAGCCATCTCGACGCCGGAAAGTCCTTCGACGACATCGCCAGCGCCGTGGTCGCCGCGCGGGATGGCGAAGGCCGGGCCTTCACGCGGGAGGAGCTGATCGACCAGCTCGGCGTGCTGTTCCTGGCCGGGCACGAGACCAGCGCCAGCGCGCTGACCTGGGTCTTTTTTCTATTGGCCTCGCGGCCCGATCTGGTCCGTCGGCTGAGGGCGGAAGTGGCAAGTGTTTGTGGCGATGGGCCGATCGGCTTCGAGCACACCAAGCGCCTGGTCTTCACCCGCAACATCTTCCGGGAAACGCTGCGGCTGTATCCGCCGATCACCTTCCTGCCGCGCGTGGCCAATGCGGCGACAAGCCTCGACGGCTATCGGGTGAAGCGTGGAGCCCTGGTGATGGTGGCGCCCTGGCTGCTGCACCGGCATCGTCGCTACTGGTCGCGTCCCAACCATTTCGACCCGGACCGCTTCCTGCCGGAGCGGGAGGGGGAGATGGTCTCCGGCGCCTATATCCCCTTCGGTATCGGCCCGCGCATCTGCGCCGGCGCCGCCTTCGCGACGGTGGAGGCGGTGCTGCTGATCGCCCGGCTGTTCCGCCGCTTTGATTTCCATCTGGAGGCACCGGACGAGGTGCGCCCGGCGGCCCGGCTGACGACGCGGCCGGCGCGGCAGGTGATGCTGCGGGTGACGGCGGCCTGATGCCCACCGTGCTGCTGACGCTGGGCCGGCTGCCCAAGGCGCTCGATCTCGCCCGCGGTTTTTCGCGGATCGGCTGGCGCGTCGTGGTGGCGGAGCCCTTTGGGCGGCATCTCTGTGGGTCGTCCCGCGCCGTGGCCCGATCCATCCGCGTTCCGGCACCAGCCACGGACCGCCCTGGCTATCTTGCGGCGCTGGCAGAGGTGGTGGCGGCCGAAAATGTGTCGCTGGTGCTGCCGGTGTCGGAGGAAATCCTGCACGTCGCGCATCTCCCGCCCTTGCTGCCGCCGGGCGTGAGGGTGGCGGCGATGCCCCCCGACATTCTGCTGCGCCTGCACCACAAGGGCGGCTTTTGCGACTTTGCCCGGGCGCAGGGGCTGGATGTGCCGGAAAGCGCGCCGCTCGGCACGGCCGCGGCCCAGGCCATCGTCTCGGCCGGCAGAGTGGTGGTGAAGCCGGTGCATAGCTGTTCGGGGCGCGGCGTGTTGCGGCTGGAACAGGGCGCGGCGCTGCCCGCGCCCGACCCGCCGGCCATCGTGCAGCGCTTCGTCGAGGGGCCGGAATTCTCCACCTGCACCCTGGCGCATCAGGGCCGGGTGCTCGGCACCAGCATCTATCGCGGCACGCTGATGGCGGGCTCCGTCGCCGTGGCCTTCGAACGTGTCGCGCATCCGGCCATCGCCGACTGGGTGACGCGCTTCGTCGCCGCCGCGAACTGGTCCGGCTTCATCGCCTTCGACCTGATCGTCGATGCGGAAGGCCGCCCCTGGGGGCTGGAATGCAACCCCCGCACCACCAGTGGCCTGCATTTTTTCGAAGGCGAGGACATCGCCCGGGCGCTGCTGGATCCGGACGGCGCCGCGCCGCGCCTGCGCCCGGAAGCGCATCTCCAGCAATTCTGGTCCTGCCTGACGGAGACGCAGCTCTCGCTGTTCCGCGGCGGCCCCTTCCGCCGTAATCTGCGCGCGCTGCTGACCACGCGCGATGTCTGCTGGCGGGCGGATGACCCGATGCCGTTGCTCGCCATGCCTTGGACCACCTGGCCCATCATCCGCATGGCCGCCCAGCGCCGCGTGCCCTTTGGCGAGGTCGCCACGCTGGACCTGGCCTGGAGCTAGGCTGAGGGCGGTTGGCCCCGGCGCTGGGTCGGGTACAGGGTCCGGCGCAGGGCCGCGGCCTCCCTGCGCGCGGTCTCCACCACCAGCTCGGCGAATTGGTCGACGATGCCGGGGCGCGGTTGCCAGGCCGGAAAGAACAGGCCGTAGGGAATCGGGATGGCGCAGGCGAAGGGCCGCATGACCAGCTGCGGCGCGGGGGTGGACAGCACCACGAAGGGGTCCGCCAGCGCCACGCCCAGCCCCTGCGCCACCAGCTGGCAGACCACTACGCCATTCGAAGCCTCGAAGCGCGGCCGCGGGGTGAGCCCCGCCTCGCGGCAATGCCGCTCCAGCCCCTGCCGCAGCAGGGACCGCGCATGCGTGCCAACCAGGTCATGCGCCAGAAGCTCCGCCAGCCCCACCTGCCGCAGCTGTGCCAGCGGGTGGTCGCGCCGCATCACCACCACCGCCTCCAGCTCACAGACCGGCTCCACCTTCAGCCTGGGATGGGCCAGGGGCAGAACGGTGACGCCGAGGTCGAAATGCTCCTGCTCCACGACGGTCTCGGCATCCAGGCGGATGCGGGTGTCGACCAGCGCGGTGAAGTCCGGCACCCGTGCCGCCATGCTGCGCAGCGCCGGCCCCAGCACCAGGCTGGCGACCTGCGGCGCCGTCAACAGGCGCAGATGGCTGTCGCTGCGGCCATCCCGGATGCCGGAGGCCAGCCGTTGCAGACCGTCATGCCCGGCCAGCACCCGTTCCGCCTGCTGGTAGAAGCGCAGCCCCTCCGCGGTCAGGGTCAGGCGACGGTTCGCGCGGTGGAACAGCCGGAAGCCCAGATCCTTCTCCAGCGCCGCCAGCAGCCGCCCCACCTGCGGTTGGGTGCGCCCGAGCCGGATGGCGGCCTGGGAGACGGAGCCGGTATCGACGAAGGCACGCAGCGCATCCAGTGACCGCAGGTTGTGCATTCCGCCCCTCTGCTTCATGCGGAAACCGCATATATTGGCACCCATAACGCATTTGACGCAGCTGCGCAGCGGCGCGCATGGATGACGGACAAGTGACACCGCCGGCGGCACAGACGCTGTCCGCCGGCGCCAGCAAGGCTCGACCATGTCCGACCGCGACCACTCCGGCGCCGCCTGGCGTCTGGCCCCTTCCAGCTACGCCGCGGCCCGCGAGGTGGAATTCACGCTGCCGGAGGCGCCGGCCTCCCGCTACCTGACCATGCGTGACGGCTGCCGCATCGCGGTGGATGTCTGGCGGCCGGAGGGCGCGACGGGGCCGGTGCCGGCGATCCTGATCCTGACCCCCTACTACCGCCGCTTCCGGCTGCGGGAGGGTGGGCAGGGCGATGCCATCCCCAATGCCGGCAAGTTCGTGCGCTATCTGGTGCCGCGCGGCTATGCGGTGGTGGTGGTGGATGTGCGCGGCACGGGCGCGTCCTTCGGCACGCGCGACAGCTTCCGCTCGCCGCGGGAGCGCGAGGATTCGGCGGAGATCACGGATTGGGTGGTGGCGCAGCCCTGGTCGGACGGGCAGGTCGGCGCCACGGGCATTTCCTATCCCGGCGCGGCCTCCGACTTCCTGGCGAGCACCGGCCACCCTGCGGTGAAGGCGATCGCCCCGCTTTTCGCCGTCTGGGACACCTATGCCGACAACTACTACCCGGGCGGCATCCAGCTGAAGCAATTGGCAAAAAGCTATGACGACCTGATGGTCGCCATGGATCACGACCGTCGCGACCTGCTGCGCAACTACGTCTACTACGCCAATCCCGACCTGGCCGGGCCGCATCCGGTGGATGAGGATGCGGATGGCACCATGTTGGCGGAGGCGCTGCGCGAGCATGCGGGCAATTTCCGCCAGCCCGATTTCATGGCCGAGTTCCGCTTCCGCGAGGACCCGCTGCCCTATGATGCGGGCTTCAGCTCGGCCTCCTTCAGCCCCTATTCGGTCGGCGCCGGCATTCGCCCGGATGTGGCGGTGCTGGCCGTCTCCGGCTGGATGGACGGGGCCGGCTATGCCAATGGCGCGATTTCCCGCTTCCTGACGCTGCGCGACAATCCGGTGCATCTGATCCTGGGGCCATGGGATCACGGGGCGCGCTGCAACATCTCCCCCTGGCGGCGGGAGCAGACGCCGGAATTCGACCTTCTGGGCGCCGTGCTGCGCTTCTTCGACCATTACCTGCTGGGGCGGGAGACCGGGCTGGATCAGGAAGCGCCCGTGCATTTCTTCAGTCTGCATGCGGAGGCCTGGCGCGCGGCCGAATCCTGGCCGCCGGTGGAGAGCACACAGCGCCTGTACCTCGCCGCCGAAAGCGCGCTTGCCGATGCGCCGGTCGCCGCGGGGCAGGATGTGGCGCAGGCTGATTTCGCCTGGGGCTCTGGCGACGGCACGCGCTATGAGCGCATCGCCGGCATCAACAGCACCAACTACTATGCGGATTGGGGCCAGCGGCAGGCGGGGCTGGTCGGCTGGTCCTCCGCCCCGCTGCCGCAGGATATGGAACTCGCCGGGCACGGCCTGGCCGATCTCTGGCTGGAATCGAGCGAGCCGGATGCGGCGCTGTTCGTCTACCTCTCCGAGGTCGAGGCGGATGGCACGGTCCGCTACGTGACGGAGGGCCTGCTGCGCGCCCTGCACCGCCACGAATCCCCGGCGCCCGAAACCTACCGCACCAGCTGGCCGTTCCGCAGTTTCACCCGCGCCGATGCGGTGCCGCTGGTGCCCGGCGAGGCCACGCGCCTGCGCATTCCGCTGCTGCCGACCGCCTGGGTCTTCCGCCAGGGCAGCCGCATCCGCCTGTCCCTGTCGGGCGCAGATGCCGATCACGCGGCGCAGGTGCCGCATGGCAGGCCGCCGCGCCTGACCCTGCTGCGCGGCGGCGATCGGGGCTCCGCCCTGGAACTGCCGCTGCGGCCCTGCGCGTGACATTCGAATAGGAGATGCCCATGCATCGTCGCGATATTCTCGCCGCCGCCGGCGCCCTGGTCACCACCGGCTGGGGCGCGCTGGCGCCCCGCCCGGCGAGTGCGAACAGCACCACCCTGCAGATCGGGCTCGGCGGCGCCTTCACCACCATGGACCCGCATTTCTACCACGCGGTGCCGAACCACACCGTCGCGATGCATATCTATGAGCGGCTGATCAACCGCGCGCCCGATGGCCGGCTGATCCCCGGCCTGGCGACGGAGTGGAAGCCGCTGACCGACACCTTGTGGGAATTCAAGCTGCGCCCCGCCGTCAAATTCCACGATGGCGGCGACTTCACCGCGGACGACGTGGTCTTCACCTTCGAACGCGCCCGCGACGTGCCCAACAGCCCCGGCGGCTTCGGCGGCTTCCTGCGCGCGGTGCAGCGGGTGGAGGTGGTGGACCCGCTGACCATCCGCCTGCACACGCCCGTCCCGGCGCCGGATCTCGGCCCCAACCTGACCTATGTCGGCATCGTCTCCCGCCGGGTGGGGGAAGGTGCGACGACGGCCGACTACAATTCCGGCAAGGCGGCGGTGGGCACCGGCCCCTATCGCTACGCCTCCTACACGCCCGGCAACCGGGTGGAGATGACGCGCAATGACGCCTGGTGGGGCCCGAAGCCGGCCTGGGAGGCGGTGTCGCTGCGCCTGCTGAGCAACCCGGCGGCGCGCAGCGCCGCGCTGCTGTCCGGCGATGTGGACATCATCGACACCCCCTCCGTCAGCGATCTGCCGCGGATGCGCGCGGATGATCGCTTCCAGGTGGCGGCGATCCCGGGCATCCGGCTGATCTACCTGGTGCCCGACCTGTCGCGGGAGGGGGAGAGCCCCTTCGTCACCGATGCCAGCGGCACCCCCCTGCCGCGCAACCCCTTCCGTGACGTACGGGTGCGCCAGGCACTGTCGCTGGCCCTGCGGCGGGAGGCGCTGGCCGATCGCGTCATGCTCGGCACCGCCACCCCCACCGGCCAATGGATGCCGCCGGGCGCCTATTCCTATGCGCCGAAGGTGACGGCGCCGGAGGAGGATGCGGCGCGCGCTCGTCGCCTGCTGGCCGAGGCCGGCCTGCCGAACGGCTTCCGCCTGACCCTGCACACGCCGAATGACCGCTACCCGAACGACGCCCGCCTGGCGCAGGCCGTGGCGCAGATGTGGACGCGCATCGGCGTGCAGACCACTGTGGAGGCGCTGCCCTGGGCGAGCTACGCGGCGCGCGGCGGCCGGCAGGAATTCTCCATGGGCCTCTGGGGCTGGGGCAGCGCGACCTTCGAGGGTGGCTACATGCTGACCCAGTGTTTTGCCACGCATGACCGGGCACGCAGCCTCGGCCTGTACAATTATGGCCGCTACAGCAACCCGGCGCTTGACGCGCTGGCCGCCCGCGCCGTCTCCACCGTGGACGAGGCGGCGCGGGAGGCGCTGCTGATCGAGGCGACGGAATTCGCCATGGCGGATACGCCGATCATCCCGATGCTGATGCTGCAGAACCTGTGGGCGGTGCGGAAGGGCATCGCCTTCCAGCCCCGCTCGGACGAGCGGACGCTGGCGGTCGATGCGCGGATGGGGGGTTGAGCATGGGCCGCCCCGACCCGCTGCCGCATCTGGCACACCTGGCCCTGGCGCTGGCCGAGCCGGCGCAGCCCGCCGCGACGCTGGCCGCGCTGGATGCGGCGCTGGCCGGCGCCGTCGGGCACATCCTCTGCACCATGCAGGTGCATCATGCGGGTGGCGAGGCCGAGCGAATCTGGTCCAACCTGCCGGAGGCCTATCCGGTGGGAGGTCGCAAAAAGGCCTCCGCCGCGCCGCGGATGCAGGAGTTGATGCAGCATGGCCGGTCCATCCTGATCCGCACGGAAGATGAGCTGCGCGCCAGCTATCCCGACCATGCGGGCGCCAGCGCGCTGGGCTGCGGCAGTGCCATGAACACGCCGGTGCGCTGGCAGGGCCGTACGCTGGGCCAGGTCAACCTGATGCACCGCGCCGGATGGTATGGGGAGGAGGACGTGATGCTGGTCCGCAGCTTCGTCCAGCTTGCCTTGCCCGCCTTCCTGATCCTGGCCGAAGGCGCCACTCTTCGGTCCCCCTCAGCCACAGGAACATGACCATGACCGCCGGACCCCGCCGCCACCTGCTGAAGGCTGCCGCCCTGGCGGCCGCCAGCCCGTTTCTGCCCCGCCCCGCCGCTGCCCAGGCGCAGCCGTGGCCGCAGGCGCAGCCGATCCGCGTGATCGTGCCCTTTGGCGCCGGCGGCGCCACCGACATCGCCGCCCGCGTCATCGCGCAGGAGATGCAGGGCACGCTGGGCCAGAGCTTCGTGATGGAGAACCGCGCCGGCGCCGGTTCCACCCTCGGCACCGGCTATGTCGCCCGGCTGCCGGCGGATGGTTACACGCTGCTGATCACCACCATCAGCGGCTTGGCCATCGGGCAGACGCTGTACCGCGACCGCATCCAGTATGATGCCGACAAATCCTTCGACCACATCGCCATCATGATGGGCACGCCCTATCTGCTCTGCGTCAAGCCTAGCCAGCCGATCGCCAACGTGGCCGGCTATGTCGCTGCCGCCAAGGCCGCGCCGATGTATTACGGCACCTCCGGCGCCGGCGGCGTCGCGCATCTGCTGGGCATGCGCCTGGCCCTGGCCACCGGTGCGCCGCTGGAACATGTGCCCTATCGCGGCTCCACCCAGGCGATCACCGATGTCATCGCGGGCGTCGTGCCGAGCGTGCTGGACAGCCTGACGGCGACCAGCGCGCATATCCGCTCCGGCGCCTTGCGGGCGCTGGCTACCACGGCGCCCGAACGATCCCCGGATTTTCCGGATGTGCCGACCTTCCGCGAACTCGGCTATCCGGAGGTGGTGGCCGATGGCTGGGCCGGCCTCGCCGCCCCCGCCGGGACGCCGCGGCCGATCCTGGAAAGGCTGGCGGAGGCGGTGCGCGCTGCGCAGGCCAGCGTCAATGTTCAGCGCCGCTTTGCCGAGACCTCGACCAGCCCCGGCCGCTATTATCTGGCGGAGGCGCAGGACTTCGTGCGCCGCGAGGTGGCGGCCTGGGCGCCGGTGATCCGCGCCTCCGGCATCACGCCGGATTAGGTTTTTGGGTGCGGCGTGGCGGGGAAGGGGGGAATACGATGCGGGGCATGGTGGTCGCGGCGCAGCCGGAGGCAGCGGAGGCGGGGGTGGAGATCCTCCGCCAGGGCGGCAATGCGGTGGATGCCGCCATCGCCTGCGCCTTCAGCCAGGGCGTGGTCGATCCGCAGATGTGCGGCATCGGCGGCTTCGGCGCGATGCAGATCTGCATGCCTGCGCGCGGCGTGCACACGGTGCTGGAGTTCTTCGCCAAGGCGCCACTTTCCGCGACCCCCGACATGTGGGCCGACAAGTTCATCGGCCAGTCGCGCGACGGCTTCGTCTTCCTGCTGCGCGACCAGGCCAATGACAGGGGCTATGGCGCGGTTGGCACGCCGGGCAATGTCGCGGGCTATACCGAGGCGCTGACCCGATTCGGCAGCATGCCGCTGCGCGAGGTGACGCGGCCGGCGATCCGCCAGGCGCATCGCGGCGTGATGGTGCGGCCCTACATGCACTACTACTGGGACATCGACCATGGCGGCGACGGCCAGGTGAATGTCGCCGACAAGCTGCGCTTCAGCGAGACCGGCCGGCAGGTCTATTTCCGCGCCAATGGCACGCTGAAGCGCCCCGGTGACATCCTGCACAACCCGGACATGGCGCGCAGCCTGGAGCGCATCGCCGAGGGCGGCGCCGAGGTCTTCTATCGCGGCGACATGGCGCGCGAGATCGCGGCCGACATGGCCGCGCAGGGCGGCGGCGTGACGCTGGAGGACCTCGCGGCCTATCGGGTGCGGGAGAAGGCGCCCTGCTGGGGCAGCTATCGTGGGCTGCGTGTCGCCTCCAACCCCCCGCCGGCCGGGGGCGGGTCGCTGATCGAGCTGCTGCACATCCTGGGCTGCTTCGACATCGGCGCCCTGGAGCACAACAGCCCCGAGCATCTGCGCATCCTGGCGGAGGCCATGAAGTGGATGACGATCGACAAGGACGCCCATATGGGCGACCCCGATTTCGTGGACGTGCCGCTCGACCGGTTGCTCTCGCAGCAGCATGCCGAGGCGCTGGCCGCCCGCATCCGCGCCGGCGACAAGGCGCGCGTGCCCCGTGCGGAGGAGCCGAAGGACCCGCCGGATACCACGGTGGTCTGCGTGGTGGATGGGGAGGGCAATGCCGTCTCCCTGACCCACACGCTCGGCATCCCCTCCGGCGCCATCACGCCTGGGCTGGGCTTCATGTACAATGGCTGCATGAGCGGTTTCGACCCGCGTCCCGGACGCGCGGCCTCGATCGCGCCGGGCAAGAGCCGCGGCAGTGCCATGGCGCCGACCATCCTGTTCCGGGAACAGGCCATCGCCATGGTGCTGGGCGCGCCGGGCGGCACCTACATTGTGCCGGCGCTGGCGCAGGCCATCAGCAATGTCGTGGATTTCGGCATGACGATGGCGGAGGCCGTGGCGGCGCCGCGCATCGTGGCGCTGAGCGACACCATCGATGTCGCCAACCGCATTCCGCATCGGGTCACCGATGCCCTGCGCGACATGGGCTACCCGGTGGCCAGGTCCTACCAGAGCTACGCCTTCGGCGCGCCACACGGCGTGATGATCCGCGACGGCGCCTGTTCAGGGGGCGCTGACCCGCAGCGGGACGGGATGGCGCTGGGCGCGTGAGCGAAGCCGGGTTTTAGTCACCGGGACACACCATCCGTGAACCAGGCTTCGCCGCTTGCCGGAATCAGGGAACAGATCGCCCCGCTGCCAGGGGCAGGGTGTTGCGCGTCGCGCCGCCTGTGACTATACGGCGGCACCGCCTGCGGAGAGGTGGCAGAGTGGTCGATCGCGTCGGTCTCGAAAACCGAAGTAGGTGCAAGCCTACCGTGGGTTCGAATCCCACCCTCTCCGCCAGTTTCCATACGAGCCGTGCTCTCCGCCAGACCGAGCGTCGCGCTGAGTGGCAGGTTTCCTGGGGTTTTCGGGGTAGACCTGTTGGCTGGCTGGACGCGGAGACGGCCGAAAATCGCTCTCCGGAGGCCAATTCTCTCCGGACCTCCTGACTTGGCCGATTTAGTACGGAACTCAAAAACCTAGGTAAAAAGCCAGTTTCCGCGCGGTCGGCGCTTGCTCCGGTTCGAACCCCACTTGCCCGAAATCCGTACTTCGAGAGCGAACACTTTGGTACGCTTTGCCCAGTGCAGAGCTTCTTTGGCAGGAGGCCCGCACAGTCTGGCTGCGGCACGACCCGGCTTAAGGCCCGACCTCTGCTCGTTTAGCCAGAATTGCTGCCAAGCAAGCCACGGCCGCATCGGAGAAGTTCGAGGTTGGCCGACCGAGCGGTCTGACCTCGAGTAACTCAGGAGCCTTTCCGACCCAGGGGTTGCCCTCCATGACTGCGAGCCAACCGCTCAGATCTTGGGAGAGCAGCGCCTTTTCGGCGGCCAGGATTTCTCCCTCGCTGGGGTCACTATGGCGTCCAAGGGTTACGTATCGGCCATCAGGGGCGATAACCACCCATCGGCGCTCGCGAGATCGTTCGGGTTCTGACGCCATGGGCGGACTATGGCTCGGATACCGGGAACCAGGAAGCGACAGCCTCTCGCTATCGAAAAACAGCGCTAGCCAGAAATTTGAGGTCCGGCAAACGATGACATCGCTGATCGATCTGGAAGCTGGACTGGCGGTATTGTTTGCTCAGCCACTTGAGCAACACGCAAACGATGATCCTGGGGCGTCTGGCTGGTCAATGCACTCACGACACTCTGCATTACAGGCGGGCAAACCCCATTTCCCAACATTTTGATTTTGTCTCTTCTGGAACCTTGATCGAGTATGTAGTCCTCGCCAAAACCCATTGCGCGCTGCAACTCGTCAACCTGCAGCATTCGCATGCGCGGCTCACCATCAATCCACTCGACAAGCCCAAATCGATCCAGCGTCGTAAGCGTGCGGATTGGTCGATCGAGCGGCTGCCATCCGCCGGCGCCATCACTGCTGTAGTAGACAATCAGGAACGGAACATCGCGCCCAAGTGCATCGATAGCTCGCTTGGCGCGCGCGACAGTCGGTTCCGCCAGGCCGCTGCCAAAAACCGAACGGGTCTTATAGGTTCCGGTGGGCGCCAGGATATCTAACACAGTCAGTCGACGCTCGGCGAGCGGAGTTGGAGGCTCAGGCGGCCCGTCTTTACTGCACATCAGAAAAAGCCGACGGCGGGTCTGGGGTGCGCCGAAGTCCTGGGCGTCGAGCACGTGCTCCGTGACGTACATATGCTCCTTGAGCGCTGCCAGAAAGTTCGGATAACGCTCCCAAGTCCGCATTTGAATTACGTTTTCAATGACCGCCCATCGCGGACTCAGCTTCCTGATGAACTTGAGTACATGGAAGGCTGTGGCCCGGCTCCCCTCATCCTTCACCCTCGCTCCGCGAGCCGGTGTGTGGCTCGTGCACTCGGGCGACGCCAGGACGAGATCGATATGCCCGATGTCGCCAAGGAGAGCCTTGTCGGATCGGCGGTTCAGACGCGTCTCGACGACCCGCGCACCGGGAAAGTTCCGACGGTAGGTCGAAGCCGCCATGCTCCAGGCGTCGACGGCTCCCACCATCTCGACACCCGCGGCGCGGGCACCCCAGGAGCTCCCACCACCGCCACAGAAAAGATCTATGCCACGAATCGCCATCAAGGACGATTCGTAACAGGCTGAGCGTAGGAGCGCGAGCCTGGGCGAAGGCTCGCGAAAGGCGGAGTATCAGCGCGTAGAGTCCAAGGCCTGTTTCACCCGGGCCACGCTACCCTCGGGATCGCGAGCAAGCTGATGTTCCCAGACACGGACCACTCGCCAGCCCGAACGCCTCAGACGCCGGAAATTCCTGGAATCTCTGAGTCTTGTTGCCTCGATCTTTGCCTCCCAGGCTTCCGACAGCTTGTCGCGCCACACTGGGAAGCGCCAACCGTGCCAGAAGTCACCGTCGACAAAGACGGCAACGCGGCGATCCCGAAACACGAAGTCTGGACGTCCAGGGAGATCACGGGCGTGGGATTCCCATGCGAGGCCGACCTCGGAGAGCAGGGCGGCGAGGCGAAGCTCCGGGCCTGTGCCTTTCCCCTTGATGCGGGCCATAACCCGACTGCGCGTCTCCACCGACATGATATCCCCGCGGTGACGCCGCGCCGGCTGCGGTGTCCCGCAGGGAACGTTTCGACTCGCGTCTTCGTTTCGCACCATTTTTGCTTTCATCTTGCGCCGGAACACCAAGGACCTACGCTGTTGCACGATGGCTAATGCTGGGCGCTCCCTTCTACCGATCTACTGTGTGGCCCGGGAGCGACTTGCCCGTTGGAAGGAAAAGTTGTGTCCCCATCGTGACGATCTTAAGCGAACATACAGGGTTCGACAGGGCGAGCGACTAACGCCTCGCCGGCAGCGCCGCCCCGAACGGCCCAGGATGTCGGGAAGAATTCTTACCGCACCCAAAACCCGCTGATGCCAATAGTGCGGCTTAGAGGGTCGACCGGCGGACTTCGGGGGTGGATCGTGGTGATAGGTCGCCTCGGGACGGAGGCGCCTTTGGCCGTGTTGGCCGGAACAACACTGGAGGAAGCATTTGATCGAAGACCAGCTGCTCACGGAATTCGTCGCGAACCTGCGCGCAGATGCCGATGACCGGCTAGGTGAGATCGAGCCCGGAACGCCACTCGCAGAACACGTGGCGCTTGCCGAGGTCATGCTCGGCTACCTCGAGGAGGCGGGCTCGGTCGCGTCTCATGACCTCTGTCCGCACGAGGACGCCTCCGGCCGCTCGCGGAGCCGCGTGATCGCATACTTCCTTCCTGACGAATCGTCGCGGCTCGAACTCTTCACCGCCTACCGCAGGCCGGACAACAGCGCCGCTGAGCTGCCGCGAAGCGATGCCGTTCGCATAGGGATAGCGGCGGCGCGCTTCTTTGAGCACGCCGCAAAGGGCGGCCTAACCCGCTTCGCGGGGAGCGCCCTTGCCGATGCCGCTGCACGCCGCATCGCGGTCGAGCTGCCGCGCATCGAGGACGTGCGCGTACATGTGCTGACCGATGCCGTGGTTAGGGGGAGCGACGTTCCGCCGATTCAGGTCCATGGCCGTCGTGTGGAGTTCGAGGTCTGGGACGCGGAGCGCCTGAGACGCGCGGCTGCCGAGGGCGTGACTCGAGAGCATATCGATATCGACTTCGTGGAGATGCTTGGCCGACCGCTGGCATGCCTGGAAATGAGGCCGCCCCCATGCGAGTACCAGACGTTCCTAGCGATCCTCCCCGGCGACTTGATCTTCGCGTTATACGAGCGGTACGGCGCGAGGCTGTTCGAGTTCAACGTCCGCTCCTTTCTTCAGGCAAAAGGAGCTGTGAACAAAGGCATCCGGCGGACGATAGCCGAAGAGCCGGACCGATTCTTGGCTTACAACAACGGCATCACAGCCACCGCAGACGAGATCGAGGCCGGCTCCTGGCACGGCGAGACCGTCATCCGTCGCGTCAGGGGCCTCCAGATCGTGAACGGCGCCCAAACCACCGCCTCCGTACACCGCGCGAGGAAGATTGACCGGATGGACGTCAGTCAAGTCGCCGTAGCCATGAAGCTGACACGGGTCACGGCCGACCGACTCTCTGAATTCGTTCCCCTGATCTCGCGGTACGCAAATACGCAGAACGTGATTCAGGTGGCTGACCTGTCAGCCAACAGCGACTTCCACATCGAACTCGAGCGGCTGTCAGAGCAACTGTGGTGCCCTGGCGAGCGGACGCACTGGCTTTACGAGAGGACGCGCGGAGCCTACCAAGTCGCCCGCGCCCGGTTCGGCTCGACAGCGGCCAAGCGCCGCGAATTCGATGCAGTGTGCCCGAAGAGCAACGTCTTCAGCAAGACCGACCTTGCCAAACTCCTAATGTGCTGGTGGGAGCGGCCGCAGACTGTCAGCCGGGGCGCGCAGAAGAACTTCATCATCTTCATGTCCGAGCTTCCGGATAGATTCCAGCGGGAATGGAAGCCGGACGCCGCGTTTTACCGTGAGGCAGTGTCTCTCGCGATCATCTTCAGGGCGGCCCAGACTGCCGTCAGGAGCACGGGGCTCGGTTCGTACGGTGCCAACGTAGTGGCGTTCATGATGGCCCGTCTCGCCTCCGACTTCGGCGGTCAGTTCGACCTCGACACCGTCTGGCGCGCGCAACGCGCATCTGACGAGATCCAGGCGCTCTTCGTGTCTTGGGCTCGCCCGCTCCACGAGGCGCTCCTTGCCGGTGCCGGGACGCGGAACGTCACCGAATGGTGCAAGCGCGACGACGCTTGGGAGCACGTGCGCATGGTCAACCTGCCGGGTCCGCGGTCCAGGCTGCCGGAGCTATTCGACTGAAATCTGAGCCGCTGGTTGGGGCCGGTCAGGGGACGTCATTCTTGGGCGCTGGATCGGCACCCCGTTCCCCCGCATCAGCATCTCGTTCCGCGCCCTGCCCGGGGATCGTCTCCGGAACAAGGAGGCTGGCTTGGTCTGCGGTTGTCCGGTCCCGCTCAGCGCTGATCTTCCTCACTCGCCGCTTCCGGGCTGGCTTCGAAGCCTCGCCCAAAGTCGTCCCTGTACCCTTCCGGGATATTTCCGCGCTCGTATTGAGACCGATCGAATCTGTGCCCTGGGCTGAGGAGGAAGCTCCTGGCTGCTTGCGGCCCCCTCCGCCTCGCGGCTTCCTCGCCTTCTTCCCGCTTTCCGCGGGTGCATCGCCTCCGGCCGCCTGTGCCGCGGGCGCAGCGGCGGCGACCCAGCGTCGGGCCAGGTCGACGTTGCGCCTAAGCGCGAGTGGCGCGTGTTGCGCCGCCCCCTCACCGATGGGGAACACCAGCTCAAGGTCGCCTGAGCCCGGGGCCTGCCAGAGCACCGAACCCGGTTCGGCAAGAAGAGCGCCTGAGAGCGCCTCGCGAACAAGCGCCCCGCCAGCGATAGCGCCGAGCACAACGCGGAGACCGAGCCTCGGTGCCTCGGTGGCACCGTCTGGCAAGGAGGAGATCAGGGCTCCTACGCCAGTGCGATCGCAGGTTCCCAGGATGCCATCCTCAGTTCGTGAATGAGAAAGGCCCAGCGCCTCCGCCACGCTTTGCAGTTCCCGGACCAGCGCAGCAACAGGCATGCCTCCGTCCACACTGCCCGACGGAACGGCGGTGTCCCTGGCCGGCGAAGTTGCCGCGTCGGCGGTAGGAACCGCTGGGAGCTGCGCCTTCAATGGGGCAGTGAGATCTTCTGCCCGGGCCGACGGGTCAGACTCGACAGCGGAGGCGAACTCGCCGAGGATCTCGCGGAGTGGCTGCTTGATCGCCGACGGCATCCTCGCGAGGCCCTCGCGGAAGCCAGCGAGTGCTGCGGCCGTCAGGTGAACGGTCGGGCCGGGCGGCACGCCATCGGCCAGGTCGTCAAGGATTTCGTCCATCCGGTCCCTCTGAAGGACAAGGAGGAGCGCCCGGAGCAGCACGTCGCCTCCGTCCGCGAGGTCCTGCGGACGCCTCGCTCTGCGGGAAGTGACAACGTCCGAGACGAAGTTTTTGAACCTGTCCAGGTTGTCAGCGGCGTAACCTGAGGACCCAAGCGCTTCTGCGTACAGGTCGACCATTTCCATAGGGTCCTGCCCAGGCATCCCACGCAGACTGGACATGACCGCGGCGACAGCGCTGCCCGGTGTATCCCAGGGGCCGTCCGGCGAATGCAGGGCGTTGGCGAAGGCGGTGAGGTCGACGGAGAGAGCACCGCTTCCGTCAAGAAAGGCGGTAGCCGCGGCAACGGCCTCGGGGCGTCGGTGTGCAAGCGCGAGGACGGCGCCGACAGCGCCGGCCAGCGCATCTGCGCGAATCCAGTCTGGTGTCTCGCCTGCCGCTAGGTCAGTAGACTTCTCGCCGCAGCGGGACGGACCCTCCCGGCCGAAAAGCCCCGGCGCCACCTCCATGGGCAATCCGTCGGTGCTGATGTTCTCGAACATCTTTCCCGCGACTTGGTCGCGCTCGTCTTCCGTGCGGAAGATGAATGCGGTGATACGCCCGAGCGGGATGCAGGCGGCCTGAAGGTCGCCCACGGGGCAGGCGGACGCGCCAACGCGGCAGAGCACCGGGAACTCGCCGTCCAGCCCCCCAGTCACTGCCGTCAACTCCGATGCCCGCAGCGCGTCCACCACGGGCCGCCTTGCCAGGTGCCGCATTCCCCTGCCGGGCCGGGCAGAAGCACGGAGGTTCTCCAGGATCGAGAGGGATTCCCGAAAGTTGGAGACAAGGTGGGGTCCAAGGCTGTCCGAGCTCATGCCAGAATCCTGATGGCCGGCGCCCGCGGCATCAATCCGAGCACCTGGGGCCTGTCTGAAGGCCGGCCGACCCAGAGTAGGACAAGGCTCCGACGTGCCCTCGCGGACATCACGTACATGCCCATCTTGAAGAAGTCCTCCTGGCCCTCCTCGATCCGGGCGGCATGGATATTCACGATGAACACTGCGTCGAACTCCAGCCCCTTGCAGCTGGCCCGATTCAGCACCGTCACAGCCGGCTCGTCGAAGACGAGGTGCCGCTTGGGCCAGTTAAAGTCCGGGTCGCGAAAGGCGTAGGTCTGGACGCGTACGCCCGAAGGAGCAGCCGTGCGGAGCGCATCGAAGTAGGCGCGGCGGGCCGCATCGTCATCAGGTATGAGCACTCCAATCTCGTGCTTCGGGTTGTTGCGCTGGTACGTGACGATCTGCTCGACAGCCGCCTGCACGCCCTCGCAACGGCGCATTTCGGGGGTTGGCCCCCTTCGCTCGGGTAGCAACGGGATGCCAGTGCTCGCCCCGGCAAAGAAGTGCTGTGCGACCAGAGCGACCTGCCTAGTGTTCCGGAAGTTCGTGCGCAAATGGTAATGACGCGAAGCAGGGATCGCCAAGGCCGTCTCGATGTCCGATATGGTCGAGTGCTGCTTCGCACTGAGCCGCTGGTTCTCGTCGGCCAACACCATGACAGACACCGGTCGTCCCTCTGGCCCTAACGCCCCTTCTGACAAGAATCGCAGGAGCCTGAAGAACTCCGGCGGGAAATCCTGGCCCTCGTCGATGATCAGCTTGTCGAACGACAGGGCGTTCCAGCAGGCGATGTCCTGGTGCTTGAGGAGGTGTCGGGTAACGGCGTCCCAGTCGACGGCAAACTCGCTCTCTTCCGTGGCGGGAAGGTCAGACGTGGGAGACCAACGACTGAATGCGGCGGGGTTCCTCCAGTACCGGTCGGGTTCGACTGCCCAGCTGTAGCCGCGAGATTTCCCTCCCTTCGGACTCCAAGGCGCCCAGACCGCAGGCTTCCATTTTGCACCGAGTTCCTTGGCCGTCTCCCGCTCATCAAATGGAGTGTCCAGGAAAATGGATGATGCATTTGCGACCGGGGGAACCCGCAGGCCAAACCACAGCTCCTTGAAGAGTTGGCGCACGGTCCGCACGTTGACGCCTTGGGCTTCAAGCGACCCAATGCCGTCTGGTAGGCGTGAAGCGTAGGCCTCGAGCATCCTGTTGAACATCGCCACGGCGGTCCGTCGACCCTTCTTCGCGGCCTCCATCGCCCGGAGCACGGCAAGCACGGTCTTCCCGGTGCCGGGCGGTCCCGAGACGAGGACGCGGCCGTCTTCGGGCGCGTACAGGTAGACCCGTTCCTGCTCCTCGTTCAGGTCACGTGCGTTCGGCAGCCTCACGTTAGGCCCGCCAGCACGCCCTCGAGCAGCCCTGGGAGGGACGCCCCGCGACCTAGGAGGAGGCTCCTGTCGAGCAACGTGTTGGCGAGCACGCAGGAGGTCTCGGGGACGAGCGAGCAGGCGTGGCAGGCAGCCCGGTTGAAGCCGCCGAGTCCCTGCCCCTGGGTCTCCCGGCACACCGGATCCGCAGAACACCAGACCCCGCGATCCAGCGCCACGCGGATTAGATCGCCGAGTCTGTCCGGCCGTCCCTGACGTACCAGGCCGCCGAGCGAACCCTCGGAGTCGCCGTCCGCCGTGTAGATGAGTAGCCCCGCCATGTCGGGACCTGCGTAGATTCTCTCGCGAAGGGCGGAGGAGGAGTAGCCAGACTCGAACACGAGTTGCCGCATCAGTAGGTGGGAAAGGGTGTGAATCGCGATCAGCCTCGCTGTCGGCTTCGGCAGGAACCAGTATCCCTCGTCCTGCCAGTGGCGCTCGAGTTCGGCGAGCCGCGCGGACTCTTCGCGGTCTGCCCGTACTGCAGCCTCCCATCGTGTGACGAAGCCGAGGTCAAAGGCTATGAATATACCCTCGCCGAATACCTCAACCGCGGGGAGCCAGGGGCGAATTCCCGCAGGGAATGGGCGGCCAGCCTCAGGCCGCACTAGCGCACCGTCGGGCTTGATGCGCCTGAAGCCTAGGAAGGCCCGGACCTCCCGTAGGCGCTCCGCCAGCAGGACGCGCGCGAACGGCGCCCCACCGCCGATCGCCGGCGGAGGAGTCTCCCGGCAGACGAGATCCTCCGACTCAAAATCGGCGGCCTCGGCTGACGTTAGGAAGCGCCACTCCTCGGCCAGGATGTCCTCGGGGTCCCAATCCGGGTCACCTTCCTCCGGGGCGGCGGTGGCCTCCCCACCAACAGGTGCGGCCGCGCGGAGGTTCTCCAAAACGAGTTCGAGGGGTAGTGCAAACTCAGTCGCGAGCATCTGAGCGAACCGGGCGACACGCGGGTGAGGTACGTTGCCGGTCGACGCAAGATCGGCAGCGACCTCCTTAGCCATCTCAAAAGTCGTCGAGGCCAGCATCCTCGCCACCGCTGCGTCATGTGCCGACTCTCCGCCGCCGTCCCCGAGCGAGAGGGCGGACGCGGTGACGGGGTAGTAGAGGTTCGTGGCGCCACGCTGAAGCACTGACGGCTCCTTGGTGCAGGTAAACCCGCCTGTCCGCGCCTGCCAGGGAAGGCACGAGGGACAGCGCGCCCCGACGGCCTTCAGGGATCCCTTTGACGTGATGCCTTCGAGGGACTCGGATGCCCCGCAGTCCTCGCAGAACACCTTGAGCGTTTCGAGGCCGCCGGTCCCAGTTTCGTCCACCAATAGCTTCAGTCGCTCATGCGAGCGGCAGCCACCCCTGGTCGACTTGTGCACCCACAGATGCCACGGCACGTCATCCAGGTGGCCGTCTTCACAGGCGACGACGAACCGCATCGGGACCAACGTGCCCTCGTGCTGGCATTGGGGGCACCTCATTGGTAGTCCGGGGCGCCCGTGCCGGGGCTCCTGCCAACGGACAATCCGGCGGCACCGGGAGTTGTTGCAGAACATCGACTCGGGAAATCGATGCAGGAGCACACGACCTAACGACCCCGGACGGTCGGCCGGGGGCTTCCTGAGGTCGCGACGGAGCCGCTGCTCCATTCTCTGGAGACGAACGTACTCCGACGGCGAGCCCCAATCCACGGCGTCGCAGACAACGAAGGACTCATCGCCGATGTCGATGACAGCCCCGATGCCCCCGGCACCGACCAACTGGGTGCGCCGGAGCTCGTAGTTCTTGCCAGCGCTCATGTCCCGCTTCTCCGCCGAGCGGCGCTGCCCCGTGGTCTCGGATTGGCGGCGCCGCCGTCTGAAGGCGCATCGGGCGGGCGGGCGCCTCTGATCCACACCCGCACCCCGACGTCGACATGGCGCATGGACTGGAGGGTTTCACGCGCCTCGGGATGGGCCTGCTCGCCGAACTGTTTCATCAACACGGGGAAGTTCACGGCCTGCGGTGGCATTGCGTATTTGAGGTTCTGCGCAATCCGCGTCTCCCACCACCGCTCCACCTCGGCCGCCTTCGAGTTGATGCCCCGCACCTCGGTCGGGTCGGCCCGCCGCATTCTATCGTACAAGCGGTCTGCCAACGCGCGCACCTGGGGGTCCGTCGTGGTGAAGCGGGCCGCGTCGGCGTTACCTGAAAAGGCGGTTCCCATCCTGATCGCACTGATGATGGCGGCGTGAAACACGCGTTCCCGCGCCGGCAGCGCGAAGGGGGTGACGCTCGTCGGTTCGACGAACCTGTAGAGGGCGTCGTGGAATGGCCGAAAATTCTCGTAATGCGAGCGGTCCCGAGGCTTCGTGGGGGAGTAGAGGGCGAGAACAACACCGGGTAGTCGCATACCGTCGCGGCCGACGCGCGAAGTCGCCTGGATGTATTCCGACGCCGTCTTAGGCTGCCCGAGCACCATCATCAGGCCAAGGCGGTCGATGTCTACGCCGACCGACAGCATGTTCGTGCAGCCGAGGTAGTCTATGGCACGGGGGGTGCCCTTGGACGCGGAAACCTCGTCGATCACGTTAGGGATATCCTCGCCCCTGACATTTGCCGAGAGCTCCTGGACCCGGCGCAAGGCCCTTGTCCCGGGCGTTCCCGGCGGGTGCAGCGCGGCGATCCGGGAGGGGATGTCGTCTCGGGCCAGCGTGAGGCTGCGCCCGAGTTCGCGACGGCTGTTGTGGTACGCGACCAGCGTCCACCATGTGTCGTCCACCGCGTCAGGCAGCCCGAGCCTTGGGACAGCGGTCAGCAGCGAGGCCGAGGCAAGTACGTTGCTGAATGTCGGGGTATGGCCCTGCGCCATAGCGCCGAGATAGAGCCGCCCGGGGACGTCGGGGTCCGGGCGAGAGAAGAAGGTTTCCCCGGCCGTCAGCCCCGCGGGGGGGAAGACAGATCCCCTTCTCGCGAAGAGTGCTTTCGCCTGTTCGTCCGAGCGCCGGATAGTGGCGGTCGAAGCAACGATCTTTGGACGCCCGCCGCGGTGGGCGATCACTGCGTCGAGTGCGGCCTCGTAGCCACCGGCTACCGTGCCCAGGGGGCCAGCGATGAGGTGGAGCTCATCCTGAATGACGAGGGATGGAGGTGTGTTGCGATCTCCCGCCCCGAAAAACCTCGCAGCTTTCTCCTTCCACGCCATCATTGCGAACTTGTCGAGCGTCGCCAGAAGCATCGTGGGTGGCCTGTTGTAGAGTGCCTCGTCCACGATCTGCACGGGTATGTGCGGGTTGAAGTCGCACCGGGGCTCCAGGCAGAAGAATTCGAAGCTCCCAGGTGTGCAGCGGATCCCCACGCCGTCATCCCCATCGGTGTGTCGCGTAGGAGAGACAATGGGACTGCCGCACGCCGGGCAGCGCAGAAGGATGAAGGGGTTACGCACTGGGCCCGGCTGTTGTCGGATGAGGCGGTCGAACTTGTTGGCGGCGTCGGCGAGTGAGTTCGGCGCGTTGCTGGAGCCTATCCAGAGCCCCAGCGAGAACGGCTCATCTCCCAGAGCACCCGCAGCCTGCATCCGCAGGCTCTCGAGCGCACAGATGAGGTGCCCGGCGCGCTGGAACTGCTGCTGCGTGAGCAGACGCAGGGTGTAGCGCATGATGACGGCGGTGCCGCCACCGCGACCAAGTGACACCATCCTGCGCCGGAGCATGTCGAACGCCGCGGCGGCGAGGTAAGCCTCCGTCTTGCCACCGCCGGTCGGGAACCAGATCAGGTCGACGACGTCGTGGAACGGGTCGTTCTCGTCCCACATGCTACGGAGAACCAGCAGCAGGAATGCTAGCTGGAAGGGACGCCACTCGTAATCCGCGTGCCTCGCGTCATCCGGGTCGATGCTCCCTGGGACTGGATTGCCTCCCCTCTCGGCCGACTTGACCCGGCCCGAGTAGGCCATCTGGACGAGCATTGCCCGGTTCGCGAGGCGAAAGCACTGGAGCGCCTCCGGATCGCGAGCAAGTAAGTCGCAGCCGTCGCGCATGCGCCGAAGCGCCTCGTCAATGCTGACCAGAATTCGCTCGCGAACCTCAGCCGGGTGGCCGTCCGTCAGCTCCTCATCGAGACCCCGTCGCCAGACGGCATACGCATCCACAAGGGCCCGCAGATCACCCAGAAGGTCGTCCGCAACGGCGGCCTCGGACTGCAGGCGCTGGAGGTTGAGCGCCCGGCTCGCGCGCTCGTCAAGGTCGCGGATTCTGGTCGTGACGGGTGCGACTTCGACGGACGGCAGAAACTCGACACCTATCCGGGTCCTACCGTCACCCGCTGGCCTCCAGTCAGCAGCGCATCCGTGCCCAACCGCGAGCGCGGGCCGGTGCCGATACTGGAGTGCGAGTTCGTCCTCCTCGGGGTCGGCGGTGAGCCGTTCAGGGGAAGGCCACCTCAGGACGGCCACGGAGGGCACAGCCTCGAGCGAGACCTGGTACAAACAGTCCTCTGGGTCATACCGGCCGTTCTCGTCCGAGACGGTCCTTTCGTTCACGAGGGTTACCGTCACGATCCAGGAGCCTTCCGGGCCGCTTCGTGTGGATAAATGGATCTGCGCCCAGCCCCCAAATGCACGGCGCCGCACCGTGCCCGTGGACGGGATGTTGATCGTCTCCGCTTGGCCGGACGTCGGATAGCACAGGCTCGACCGCATCCAGGATGGTCTCCTTCGCCGGCTCCCGCTTCGCGGCGGCCTGCTTCCAGGAGCCGTCTCCTCCTGCGCGGGAACCCGCTTCGCGTAGATGCCGGCAACGGCACGTATCTCAACGGAGAGTGGGTTCCCGGCTGGGACCGCGAACGAGAAGCCTACGGAGGAAGGGAGACGCTGGAACAGTAGGTCAGTCGGGGCCTCAAAGCCCTCCGCGGCTTCGTCCCCGTCGCTGCTCCCGGCGCCAACGTCCGGTGCCGATGTCTCCTCCTCTTCCACGACAGGCGCTGCCGTCGCGTTTCGGGGAAAGAGCATTCCCATCAGGTACCGCTTGTCCGGCCGCTCCGGCAGATCTTCGACGGCGCCGAGTGATGGACCTACGAAGTCCCCGCGTAACGTGGCGACTAGTTGGTCCCGAGCGGCGCGCTTCTCCTGCGCCGTGAGCGTTGGGGCTGCTGGCCTGGGTTCGGACAACGACTCAATCCTTCGGGTCATTCGACTGTTTCTTGGTCGCTGCGTGATTCCTGATCGGCCTGAAGGCGTCTGAACCAGACGTCGGCGCCGTCGGCCAGGAACACGGCAAGCCCTGCTCTCGGGCGGGTCATGGCGACATACAGGAACCGCTCGCTCCTCGACTGATCCGAGAAGCTGAGCGTGCACGCGACAGCCACCCACGCCCGCTCCATTCCTCGAAACGTCGAGGGATCGCTCACCACAACTCGCGTGCGCGCCGTGTCGAGCGCGGTGGGGTCGATCAGTAGCGCCACGTCGTCGCCCAAGGCCCGGCGCGCAATCTCGAGCAACGAGGGCACATCCTGTTCAGCGGCGAGCAGCGCGACGTCACCCGGCGCGACGCCGGTGTCCATCCAGTCGCGTACCCGCTCCACCGCCGCTTCCATGCAGGCGGCTGCAGGGCCAAGCACGTGAGCGATATGCGGAAGGACGCCGCGGGAGTCGATGTCGGAGACGCCCACGTCGGCCCCAACTGTGCTGCGGACCAGGTTAACAATGTTGCGCGTGGATCGGACGTTCCGCGCCAGACGATAGCAGGCGGACGTCGCGCGCAGCTGGGCGAGGCTGCCGGGCTCAATGGTGGAGTGAAGCGCTTGGTTTGCGGGGTCCATGAACCAGCGCCAACACCCACCTTCTAGCCCTCCCCTAAGCAGTCGCCCGGCTTGGCGCAGACCCTCAGGATTGGCCAACTCCTGCCCTTCATCCACGACGAGGACATCGAGGGATCGCTCGGGAAGGTGTCGCATCGTCGCCGGATCCACCACGGTCACCCTGGGCATTGCGGTGGCGAGGTGGGCCGCCAGGACCGGCGCGGCAACGATCAGGCCAACACTGCTCCCGGAGGCCGCTGCCTGTCGCGCAGCCGCCGCTGCCAGCAGAGTTTTGCCGGTCCCGGCCCCCCCCTCGACGAGCAGCCGCTGGTTGCCCGAGAGCCCCTCAAGTATCTCAGCCTGCCGTTCGGTGAGGCGAACAACATCCTGCTCGATCGCCTCCGCACAGCGGGCGGGGGCGGGCGCATACTGGAACTCGGGGAGCAAGTGCCGCGCCAGGGCGGCAGGGTCGAGCGGACCTGTGGAGCGGCCCGACGCGACCGCCCTCGCTCGCCACCACCGGAAGGCGCCATCCAGTGCATCGGTGAAACTAGAAGGCGTGGCGCATGCCGAGCGGTCGAGGAGCAGCGGGGCCGGGATCTCGGGGTGGGGCGTGGCCCAAAAAGTGAAGGGTGTCACAACCGCCCATCCGAAGATCCCGATGGGGGGGGCCCCGGCGCCGGCGAGCGTCCGGAGAAGCGCGTGCACGCCCGACTCCGCCTGCCTGTGTGGCCCCTCAGAACGCTTCCTCGCCTGCCCCCGCCCGTTCGCGAAGCTCCAGACGCCCCCCGAATGCCGGACGATGCCCCCCTTAACCTCGATGACCAGTAGCCCCCGCTGGTCGGCAACTACGAAGTCGGCCTCACCATACCGCTTGTAAGCGTGCTCTGGCAGGTTCAGCGAGTGGACGGCGAACGCGCCGGGAGATGCAGGCACTGCGGCCAGCAGCGATCGCACATAGCGCTCGCCGTCCGGCGTGTCTGGGTTCAAGACGGTAGTGGGAAGAAGTCGCAATGCGTTGCACACTCGGAGTTGAGAATCTTTCTCGAGCTTAGTGTGGAACGATTGAGCGGGATACAGTTAGGAGGGGGGTTAGAAACTCGGGGAACGATAATTCGCCGCACTGAGAAAACGGAGTTGGGGCTTCCCCGAGGTCTCAGCCAAATCGGACAGGTATCTGCAGCCGGGGCGCGCCACCACAGTCGGCGCGCACGAGGCGTTGCATGCCTACGATTCTTGCTGCGCCGACAGCCGTATCTTGTTTCATAAGGCTCGGGGCTAGGTTCCGGTCTCAACGAAGCTGGGCCAGCCACTCCACAGGAAACGGCTCCATGAGGGCTGGCAGCGTCATCCCCCCTGGCTGTCGCCCATCCAGGATTGCCTCCACGATCCCCGGCGCCAGCAGCGTCAGGCGGAGCAGGCGCGAGACATAAGACGAGTTGATCTTCTCGGCCGCCGCCAGTTCGTTGATGGTGGCGAAGCGGCCCGCCTCCATCATCCGCCGCCAGCGGAACGCCCGGGCCAGCGCCTTGACCAACGTGGTGTCCGCAGCCGAGGCGCTCCGGTTCGTGGTGCCGCCCGGCGTGAGGATCAGCTTCCGTCCGCCCCGCGGCTTCCGGATCGCCAGCGGCACCCGCACGGTCAGCATCTGCGCTGCGCCGGTCACGCCGCCGCCCTCGGCGATTCGGCCGGCGGCGTGGCCAGGTCCCGTGCCAGGCTCGCTAGCCCCTCCAGCTTCAACCGCACGTCGGCGCCGCCCGCCCCTATGTCCACTCGGTCGACCAGCAGGCGGATGATCCGCGCCTGCTCGGCCGGAAAAAGCTCCTCCCAAAGCGGATCCAGCCGCTCCAGCGCCAGCCGCGCCTCGTCCTCCGTCATGTCCGGCGCCGAGGCCCGGGCCGCGCGCCAGGCTCCAAGCACCACCTCCGGCTGGCGCAGCAGCCCCCGGACCTGGGCGATGACCGCGCGCTCGATCTCCGCGGCGGAAATGCGCGCGATGGCCGGGCCGTCCGCGGCGCTGCCCTTCAGCACGGACTGGCTCACATAGTAGCGGTATTGCTGGCCGCGCCGCCCCCGCGCGTGGGTGGGCGACATGGCGCGCCCATCGCTGCCGAAGATCAGCCCGCGTAGCAGCGAAGGCGTTTGGCAGCGCGTGCGGTTGGCGCGGGTCCGCGGGCTGATCGTCAGGAGGGCGTGGGCCGCGTCCCACATCGCCTGCGGCACGATGGCGGCATGCTCGCCGGGGTGCGACTTCCCCTTGTGCATCGCCTCGCCGAGATAGGTGCGGTTGCTCAGCACCCGGTAGACGTCGCTCTTGGTGAAGGCGCGGCCGCGCTTCGTGGTGGCGCCCTCGGCCCGAAGCGCCTGGACCAGCTTGGTGCCGGATTCCGTCTCCACGAAACCCTCGAAGATGCGTCGCACCAGCGCCGCCTCGGTGTCGTTCACCAGCAGCTTGCGGTCTCGGGCATCATAGCCCAGCGGCACGAAGCCGCCCATCCAGATGCCGCGCGCCCGCGACGCTGCCACCTTGTCGCGAATGCGCTCACCAATGACCTCCCGCTCGAACTGCGCGAAGCTGAGCAGGATGTTCAGCGTGAGGCGACCCATGCTGGTCGTCGTGTTGAAGGACTGCGTCACGGAGACGAAGGTCACGCTGTTCGCGTCGAACACCTCCACCAGCTTGGCGAAGTCCATCAGCGCGCGCGACAGCCGGTCGATCTTGTAGACCACCACCACGTCGATCAGCCCGCGCTCGATGTCGACCAGGAGGCGCCGCAGCGCCGGACGTTCCAGTGTCCCGCCAGAAACGCCGCCGTCGTCGTAGCGATCGCGGACCAGCACCCAGCCCTCCGAGCGCTGGCTGGTGATGTACGCCTCACACGCCTCGCGTTGCGCGTCGAGCGAGTTGAACTCCATGTCCAGCCCTTCCTCGCTCGACTTGCGCGTGTAACCGGCGGCGCGGATTTTCCTCACCGTGGCGGGCATCGCGGTCTCGGCGGCTGGCTTGCGCTTCATGCCGTGCCCCTCCGGTTCTTCAGGCCGAAGAACAGCCAGCCATTCCAGCGCGTGCAGGTGATGGCGCGTGCGATGGAGGACAGCGACTGGTAGGGGCGGCCCCGATACTCGTAGCCGTCGTGCAGCACGGTGACGCTGTGCTCGACGCCCTGATACTCCCGGATCAGCCGCGTGCCGGTGATCGGCTTGTCGTCACCGCGGATGCGTCGGAGGACGGGATTGCCCCCGTCCAGCTGCTCGCCCAGCGCCTCGAGGCGCTGGATCGTCTCGGGCTTCAGGCCGCCATAGGCTAGCTCCTGAATCCGGTATGCCAGACGGCTCTCCAGGAAGCGTCGGTTGTAAGGCGGCGGCTCGGCGGCGAAGAGCTCCCGCCATTGCTGCTTCAGGTCCAGCGTGGCGGTGGTCTTCAATGCCGCCAGCCGGCCCAGCACGTCGGCCTGTGGGATGGCGGGGATGGTAACCGCTGGTGGCGCGGCGGATTTGGTCTTGCGTGTCATGCGGGTCTCCGGTTGGGCCGGTCCGCACACACGCTCTGATAGGCAGTGAAGTGTAGCGAACTCTCTCCGGCTGCGTCAGAATTCGCCGCGTCACGGGCCTGATCTTCCGCTGCACGCTGCCGGAGGCGCACCAATCCCACGGCCAGGATCGTGCAGACCTCCCGGAGATGCGGCGGGAGGTGATGCAGCTGGGTTCCGGACGCGCGCATCACGCGCCACGACCTGAAAGAAGGACCAGAGCAGCATGGCTTCCAAAGGGCCGCAGCCTCAGCCAGAGACCCCGTCGACTGCCGCGCACGCCAGTTCGGGACACAACGACGTTCGGGACGCTGCACCGGACTTCCCGCTCCACCTGCCACTTCGACAGGCAATCCTCACCTGGTGCAAGCCAGATCTCGTGGCTGCCGTTCGACGGGAGGAGGTCCGGCTCACCGAGCACGAGCATGCAGGGCTCGACCTTCCGCTGCTGTGCGATGTGTCGGAGCTGGCGGTTCCGCATCGAGACGGTTGGATGGCCGGGCATGCAAGCCACACGGCCCTGTGGGGCGCCTGGGACCGGCTGTTCAACGATCTGCGGCGCAAAGTCGAGGGCGGTGAACTGTTTCTGGAGGGGGTGCGACTGGCACCGGAGCATGGAACCACGCCGGAGGAGATTAGCAGCAGCTGGGCCGCCGACATGAAGTTCGACCTGGACCGGAACACGGTTCAGGTTGGTCAGGCCCGGTTCGGCGCGATCACGGTCTCCACGCGCCCGTCGCCATGGCAAACTGCCGTGGAAACCCCCTTCGCCCAAAGTCTGGCGGCGCCCGCGCAGTCTCGGGCGGCCAGGGTGGCTAACCGCGACGCGCCTGAGCGGCTGACGGTAGATCAGGTCGCCAGCCTGTCCGACGACGTCATTCTGGTGTTGCTGGAGGAGCACGCGCGGCGTGTCATCGACACACCCGACGCGAAGCTGATCGCCCCGGGCAAGATCTCGTTGATGCCGATCATCAGACGGAAGATGCTGAAGCGGGCTGACGACGGCGAGTTGCTGTCCACGCTCGCCGCCGAGGGGCTGTTTCTCGCGCAGTGGATCACCAGCAAGGTCGAACATCATCACGTGCCCTCGGAGCGCACCATCACCAAGGTGCTGGGCAAGGAGTACGGAGCAGCCAAGGCGCGATCCAACGCCGCGATTCAAAAATCCAAGACTTTGGGTCGCTGAAACGCGGTCCTGGATCGCGGTGCCACAACGGTCCTTCTCTCCGCCATCTTTGCGCGGGGCCAACCGGTGGACGATCAGGGCGACAGCCAGGACTACCAGGACCTTGCTCCGCGGCCGACCGGAGCGGCGGCTGGGACCGATGTGCGCCACTACCGCGTCACCTTCGGCAGCGGCGATAGCCAGACGGCGCCGTGGTCTGACGTTCGCAGCTTCACCTGGCCCGAACTCTGCGACCGCCTGACGCAACACGAGATTGGTGCCAAGGAGGGCAACTGCATCGTGCCCGCCGTCTTCCGTGCCGGCCGGCGCAAGAAGCTGGACGCCGAGCGGATCGAGATAGCAATGCTCGACAGCGACGCGGGCGCCACGCTGGAGCAGATCGCGACCGCAGTCAGGGGGCAGGGTTGGGCTGCCGCCATCAGCTCGACCCACTCGCACCTCGGCACCCGGACCATCGCCAAGCGCGGCAACTGGGACAAGTTCCGTGCCGCCCATCCGAATCTGTCCAATCCGGCGCAGGCATTTCTGGAGGCCGAGCGGAGCTACAGGCCCGGCATTGCAGATGGCGCGCGGGTCGTGGCCGAGACGGATGACCAGGTCACGTTCGACCACGCGCCATGCCCGAAGTTCCGGATAACCCTGCCGCTGCACCGTCCCTGGATCGCGTCAAGCTACGACAGCCAGGCCACCGCGAACCGAGCCTGGAAAGAGCGCGTGACGGCGCTGGCCCAGGCATTGGCTCTGCAGCACGACCAATCCTGCACCGACACCTCCCGGCTGTTCTACCTGCCGCGTCGCCCGGCGGACGGGCCGCCCTCGGAGATCCTGGTCCTGGAGGGCCAGCCCTGCGACCTGTTCAGCCTCCCGAGCCCGGCTACGGCGCCACGCGCTTCTGTGCAAGGGAAGCGCAAAGGTCGAGCCTCCCGCGCGACTACGGACGCCAGCGGCCCGTTCGGCCTCGACTTCGGCCGCATCACCTTCACCGATCCGGACACCGGCGAAATCCTCGATCTCACGGCCTGGGCGGCCGCTTCGGCACGCCACTTTGAGATCGTCGCCGCCCTCCGCGCCCGCAGTCCGCACATCCTGCTCGGCAAGGTGGCGGACGGTACCAAGCACCACATCTGCTGCCCGAACGAGGCGGCCCACACCCAGGCTGGCGCTGACGCCGCGACCTTCATCGTCAACGCCAGCCAGAGCGAAAGCCGCGGCTTCGTCATCCACTGCCGCCATGCCCACTGCGACGGACGCGACCGCCTGCTCTTCCTGCGGCAGATGCTGGAGCAGGGATGGCTCAAGATCGAGGACCTGCAGACCCCGGAGTTTCTGCAAAGTCAGCCTGCCGAGCGCCCGCTGATCCGCATCTCAGGCGGAGCACTCCCAGAGGTTGTCCAGCAGGCCGAGGAGGCGCTGCTGGCTAAGCCGCACCGGGTGTATCAGCGCGGATCCTTCCTGGTACGACCAGGCGTCATCCGCCTCGGTGTCGGCCACGACCCGCACCGAAGCCACCTACAGATCCTGGAGATTGAGGATCAAGCGCTGGCCGAGGTTCTCACCGCCGCCGCGTCCTGGGAGCGCGTCGATAGGCGCAAAGATGAGTGGGTGTCCATCGATGCACCGCTGCGCGTGGCCACGATCCTTCGCCAGCGGCGAGGGCATTGGCGCCTGCCGGTCCTCGCCGGCATCCTGTCGGCCCCGACGCTTCGGGCCGACGGCACGGTGCTTGACCAACCCGGCTACGACGCCACCACCGGGCTCCTTCTCGACTTTCGGGAGAGCCAGTTCCCGGACGTACCGGATCGTCCCAGCAAGGAGGATGCGCGCGCGGCGCTCGGTCTTCTACTGCGGCTGATCTCGACATTTCCGTTCGTCGACGAGGCCAGCCGCAGCGTGGCGCTGTCGGCCATATTGTCTTCCGTGATCCGCCGGGCGCTACGAACCGCCCCGCTCCACGGCTTCTCGGCACCGGTGGCAGGATCGGGCAAGTCGATGCTGGTCGATCTGTGCAGCGTCATTGCCACCGGCCGCGTCGCCGCGGTGATCTCCCAGGGCAAGACGGAGGAGGAGTTTGAGAAGCGCCTCGGCTCGCTGCTGCTGGAGGGTGAGCAGGTCATCGCCATCGACAATTGCGAAGCTCCTCTTGGCGGTGAGTTTCTCTGCTCGCTGCTGACCCAGGAAACCGTGCGCTGCCGCATCCTCGGCCGATCGGAGGCGCCGCAGCTGCCGAGCAACAGCTTTGTCACCGCCACCGGGAACAACCTAGTGATGTTGGGCGACATGACCCGCCGCGCGCTGCTCTGCCAGTTGGACCCACAGGTCGAGCGGCCGGAGCTTCGTCAGTTCGATTGCGATCCTCTGGCAGAGGCGCAGGCGAACAGGTGCCAATTGCTGGTCGCCGCGCTGACCGTTCTCTGCGCCTACCACGTGGCTGGCCGTCCCGGCTCGCCTCCCCCACTCGGATCGTTCGAGGCATGGTCGGATTGGGTGCGGGGCGCGCTGCTGTGGCTGGACCAAGCCGATCCCGTGGCCACCCTTGATGTGGTCAGGGCACAGGACCCGCGGCTCGACGCCATTACCGCCCTGCTCAGCCAATGGCACGAGTACCTCGGCACCCGTGACGTCACGGTGCGCGAAATAATCGAATGCGCGACCGCCGGGCCCTCGTCTGCGGGCAGCAGCTTCGGTCACCAACGGCAGCATTTCGAGCGCGCCGACTTCCGCGAGGCACTGCTCGTCATCGCCGGCGACAACGGCGCGATCAACAGCAAGCGCCTTGGGCGCTGGATCGGCGACCACCAGGGGCGTGTGGTGAACGGCCTGCGCATCACCCGCGCGCGCCTGCTCGCTGGCAGCCAACGATGGAAGCTCAACGTGGAGGCCAAGCATGCTGACGCAGCCTGATTTAGGTGGATGTGGTGGGTTTGGTGGATCTCTCCCATACCCCACGCGAAAACTGTCAGAGCAGTACATGTACATACACATGCTGTGTGTGTTTGACAGTTTATATAGAGGGGCCGGAACAAAGGCACCAAACCCACCATATCCACCTGCCGCAGCGCGTCACGCCGGATCGGCCGGATGGGCTGGCGCCTTCCCCTCTAACAAAGCTGCTCCCGCCCGTCGCCACGTCGGCAGGGCCTACCGATGACCGGCCGCCCGCCCTTCGCACCAACCGATGAGCAGCGGCGCCTGGTGCGTGCCATGGCCGGCTACGGCGTGCCGCATGAGGACATCGCTCGCGTCGTCCGGTGCAGCGCGCCCACCCTGCGCCGGTACTTCCGCGACGATCTTGACGTTGCCGTCATTGAGGCCAACGCGCGCGTCGCCCAGACGCTGTTCCAGCAGGCCAGCACCCCCGGCAACATCGCCGCCACCATCTTCTGGCTCAAGGCCCGCGCCGGCTGGCGCGAGAAGCGGCCCGATGAGGCCGCCCCGCCACCCGCAGCCACCGCGCCACCCGAGCCTCTCGTCATCCTCCGCCGCATCGTCGATGCCCAGCACCGCGATGACCATGCGCCGCCGATGGTGCTGCCGCGCCTCCGTCCACAGAAGGTTGAATGCAGTGAGTGACATCCAGCCCGCCGGCGCGCCGATCCCCGAGACCACGACGTTGTTTCCGCCCTACAAACTCGCGGCCGTCGCCGCGTTGGTGCCCTATGCGCGCAACGCCCGCACCCATTCCGAGGCACAGGTCGCGCAGATCGCCGCCTCGATCCGCGAGTTCGGCTTCACCAACCCGATCCTCGTCGATGGCGACCGCGGCGTCATCGCCGGCCACGGCCGCCTGCTGGCCGCCCGCAAGCTCGGCATGGCTGAGGTGCCCACGCTGGAACTGAGCCACCTCACGCCCGCCCAGCGCCGCGCCTACGTGCTGGCCGACAACCGCCTGGCGCTCTCCGCCGGGTGGGACGACGCCATGCTCCGGCTCGAGCTCGGCGAGTTGCAGGCCGAGGGCTTCGATCTGGCGCTAACAGGGTTTGATGAGCTGGAGATTGCCGGCTTCCTCGTCGGACCCGCGGACGGCCTCACCGACCCTGACGCGGTGCCGGAGCCGCCCGCCAATCCCGTCAGCCGCCTAGGCGACGTCTGGCGCCTCGGCCGCCACCGGCTGATCTGCGGCGACGCCACCGAGACGGCCGTGGTCGAACAGGTGCTGGCCGGCGTGCGGCCGCACCTCATGGTCACGGACCCGCCATATGGCGTGGAGTACGACCCAGGCTGGCGCAACGCCGCGCTGGAGGGCAGCAAGACCGCCCGCACCGGCAAGGTGCTGAACGACCACCGGGCGGACTGGCGGGAGGCCTGGGCGCTGTTCCCGGGCGATGTGGCCTATGTCTGGCACGGGGCGCTGCACGCCAGCACCGTGGCCGACAGCCTCATCGCCTGCCGGTTCGATATCCGCGCGCAGATCGTCTGGGCCAAGGAGCGCCTGGTCATGGGCCGCGGGCACTACCATTGGCAGCACGAGCCCTGCTGGTACGCCGTCCGCGGCGGCGCGACCGGCCACTGGAGCGGCGACCGGAAGCAGACGACGCTCTGGCAGATCGCCAGTCGCGGGCAGGATGCCGAGACCACCCACGGCACCCAGAAGCCGGTCGAGTGCATGCGCCGGCCGATCGAGAACAACTCCAGCACCGGCCAGGCCATCTATGAGCCCTTCAGCGGCTCAGGGACGACGCTGATCGCCGCCGAGATGTCGGGGCGGGCCTGCCACGCCGTGGAGCTGTCGCCGGCCTATGTCGATGTGGCGGTGCTGCGCTGGCAGGCCTTCACGGGGCAACAGGCGGTGCTGGAGGCCGATGGGATGTCGTTCGCAGAGGTCACAGCAGCGCGCGGTGCTGAGGAGGCTGTGCCATGCAGGGCGTGACCTACGTGCCGACCGACGAGCAACGGCGGACGGTCCGCGCCATGTCCGGCCTCGGCATACCGCAGGACGACATCGCAACCTTCCTGGAGATCGACAAAAAGACGCTGCGGAAACACTTCCGGGAGGAGCTCGACCGAGGCTCGATCGAGGCGACGACGAAGGTGGCGCAGAGCCTGTTCCGGATGGCGACGGATGGCGGCTCGGTCGCGGCCGCGATCTTCTGGATGAAGGCGCGGGCTGGCTGGCGCGAGAAGCACGACGGGTCGATGAGCGCGTCCACCGACGTCGAGGACAAATCGCTGAGTGTCGTCTTCCAGATCGTCGATCCGAAAGAGCCGGTTCCGCCGAGGCCAATCCTCGATGCGGCGCTGAGCCGGCCCGATGGGCGCCTGCCTCGGATCGAAGATCAGGAGCGCGACTGACGCATGTTCAACACCGACCAACGACCGTTGATCGGTGTTGAACAGGGTCAAAGTGGGAAGGTTCGTGCACCTGCGCCTGGCCAGGATGCTATCCCCGCTTACGCAGCGAGCGCACAAAGCGCGGCCCGGCCTCCGCAAAGCCGGTCGATCGAGCGAAGTCCTGCAGAGATGCTTCGCCCGATGCCGTAGCAATCTCCACTTCGTCGCAGCCAGCAACCCGCGCGGCCTGCGCTGCCGCCTTGACGAGAAGTCGCCCGATCCCCTGGCGCCGGGCATCGGCCGCCACCAGCAGTGCGGTGATTTGTGCGACCGGGCGTGTCCCCGCCAAGGTGTGATACCAGTGCATGCTCAGGAGGCCGCTCGGCGGGCCCCACTGGACGGCCAGCAACACTGTGCCGGACGCCTCTCGCAATGCGATAAGCCGCTCCGCAAGTCGCAGCGGGTCGACCGTGCGTCCAGCCTCAGCAAGCAGCTCGACCATACCACTGGCATCGGCGGCCGTGGCGGCGCGTATCTCAAGGCCGTAGCGTGACGTCACCAGCGTGGTCCGTATTGTGGCGAGCTGTTTCTCGCAGGACTGACTACAGCCTCAGCCGGTCCGCGCAAGCACGCGGGCGACGGTGGTGTGGGTCCAGGCGCCTTGGCCGCGGGGTGTCGGCACGCACCTCTCGTTCAGCGCCCGGGCTAACGCGGCCCGGCCAACCACGCCCTCGTCGCGGAGCCGCTCGACCTCAAGGTGGATCCTATGTGCTGCCTGCTCCGCCGCCTCACGCCGCGCCAGGGCCGCCGCGCCGCTGTCTGGGCCCGCCGCAGGCCTATAGCCCCTGTCGCCGCCCAGCACCGCCCCACGCGCCTTGGCGGCCGCCAGCGCCGCCCTGGTGCGCTCGCTGATCAGCTCCCGCTCCTTCTGGGCCATCGCCGCATAGATCCGCAACATCAGGTCGTCGGCGCCCGGCATGTCCGCCGCCCTGATGGAAACGCCGTCCTCCAGCAACTGCGACAGGGTGTGGGCGCGCCGGGTGATCCGATCCAGCCGCGCCGCCACCAGCACAGCGCCGAGCTGCCGGCAGCGGGTCAGCGCCGCCTGGAAGCCGGGTCGGCGGTCGTCCTTGCCGCTGGCGATGTCGGAATACTCAGCGACCAGGGGCCAGCCCTGGCTCGCCGCGAAGGCCCGGACGGAGGCGGCCTGCGCCTCCAGCCCGAGCCCGCTCTGGCCCTGCTCCGCGGTCGAGACCCGGTAGAGCCCGACCGCGTAGCGCGGCGCCGCAGCACCATGCCGCATCAGTTGGCCTCGGCGATGCGGTAGATGCTGTAGGAGCCCTTCGCGCCGGTGTTATTCGGCCCGACCTGCCGCACGCGTTCCATGACCTCCACGGCGATGCCCTGGCGCTTCTTGAGGCCGGCGAAGAACCCGCGGACCGTGTGCTGCTGCCAGCCCGTGGCCTCGGCGATCTGCGCGACGGTGGCGCCTTCGGGGCGGCGCAACAGGGCAAGCACCGTCTCCTGCTTCGTGCCCTCGCGTGGCTTGCGCGGCGCGCTTGTCTCACGCGGCTTGCCGGCGAGCGAGGCGCGGAGCGTCTCGACCGCCTTGCTGATCGGGCTGCTGGTGGCGTCCTCATTGGGGCAGGCGTCCCACGCCGCCAGGAAGGTGAGCGCGGCATCGCGCAGGCCGGCGCGGACGGGCGCGGCGGGCGTCTGTGGCGCCGCCTGGGCGGCGTCGGCGTCAGCGCCGGAACTCTCCCCCGCCGCGGCGTCCGACGCCGCCCTGGGCGCCCTGTGGGCCACCGCGTCGCCCTCGTTCGGGTCCAGCCCGATGGCCCGCATGCCCTCGTCGGTGATGCGCGCCACGATCCAGGTGCCGTCGTCGTCCTGGCGCCAGCCCAGGCCGACATGCTTCCGCGGGGCGTTGATCTCGGTGAGCAGGTTGTTCTTGATCAGGCTGCGGAACACCGCGTTGCGCGCCGCGGCCGGCAGGCCCTTGGGCGCGCGAGCCAGCCGCGTCTCGTGCTGCGCGGCAGCCAGCAGGATCATCGACTGCGTCTCGGAAAGCTTGGTCATCGTGGTGGTCTCCGGTTCCGGGCGCCGACCATCGGCCCCTACTGCCGGGAGCCCCGCCGGGCAGAACCCGGTCGGGGCGGTGCGGGAGCGACCCGCTTCAATCGGCGTGTTCGCCGCGCTTCAGGTATGCGTCAGTCACCCGCGCAAGCAGGCCGTTCCAGTGCTGCAGGCTGGCATGCGCACTCCAGAGCACCGCGTCGGCGTCCGCGCCGAAGTGGTCCGCGCTCATCTGCTGAAGCTCGGCGACCATCGTATCGAAGCGCGCCTTCTCGGAGAGGAAGGCTTCGAGGCTGCGTTCCTGATTGCGGGCGGTGCGGTCGGTCATGCTCGTCTCCGTCGGGGTGCAGG
Source organism: Roseomonas sp. F4 (assembly GCF_053891155.1). NCBI lineage: Bacteria > Pseudomonadati > Pseudomonadota > Alphaproteobacteria > Acetobacterales > Roseomonadaceae > Roseomonas > Roseomonas sp. F4. The sequence goes on from NZ_JBSSHK010000003.1 coordinate 731,721, forward strand.
AATCCCCTGCGCGTGACGGACCATTCGCGTATTGCCGCGCACGAGCCAAGCGCATCTCGTCGTCGTCGGATTGCTAAGATCGGAGGCGTTTGATCATATCATGATCGCAGCCACTCCCGATGCGCTGATGTCCACCCATGGCTAAACCGAGCGGGAGGCGCTGCTGCGGCATGCGCGGCAGGTGGTGCCAGAGGGAGTTTCGTTTGCCGTGGTGGCTGAGGACGCAATTCCGGCCGACCGCATCTGGCGCAACGCCTGGACCATGGACATAGCCGAACCAGGCGCCGTCACGGTGGACATGGTACTTGCGCGCTAGGTCCATCGCACCCGGCTGCGTGCCGCGCGCGCGCCGCTGCTGGCAGGACTCGACGCTGACTTCCTGCGGGCGCTGGAAGCGGGCGACGACACGCGCAAGGCGCAGGTCGCGGCACGCAAGCAGATGCTGCGGGATGCACCTGGCGCCGAGGCGCTGGCCAAGGCCGCGACATCGGACGCGCTGATCGCGTCGATACCCGATGACGAATTACGCCAGCGCTACGTGCGATTTGCCAATATCGCGAAAGGAGAAAGCTGATGGCCGCGGACGATCTGGGCGACGCCGCCCGCATGGCGGGCCTGGCCGCCGTTACCGGCGGTGCCGCACGCGTCCTGGTCGCACTGCACGGCGGCGCCCGGCGCTGGCAGGTGCTGCTGCTCGAGGCGGGTCTCGGCGGCATGCTCGGCATCATGGCGGCAGGCGCCGCGGTGTGGTGGGATCCGAACCTGCGCGACGTGGGTTGGCCGCTGCTCATCGTGGCCAGCGCTGCAGGATGCGCCGGCGCCATTGGGACCAGGGTGATGGATATCGTCGTGGCCGCGGTGGAGCGGAAGGTCGGGTGTTGCCCTCCAGCGTCTCACCTGTGCCAGGGGCATGGCGGCGATGCGGACCATCCGCGTGACTGCCGCGCCGAGGGCGCGGATCGCGGCATCGCGCTGCACCGCGGTGGAGGCCAACTTCGATTTCCGCGCCGCCTTCAATGCGACGGCCACGCGGATAATGACGGCAGTGCTGCGCAACCAGCAGGCAGGGACGGAGTATGCCTAGAAACCGGGGGCCTGCGGGGTTCGGACTGGGAAGCTTACGATCAAATGCCTTCAGCTTGTTTTCCAGGCCTTCAGCCACGCAGCTTCCAGCGCTTCCTTGGTGCAGTGTACACGCTCCCCGTAAAGCTGCGTGTCGGCAAACGATCGTAAGACTCGCTGCTCCATGGCAAATGCTTGATCCGCAGATGCCCACTTTTGTGTCCAGCCGCCCCCCCACCTCTGCCCCAGAATTTCGTGTGGAACATGCTTGTTCAACTCATCTAACCTCGTCACCCAGTCGTGCGCCCAGCCAATCTTCCACACGTTCGCGGTCCCAAACTGAAACGCGTATGTGCGCGCCTCTCGAAGCGCATCGCGAATCACGGTCGTCGCGAATGACGATGGTACGGGCCCCATTGTGCCTCCAGGCCCAATCGCCGCGGCAATACGCTCTCTTTCCTCGCGTATGGCCTGGGTCTGCCCAACGTCCATCTCTTCGCGCGGAAGTGCGAGAATCCGCTCTTGCTCATCTGCGGTAAGCAGCACCGCGTTGCTCATCGCCGACATAGGGAGCTGTCTACCGAGTACATCTGTCATTTCAGGAAACGGAACATCCGTAAACCGCCACGCGCGCGTGATGAGCACCGCGTGCGGCCACTTGATGTCGCCGTTGGGACCCTTCTCAGCCTCTGAAAACGACGTCGGTGGAAGCGCTTGTCGGCTGTGGAATTTGCTGCGGCCAAACTCGGCAATGCCCAGCAGCTTCCCCCGCTTGGTTTCCTGGGTTTCAGGGCCCTTCGTACCGACAAAGGCGATCGTATCGCCGGCTTCTGATTGTTCGAGGAGCGCATCCAAACTCCCCCGCATGCTGAATGCGACTATTGGCCAGTAGATCGGGTCGAACCCCCAAAATCGCTTGATGAACATTTTCATGAGGGAAGGTCGCTACCTTTGCTTCGTTACTGGTGACCCGCGATCTCGCGCCGCCGACCCGAAAGCAGACTACATCGACGCCAAGCTCCTTCAACATACTCCTCGCCCGTTCGGCGCTCGCTCGCTTCGATCCTTACGAACCCAGGAAGCCAAAACACACGAGGACCTTCGCATGCTCACCCTCGACGTCCCGGTCGAGCCGTATTGGCTCGACCTGCCACGCGGCGGGCGCGTCAGCATCCGCCCCGTCACCGCCGCCGTGATGGTCGCGGCCCAGGCCGGTTCCGCCAGGCGTCTGGGCGCGCTGCGGGCCGCGGAGGCCGATCTTGATCCGACATGGCGCGCGGCTTGGCCGTCCACCCTGGACCGCACTTGACGGGGGTCGTCGGCCCGTCACCATGCCGCAGGACGGAATTCATGCCATGTGCAACCTCTACGCGATGACGGCCAGCCAGCAGGCCATCCGAGACCTAGTGAAGGGCTGGCGTCGTGCTGAACAGGGATGGCTGGACCTGACCGGCAACCTGCCGTCGATGCCGGGCATCTTTCCCGACTATCCCGCGCCGATCCTGAGGCGCGAGGGGGCTGGGCTTGCTCTGGCCACGGCGCGGTGGGGAATGCCCTCGCCGGCGTTTGCGCTGAAGGGCCGAAACTCCGACCCCGGCGTGACCAACGTGCGCAACACAAGCTCGCCTCACTGGCGCCGCTGGCTGGCGCCTGAGGCGCGCTGCCTGGTGCCGCTCACGTCCTTCTCAGAGCCGGAGCTGCAGCCGGACGGCAAACGCCCGCCCACGTGGTTCGCCTTGTCGTCCGACCGCCCGCTGGCGTTTTTCGCCGGCATCTGGACGGCGCAGTGGCGTTCGGTGCGCAAGGTGAAGGAGGGCGAGGTGTCGGCGGACCTCTTCGCCTTCCTGACGACGGAGCCGAACGCCGAGGTCGGCGCCATCCATCCCAAGGCCATGCCAGTGATCCTGACCGAGGCCACCGAGTGCGAAACCTGGCTGGATGCGCCCTGGGAGGTCGCGAAGGAGCTGCAACGCCCGCTTCCGGATGCCGCGCTCACGATCGTGGCCAGGGGTGAGAAGCAGGATCCTCCGGTGGCAAACCTGACATAGGACGCTACGGCTCGAGGCATTCCGATCCACCGCCGCCTCCGCCCGCATTCCGATCGGACCGCCATCACCCTGCGTAACACCTCTTCCCACGGAGCACATGTTCCCTATACGTTCTCCTCCAGTGGAGGACGCCTAGGCATGCCCGCAGACGACACACCCGCCAGTCCGATGCCTCCCGCCTGGGTTGCTCCGGCCCTGTGGCGCACCATCATGGCGGCCTATGAGGCGGCACTTGCGGCTGGGGCATCGGGGGCTCAGGCGATCACACGGGCCAGGGAGGTCACCGCCGCCGCCTGGCCCGCCTTGCCGGCAAGCCACCTGCGGGAAGCCATCTCGGCCCTCGCAGCGCATGGCGAGCCGGTCGTCTCGGAGGCGAGCTTCCCAGCAGCAATGACACCTGCGCCGCGCGATACGGTGGTCGAATGCCTCGCCTATGCCCTTCGGTATGACGCCAGGGGTAAACCGGCGACCAGCGCCCGCGACATGAACGCCAGGCTGGCGGCGGAATGGCTAGCCGATCATCTGGCGCGGTCGAACCTGATGGTCATCAGCGCCCCGCCCGGCGCGCTGCACCGCATCGGATAGCCCCGTGACGGCCTTCGCGGAATTGGGAGCGCGGTCGCACTTCAGCCTCCTGGATGGCGCCTCCTCGCCCCAGGAACTGGTGACGGCGGCCAAGGCATTCGGGCATGCCGGCATCGGCATCTGCGACACCAATTCCTTGGCTGGCGTGGTGCGCGGCCACGTCGCGGCCAAGGCCGCCGGGTTGCCCTATCTGGTCGGCGTCCGGTTGAACATCGCCGATGCCGGCGAATACCTGGTCTGGCCGACCTGCCGCACGTCCTACGGGCGCCTGACGCGCGTGCTGTCGGAATCCAAGATGGCGGCCCCGAAGGGCGAAGCCGTCATTGCATTGGAGGCGATGCACGCGGCGGCGGAAGGCTGGGTCGTCGCGGCAATCCCGGGTGCCGACCTCGGCCCTGCCTTCGCTGCCCGCGTTGCCGGTGATCGCGCGGCCATGCGAAACCGTCTCGCACTACCCCTGCACGTCACCGCACGCGCCGTCCGCGATGGCAGAGACCAGGAGCGGATGGATCGCCTGGCTCAACTCGCGCCGCTGCTGGCCACCACCGACGTTCGCTATCACCACCCTGCACGCCGGCGGCTGGCCGACGTGCTGACCGCAATCCGGCAGATCCGCCCCGTCGACGCCATCGGCCACGATGCCGAACGGGGCGCGGGCCGGCGACCTGGCGCACGCATCGCTGGTGTCTTCGACGCGGTTCATCGAGCTCGACGCGGCAGTGTGGTCGAACAACACGGTGCGCGTGATGGCGCGGAACATCTCCGCGGCCACGTTCGACCTGGCGGCGGCGACGCTGTCGGTGGGGGTGACGAAGCGGCAGGTGCCTTAACTGAAGAGGAGCCGACCCAGCGGCGCAGTGACGCAGTGACGCAGGGTCGGCCCTCTGGTGACGCTATGCGTTCAGCGAGATTCTAACCTCACCGCCTGCGGCCTCGATCGCCTCATGAACAATCCTTCGCATACCCGCCAGAAATTCGCGGGCCTCGTTGGTGACGATTGAGCCCGGAACCGGCGCGGCGGCATCGTAGATCTCATTGATATCGTATGCCCGCAGCGTCGCGGATCCCCTTCCTGCCCGCCCATATGCCTCACGCCACTCCTTCAACGTGTTTGAGACCATGCGGCCGTGGAGGAAGGAGTGAAGAGCGCCGAAGACCGACTTCTTGACGACGGCAGTTGCCTGCTGCGCGTCATCATCGGTATCGGGGCGCCTCGTCCAATCCGCGGGGGCGTCCAGGAACTTCGAGATCTCTTCCATGAGCCGTTCTTGCAGATCGGCCAGAGGCTTCAGGTTGTCGTACTCGACGTCCCACTCGCCTTGGATTCGGCGCGTAAGCGCTTTGATTCGAGTCCAGTGCTCCTTGTTGACGCCCGGAGACGCCTCGAGGCCCAGCCTCGCCGCCCACGGTTCGTGAAACTTCCTGGACGCGAGCTGCACAGCGAACAGAATACCCGTCGTGTCGTAAACGGGCCGCGCGGCCGCCGGCTCTGGCTCGCGGATGGCATCCGCAAAGGAAGCGATCAGCTTTTCCAATTCCATCACCACGCCACGCGGGAGCTTTTTTGTGGGCGCTTGCAGGCCGCCCAACATGAAGCACCGCGGCATAAGGGATCGCTCCAGCGCGTTTGCTGTCAGTGATCCGAGCGCGTCCCGGAGCGACGAGATGCCGTTTCGGACCGACGCGAGCACATGCGCGCGCTTCGCATCGGCAGTGGGGAGGTTGTGCCCTTTCACTAGGTCGAAGTGAGTGAAGGCAATCGTCAGCTTATCGTAGTTGCCGCTGGCGGCGACCACGCGAAGCACTGACAGAGGCGCAGCCTGCATTGGTTGCTGCGCACTATCGACAAGCAAAATGACGTCGACGTCGGCAAAACGGCGCGTCACATGCGTCGTGACGCTCGACGCAGAATCAGGCGTATGGCCAAGGCCCTGGCCATCGAGAAGTGCCAGCTTCGGGTGATCATCCATGAACCCCGGGAAGAGCGGGCCCGAAACTCGAATGCCATCGACCAGCGGTGTCAGAAGCCTGCCGAAAGCCGGAGCATAGTTGCTCGAAAACCAGCGAACCTCTCGGATAAACTCATCGCGGTCATCAGTCTCGAACAGCCACACGTTTGGCCAGCCATCGCCGCGCCGCTGAAGTTCGCCCGCCTCGATCGCTTCGAATCGGCCAAGCATATCGTCCACAATATCGTGGACCAATTCACCGAGATCGCTGTCGTCCTGGAGGGCCCAAAGGAGGACATCGAGCGCTTCGTCGCGCTCGCGGCCGGTCATTTTGGTGATGTTCTCCCCGAGGCCTTCAGAGACCTCCTTGACGCAACGCGTGAAGCTCCGCCGAATTCGCTCAATGTATGCCGCGAGCGCGGCGTGGTTGCGAGCGCGGTCGCCATCGGGGGTGTCATCGTCGCTGGGCGCAGGTCCATCAGCCTCTTCACCAAAGGACCAGTCGTCAGACGTAGCAGCGGCCTCAGTAGAGGGCGCCCAACTACCCAGGATGTAGCCCATACGAAACCGCTGGTCGGGATGGTTGAGGAGACGGTCACCGACCCTTGCCTCGTCGTCTCCGTCCCAGATCGCCGTGCAGGCATTCATCACGCATTCCTCCACGCTCGCTTGGACGGCGAAGCGAGGGAAGAACGTGACCACTGCGCGGTAGGGTCCCTCCGCCAGGACGACTTCGGTGTCCGCAATCGTAGTCCTGGATGTGGACGTGGAGGGGAACCTGTCTTCGTCCGGGTCGGAACCGATCAACTGGCGAAGCAAGGAAGTCTTGCCGGCCCCAGTCGTGCCCACAAAAAGCACTCGGGCATATCCTTCGTCGCGCCCAGGGAGAGGGACATGCCTACCGCGCACATCCCAAGGATCGGCAGCCAGGGCGAGCAGTTCATCGTAGAAGGCATCCACGATGGGCTTTTCGAAGCGGAGCTCCGCGTCGCTCCGCCTGGCGCTGTTCCACCATGTTTCATCTGCTAGAATATCGTTCATCTGAGCGACCAGCCGGTCGGCCTCGGCTTCATCAACCGTGCTGAGCCCGCGTCGAATCTTTCTTCCCGGCTTCCCGCGGGTGTCGTTACGGAGCGGGTGACGGAAGGTCACCGACCAGCCCGGGCGGTTTCCGGTCTTTGATTTCGCAGCGGTGTATGATGCCATGGTTATCTCCAATCATGTTGTTCCACGATGTACCGGAACATGATGGGGCGCGCCGTTGTCGTCAAGAGGGAATTTGGAACATCGCGGAACAACGTCGTTGTGGCCGATTTCGGCACATATCCCGACCAGGAGTTCCTTGCGAATTTCGGCTAGCGGCATCCCGAGGACGTCCCGCATGGCGCGGATGGCCAGAACCCGTTCGAGAGTATCGGCGGGGTAGCGGGCTGCGGGTCCGCGGTTCAGGGGCGCCGGGAAGGCCCTGCGCGACCCACGAGCGAATGGTCCGCGCCTCGATGCCCGAGGCGGCGGCCAGATCGGAGAGGGATGGCTCGGTGGCGATCATGGGGACGTTCAACCGGGGGGAAATGCTGACGGCGGCGGAGGCAGCGATGCCAGAGCCTTACGCGGCGCCACTGCGTGCAGCGCTTGCACGCGCGCGGGCTGGCGAGGGGCCCGGAGACTTCATGAGCCAGCAGGGCTGGGTTCAGATCGCATTCCAGAATGCGTTTCGCCACCTGGCCAGCGGTACGGCCATCGAGGACGCACTCATTGAGACGGTCGGCGCCGGCGGCGATACCGACACCAATGGCGCGATCTGCGGCGCGCTGCTGGGCGCAGCGCAGGGGCGCGTGGCAATCCCGACGCGCTGGGGAATGGCGGTGCTGGCGTGCGGGCCGCTGGCGGAGGCTGGTGTGGGTCAGCCACGGCCCCAGCGGTATTGGCCAGATGATCTGCCTGCATTGGCGGAGGCACTTATGGCGAGGCGGTTACCGCCGAGAGCGGAAAGATTGAACGTGCGCGAATACTGTCGCACGGTTGCAACCCAAGCGTCGGTGGGACAGTGAATGAACGTAAAGGCTGAGAGCCCGGGAGCTCAGTGCTGGTTTGTCGGCGCCAGTTACGGCGCGAAGGGCGATCAGACGGATCGCTTTCTCGCCGAAGGCATCTGGGAGAACGGTTACACCGACAAACTCCTCGACCTCGTGAAGTCGATGCGACAGGGCGATCGCATCGCGATCAAGTCCTCCTTTACGCGCAAACACGGACTGCCGTTCGACAATCGGGGCCACACCGTGTCGGTCATGGCGATCAAGGCCGTCGGGACGGTCACTGAAAATCTCGGCGATGGGAGAACAGTGCGGGTCACCTGGACGAAGGTCGATCCTGTTCGCGAGTGGTATTTCTATACCCACAGGGGAACGGTCTGGCACCTCCTTCCCGGCGAGTGGGATAATGACGGACTGATCGGCTTCGCCTTCGATGGGCAGGCACAAGATATCGAGCGCTTCTGCAATGCACCGTTCTGGCGGGAGCGGTTTGGCACAGCCGGCGCCGGAGGGCAGAATCGCTTCGCCTGGACCTCATTTTACGAGGCGGTCGCATCCGCGTTGCTGGCCCATCGCGAGGACAGGGGCGCGCTTGTCAGCTTCATCAAAGGCATGTCGGAGCGGCTGCCGGGGATGGGCTATCTGGGGAAGGACAAATACGCGGACGGTACCCAGGGCTTCATCAGAGACATCTGTCCCTTCACGGCAATGGGTCTATTCAACCGCGGCGTGACCCCAGCGAACCGCCGAGTCATCGCAGCCGAACTCGCGGGATTTCTTGCGGTGAAGGAGCCCGTGCCGAATTCCTACGACGGCGTTCCAGTGCTGTTCAACATGAAGTCCTGGTTCTTCCCAAGAGAGGCACAGCGTGCTTCCGACCATATCGACGCGCTTTGGCGAGTCTTCGCTGTCTGCATCGAGTTCGCCGATACAGAGGACGATGCTGCAAGGCCTGCGTTCGCAAGTGCGTTCGAGGATGCCGCTGGCCGCCCACTGGTGGGATGGAACCTGAGCATTGGTCTTTACTGGACGCGCCCATGGGCGTTCGCCAGCCTCGACAGCAATTCGTTCGCCTACATCACCGGCTCACTGCGGATACCAATCGGGGCTCACGGACCAAATGGCCGCTGCAATGCGGCCGACTATCTGGATATCACGGCCACCTTGAAAACTCGGTTCCAGGAATTTGACTACCCGGTTCATTCATTCCCGGAACTTTCTCTTGAAGCGTGGCGACACAAGGCTCCCACGGACGCCGCAGAGCAACCCGCTAATAAAGCAGATATGGAAATGGAGGAGGACGACGAGGACGGCGAAAATGGGGGGACGGCAAGCGATGACTTGCGCCTTTTACCGCCAATGGTTCCCTACACAGTGAATGACATCCTCGCGGACGGCTGCTTCCTCGATCTATCTGAGATCAATCGGTTGCTCGCACGTTTGCGCGACAAGAAAAACCTGATCCTTCAGGGGCCGCCAGGAACGGGCAAGACGTGGCTTGCGAAGCGACTTGCCTTTGCACTGGTTGGGCTGCGCGACGAGAGCAAGGTGCGTGTCGTCCAGTTCCACCCCAACTTGTCATACGAGGATTTTGTCCGGGGTTGGCGTCCGGTTGGCGACGGCAAGCTTGCGCTTGCGGACGGTGTCTTCATGGAGGCGATCAGCGCCGCCTTGAAAGATTCAGCATCGAAGCACGTCGTCGTTATTGAGGAGATCAACCGCGGCAACCCCGCGCAGATCTTTGGTGAGCTTCTGACGCTGTTGGAGGCGGGCAAACGCACTCCGAAAGACGCCATCGAGCTCTGCTATCCCGACGCAGACGGCAAGCGGCGACCGGTCCATGTCCCCGAAAACCTCTTCGTCATCGGGACGATGAATATCGCAGATCGGTCGCTGGCGTTGGTCGATCTCGCATTGCGCAGGCGCTTCGCCTTCGTCGGACTCGAACCCAGGCTTGGGCCGGCATGGGAAGAGTGGGTGGTCACCTCGTGCAATGTCGATCGGAAGCTTGCGAAGGATATTGAGCACCGCCTCACGAAGCTGAACGAATTGATTGCAGCTGATTCACGTCTTGGGAAGCAGTTCCGCATCGGGCACAGCTACGTGACGCCGTCCCATCTGCTCGAAGCTGGGAGTACGAGGGATTGGTTCAGGCAGGTCGCAGAAACTGAAATCCTGCCTCTGCTTGAAGAATACTGGTTTGAAGGTGGGGGGGAGGCGAAAAAGGCCTTCGATGGCTTCATGCAAGGCTGGTGATGATCGTCGCCGAGAATCCGCCAGTAGGCCTGAGCCAGCAAGCGGCGGGCTATGTCGGTCGGATCCCCGTTCGGAATCTCTGGCTGCTGATGCTGTACGGTTCAGACCTTTTCCGGATGCGTGGCAGAAGCGAAGTTGCGCTTGAAGAAATGCCGGACGATCTGCCGGATGTCGTAGCCGAGATTCTGGCAGGCGCAACGGAAGCGCGCCAGCGCCGGCACCTTAGCCTCGGCTATCAGCATCGCCATGAGGTACTCAGCCGGGTCCGAGGTCGCATTGATGTCCTGACGAGCGAGCGGCGCCAATTGCTGTCTCGAGGCGCTGTATCGTGCCGCTTTGACGAACTCACCATCGACACGCCTCGTAACCGCTTCGTCCGCGCGGCCCTCGAGATGATTTCGAAGATCGTTCAACGCGATGAAGTCGCGCATCGATGCCGGTCACTCGCAGGTGCCATGAAGGCGTCCGGTGTTTCTGGGCACGCCCCGACCCTTCGCGAAATGAGCCTCGATCGGTTCGGTCGCCATGATGCGGAAGATCGGTTCATGGTTGCCGCGGCAAGGTTGGCTTTCGATCTGGCGCTTCCCACCGAAGCCGCGGGCACAAACTCGCTTGCGATGCCGGAGCGCGAGGAGGTTTGGGTTCGACGGCTGTTCGAAAAAGCTGTCGGTGGATTCTACCGCGTAGTGCTGGATCCCTTGGAATGGGAGGTCCAGCGCGGCGGAAAGCTCGAATGGCAGATTGATCATCGAACCAGCGGCATCGACGGGATGATGCCTGGCATGGTGACCGACGTCGTGCTGATACACCGCCTTGCCGCTCGCCGCATCGTCATCGATACGAAATTCACGTCGATCCTAACCAAAGGACTGTATCAGGAGGCAACACTTCGGAGCGGATACATCTATCAGATCTACGCCTACCTTCGCTCACAGGCGGGCCGGGGTGATGCCCTTGCCGACAATACGACGGGACTTCTCTTGCACCCCGCGATTGGCGAGAGAGTGGATGAGGCCGTGGCGATACAAGGACATGTACTACGGTTCTCGACAGTAGACCTCGCTGGCACCGCGGCGGAGATGCGGGAACAGCTGCTGCGGGTTACTGAGCCGCATCCAGGGTGACCATGAAGGGTGTCTCCAAGGCTGCAGCCTTGAGACCGTTTGTATCAGGTCGCACCTCCTCCGCCAGTTTCGCCTGTTCTGCGCCGCTAGGGTGCTTTCGCTCCGTCACGCCCCTACCCACCGCCGACCTGACCTTTATCGGTAGCCGACGGGATTTTCGTCCTGTCGTGTGCGCATGCTTGGCGGCGCGATAGGGAGCCAAAACTAAGCTTTTTCGAACGGGAATGGAGTGCGGCGCCAGAAGCGCTGGAGACCGTTCTGAGTGATTGTGCGCTCCTCCATCTGATGTAGAAAAGCCGCAATGATGGCGCTGTCGCCGGTTCGCAGAACATCCCGGATCGCTTTCTCCTCACGCCCACTGTCGGTGCCAAACGCGGACCAAGATGGTGTCATCCAGTCCAAATAGGCTTGAAGCCTGTCAGCGGCGGTCACGAAGTTCCCTTGCACAGTCGCAAGCCAAGAAACGGACTTATCGATAACGCCTCGGCCCTCGGGTGGCAGACAGAACCGGCTAACCCAGCTTGCGATATCGTCAAAGGTACGGAACGAAGCGAAAAACGCCGGCACCTTTGCGTTGAAATTGCGTAGCAGGTGCGCTTGGTACTCTGGCTCGAACATGTCCTGGAAAATGCGTGGAGGCCGCCCCTCCTCTTCAGTCCGTACCCACCGGTTGGGAGCAGGCACGCCGATCACGCGTTCGACTTCGAACGGTTTGTCATATCCAAGCGTAAGGGGATGCTCGAAGCGCGACAGCGGAATGACCGACAGCGCCATTCTGGAGCCGCTCGCTGAGGAAGTCCGCCCGATATACAGGCCCACAATTGCGATCTCGATCGGCGGCCGGAACAGCCAGCGGCCCCGCAGGATTAGGTCAGGATGCTCGGCCAGGATCGGAGCGAATACGTCTCGAAGCTGCTTCAGCGTTGCCATGCTCAGGGCGTCCGGCGAAGTTGGATGACCAGGATCCGCGGATTGCTGACGTTGTTGTTACGCCCGATTATAAGCACTCGCATAGATCCGCGCTGCCTGGGTTGCACCTAAAGTGGTCGCCCCCCGTCTTTATGTCATAGGCGCAACATTGTCCGTTCCCGCCATGTGATGGTAGAGGTCGAGGCCGATCGATCCGGCTGTGCCGTAGGGACGAGTCTGGCCACCTACGAGAGACAATTCTGCTCTTACCATGGTCATCCGTGGATCGCATTGGCGCTCGATCGCACGCTGCGTGACCCCTATGCACATCCATGCCCCATTGCCGTGGTGAGCGTCCGTCGCGCGGCATCCCTGCGGCGATCTCGCCCAGCCCTGGATCGCCCTGGCCTTCTTGCCTGCCCGAGTGGCGCAAATGGCCGCTGACTTCCTCCGTCTCGGAGGCGCTAACGGGAAATTTGGTCGGCAATGGCCACCTCCTGCGATGTGACCGTTATCCTAGGTCGCGTGCGCGCGCACACTGGTGCGGTCGATCATCGACAGGATGAGCAGGCCCGTCGGGTTCCGTCGCTCGACGTGCCGCTCGCAGCGGTCGAGGACGCCGAGGCGAGCCGCCGGCATGGTTCTGTCGCGCTGTCGGCCTCGCCGCAGCCGTCGGCCAGCGCTTCCAGCATCACTTCCCGCAGGCCGGACGCGGTCCATAGTCGGAATTGCCGAAACACCGAGTGCCAGTTGCCGAGTTTAGCCGGCAGGTCACGTCACGGCGCGCCGGTGGGCGCAATCCAGAAGATGGCGTCCAGCACCCGCAGATGGTCGCGGGCGGGCCTGCCGCCGGGCGGACTGGCCGACACCACGAAGAGCTCGAAGAAGGACCATTCCGCGGCCATCAGCAACCCGCGGATCAACGCCGATCTCCATGTCACAGATCAGCGTGGAATCACGCCGCGCCCGGCTGGGAATCCCCCTACGGCCGGTTTGTCAACGCGACCTAAATCGTCTGTTCCGCCGTCATCAAGCGACTACATCGGTACACTTCTGCCGTGGAATTGCACGTCTACCAGTGATGGTGGCAGGAATCGGCTAACGCTTACTATCAAGCAGAGCCAACCTTTTTCGAAGCGCCGTTGAGATGACACGGAAGATGTCTCCGCGAAGTGCGCAGGCGCGGCTCCGCGCACACCAATAACTGGCGCTGTTCCTATTCCGACGGCAGGTCCAGCGCGCTCCACAGCTGAGTGCATAAGGCGCCGAATTCCGCGGAGCCACGCAGTGCCCGTCCATCGCGTGGTCGCGCAAGGCTAATCGGCAGGTCCAGCTTGATCCGCCCCGGCCGCTGCGACAGCACCACGACGCGATCCGCGAGCGTCACGGCCTCTTCGATGTCATGCGTGACAAAGACGACGGAGCGGCGATGCGTTGCCCAGACCCGCAACAACTCACGGCCCATCACTGCCTTCGTCTGGCTATCGAGGGCACCGAAAGGCTCATCCATGAGATACAGATCCGGCTCATAGGCCAGCAGCCGACCAAGTGCGACACGCTGGCGCATACCGCCGGAAAGCTGGTGCGGCAGATGCCGCTCGAAGCTCGTAAGGCGCAGGAAGGCGACAAGCTCTGGCACCCTGAGCGCGATGTCGTCCCGCGAATGGCCAGCCAGTTCAGCGCCCACCGCGATATTGTCGAAGACGCTGGCCCAGGGCAGCAGCGTGTCACGCTGGAACATGAAGCCCAGGCGGGGTGGCGGGCCTGTCACCTCCACACCATCGACACGCACCCGCCCGCCGGCCGGCGGTAGCAGGCCGGAGACCACGCGCAGCAGCGTGGATTTGCCGCAGCCGGAGGGGCCGACGATGGCGAGGAACTCGCCGGCCGCGACCTCAAGGTCCAGCCCGCGCAGCACCTCCACCGGCTGGCCGCCAACGCCGTCGAAGACGATATCGAGTTGCTCCACGGCGATCTTCGGCGGCGGCGATGCGCTGCCGGAGGGCGGTGCCAGGTGAATCTGGCTGATGCCGTCGTTCATGCGGACCTCCAGGAGGAAAAGCGTCTCTCGAGCCAGCCCACCGCGGCATTGCCGATCATGGCAATGGCCATCAACGTGACGAGGCCGGTGAAGACGCCGGTGGTGTCGAGATGGCCGGCGGAGCGTTCGATGTACCAGCCAAGCCCGGCACTGGAGCCGATCAGCTCACCGACCACTGCGCCGATCAGCGACAGGCCAACGCCGAGCCGCAGGCCCGCGATCATCCACGGCACCACCCAGGGCAGCAGCACGCGGCGGGTGACGAAGCTGCGGGAGGCGCGCATGGTGCGGAACAGATCCACCAGGTCGCGATCGATCGTCTTCAGCCCCTCATGCACATTCAGCATGAAAACGAAGAGCACGGTGGAGAAGGCCATCATTACCTTGGAGAACAGGTCGATACCGAACCAGATGATGAACAGCGGCGCCAGCGCCACGCGCGGCAGGCTGTAGAGACCCAGCACCAGCGGCTCCGCAACGCTGTTCGCGTATTTGTAGCGCGCCATGCCGATGCCGATCGGCACACCAACAACGAAGGCCAGCGCCAGACCCAGGCCTGCTTCCGTGACGGTACGGGATGCGTGGGACCAGAGCTCCCCGGTCAGTGCCAGCGCCCAGAGCCGTTCGGCGATAAGGCTCGGCCGGCTGACCCAGATGGGATCCACGCCAAAGCGGCCGGCGGCTTCCCAGGCACCGAGGATGAGGGCGAAGAGCAGCAGGCGGTCGCGCAGCAGCGCGGCCTGGCCACTGCGCCGCGCCGGGAGGGCGAGGCTGGCGCTCATGCCGCGCTCTCCGCCGCCGGGCTGGTGGCGATGGGGCGCGATGGATCGGCGCTCCATCCAGACCAGGAGGCTGGGAACAGCGCCGCCTCGATGCCGATCGAGGCCAGCGCCGCGATCTGATGCGCTGCGGAGACGCCGCCGCCGCAGGACACGGCAACTGGCCGCGTGCCATCGACGCCCAGGCCCAGGAAACGCTGGCGCAGGACCTCGGCCTCCGCAAAGCGCCCATCGGGGCCGAGATTGCCGCTGGTCGGCGCGCTGATCGCGCCAGGGATGTGACCGGCGTCGAAATGCGCCGTGCCGCGCGCATCCAGCAACTGCCCCTGGGTGGCCAGCGTCGCCGCGGCATTGGCATCTACGACGGGAAGATGGCCCGGCGAGAGGACGACATCGCCCGGGTCCGGCAGCGGCACCTCCGTGGTCACCGCGCCCTTCCAGGCCTGCAACCCGCCGCTGAGGATGCGCACATCCGCGATGCCCGCCCAGCGCAGCACCCACCAGGCGCGCCCGGCGCGCTGGCCGCGGCTGCCATCATAGACGACCACCGACTGCCCCTGGCGGATGCCCCAGCGCCGCGCATCGCGTTGCAGGATGGCGATGTCCGGCAGCGGCCGCTTGCCCGCCGCACCGGCCGGCGGGCCGGCGAGTTCGGTGGCGAGGTCGACAAAGACGGCGCCAGGGATATGACCGGCGCGGTAATCGGCACGACCATCACCCTCCTCCCCGGGCACGCGCACATCCAGCAGCACGGGTCGGTTGGGCGTGGTGAGCTGTGCCGCGAGTTCATCGGCTTCGATGAGGACGCGAAAGCGGGATTCGCTGCTGTCGAATGGCATGCTGGTGACCCCTCAGGCCGTCGCGCGCTGGCTGGCCGCGGCCTCGCGGCGCGCGCGGCTGTGGCGGTTTTCCGGCCAGGGCAGGTTGAAGTGGGACCGGAAGGTCGCGCCCTCATATTCCTTGCGGAACAGGCCGCGGCGCTGGAGTTCCGGCACGACGTGGGTTGTGAAGTTGCGCAGCGCGCCCGGCATGGTCGGCGGGAACAGGATGAAGCCGTCGGAGGCGCGTTCCTCGAACCAGAGCTGGAAATAGTCCGCGACCTCTTTCGGCCCACCCACCACCTCCGCCCCGCCACGGCTGCGGCGCCAGGTGCGGAAGACGTCGAGCAGCGTGATGCGGTCCTCGCCATAGGAGAGCTTCGCCTGTTCGACGATGCGTGCCGCATCCGGCGCCAGATCGGCGAGCGCCGCGACCTCCCCGATCCAGGCATCCGGCCGCTCGCCGGACAGGTCCACGCCAAGCGCGGCGGAGAGCGGCGAAAGGTCGGACGGCGCCACGGTCAGCTCCTGCACCTGGCGGTACAGCGCGTGGCCCTCCGCCTTGGTCTCCCCAACGTAATAGGCGATGCCGCAGACCAGGCTCTGACTGTCCGGCCCGCGGCCGAAGCGGGCCAGGCGCGATTTCACCTCGGCGTAATAGGCCTTCGCCTTGTCGAGCTGCAGCGCGGTGCCGAAGCGGATATCGGCGTATTGCGCGCCGAAGTCGCGCGACCGCTCGCTTTCCCCTGCCGTCAGGATCGGCACCTGGCCCTGCGGAGGCCGCACGATGTTCAACGGCCCGCGCACCTGGAACTGTTCGCCACGATAGTCGATGCGGTGCACGCGATCCGGGTCGAGGAAGCGGCCACCCTCCTTCTCCGCCACCAGCGCGCCATCCTCCCAGCTATCCCAGAGCTGGTGCACGATCTCGGTGAATTCGGTGGCGGTGTCGAAGCGCTGGTCAGTCGCCCAATGCTCGCTGCGGCCGAAATTCGCCGCCGCCTCCGGGTCGCGGCCGGTGACGATGTTCAGCGCCAGACGCCCGCCGCTGAGATGGTCCAGCGTCGCCGTGGCGCGGGCCACGTTGAAGGGATGCGCATAGGTTGTGTTCACCGTGGCGACGATGCCGATCCGGTCCGTCACCGCGGCGACGTAGCCGGCCAGCGTCAGCGCCTCCGGCCGCAGCACCAGGTTCGGATGTTCCGTCTGCTGTTCCGGCAGGCCGACGACTCGGTCGCCGATGAAGTAGAAATCCAGCTTCGCCGCTTCGGAAAGCTGCGCGGTGCGGCGCAGGAAGGCGGGGTCGAAGGTGCCGTCGGCGCGGGCATCGGGCAGTCGCCAGCCCGCCGGGTGGAAGCCGGTCGCCCAGATCGAGAAACCAAGCCGGATATGCTTGCGGGACATTGAAGAGAATCCTTCCGCGTCAGCGGGTGGCGGCCTGGCGCGTGACTAGCGCCGGCACGATGGTTTCGTAGGAGACAGCGCGGATCGCCGGGTCGGTGGCGACCAGGTCGTCCTGCAGCCTCTGGATTTCTTCCGGCGTGTAGATGCCGTCGCGGCTCAGCCGGTCAGGCAGGCCGGCGGCGACGCGGGCGAGAATCTCGGGCGGCAGGGAGGGGTAGAGGCGGGTCAGCGTCGCCGTTGCCAGCGGCTGGTCATCCAGCAGCGCCGCCTGGCTGCGGAGCAGCACGCCGCGCAGCCGCGCCGCGAGTTCCGCATTTGCCTCCGCCCAGCCCTGCCGCCCGATCAGGGCGAGGGAGGGCACGGATTGCGTCCGCCAGTCATACAGCACGCGATAGCCCTGGCCTTCCAGTCGCAGCGTATCGAGGTTGCCGAACATGCCCGCGGCGATGCGCCCGGTATCCAGCGCCGCCTTCTGGGCCGCGCCGACGCCGGCGCCGAGCAGTTCCACGTCGCGACCCACCTGCAACTGCGCCTCGCGCGCGAAGGCCAGCCGCGCCAGGTTCTCGGTCAGGCTGCCGGCGGAGGTGATGCCGACGCGCTGGCCGCGCAGATCGGCCAGGCTGCGTGCCGGCGATGCCTCGCGCACCACCAGCGAATAGGTGTGCCGCCGGTCCAGCGCGAAGGCGATGATGCCGTCGATGTTGCGATTGCGCAGCCGCACCGCATGCTCGGGCGCGCAGATGCAGTAGGTGATGCCGCTTCCGACCAGAGCCTGCACCGCCGGCGCGCCACCGCGGAAATCGACAATGCGCGCGGCGATGCCGGCCTCGGCGAACCAGCCGCGCTCGATGCCGAGGGCAACGGCGGCAGAGGCGTCCCCCAACTGGCCCGCGGTGCCGAAGGTCACCTGGTCCTGCGCCCGTGCGGGCAGGGCCAGCAGCAGGATCGAAGCCGCCAGGCTGGCGATACGAAGATGACGGGATAGAGCCATGGGCATGTCCAGAATTCCAGATCCGCGCCTGCCGCCATGCGGGCATGGCGGCAGGCGCGCGGCGGATCACCGCGCGTGAAAAGGGCTTCAGCCTGAAGGGGCCGTCTCAGCTGCGCGCGGCGACGCCCTGCTGCGCTGCCGCGTGAAGCCGCGGCGGATGCAGCACGCCGCGGGCGCGCTGCAGCACGAGCCGCGCGACACGCGTGGCGTCCGCTACGCTTGCAAAGCGCGAGCCATCCAGATCCTCCAGCGCGGGATCGACGGCGACGATGTGCCAGTTGGTGGCGGAATGGACGGCGACGGCGACGAAACGGCCATCGATCTCAATGGGGCGGGACTCGATCATGTTGGGGCTTCCCTCTCGGTTGCGGGGTGTAGCGGGATCAGCCGCGACAACAGCGCATCATCATTCCGAGGCCGAGCGGCATGGGCGCGGGACGGAGGAGAGCAAGCGGCATCGATCGAGCCTTCCAGAGAAGCCGCCAAAGCAATCGAGCCATGATCGCTCCGGGCAATTCCTATTTGCCGATCCATAGGCGTGGAGTCAAGAAAATACACCGATGTATATCGTCGTTTTAAGCTACCAAGGGCCGCTCCGGCCCTGCGGCGCCGCGTGTTTCGTGGGTTCGTGAGGAGGTGTAGCCTTGGACGACACCGGCTGCCGTGGTGCCCGCCGGGGGTGAACAGGACGAACGCATGCCTCAACCAACCATCGCCATCGTCGGGGCTGGCTTCAGCGGCACGCTGCTGGCGCTGCACCTGCTCCGCCGATGTCCGCCGACGACCCGCGTCGTCCTGGTGGAACGCAACAGCCAGTTCGGCCGCGGCCAGGCCTATGCCACCGGCAATGCCGACCATCTGCTGAACGTGCCCGCCGGGCGGATGAGCGCCTTCCGCGACCGGCCCCATGACTTCCTGGATTGGCTGCAGGGCCGCGCCGCGGAGGATCCCTGCATGGCGCAACCGACCGCCGGCTGCTTCGTCGCCCGCGGCCTGTTCGGCGACTATGTCCGTCATCTGCTGAACGCCGAACTGGGCCGTGACGACACGGGCGACCGGCTGGATCTGGTGCGCGGCGACGCTTTGGCGTTGGAGGAGGACCGGCTGGGCCTGACGCTGCGGCTGGATCGGGACCGCAGCATCGCCGCCGACCTCGCCGTGCTCGCCGTGGGAAATTTCCCACCCGAGACCCCTCCCGGCATCGCCAGCGCGGCGCTCGATCGCCCCTGGTACCGGGCCGATCCCTGGGCGCCGGATACCTTCGAAGGGCTGGACCCGGAGGCGCCGGTGCTGCTGATTGGCACCAGCCTGACCATGGTGGATGCCGTGGTCTCGCTGCTCGGCCAGGGCCATCGCGGCCCGATCCATGCGCTGTCCCGGCGTGGCCTGTTGCCGCGCGCCCATGGCGGCCCCCCCACGCCGCCGCCTGAGGCGCGGAGCCTGCCGACCCGGTTGAGCCTGCTATCGCGGCAACTGCACCAGGAAGCGCTGGCACGCGCAGCCAAGGGCCAGGCCTGGCAGCCTGTGGTGGATGCGCTGCGGCCATTCACCCAGGATCTGTGGCAGGCCATGACCCTGGCCGAGAAGGCGCGTTTCCTGCGCCATCTACGGCCTTGGTGGGACGTGCACCGCCACCGCATGGCACCGGATGTGGCGGCGCGCATCGCCGCGGTGCGGGAAAGCGGCCAGCTTCAACTGCATACCGGGCGGATCCAGCGCGTCGATGATCTCGGGGAGATGCTGGAGCTGGTGTTCCGCCGCCGTGCGGATGGGCAGGACCAGGCGCTGCGGGCTGCCCGCCTGGTGAACTGCGCCGGGCCGGGCGCCGATTACGACCGCATCCGCCACCCGCTGGTGCGCAACCTGCTCGATTCCGGCCTGGCGCGGCCGGACCCGTTGCGGCTCGGCCTGGATGTGACGGCGGCCTGCGCGCTGCGGGACCGGGAGGGGGCGATCTCCCGCCGCATCTTCGGTGTCGGGCCGGTCACCAAGGCGGCATTCTGGGAGATGACGGCAGTGCCCGACCTCCGGCGGCAGTGCGAAAGCCTGGCGGAGCATCTGGCCGGGCTGGTCGGCGCCGCCCCGTCGCGCCGCGGCTGAGGCCGCCGCGGCAAGGATGGCGCCGGCCATCCTTTGGGGCGACCGGACCAACCCGGCGCCCCACAATTATCGCTATAAAATTTCGTGATTCATACTATTCACTTATGATGTGCGGGTTATAGTGCATCCGGGCGCACCGATCTCGGGTTGCGCCAGCCTGGAATCCGCACCGTGGCAAGCAGCGCATCAAGCCTTCCCGTCGTCACAGAGAAATGGGCGGAACACCTCGCCTGCATGCCCACCGAAACCGCGATCCGGGACGTTCTGGCCCGGTTCGCAGGGCGCGCGGCGCTGGTGTCTTCCTTCGGCACGCAATCCGTCGTGCTGTTGCACCTGGTGGCTGCCGTGGACCGGGCCGTACCGATCATCTTTCTCGACACCGGCAAACTGTTCCCCGAGACGCTGCGCCATCGAGATGCGGTGGTTGCCCGACTTGGCCTGACCGATGTTCGTAGTGTGAAGCCTGATCCCCGCATGCTGGCGCAGCAGGACCCGCTCGGCGGCCTCTGGGCCAGCAATCCGGATGCTTGCTGCGGGCTGCGCAAGGTGGTGCCGCAGGCGCGTGCGCTGGAGGGGTTCGATCTGATCCTGACCGGCCGCAAACGCTACCAGACCCTTGCGCGTGCCCGCTTGCCGATCCTGGAAGCGACGCCCGATGGGCGGCTGCGCTTCAATCCCTTGGCTGATTGGGATGCCGCGGCGATCGAGGCCTATCGCCTCGCGCAGGGTCTTCCGGCGCATCCCCTGGCCGCGGCCGGCTATCCTTCCATTGGCTGCCACCATTGCACGGACCGGGTGGTGCCAGGTGAGGATGCGCGTGCCGGCCGCTGGCGTGGCCGGGGCAAGTCGGAATGCGGGATGCATCCGCGGGCGGAGAGCCGCCCCGAGCCGCGGCTGGAGCCCGGCCATGCCGACTGAAGCGCCAGCGTTCAGCGTCGCGCGGCCAGTGCCTGGACCAGCGGCGCGGCCTCCGCCACCGCGCCATCCGCGCCGAACACCTGCGCGCCATGCAGATGCAGCCGGCAGGCGGCGCCACGTCGCGCCCAGCCGGCGCCAGCCGGCAGCGCGGCCTCCAGTGTCGCGGAGCCGGCCTGCACCACGGCGCGCGCCGTGCCATCGGCATGGGGGTGCAGCAGGCTGATGGTGACGCCGCCGACGGCTTCCTCCGGCGGGCTGGCCGAAAGGTCGCGAGGCCGCAGGAAGACCTGTGCCGGGCCGTCCGGAAGCGCCACGCGCAGCGGCGGCAGCGGCAGCGTTCCGAAGCGCAGCACGCCGCCCTCGACATGGCCCGCCAGGCGCGTCGCACCGCCGACGAATCCCGCGACGAAAGGGGTCGCAGGGCGGGACAGCAGCGCGGTGGGCATATCGAACTGCACGACCTTGCCGCGATCCATCACCGCCACCCGGTCGGCGAGTTCCATCGCCTCCTCCTGGTCATGCGTCACCAGGATGCTGGTCAGGCCCAGCCGGTCATGCAGGCCCCGCACCCAGCGTCGCACATCGCGCCGCACCAACGCATCCAGCGCGCCAAAAGGCTCGTCCAGCAGCAGCAGGCGCGGCTCGATCGCCAGCGCCCGGGCCAGCGCCACGCGCTGGCGCTGGCCGCCCGAGACCTGCTCGGGGTAGCGCTTCTCGAGCTCCGGAATCTGCACCAGTTCCAGCAATTCGCGCACGCGGCGGGCGATCTCGGCGCTGGCGGGGCGGCGCGTACTGGGGCGGACCTGAAGGCCGAAGGCGATGTTGTCGAAGACCGTCATGTGGCGGAACAGCGCGTAGTGCTGGAACACCACGCCGATGCCGCGCGCGCGGGCCGGCACGCCTTCCATGTCCAGGCCATCGATCCGTACCTGGCCGGCATCCAGCCCTTCCAGCCCCGCCAGAACGCGCAGCAGCGTGGTCTTGCCGGAGCCTGAGGGGCCGAGGAGGGCCACAAACTCCCCGCTCTCGATGCGCAGCGAGACGCCGTCGAGCGCGGCGGCGGCGCCGAAGCGGCGGGTCAGGCCGGTTGTGTCCACGGTCATACGGCGATCCTTCGCGTCTGGCCGGTCAGCCGTTCCAGCACCGCCTTGGCGGCCAGCGTCACCAGTCCGAGCAGGGCCAGCAGCGCGGCGACGGCGAAGGCGCCGGCGAACTGGTATTCGTTGTAGAGGATCTCGACATGCAGCGGCATCGTATTGGTCTGCCCGCGCACATGGCCCGAAACCACGGCGACCGCGCCGAATTCTCCCATGGCGCGTGCATTGCACAGCAGCACGCCGGAGAGCAGCGCCCATTTGATGTTGGGCAGCGTGACGCGCCAGAAGATCTGGAGACCGGAGGCGCCGAGCGTCGCTGCGGCCTCCTCCTCCTCCCGCCCCTGTTCCTGCATCAGCGGCAGCACGGTGCGGGCGACGAAGGGGAAGGTGACGAAGATGGTGGCCAGCACGATACCGGGCAGCGCGAAGATGATCTGGATGTCGCGCGCCTGCAGCCATGTGCCGAGCCAGCCCTGCAAGCCGAAGATCAGCACGAAGACCAGGCCGGAGATGACCGGCGAGACGCTGAAGGGCAGTTCCACCAGCGTGGTCAGCAGCCGCTTGCCCCAGAAATCATGCTTGGCGATGCACCAGGAGGCGGCGACGCCACCCACCAGATTCACCGGCACGGTGATGGCGGCGACCAGCAACGTCAGTTCGATCGCGGCCCAGGTATCAGGCTCGATGATCGCGGCCCAGGCCACGCCGAGGCCGCGGCGCAGCGCCTCCACGAACACCGCCAGCAGCGGCAGGCCGAGCAGAACGGCGCCCAGCGTCAGCGCCAGGATGGCAATGACCGTCTGCGTGGTGGTGGAATCGCGGGTGACCGGGCGAAAACTCATCGTCGGCCCCGCCGCAGGGCGCGCTGCGCCAGGTTCAGCGCCAGCAGAATCAGGAAGGACAGCGTCAGCATGGCCAGGCCGATGGCGGCCGCGCCCGCATAGTCGAACTGTTCCAGCCGCACCACGATCAGCAGCGGCGCGATCTCGCTGATCATCGGCATGTTGCCCGCGATGAAGATCACGCTGCCATATTCGCCGACTGCGCGCGCGAAGGCGAGGCCGAAGCCGGTGAGGATCGCCGGCAGCAGCGCCGGCAGCACCACCCGCGCCAGCGTCTGCGGTCGCGTCGCGCCCAGCGTCGCCGCTGCTTCCTCGACATCCGCCGCCAGGTCGCGCAGCACTGGCTCGACGCTACGGATGATGAAGGGCAGGCCGACGAAGATCAGCGCCACGACGATGCCGGTGGGCGTGAAGGCCACCTGCCAGCCGGTGGCCGCCATGATCGGCGCGCCGAGCCAGCCATTCGGCGCGAAGAGCGCGGTCAGAGCGATACCGGCCACCGCGGTGGGAAGCGCGAAGGGCAGGTCCACCGCCGCATCCAGCACGGCGCGTCCCGGAAAGCGCTGCCGCACGATGGCCCAGGCGATCAGCAGTCCGATCGGCACATTCACCGCGGAAGCCAGCAGCGCCGTGCCGAAGGACAGGCGCAGCGCGGCCAGCACCCGCGGTTCCGTCAGCGAGGCCCAGACCCCCGCCAGCCCCAACTCCCACGGCTTGATAACCAGCGCGAACAACGGCACCAGAACGATGGGCACCAACCAGGCCAGCGTCACGCCGAAGGCCAGGCCGAAGCCCGGAATGGCACGCACCATCCCGGGCCGGCGCGCGAGGGGCAGTGCCAGACTGGAGACGCCTTCACTCATCGGCGCTGGATTCGGTCGAACACGCCGCCATCGTTGAAATGCGTGCGCTGCGCCGTCTGCCAGCCGCCGAAGACATCATCGATCGTCACCAGATCGATCCGCGGGAAGCGGGACGCATTGGCGGCGAGGATCTGCGCGTTGCGCGGCCGGTAGTAGTGCTTCGCCGCCAGCGCCTGGCCATCTTCCGTGTAGAGGCCGCGCAGATAAGCCTCCGCGATCGCCCGGGTGCCGCGGCGGTCGACGTTGCGATCCACCACGGCGACGGAGGGCTCGGCCAGGATGGAGAAGGGCGGGTAGACGATGTCGAACTTGTCGGCGCCGAATTCCTGCAAGGCGAGATGCGCCTCATTCTCCCAGGACAGGAACACATCGCCCTGGGCGCGCTGCGCGAAGGTGGTGAGCGAGCCGCGCGCGCCGGTATCCAGCACCGGCACCTGGCGGAACAGCTGCTGCGTCGCGGCTTCCGCCGTGGCGTCGCTGCCGCCGGGCTGGCGCAGCGCCCAGGCCCAGAAGGCCAGGTAGTTCCAACGCGCGCCGCCGGAGGTCTTCGGGTTGGGTGTGATGATGGAGACACCGGCCTTCAGCAGGTCACCCCAATCCTGGATGCCCTTCGGGTTTCCCTTGCGGACCAGGAAGACAATGGTGCTGGTATAGGGCGCGCTGTTGTCCGGCAGGCGCGTGGCCCAGTCCGTCGCGATCAACCCGCGTTCCGCGATGGCGTCCACGTCATAGGCTAGCGCGAGCGTCACCACATCCGCCGCCAGCCCATCGATGACGCTGCGCGCCTGCCGGCCCGACCCACCATGGGAGGTGTTGACGCGGACATTCACACCGGTCTGGCCGAGCCAGCGGTTGCTGAAGATGGCGTTGTATTCGCGATACAATTCGCGCGTTGGGTCGTAGGAGACGTTGAGCAGCACGGGCGGCTGCTGCGCCAAGGCGGGCAAGGCGGCCAGGGCAGCGCCGGTGGCCAGCAGGGCACGGCGCGAAAGCTTGCTCGAAAGCGCGGTCATGTCGCGGATCCTTCCTTGCGTGTGGCAGGTTGCGGCCGTGTCGCGGCCAGTGTCGGCAGGATGGCGAGAAGGGTCAGGCGGAGCAGCATGGCGTCAGCTTCCCTGCCCGGCGGGGGCAGCTCGTCGGACCACGCCGGCGAAGCGCGCGGTGGCGGCCTCCGCCCGCGCGCGGAATTCCTCCGGCCCGGCGGCCACCACCTCGAAGCCCAGGCCGGTGAGACGCGCATGGGCGGCGCTGTCGCGCAGCGCGACGGCAATGGCCTCATGCAGCCTGGCGATCACGGCCGGCGGCGTGGCGGCGGGGGCCAGGATGCCCTGCCAGGATTCCACATCGAAGCCGGGCGCCACCGTCTCCGCCAGCGTCGGCACGTCGGGCAGGGCAGGGTCGCGGCGGGCGGTGGTGACGGCCAGCGGGCGGATCGCGCCCTGGCGCACCTGCTCCGTGATGGCGGGCAGGGTGATGACCAGCGCATCCGTGTTGCGCGCGATCAGGTCGAGCGTCGCCGGACCGCCGCCGCGATAGCTGACGAATTCCACGGGCAGCCCGCCGAGCTGCTGGGACAGCAATTCGTGCACCACCTGCGCAATGCCTCCCTGAGAGGGAATGCCGACATTCAACGCGCCGGGTCGCGCCCGGATGGCGGCAATATAGCCTGCGATATCGGAAAAGGGTGCGCCTGGATGCGTGGCCAGGATCTGTGCCGCGCGCACCGCCTGGACCACCGGCGCGAAGTTGTCGCGCACGGTGAAGCCGGCCTGCGGCAAGGTGAGCTCCGCCAGCACGATGGCATCGCCGGTGACCAGCAACGTGTGGCCGTCGGGTTCGGCGCGGGCGACCTGTTGCATGGCGATCAGGCCATTGGCGCCGCCCTGGTTTTCCACCACCACCGGCTGGCCGAGGCGCGCGGACAGCGCCGGGGCCAGGACCCGGGCCAGCGTATCCAGGCTGGCGGCGGGGGCGGAGGAGACCACCAGCCGGATCGGGCGGGTCGGGAAGGCGTAGGCGGGGCGGGTCAGGATGGCCGGAGCGAAGGCTGCGGCGGCCAGGACCTGGCGTCGTGTCGGTTTCATCAGATGTCCTCGTCATGGGGTGCAGGCGTGACGAAGGGCGAGGGCGCGTCGGGCGGCTTCAGCCGGGCCGGCGGTGAGCCCTCGCCGGGCGACATCGCGGGCCGGGCCGGGCCGAGGTGCCGGAGAAAGGGCAGATCGGGGCGGGCATGGCGGGCACTCCTGCCGATACAAGCGGCCCGCTTATTACACTTACGCCAGTAGTCTTTGTCAAATATTTCCGCAGATAATTTGTGAATTATGCGCGGGGGTGCGGTCGCGTGGTCAGAGCACCAGCAGGCAGGCCAGCGCGACATCGTCCCCGGCCTGTGCCGGCATGATGGGCGTCGCCGCCAGCAGCAGGGCCAGCGTGGCGAATTGCACCAGGGATTCCGGCGGCATCTCAACCATTCCAGATTGGTTCCCGGACCGGCGCCGGACGTGGCGGCGGCAGCCAGTCTTCCTGATCGAGATGCTCATGCACGGCCCGGCGGACCTGCCCCATGCTCAAGCCCTGCGCGCGCAGCGCGGCGCGCATCGCCGCCACCTCCTCCAGACGCCCAGCCCATTCCGGACCGAAAGCCTCCTCGAGCCAGGCGCGCAGCGCGGAGGAGAGCGCCGGCGCGGCGCCGTTGGTGGAGACGGTAACCAGCAGCCGGCCACGCCGCACCATGGCGGGGACGTGGAAATCGCAGAGGCGGGGCACATCCTCGATGTTCACCGGAATGCCGCGCTGCCGCGCCGCCTGCGCCAGCCATTCAGATCCAGCATCGTCGAAGCCGGCGCCGAAGACGAAGTGCATGCCGTCCAGGGCCGACTCCGCCGGCAGGCTGTCCTTGACCACGGTGAGCTGGGTCAGTCCCGCGCCCCGCAGCATGGCAAGCCGCTTCTGGAAGCACGGTCCGGTGCCGGCGAGCAGCGTGGGCGCGGAGGGGAGAAACACCAATGGCAGCATCACACCCCTCCGATCCGGCGGCGCAGCAGCGACAGCGGCACTTCGTCGGTGACGGCGGCCTGATAGGCGATGGGAATCACGGCCCTGGCCGCATGCCACACCGCCGCATCGGCCTCATCCGGCAGTTCCACGCTGGAGAAACCGCAGCGCAGCAGGAAGGCGTACTGGTCCGGCAATACATGCCCCGTGGCCCGGATTTCGCCGCCGAAACCGTACTTCTCCCGCAGCGCCCGTGCCTGGGTGAATGCGCGCCCATCCCGATGTTTTGGGAAGCGCAGTGCCACCAGTGCCAAGCGCGTAAGATGCGGGCGAAGCTGCGCCGGATCGTCACCCGGCTCCAGCGTCACGCCCAGCTTCGTCTCGCCCGGAAACTGCTCGCGCAAAAGCCGGGCCAGCGGCACCAGCGCGGCGCGGCCGTTGCTGCCCTCGCCTTCCTCCAGCGCCACGAAATCATCGTGCCGCAGCTGGCCATTCTCAAGCAGCACCATAGAGCGCCTCCTTGAAGGGGGCCGCGCCGATGCGGCGGTAGGTGTCCTTGAACAGCTCGCCCGGCTGGCGATGCGCCAGGTGCACGCGGATCAGCGTCTCCACCGCATCCACCACCGTGTCATAGGAGAAGGCGGGGCCGATCAGGTCGCCGATGGTGGCATCATTGGTCGCGCTGCCGCCGAGGGTGATCTGATAGACCTCCTCTCCTCGCTTATCGACGCCGAGCAGCCCGATATGGCCGACATGATGATGGCCGCAGGCATTGATGCAGCCTGAGATATTCACATGCAGCGTCCCGATCTCATGCTGCCGATCGAGGCTCGCGAAGCGTTCGCTGATGCGCTGCGCCACGGGAATGCTGCGCGCGGTGGCCAGCGCGCAGTAATCCATGCCGGGGCAGGCGATGATGTCGGAGATCAGTCCGATATTGGGCGTGGCCAGCCCATGCGGTTGCAGCGCCTGGAACAGCGCGTGCAGATCTTCCTGGCGCACATGCGGCAGCACCAAGTTCTGCACATGGCTGACGCGGATTTCGCCGAAGGAAAAGCGATCCGCCAGATCCGCCACCGCCTCCATCTGGTCGGCCGAGGCGTCGCCCGGAATACCGCCGATCGGCTTCAGCGAGATGACGACGGAGACATAGCCTGGCGCCCGGTGCGGATGCGTGCAGTTGCGCGCCCAATGCGCGAAATCCGCATCCGTGGCGAAAGCGCGTTGCAGGCCGGGCGGGTCGTGCGGCAGAAGCGCGAAGGGGGGCGGCGCGAAATGGGTGGCGATGGCCTGCACCACCTCCGGCGCCAGGTGGTAACGGCCTTGCGGCATCTCCGCGAGCTCCGCCTCGACCAGCCGCTTGAACTCCTCCCCCAGGTCGCGAACCAGGATCTTGATGCGCGCCTTGTAGATGTTCTCGCGCTGGCCGAGCGCGTTGTAGACGCGCAGCACCGCCTCCAGCGTGGCAAGGAAATCCGCCTCCGGCACGAAGTCGAACAGCTTCGTGCCGATGATCGGCGTGCGGCCGAGGCCGCCGCCAACCCAGATCTCGAAGCCGACGTCGCCTTCCGCGTTGCGCTTCGCCAGCACGCCGACGTCATGCACCTTGATCGCGGCGCGATCATGCGGCGCGCCGGTGATGGCGATCTTGAATTTGCGGGGCAGGTAGGTGAATTCGGGGTGCAGCGTGGACCATTGCCGCAGGATCTCGGCATAGACGCGCGGGTCCACCAGCTCATCCGCGGCGGCGCCGGCGAATTCATCCGTGGTGACGTTGCGCACGCAATTGCCGCTGGTCTGGATGGCGTGCATGTCCACCTCGGCCAGCGCCTCCAGGATCTCGGGCGTCTCCTCCAGCTTCACCCAGTTGAACTGGATGTTCTGGCGCGTGGTGAAATGGCCGAAGCCGCGGTCGTAACGCCGTGCGATATGGCCGAGCTGGCGCAGCTGGCGGGCTTCGAGCACGCCATAGGGAATCGCGACCCGCAGCATATAGGCGTGGAGTTGCAGGTAGAGGCCGTTCATCAGGCGCAGCGGCTTGAACTCATCCTCCGTTAGCGCGCCGGACATGCGCCGCGCCACCTGGCCGCGGAACTCCGCGATGCGGGAGGCCAGGAAGTCCCGGTCGATCGCGTCGTAGCGATAGATCCGCGGGCTGATCGGGCTGGCCTGTGTGTCCATGGCGTGGAGGCTCCTCAGGAGGCGAGGGAGAGGGCGGGCTTGGGTTCCGCGTCGACGGAGGGGCCCTTGGCGCGCAGCCTTTCGCGCAGGCGCAGGGGCCGACCGGTGCCAGGCTCGACCTCCACCGCATAGACGCCGACGACATGCTGCGCGCGTTCCGCCGCCGCCCCGGCCGCGAGGCCTTCCGCCAGCTCGGTCGGGGCAAAAATCCGCGCCTGGCCGCAGGATTCGGACCAGGCATTGTCGGCGCGCAGCCAGACGACCCGACCGTCGCCAAGCCGATTGGCGGTGATGATGGCGGGCCGGGAAGGCGCTTTGGGGACGGACATCGATGAACCCTTCTCCGCTCCCAAGGTCTGCGGGAGAGGCCCCATAATTCTACGACTCGTGACAAGGAAATCAATGGTCCGACGCCGAAGGCTCCCGAAGATGGGTAGAATTTTCTACCAAGGCAGCCAATTTCCGATTCCTACGACATAAGATAAGCCTTTTCCGCAGGCCAGAAGCATGGTTTTCTTAGTCAGAATCTCGGATATCACGTCATATGTCTGTTCAATATGGCTCCTCACTCGCTTCGGGCATTGGCCCAGCGGCGGGTGAGGTCTGGCTTGTCGGTGCGGGCCCCGGTGATCCTGGCCTGTTGACCCTGCGCGCCGCCGACGCGCTGCGGCATGCCGATCTTGTGCTGCATGATTCGCTGGCCGGGCGTGGGGTGCTGCGGCTGATCCGTTCGGGTGCGGATGTGGTGAATGTCGGCAAGCGGAAGGGCCAGCCCTCCATGCCGCAGGCTCGCATCAATGCCCGCCTGATCACCGGTGCACGGGCCGGGCTGCGGGTGGTCCGCCTGAAGGGGGGCGATCCCTTCCTGTTCGGGCGGGGCGGCGAGGAAGCCGCCTGCCTCGACGCGGCCGGCATCTCGTGGCGCATCGTCCCCGGCGTCTCCGCCGGCACCGCGGCCCCGGCGGCGGCGGGGATCCCCCTGACCCAGCGCGGCGTGGCCAGCGCCGTGACATTCGTCACCGGCCATGACGAGTCGGGAGCGCTGCCTGGCTCGACCGACTGGGACGCGCTGGCACGGGCCGGCGGCACCATCGCGGCCTTCATGGCGCTGAGCCGGCTGGACGAGATCGCGCTGCGCCTGCTGGCCGCCGGACGCTCGGCCGCCACGCCGGTCGCCGTGATCTCCCAGGCCTCGCTGCCCGGCCAGGCGGTGCTGCGCACCACCCTGGGCGGCTGCACGCTCGCCTTGCGGCGCGCGGAATTGCCGGGCCCGGCGCTGATCGTGATCGGCGAGGTCGCGGCGCTGGGTGCCACAGCCGAGGTCGCGCCACCCGCCTTTCGCGACGCCATCCGCCTGTGACCACGACACGGCTGGACCCCGTTGCGGCGAGGCGCGGTCGTGGCGTGCCACGGGCTGATTCTGGCCTGGACTGCGGAGCCAGAGGAGATGAGGAGACGGATGCGATGCGTGTCACGGACACCATGAGGGACAGCCTGTTTCTGCCCGGCCCGAACGACCTTTTCAGGGAAACCTGGCTGCCGGCGCGCACCGTCGCCTTGATCAACCTGGGCTTGCTGGCGCTGATCGGACTGATCGGCCTGCTCTCGGGCTGATCGGCCGCCTGATCCGCACGTGGTGTCGGTTCACGTCAGCGATGGGCGCGCGCAGCCTCAGCATTCGCGCGAACGCCGAGCGCGCTGTTGATGCGATTGCTGAAGTTGAATAGGCGACGAGGGCCGCCGTCTCCACGATCTCCAAGTCGCTGACGCCAGCCTTGCGCAGCGCCTCCAGGCCTCGGCCTGCGCGGCTGGCAGCTCACGCTCCGCATCCTGGTGCCGGCGGCGCTGCCGGCGGTGATCGCCGGGTTGAAGATTGGCTGGGCCTTCGCCTCTTCGAGCGGCGCAACAACCTGCAGATCGACGAGGTTTTTGCGGGGCTGCCGGCCGTGATCTTAATCGGGCTGGTGGTGGAGGGCGCGATCTTCCGGGTGCTGGAGGCGCGGACTCTGCGGCGCTGGGGCATGCAGCGCTGAAGCGCTCAGCCCACGCTGATCCGCGTGCTGGACCGGGCGCTCTGCCCGGCCTCGTCGGTGACGATGACCTCGACCTCGCTGGTCCGGTCCAGGCGCAGGAAGAAGACGTGGTAGGGATTGGCAGAGGAGCCGTTGCGCAGCTCCGCCTGCATCGCCACCGCGCCATTCACCCGCACCACCAGCCGGTTGATCAGGTCCCGCGGCACCAAGGCTCCGGCCTCCTGACGCAGGCCGGTTTCCATGGGATGCGCGATCAGCGTGCGGATCTCCACCGCCTCCCCCGCCCGGGCGCTGCGCGGGGCGCGGATGCGCGGCGCGGTCAGGCTCATGACAGGCACCCCCCGGTGGTGACGCGGATTTCGACGGCCGCCTGACGCACCGTGCCATCGCTGAACTGCGCAAGGACGAGGATGCGCTGCGCCTCCGCCAGCCGGATGCGCGTCTGCACCTCGGCACGCGCCAACAGCGGCGTCAGCCGGAAACTGGCGATACCAGGCGTCGGGTTGCGCGTGGCAAAAAGATGGATGGCGGTGACGTGCTCGGCCTCGGTCTGCGGGCTGTCCACCCGCACCGTCACCGGCACCTGCCCGCCATTTTCGGCCACGGTCGGCACCACCAGGGTGATGCCGCCCTCGGCCGGGACCGCATCGCCTATGGCCTCCCGCATCGCCGCGCGCAGCGCCTCATCGGGCGTCTGCGCCAAAGCGGTGGCGGGCAGCAGGATCAGGGTGAGGGCGGCGCGGCGGGTCAGCATCAGCCATACATGTCCCTGGTGATGCTCTCATACCAGGCATCGGCGTAGATCGCCTCCAGCCGCCGCTGCTCCGGCAGGTCGCCACGCGGGGAGATGCCGCCGGATTGCGGGACCTCGACGATCGCCGTGCCCTCCGCATTCGGGCGATAGATGCCGACGACCGAGATGCCGTATTCGGCGCCGACATGCGAATAGCAGGTGTTGTAGTAGACCGGGCTGGGCGGCGCCTCGCCCCGCAGCGACGCCGCGGCGCTGGCCACCGCCTGCTTGGCCGTGCTGTTGGCGATATAGCCGGATTTCGGCATCGGCCCGGGGATGTTCGCATCGCCCACCACATGGATGCCGGGGGCTGCGCGGGATTCGAAGGTGACGGGGTTCACCGGCACCCAGCCCGTCTCGTTCGCCAGGCCGGCCTCGATCGCGATGCGCGCGGCGGATTGAGGCGGGATGACATTGGCCACCGCCACCTTGTGCTTCTCGCCGAACTCGCTTTCCAGCACCCGTTCCCGCGCATCGACGCGCACGACGCGGCCGTCGCGATTGGCCGGCACCCATTCGATCAGGCCCGGATAGAGCGCCGCCCAGGCATCCTGGAACAGCCCCTGCTTGCTGAAGGCATCCTTCGCATCCAGCGCCAGGATTTTGGAGCGCGGCTTGTGACGCTGGAGGTAGGCCGCGATCATGCTGATCCGCTCATAGGGGCCGGGCGGGCAGCGGAAGGGATTGGCCGGGATGGCGATGCCGACCACGCCACCGTCCGGCATCTCCTCCAGCTGGCGCCGCAGCAGCAGGGTCTGGGCGCCGTCGCCGGGCACCCAGGCATGCGGCATGATCTCGGAGGCCGCCTCGTCATAGCCCTCCAGCGCACCCCAGCGCAGCGCGATGCCGGGGGACAGGATCAGCCGGTCATAGCCCAGCGTCTCCCCACCCTGCAGACGCACGCGGCGCGCCACGGGGTCGATGCCGCTGGCCCAATCCTGCACCACCCGCACGCCGCGGCCGCGCAGCCCGTCATAGCCATGGCTGATGTCGCCGATCTGCTTCGTGCCGCCGATCACGAGGTTGCCGTAGGGGCAGGTGACGAAGCGCGCCTTCGGCTCCACCAGCGTCACTTCCAGCCAGGGGTAGCGCTTGCGGGCGAAGCTGGCAGCGGAGGCGCCACCGAAACCGCCGCCGATCACCAGCAGCCGGGCCTGGGACTGCGCCCGCACGGTGGCGGGGGCTGCCAGAAGGCCAGCGGCGCCGAGCAGGGCGCGGCGCGAGAGGTTCGGCGTCATCAGCGGCTCTCCCCACGCGCAAAATGCTCGGCGATGGCCGTCAGTTCGGCCTCCGTATAGCCGCGGGTGATGCGGCCCATGATGGTGGCGGGGCGTTCGTTGGCGCGGAAGGCGGCCAGCGTCGCGCGCAACTCCGCCGCATCGCGGCCGGCCAAAGCGGGCACGCCTGTGGCGCCGCTGCCCGCCGGGCCATGGCAGCCGAGGCAGGCCTCGGCCAGAAGCGGGGCCTGGGTCTGGGCAGTGGCCGGCGACAGCAGCCCGAGGCTGGCCGCGGCGATGGCGAAGGACAGGCGGGCGGGCATCTGCGTTTCCCCGTTCGTTTCTGTGGAATTTTTCATATTCCACAGATGTCCTATAATTCACCTGTCGTTGCGGTCAAACCCTGATTTCAACGCGCCAGCCCGAAGGCCGGCCGCAGCCGCAGCCCCACCGTATTGCCGATCAGCGCCGGGACGATCCAAACCCAGCCATGCAAGCTGCCGCTGGCGATTCCGCCGAAATAGGCACTGACATTGCAGCCATAGGCGAGCACCGCGCCGTAGCCGAGCAGCAAGCCGCCGATCACGGACGCCGCAGCCTCCCCCGGGCGTGGCCAACGCCACCTGGCCCTGTGCCCGGCCAGTGCCGCGGCCAGGAAGGCGCCAGCCATCAGGCCGAGATCCATCACCGTGGTCCGGTCCGCTAGCAGGGGCCGCAGTATGGCCTCGGCCCGCGTCGGATCCTCCCAATAGGCCCAGAAGGCCGGGTCGTCCCAGCCCAGCGCCTCCACCGCGCGCGACCCCCAGAGCGGGAAGGCGGCGGTGATGGCCCAGGGGCGGCCCGCGATCCACAGCGTGGCAAAGTTCAACAGCGCCAGCCCCACCGCGCCCCAGACCATCGGCCAGGGGCCGCGCAGCAGGTGGCCACCGCGCCAGGCCAGCGGTTCCACAGCCCCATGGCTTTGCCGCTCCAGCCGGGCTGCGACCCACCAGACCAGCGCCAGCGCCGCCAAGCTCAGCAGCAGCGCCGGCCAGGTGCCGAGCAGCGCGGGCAGGGAGACGGGTGGCAGCGCCGGCCAGTCCAGCCAGCGCTCGGCATCCCAGGCGGCCAACGTGGCCCCGGCGATGAACGCCGCCAACGTCAGCCACATCCGCACGCCCTGGCCGCCCGCCGCGGTGTAGAGCGTGCCGGAGGCACAGCCGCCGCCCAGCTGCATGCCGATGCCGAACAGGAAGGCGCCGAGCAGCAGGCCGAGCCCCACCGGAAACACGAAGCCGCGCACCGGTTGCCAGCCCAGTACACCCACCTCCAGCGCCGGCAGGAACAGCGCCACGGCCAGCGCCAGCATCACCATCTGCGCCCGCAGCCCGGCGGAGCGGCGTTCCGCCAGCAGGCGGCGGAACGCGCCGGCAAAGCCGAAGCTGGCATGAAACAGCACCAGGCCAAGCGCCGCCCCAAGACCCCAGGAGAGAGATTGCCCGGCGCCCTGGCCTACCGCCACCCAGGCCGCGCCGCCGGCCAGCAGCAGCAGCGCCATACCCTGCCGCCCGTCAATCATCGATTCACCTCACGCATCGTCGGCGTGATATCGGCCACCACGGCCTTGGACCAAGGCGGCCCCGGATCAGATCGCGAAATCCAGCGGCTCGGATGTCGGCCGGCGCAGGCCGGCGGCGGCGGCCTGGCGCAAAAGGTCGTGGATCGTCGTTTTCGCCAGACGCTCCCGCAGCCCGGCATCCAGGTCGCGCCAAAGCGGCGCGGTCACCGCGACGGCCAGGCGGCCGGGGGGTGTCTCCTCCTCCGTCTCCGTGACCGCGTCCACGATCTCGGCCAGGGTGATGGCGCGGGGCGCCCGGGCCAAGCGATAGCCGCCTTTCGGGCCTCGGGTGCTGTCCAGGATGCCGCCGCGCGACAGTCCCTGCAGCACCGGCTCGATACCACGGCGCTGGGCCAGTAGGCGGTCAGCGATTTCCGCGCCGCCGGTCGCGTCCAACCCTCTTCCGGCATGAAAGGCGACGTCCAGGACGATGTCGATGGCCAGCAGGGCGCGGTCTCGGCGGAGGATCATCGGGTTGGCCTTCTATCGGTCAACGAGGGCGGATTTCACGCGGCGCGGGTTATCCGGCCCCGTGCCGGGCCGAATTTTCAGTCGTTTAGCGGATCCAACGGCTGCTGATCTACGCCATTATGGCGTGTATTGCCAGCCTGGCCCCTTACGGCCGTCACGCCTGACTTGTATGGTCCGCCCATGGCAAGACGAACCTCCTCCAACCCCCGCGCAACCCCGGTGCGCGCTGTCGCACCGGTCCCATCCGCGGCTATTGAGCCGGCCAGGTCCCGGGGGCGTCTCTACGGCAGCGTTTTGGAGACAATTGGTGGCACGCCGCTCGTCCTGCTGCCCAGGCTGGGCGCCTCCGCCGGTCTGAAGGCGCGTCTTGCGTTGAAGCTGGAATATTTCAACCCGCTCGGCTCGGTGA
Source organism: Roseomonas sp. F4 (assembly GCF_053891155.1). Taxonomy (NCBI): domain Bacteria; kingdom Pseudomonadati; phylum Pseudomonadota; class Alphaproteobacteria; order Acetobacterales; family Roseomonadaceae; genus Roseomonas; species Roseomonas sp. F4. The sequence goes on from NZ_JBSSHK010000003.1 coordinate 767,235, forward strand.
AGGACCGCATCGGCCTGGCCATGGTCGAGGCCGCCGAACGCGACGGGCTGATTACGCCGGGCCGGTCAGTTCTGGTGGAACCGACCTCCGGCAATACCGGGATCGCGCTGGCCTTTGTCGCCGCCGCGAAGGGCTATCGGCTGATCGTGGTGATGCCGGACGGCGCCAGCATGGAGCGCCGCAAGATGATGTGGCTGCTGGGTGCCGAGCTGGTCCTCACACCCGCCCGCGCCGGCATGGCCGGGGCCATGGCCCGGGCGGAGCAGATCATTGCCGAAACTCCCGACGCCTGGATGCCGAAGCAGTTCGACAACCCCGCCAACCCCGCCATTCATGCCGCCACGACGGCCGAGGAGATCTGGGCCGATACCGGGGGTGATGTCGCGGCCATCATTTCCGGGATCGGCACGGGCGGCACGGCCACCGGTATCGCGCGGACGCTGAAGCCGCGCGCGCCTGGCCTGCGCGTGCTGGGCGTAGAGCCGGCCGAGAGCGCGGTGCTGAACGGCGATGAGCCAGGCCCGCACCGCATCCAGGGCATCGGCGCCGGCTTTCGGCCAACCGTGCTGGAACTGGACCAGCTCGATGGCGTGCTGCGCGTGACGGAGCGAGAGGCCATTGCCGCCGCGCGGCGCTGCGCGCGCGAGGAAGGCCTGCCGATCGGCATCTCCTCCGGCGCCGCGCTTCATGCCGCCATGCAGGTGGCGAGCGACCCTGCTTTGTCGGGCAAGCTGGTCGTCGCCATCGCCGCGAGCTTTGCGGAGAGGTATCTCTCGACCGAGCTGTTCGAGGGATTCTGAGGGGCCTGCTCCACCCCGCTGTTTCATGTGCCTGGAGACGAGCAGCCGCGTGGATCAGCTTGGGTGGAAGGCCAGCGGGCGAGCTCGATGTTCTCGCGCGACGGTGCGTCCGGCGGCGTTGTCGGGTCCGAAGTAGGCCCCCGATCCACAACAGAAGCTGCGTGCTGTTCATCGCGGAAGCCGTAGCCAGATTCATATCGGGCCGAGGGACGGCACACTGCCCGCCACCCCGCCGTACCACCACTCTGCTCTCACGCGTGTTGAACCTCGATAGATCTGACGCCCATCGTTGTCGCGCGCCCGCCTCGGCGTCTCCGCCGCGGCAGCAAAACGGGGACCAGATGTCCCTGCAGCCGCCCACTGGGCGGCGTTTTGCGTTTCATCCAGCCCATCTCGCCGGGCTACGCACCGGCACTGGCCGCTCTGCATGCCTCGGAGCACAAGGCTGCTGCCCCGAGGCCAACTGGTTCCCGTCAACCCATGGTAAGGCTCCACTCTAGAGGCTGCGTGAAGATCGGGTGAGGAATCGCAAACGGCGTCCTGTATCGGGTCGCACCCTGGCGCGATCTGCGCTCAGACACGGCCATACCAGCACCGGAACCAATTTTTAACAGCATTGCGGCATAACATGCGGGGAAAACGCCCATGACAGGCGTGGTCCCTGGAGCCCATCCATGCTCGGCAACGTCTCCATCCGCGCCAAACTCGCCGCGACTTTCACCCTGCTGCTCACGCTCACGGCGCTGCTGGGCGCGATTGCCCTGAATCGCATGGGCGCTGTGCGAAATGTCGCGGTGGAGTTAGAAAACAACGCGATGCCAAGCGTGCGTGGATTGGGTTCACTGAACATAGTTGCCGGCGACCACCGCTTCAACGTGGCCCTGCATGTCGTGAAGACGACCGAGACTGAGATGCTTCGGATCGAAGCCCGGATTCAAGGTTGGGAGAGCCGCTTCGCGGAAGTGCTGGCCGAATATGAACTGCTGGTCGATACATCGGCGGAGCGAGAGCTCGTGGCCAGTATGCGCAGCGCCTGGGACAGATACATCGCGGCAGCACGGGATACGCTGACCCCATCCCGCGCAATGCGCAAGACGGAGGCGGCGCAACTGCTGGAGGAGCGCGCCATCGCCGCCTACCGCGTGCTGCGTGATGAACTCGACAAGCTGGTGCGGTTCAACCTGCAAGCCGGCGCGCAATCCGGGCAAGAGGCCGCCGAGGCCTATTCGCTGACATGGGCGCTCGTGGTGGGGCTGATCGCAGTGTCGGTGCTGGTGGGTGGTGGACTCGCCTTCGCTATCCTGCGCGGTGTTGACCGCGGCATCGCCTCGGTCGTCCGACCGATGCAGGCGATGGCGGCAGGGGATCTTTCCACCAGCGTGCCATCCTTGCCGCCGCAGACGGAAATCGGCCGTATCGCCGCCGCCCTGACCAGCTTCCGCACGGCGCTAGTTGAAAAGCGCGCAGCGGATGAGGCGATGGCGCGGGAAAGCGCCATCAAGGCCGCCCGCGCCGCGGAGCTCGAAGCTCTGGTCCGGGGCTTCGAGGCCGAGGCGACCGCGGCGCTCGTGCGGGTCACGGAAGCTTCCGCTGAGCTCGACACCACGTCGGGCGAGATGGAGGAAATCGCCTCGAGCGGCGCGGAGCGCGCGGCATCACTCGCCGCTGCCTCGGAGGAGGCCAGCGCCAATGTGCAGACCGTTGCCGCCTCCGCGGAGGAGATGGCGGCTTCGGTGTCGGAAGTCGCCCGGCAGATCCATGGCAGCGCCGGGGCCGCGCGCATGGCGTTGGGACAGGTGCAGGCGACCGATTCCGCGGTTGCGGAGCTGTCCGGCTCCGCGCAGCGGATCGGCGAGGTTGTGCGCCTCATCACCGGTATCGCGTCCCAGACCAATCTCCTCGCTCTCAATGCAACGATCGAGGCGGCACGCGCCGGCGAACACGGCAAGGGCTTCGCCGTGGTGGCCGGGGAAGTGAAGGCGCTTGCGGCCCAGACCGCGCGCGCGACGGAGGAGGTTGGCGCACAAATCAATGCGATCCAGGCGGGTACGGTCAAAGCGGTCGACGCTATCCAGGACATCGCACGTACCATCGCAACCATGAGCGATGCGACGCAGCAGGTGGCAGCGGCGGCCGAGGAACAGGCGGCAGCAACGCAGGAAATCGGCCGCGCCGTGGCGGAAGCCGCCTCCGGCACCCAGGAGGTCAGCCGCCACGCCAGCGGCGTCACGCGCGATGCGCGCCAGACCGGGGACACAGCGCGAAGAGTGCGTGGCGCATCATCCGGCCTGCGGCAGGATGCAGCCGCATTGCGGGGGCGGATTGATGACTTCCTGGGGCGGATCAGGGCCGCCTGACCGCAGCACCCGCGTCCAGCAGCGCGTATGCTGAACTCCGCCTCGTGGCTGAACTCCGCGAGGCGAATTTTGGCGTTTCAGTGTCTGGCGGCGGGCTGCATGGTACCGTGCCATGCACCGGGCCATAGCCCTCCCGAGGCAGCACGCCCCAAGGTAGTGCGCCGCACAGCGGCTAATTGTCGACCGCGACTCTTGCTCCGGTTCGCACTGCTACTCGGTTTTTCGCTCCATTACCCCTGGCGTGTAATACTGAGTATAGCGATTGGCAGCCAAAGCTACGCTCTCTCGAACGGAAATGGCGTGCGGCGCCAGAAGCGCTTCAGGCGGTGATGAGTGATCGTTCGCTCCTCCATCTCGTGCAGAAAGGCGGCGACACGCACCCAGTCGCCGGTCTGCAACGTGTCCAAAAGCCCTTCGCGTTGCTGATGCTCTTGAACGCCAGAAGGCGAAGACGGTGTGCCTGTCCTGTCGATATACGCCTTTAGCCTGCCAGCGGCTGTGGCAAAGTCGCCCCGCATCGCAGCCAGCCAGCCGTCGATGAGGTCGACCGGCCCACTGTCGAAGAACGACTCACGCAGGGAGCTGCGTTTGATGTTCGGGCGCAAGCATGTCCTGGAAGATGCGCGGGGGGCCTTCGTCCTCGCCCCGAATCCAATGTTCGGGTGGCGGTGCCAATAACACGTTCGACTTCGAAGCCCCGCCTGTCACCAAGCGCTGAGGGTGGCGAGAAGCGCGAGAGCGGAAGCACTGACAGCTCCACGTCTGAGTCACCAACATAGGCTGTCCGGCCAATATGAAGCCCAATGATGGCCGTCTCGATGGGCGGGCGGAACAGCCAGCGGCCCTGCAGGACCAGGTCCGGATGCTCGACCAGAATCGGGGCAAAGATTTCGCGAAGCTGCTTCTGGCTGGCCATGATCAGGGTGTCCGCCGCAGTTCGATGACGAGAACGCGCGGGGAGAGAATGTTGCCGCTCTGTTGCCCGAAAACATATGCTTCCACAAAAATTCTGGCTGCCTGCGCTGCGCTCAATCCGGCAGCACCGGTCTTGATGTCATAGGCGCAGATGGTGTCTTTTCCGTCGACGCGGTGATAGATGTCGAGGCGCCTTGATCCTGCCGTACCGTAGGGACGGACTAGATTCTCGACCAAGGACAACTCAGACCTGACCACGCTGGAAGTCGTACCATATTGCCGTCGTAAGCCGTGGTGCATCGCCCTATGGACATCCATGTCCCTCGCCGGACTGCAAACCCTGCACGACGACACCGCCATCCGGCATCGCCAGCGTGCAAAGTTGGCTGCCATCCGAGAGAATCTCACGGCGTCCGATAAGGCTGCCTGATGGGCCGCGCACAGTGGTGCGGCGGTCGACGCCGCGGCCTGGCTCGTTCTCCACCGAAACTGTGCCGCTGCGCGCATCGTTACCTCAGCTGGTCGCCCGCTGAATGATCTCCACGGGTACCGTGATGTGCCGTGGCGCCGGGTCGCCGGACAGCCGGGCGATCAGACAGCGTGCCGCCATCTCTCCCATTGCCGCCCCATCCACGCTGACCGTCGTCAGCGCCGGCTCCATCGCCCGGCCAATTTCGAGGTCGCCGAAGCCGCATACCGCCAGATTGCGCGGAACTTCCAGGCCGCGCACCCGCGCCTCGATGACCAGCCCGGCTGCCAGCAGATCGGAGCTGCAGAACACGGCGCCGCCGCGAGGAAGCGCGCCCAGCAACGCATCCAGCGAGCGGCGGCCTTCCATGATCGTGCTGGGCGGCGCCACCAGGCGCTGAAAGGCGATGCTGTGGCCGCGCCGCCCAAGTGCCGCACGAAAGCCCTCCAACCGCTCCAGCGCACGCGAATCATCGGAGGAGATGATGCCGAGGTGTTCGTAGCCACGGCCCAGCAGGTGCGTGGCGACAGCCTCACCGGCGCCGACATGGCTGAAGCCGACCTGCAGGTCGCCATCCGGCGATCCGTCGCCCCAGATCTCGGCGATCGGGATGCCGGCCTGGGCGAGTCGCCGCCTCGCCGCCGCGGAATGGACCGCGCCGACCAGCAACATGCCGTCGGGCTGCCGGCCCAGCAGCGTGGTCACGAGCTGCTCCTCGTTGCGGTCATCGAAGCCGCCGAGCCCGAGGACAACGTTGTAGCCCGCCGCCGACAGGGTGCTCGTGAAGGACTGCAGGGTCTCCGCATACATCGGGCTGGCGATCGTCGGCACGATGGCGACCACCATGCGAGAGCGGCGTGAGGACAAGGCACCGGCCGTCAGGTTTGGCACATAGCCCAACTGCTTCACCGCGGTGAGCACGCGTCGCAACGTGCCCTTTGACAGAAGATCAGGCGTGTTCAGCGCGCGCGACACCGTGATCGCGGAAACGCCGGCGGCAGCCGCCACGTCGGTGATCCGTACCGGTGCACGGCCCGGCGGCTTGCCGGATCGATCGGCATCGGAGTGGTCGTTCGAAGGCATGCGCTGCGAGGAAAATCCAGGTTGACCGGGGACGTCCCACCTAACCACGCGGCAACATGCGCCGCCAGCCGATGATCTGTTGACGCGGCTGCCGATAATGGTATCGTTACCATTAATTCCAAATATCGGTCGCGCCATGCACGAGGCAAGCTGCGGCCGTAGAATGGTATCGATATCATGAAGGCCGCCGCCAAGGTGACCTCAAGGGAGAATGCCCGAATGTCCGAGCTCTACTCTTCCATGCTCACCAGGCCGTCCATGTCCACGGATGGCCCGCGCCTGCGCGCCATGGCGCCGGCCCTCGGCGCCGAGATCACCGGGCTCGAACTCGGTACGCGCGTGACGCCCGCCGTCATCACGCTCGTGCTGGATGCCTTGCACCGCTACGGCGTGATCGTGGTCCGCGACCAGCACCTGACGCCGGGCGAGCAACTCGCCTTCATGGAGAAGCTCGGCCCGGTCAAGAAATCCGCCTATAGCCGTGCGAATGCTTTCAGCGTGCCGGGTCAGCCGGACATGATGGTGATCTCCAACATTGTGGAGAACGGGCGCAACATCGGCCTGATGGATGCGGGCGCGATGTGGCACGCCGACGGCACGCATATGGCGCACCCCGACATGTACACGGCGCTCTACGCGCTCGAGGTGCCCTATAGTGATGGCAAGGCGTTGGGCGACACGCTGTTCGCCAGCGTGGCGGAAGCCTACGACGCGCTGCCCGATGCGCTGCGCGGCCGTATCGCCGGCCGCAAAGCCGTGCACAGCTTCACGCATCACCTGGAGAAGAAGCGCCGTCAGGGCGACCTGCGCCGGCCACCGCTGACGGATGCCCAGAAGGCGGAATACCCGGATGTCGAGCATCCGATCGTCGCCGTGCATCCGGTGACGGGCCGCAAGGCACTGTTCGTGACGGAGGGCCATACGGCGCGGATCGTCGGCCTGTCGCCCGAGGAAAGCGATGCGCTGCTGGAGGAGCTCTGGGCGCATATCCGCCGCCCCGAATTCATCTACCGCCACAGCTGGAAGGTCGGCGACCTGCTGATCTGGGACAACCGTGCGACGCAGCATCTCGCGATCTTCGACTATGGCGACCTGCCGCGTCGCATGCATCGCGTGGAGACCCTTGGTCCGGTGCCGGCTTGAGCGCGGTGCCGGCACGGCCCGTTCTGCTCACGGGTGCTTCCGGCGCGCTGGGCAGCATGCTGGCGGCCCATCTTTCCGAGGTGGGTTTCGACCTGGTGCTGACGGATATCAAGCCGTTTCCCGGCCCGCTGCCACCCCGCGCGCGCTTCGCGCAGGCCGATCTCTGCGATCACGCGGCGATCCTGGCCCTCGGCGGAGGCTGCGGCGCCATCGTGCATTTCGGCGGCGTCTCCACTGAGCGGCCCTTCGATGAGGTGTTGGGCCCGAACGTCGGCGGCCTGTTCAACATCTATGAGGCGGCGCGGCTGGCCGGTGCGCGGGTGATCTTCGCCTCCTCGAACCACGCCATCGGCTTCCACGAGCGGAGCTCGCCGCTCGACGCCGATTGCGAGCTGCGGCCCGATACCTATTACGGCCTGTCCAAGGCCTATGGGGAGCTCATGGGCCGGCTCTACTGGTACAAGCACGGCGTCGAGAATCTCTCCATCCGCATCGGCTCCGGCTTCCCGGAACCCAGGGACCGGCGGACGCTGTCGAGCTGGCTCTCCTACGCCGATCTCGCACGTCTGGTCGCCGCGGCGCTGCGGGCCGAGGAGGTCGGTTGCGACATCATCTGGGGCGCCTCCGCCAATAGCCGGAGCTGGTGGCGCCACGATGCGCGGGCGCGCATCGGTTGGGCACCGCAGGACAGCGCGGACGACTACGCCGCCGCCTTCGCCGGCATCGTCAGCGACGACCCGATCACCGAGCGCTACCAGGGCGGCCATCTCTGTGCCCGCGACTACACCCGGACACGTCCGCCACCCTAGCCAAGGCGTGCCGGCGGGTGAGCGGATGGGAGGAAAAGACAGAATGACAGAGACACCATCGTTCAAGGCCAAGCTGCGCGGCGATAAGACGCTGTACGGCTTCTTCGTCGGCATCCCGTCCCCGGCCACCGTGGAGATCGCGGGCTGGTCCGGCTTCGACTTCGTCATCATCGACACGGAACATGGCGGGGCAGGGCTGGAGACGCTGGAGCACATGCTGCGCGCGGCGGCAGCCTCCGGCATCGCCGCGCTGGTCCGCGTGCCACGCGGCGGAGCCGATGATATCCTGCATGTGCTGGATCTCGGTGCCGATGGAATCATGGTTCCGCATGTGACCAGCGCGGAAGTCGCGGCGCGGATCGTGCAGCATTCCTACTACCCGCCGCTCGGCCGCCGCGGCATCAGCACCCTGTCCCGCGCGGCGCGGCACGGCACCGGCGATGGCGCCACTATGCTGCGCGAACAGGCGGGCCGCACCACGGTGATCGCGATGATCGAGGATGCGGAGGCGCTGAGCCAGGTGGGCGCGATTGCGCGCGTGCCGGGCGTGGACGCGTTGTTCGTCGGCCCCAACGACCTGGCCTCCTCCATGGGCCATCTGGGAAACCTCGCGCATCCGGAGGTCACCGGCGCCGTCACGCGGATCCGCGAGGAACTCGCCGCGATGCCGGATGGCCCCGCCTTCGCCACCATCGCGCGTGCCGCACCGCAGGCGCGCGAACTGGCCGCGCAGGGGGCGCGCATGATCTGCTTCAACACCACCAATATCCTGGTCAACGCGCTGCGCACGCTGCGGACGGATCTGCATGCGTGACATGTCGCGCCCCGACGAGCTGCAGGCGGAACTCTTCACCGCCCTGCCGGAGGATCTGCGCTGGCGCGGTCCCCCGAGCTTCTGGGCGCAGAGCCGAACGCATGCGGCAGGGCCTGTGCATTCCTTCCTGGAGGGACCGTCCTTCGACCGCGACGGCCACCTCTGGTGCACGGATATCCCGCATGGGCGGATCTTCCGGATCGACCCGGAGGGCCGCTGGGTGCTCGTCACGCGGTATGAGGGCGAGCCCAACGGGCTGAAGATCCATCGGGACGGCCGCATCTTCCTGGCGGACAGGGCGCAGGGCATCATGGTGATGCATCCGGAGGAGAAGATCGTCCGGCCCTACGTGACCCGTCCGAATGCCGAGCGATTCCGCGGGCCGAATGACCTGTTCTTCGGCCCTGACGGGACGCTCTACCTCACCGATCCCGGGCGGAGCCACCTGGGCGACCCCACCGGCCGCGTCTTCCGCATTCCGCCGGCAGGCGGGTCAGCGGAACTGTTGATCGACAATGCGCCGACCCCGAACGGCCTGGTGCTGGATCATGCCGGGCACAACCTGCTGGTCGGCGTGACGCGCGGCAATGCCGTGTGGCGCTTTCCCGCCGCGGGCGATGCGGCTTCGCGGCAGATCGACCTCTTCATCCAGCTCAGCGGCGGCCTGGGGCCGGATGGCCTGGCGCTGGACGAGGCGGGCAACATCGCCGTGGCGCATGCCCGCAACGGCACGGTCTGGCTCTTCTCACCGGATGGGGAGCCCTTGCTGCGCATCCGGTCCTGCACCGGCAAATCCGTGACCAACATCGCCTATGGCGGGCCAGACCGGCGCGACCTGTTCATCCTGGAGGCCTCCACGGCCTCCGTGATGCGGGTGCGCATGCCGGTGCCGGGCCGCGCCATGTTCTCCCACGCCTGACGTGCATCGAATTGGAAGCCAGCTGCCCATGCCGACCATCATCTCCTGCGCCGTCACCGGCAATATCACCACCCGGGCGAACCATCCCGAACTGCCCTGCACGCCGCAGGAAATCGCGACCGCCTGCATCGATGCGGCGCGCGCCGGAGCGGCGATCGTGCATATCCATGTGCGCTATCCGGATGGCCGACCCTCGATGGAGCTCAGCCATTACCGCGAGGTGGTGGAGCGCATCCGCGACAGCGGCACCGATGTGCTGATCAACCTGACCACCGGCCCCGGCCAGCGCTTCGTGCCGAGCGCGGAGGATCCGAAGGTGGCGGCGCCAGGCACCACGCTGATGCATCCCGAACGCCGCGTGGAGCATGTGGTGGCGCTGAAGCCCGACATCTGCAGCCTCGACTTCAATACCATGTATTCGGGCACCTCGGTGGTGATCAATACACCGCAGAACCTGCGCATCATGGCGAAGCTGATCCGCGAGGCAGGCACGAAGCCGGAGCTGGAGTGCTTCGACAGCGGCGACCTCCAGCTGGCCAAGGACCTTCTGGCCGATGGCACGCTGCCGCCCGACCCCTTCGTCCAGCTCTGCCTCGGCATTAAATACGGCGCCGCGGCCAACGCCGCGACCATGTCCTACCTTGCCTCCCAACTCCCGCCAGGCGCGCGCTGGAGCGCCTTCGGCGTCGGCCGGTGGGAATACCCGATGCTGGCACAGGCTTGGCTGCTGGGCGGCCATGTCCGCGTCGGCCTGGAGGACAACGTATTCATCCGCAAGGGCGTATTGGCACCGAGCAATGCAGCCTTGGTGGAGAAGGCCGCGAGCGTGCTCGATGCACTGGGCGGCGCGGTCGCCAGTGTCCAGCAAGCGCGGGAGATACTCGGCCTCACCAGACGATAGTTGAAGAAGCGGCCACTGAAGCCGCGACAAATGGGAAGGAACAACACCATGACCATCACACGTCGTCGGCTCGGCCAGATTGGCGCGGGCCTGCCCCTCGCCACGCTGGCCGCGGAGCGCGCCTTCGCCCAGGCTTACCCTTCGCGTCCGATCACCTGGGTCGTGGCCTATGGCCCGGGGACAGGCACGGATCTTCTGGCACGACAAATCGGCGAACGCGTCAGCAGCATCCTCGGCCAGCGCATCATCGTGGATAACCGCCCAGGCGCGAGCGGGATGATCGGCACGGAGTTGGTCGCCCGCAGCCGTCCCGATGGCTACACCATGCTGTTCGGCAACAACCAGACGATGGCGGTGAATATCAGCCTCTACCGCGATATCCGCTACGATCCACGGCGGGACTTCACGCCGATCGCGCGGCTCGTCAGCCAGGATTCGGTGCTGGTCGTGAATGCACGCGTGCCGGCACGCTCGGTCGAGGAGCTGGTGCAATACGGTCGCGCCAATCCGAACCGGCTGAACTTCGGCTCGCCAGGCGCCGGCGCCAGCGCGCATCTCGCCGGGGAGACCTTCAAGGCGGCGGCGCGCTTCAGCATGACGCATGTGCCCTACAACAACAGCCAGCTCTTCGCGGACCTGCTGTCCGGCGTGGTGTCACTGAGCTTCTACCCCTATCTCACGCTGAAGCCGCATATCGAATCAGGTGCCCTGGTCGCCCTGGCCACCACGGGCAAGACGCGTTCTCCATGGCTGCCTCAACTGCCGACGATGGTCGAGCTTGGCTATCCCGATATCGTCTTTACATCGTGGTTCGGCCTGTATGGTCCCGCTGGCCTGCCCGCCGAAAGCACGAGCACGCTGGCCGAGGCGACGCGTCGCGCGCTGGCGGACCCCGAGCTGCAGAGCGCCATGTCGGATAGCGCGACGCGCATCGAATATGGCGGGCCGCAGGACCTGGCCGCGTTCACCGCTTCGGAGATCGAACGCTACAAGCCGATCATTGCGCGGGCCGGCGGTGCCGTTGGCTAGCTGCCTGCGCAGGGGCGCGAGCCCGGACACAGAAATCGAGGAAACGGACATGCCCAGTTACATCGGCCGTCGCGCCCTTCTCGGCAGCCTGCCCTTCGCGGCGCTGCCGGCTCAGGCGCAGGATGCCTTCCCTTCGCGCCCGCTCACCATCGTCAACGCCTATGCGGCCGGTGGACAGACCGACATCGCGACGCGATTGACGGCCGATCGGCTCGGCGACGCCATCGGTCAGCGCGTGGTGGTGGAGAACCGCGTTGGCGGCGCGACCTCCATCGCCTCCACCCTCGTCGCGCAGGCCCGGCCTGACGGCTACACGCTTCTGGCGGGCACCAGTTCGCTTGCGATCAATCCGACGCTGCAGCCGCGGCTGACTCCCCGCGACCCTCAGACGGAGCTGGCGCCGGTCGGCATGGTGTACCGCGGCGCCTTCGTGTTCCATGTCTTCCCCGGCGTGCCCGCGAGGACGCTGCCGGAGTTCATCGCCTATGCGAAGGCCAACCCGGGTAAGCTCAACTATGGCGGCGTCGTCGGCACCGTCGTTCATCTCGCGATGCAGATGCTGTGCCAGCGGGCCGGGATCGAGATGACGGCGGTGCCTAATCGGGGCGGGGTGGAGGGGCTGCTCGACCTGCAGGCGGGCCGCATCCACTGCAACTTCCAGTCACCGGTGGAGGCCATGCCCTCCCTGGAGGAAGGCAAGACGCGGGCGCTGGCCATTTCGTCCCGGGAACGCCTGGCCAATCTGCCGGACGTTCCAACCGTCGCGGAGACGCTTCCAGGCTTCGAGGCGGTGCTGTGGATGGCGCTGTTTGCCCCGGCTGGGACGCCTGCGTCGGTGGTCGAGAAGATCGCCGCCGCGCTCAACAGCGTGACCAGCGATCAGCAATACCAGTCGCGCATGGCGCGCATCGGCCTGACGGCGGAAAGTGGCGGACCATCCGATGTGCGTTCGCTGCTTGCGGCGGATACCGTCAACTGGCGCAAGGTCATCACGGAAGCCGGCCTTCAGAACTGACAGATGCTGCCGCCTCGATTGACGGCAGCTGGTCGCGTGCGATGCAGCCGGGTCCTGGCTCGGCTTCCCGAATAGGCCGCGAGCCCGGCCGGCTACGCCGGGGATAGCAGTGGAAGGATGGCTTTCCACACCTCCACCTCATCACGCATCAGCTCCGCGAAGGCCTGGGGCGTGCCGTAGCGTGGCGTCACCCCCATGCCGGTGAAGCGCCCGATAACATCGGGCTGCTGGAGAATGACGTGGAACTCGCTATTGAGCCGCTCGATGATGGCTTGGGGCAGTGCTCGCGGCCCGATGATCCCGTTCCAGCTCGTATGCACATAGCCGAGGCCGAAGGCGACGGCGGGGCGTACCTGCGGCAGGATCGATGACTGCTGACGCCCGGTTGTGGCCAGGGCGCGCAGCAAGCCGGATTGGATCAATGGCAAGGTCGGGCCGATCACGTCGATGCCGGCATCCACCGTTCCATTCGCGATCGCGGCGAGCAATTCGGGCGTGGTGCGGAAGGCAACCGGCTCGACCGGCAGAGGCCCCTGGACGCGCAGCTTGTCGACGCGCAGCGTTCCGATGGCGCCGACCGTGATATGGTCCGGCTGCACGCGGGCGGCGGCGATCACCTCGTCCAGGGTCTGGAAGCGCGAATTCCGCCCGACCATCACGACGTGGTCGAAGTAGCCGCATTGCGTCACGAAGGCGAAGTCCGACAGCGGACGATAGGGCAGGTTAGGCACCAGGAACGGCGAGACCGCCAGCGTTTCCGCCGACAGCATGATCGTGTGTCCGTCCGGCGCTGCCTGTGCCGTGGCCTCCGCGGCGATCACCGCATTGGCGCCCGGCCTGTTGTCCACCACAACCGGCTGGCGCAGCGCCTCGGCCAGCTTCGGCGCCATCAGCCGGGCCATGGTGTCGGCCACGCCGCCGGCGGCGAAGCCGACGATGATTCGGATGGGGCGGTTGGGCCAGGCGCTCTCCCGCACCTGCGCGGCGACGCGGACCGTGGGCGCCAGCGCAAGCGCGGCGGTCAGGCCGCCCAGTTGACGTCTGTTCATGCTGTTATCCTCCCTGTGGTGCGTGTCTGCTCAGGCGGCGTCGGGTTCGAGGCCCAGCATCGCAGCGGCATTGGTTGCGACCAGCTTGCGGATGTCGGCCTTGGACACCTGCTGGTCGAGCAGCAGCCGCACCATGCCCCGGAAGCCGTCGATCGGCATCGGCGCGCCCTGCTGGCCGAGGTCGGAGCCGAGGATCGTGCGGTCGACCCCCGCCACCTCGATCATGTGCAGCATGTCCGCCGGCGTGAACCGCGTCTTGCCGCCGACCCACATGCAGATGGAGTGCTCGATATACGCGCCCATCGCGACCATCTCGCGGATCTGATCGTCGCTGGCGCCGACGAGATAGCCGGGATGATTGACCAGCATGCGGGTCACGCCGCGGCGCCTGGCCTCCTCGAACACCTTGATCATCTCGGCGGCGTCGAGATGGCCACCGGCCAGAATCGCGTCCCCCTCGGCGATGAGGTCCAATACCTGCTTCGTTGCATCGCTCACCGGGCCATTGGCGTCGGTGGCGCGCAGCGGGATGGCGTCGAGCATCTTGCGCGCGGTCTTCGGGAAGGTCTTGCCCTGGCCTGAGAGCTGCCCGATGTGGTTTGCTGCGGAGAGCGTCGGCATCCAGACGATCTTCGCGCCCATCGCCATCGCATGGTCGACGGCATGGGGGTTGATGCCGCCCGAAGCGTTGTTGAGCGCGATGCCGGAGAACAGCTTCACGCCCAGATCGGGGAACAACTTCTCGAGGATCACGGCGTGGGCGACGCCAAGATAGAAGTGATCCTTGTAGACCAACGCCCGGAACCCGGCCGCGGCATAGTCCAGCAGCGCCTGGTGATGGTCGAGGATGCGCGGCATGGCGGCCGGTCCGCTATGGCAGTGAAGGTCGACAGCGCCGACCAGCAGTGCCGTGACCTCGGCATCCCTATCAAGGGTTGGCGTATGCATCCTGGTTTCCCCCGTGGCCGACTTGGTGCGGCGATGGGGGAGGCTAACGCGGCGTGCTTGGGCGGGATGGACCGATGTGGGCTATTTCACCTGATGAAACATCGGTGGCGGCTAGCTGGCCGCGTAGGGCGGTGAGCCGGCGCTCCGTTGCGCGCACCGCGGCGCGCAATTCCGGCAGGATGTCGTCGCGCAACATCGCCTCGGTAACCGCCGATCGATAGAAGCCGATCCCCATGGTCGCCACGACGCGATCCTTCTCCCGCACGGGTAGCGCGACGGTGTTGGAATTGCGCGGCTCCGCCTGAGGGTCGCGTTCGGCGAATCCCTGGCGGCGCACCGTCGCGATCGCCGCGCGCGCTGTCGCCATCAGGTCGGGCGGATTGTCTTCCCCCGTTGGTCGCGTGGCCAGCATACGAAGCAGAAGTTCCCGCTCGTCATCCGGACAGAATGCTAAATAGGCACGGCCGAGCCCGCGTCCCACCAGGCTAAGCCGCAGCCCGACTGTCGAATGGATGGGCGCCATGGGGCTGTCGGGGATCGTGCTGAAGCAGATCACCATGGCGTCCTGCTGCAGCACCGCGATCGCTGCGGGCCATTTCAGCCGCTGTGTCAGACGGATCGCGAAGGGGCGTGCCGCTTCGACGACCAGCGGACCGCCGTGATAGCCCGCACTGAGCTTGGTGACCCGTGAGGTGACCTGATAGCCCTCCAACCTCCGGCCGCTGGTGACGTAGCCGGCGGCCACCAGCGTTTCCAGCAATCGGACCAGCGTCGACTTGGGCAGGCCCGTGGCCCGGTGCAGCTCGGCGATGCTGACGGTGCGGTGGCGGTTGAGCTCCTCGAGTACGGTGAGGGCGCGCAATACCGACTGCACGGCTTTGTAGGATGGCATGGCAGCATGCTCATGCCGTTCCTGGCATTCCGCAACATGCCGGCCCGACGGGGCATCCCGCTGCTGACTTGGTCGGTGGGTCCGCGGAACCGGTCCGGCCTCCCGGCCCGGCAGTTACGCCTTCTTCGGATCTTTCGCCCCGGGGACGCCCTTCCCCAAGTTGCCATTGCTGGACGTGGGGACGCCTTCGCCCGGCTGATGCGCGTTGCCGATGCGGCCGACATGCGCGGCCTTCTCCGGCTCCTTGGCGATGTTGTCGGTGTTGGCTGCGGGATCGCCACCAGAATTTGCCATCTTGTTTACCTCCTCCGTGTTGTAGGTGCATGGCGATATTTGCCTCGCCACAATGCTGAACGGACAGATCGCGACGTAGTTCGTCGCTGAACCGTGCCGGACCGCTGCTATTGCCGTGATTCGGCACCGGGTCTGTTGCGCAGGTCATCGGCCGGAACCCCTGCGCGGGAACCGAAGCCTTTGCGCCGGTGAAGGCGGGGTCGATGACGACGGACAAGGTGCTCGCGGGGCTGCTACTGGCCGTGCTAGCTAACCGTTACATCAGGGATCATTGCCATGTTCACACGTCGCTGGACGCTGGTCGCAGCCGGGTTGCTGGCACCCATGACGGTACGTTCGCAGCCGGTGCCGACGCCGATCTACGCCGCCGGCGCGGTGAAGCACGCGGTCGAGGAACTCCAGGCGATGTTGCGCAGCGCCGGCCGCCCGGTACCGGATGCCAGCTTCGACACGGTTGGCGCGCTGCGCGACCGCATCCTGCAGGGTGAGCGCCCGGCACTGACTCTCCTAAGTGCCGCGGCCATCGAGACGCTGGTGCAGCGCGGCCTGGTGCGGGCCGATGGCGTCAGCTCGGTTGGCCGGACCGGCGTGGCGCTGGCCGCACCTGCCGGTCGGCCGGCGCCCGATATCAGCACCGTGGACGCACTTCGCGCGGCGCTACTCGCGACGGACAGCCTCGCTGTCGCCGACCCGGCCCGCGGCGCCACCGCGGGTCAGCACTTCATGGCCGTGCTCAATCAGCTCGGCATCGCAGAGGCCATGCGCCCGAAACTGCGGCTGGTGCCGTTTGGCGTGGTCGGGGTGGAAATGGCAAGCCGCGGTGAGATTGCGCTGGCGGTGAGCCAGGCCACCGAAGTGATCGACCGGCCGGGTGTGCAACTGGTCGGCCTGCTGCCGGACGCCCTGCAATTGTGGACGGAATACCGGGCGGCGATCGTGCAGGACGGCGACGAGGCACGGCAGTTGCTGGCGCTGTTCCAGGGCGAAGCGGCCAAGGCGGCATTCGAGCGGATCGGGTTTCGTCGCCTGAACTAGCCCCGGGCCGGGGGGCTGTTCGCGCCGACGGGTCGCGCGATGCCGCGGCAGCGACAACGGCAGCGCCACCGGGACCGCTGCCGCGGGCGCCTTTCGCCACTTCGGCTCAGGCGGCACGCACGCCGCTGGCGAAGCTGCCGACTTCCGCGGTCAGCTGGTCCGCCTGCCGGGCCAGATCCCCAGCCGCCGTCAACACCTTACCGGCGGCCTCGCCGGTCTCGCCGGCGGCCCGGCTGACGCCGGTGATGTTCAGTGTCACGACCGCCGTCGCTTCCGCCGTGTGCTGCACCGTGCGGGCGATCTCGCCTGTGGCTGCGCTCTGCTCCTCGACAGCGGCGGCAATGTCGACGGTGATGCCGCTGATCTCGCCGATGGTGCCGACAATGCCGCTGATGGCGCGCACTGCTTCCTGGGTCGCCGCCTGAATGGCCGCAATCTGGGCGCCGATCTCACCGGTGGCCCTGCTGGTCTGTTCGGCCAGGCTCTTCACCTCGCCGGCGACCACGGCGAAGCCCTTGCCGGCATCGCCAGCTCGCGCCGCCTCGATCGTCGCGTTCAGCGCCAGCAGGTTGGTCTGTCCGGCGATCGAGGTAATCAGCCCGACGACCTGGCCGATCTTGCTGGCGGACTCCGCCAGCGCGCGGACCGTGGCGTCGGTGCGCTGTGCATCCTCGACGGCGCGGCGGCTTACACCGCTCGCCTGTGCGACCTGCCGGCTGATTTCGCCAATCGAGGCGGTCAGCTGCTCGGCGGCCACGGCCACGGTCTGCACGCCGCTGCTGGCGGTGCTCGCCGCATTGGCGACCGACCCGGCCTGCGTGCTGGTCTCACCGGCGCTATGGCCCATCGTCCGGGCCGTGTCCTCGAGCTCTGCCGAGGCAGTACCCAGGATACGCGCCATCTCCGCGGCGCGGGCTTCGAAGTCACGCACCAGGCGCTCCAGCAGTGCGGCGCGCTGTTCCTTGACGGCGCGATCCGCGGCCTGCTCAGAGGCCATGCGATCGCCTGCCAGCATACTGTCGCGGAACACGGCCACCGCCGCGGCCATGCCGCCGATCTCGTCGCCGCGCTCGGTCCCGGGAATGGTGACGGCCATGTCACGCTCGGCGAGGCGGCGCATCGCCGTGGTCATCCGGGTGATCGGGATGGAGATGCCGCGCACCAGGGCGACGCCGCACAAGGCGCAGAACAGACCCATCGCGCCGATGGCGATCAGGATCCAGCGATGCGCCGAAGCGCCAAGGTCGCGACCGCGATCGGCCGTGCGCTTGCCTTCCTGGGCGTTGAATTCAATGTTGGTGTTGAGCGGCGTGCGCAAAGCGGTGACCGCCGCACGCACCGTGGTGTCGCTGAGCCGCTGCGCCAGAGCTATGTCGCCCGCCGCCATTGCCTGGTCGAAGGTCGCCTCCGCCTTCAGCAACTCGGCCCAGCCTGCGGTGATCGCCATGGCCAGCTGCCGCTCTTCCGCGCTGGTCACCAGGGGAAGATACTCGGCGAGACCGGCTTCGAGCCGCTGCTTCGCCATCCGCGTACCGTCGAGGTAGGCCTGACGGCGTTCAGGTGTCACCGCCGCGACGCGGGCCGCGTAGTTGCCCCTGATCCGTTCAAGCTCGGTCGAGATATTGCCGAGCAGCGTGATCGATGGCATCGAATTGTCGCGCAGGTCCGCCGCCACGGCTTCAACGGCAGCAAGCCGGTCGACCGCGAAAGCGCCCAGGCCAAGCACGCCGACGACAACCAGCGCGAATGCGCCGATAACCTTGCTACGCAGGCTGACGTGGTTCAAGGTTCGGAGCATGTCTGTGGGTCTCGGATGGGGGCTTCTCGGTCTATCAGCCGGCCCATTAACATCCTGCTAGCGAGGCGCGGGGTGCTGGGTGCGCGAATCCGCACGGGACCGCTCTCGCCCCAGGCCGGCCGGGTCCATAATCCCAACCGATTGGTGGGGGCCGGCGTAAAGCGGTGGGAGTTGTGCGGCCGGCTCTCAGCCGTCGGTCGAAGGTTTTCGTGGGACGTTCTCGGGGCGAACGAGTTGCATCAGCCTGCCGAGGGCGGTGCCGACGGAGTCCCGGGCACCGGGGAGCATCTGTCATGTACTTCGATCTGCGCCTCTGGCGCCTGACGGCGGGATTGCGGCTCGCCATGGCCCGGGGCGTGCTGCTCGGCCTGCTGGCGCTGGCCGCCGGCATTGCCCGCTTCGCCTTCCTCGGTATTGCCTTGGCGCGGGTCTTCGCGGGGGCGGATGCGGCCGCCATTGCCTGGCCGCTTGGCGGGGCGGTGATTGCCGTGCTGATCCGCGCGGCGCTCGACCAGATGCGCGCGGTTCAGGCAAACCGGGCGGCGGCGGCGGTGCAGGGCCGGCTGCGCGCCATGCTGTTCGACCGCATCGCCGCGCTCGGCCTGGCGTGGTTCGCCGGCGAGCGTACCGGCGGCGTGATGCTCTCCATGGTCGATGGCGTCGAGCAGTTGCAGACCTTCTTCGGCCAGTACATGCCCCAACTCGCCATCGCCGCCTGCGCGCCGGTCGCGATCTTCCTCTTCATGGCCTGGTGGGACGTGCCCGTGGCGCTGGTGCTGCTGGCCGCGGCGCTGCTCACGCTGGTGCTGCCCGTGCTGGTGCATCGCGCCGACCGGCGCGCCGCGCTGGCCCGCCAGGTTTCCTTCAAGGCCTTCGGCAGCGAATTCCTCGACGCGGTGCAGGGCCTGCCCACACTCCAGGCCTTCGGCCAGAGCCGCTCCTATGGCGAGAAGCTCGCCGCCAAGGCGCGCGCGCTGTACCAGAGTACCTTCTGGGTGCTGGCCCTCGGCGTGCTGACCCGCGGCATCACCGACACCGGCATGGCGCTGGGGGCGGCGATCGCGCTGATCCTCGGCGCGCATCGTGTCAGCGCGGGGGAGATGAGCCTCGAAGCGCTGCTGGTCGTGTTGATGGCCGGCACCGAGATCTTCCGCCCGTTGCGCGACCTGCGTTCCGTGCTGCACCAGGGCATGGTCGGCCAGTCGGCAGCCATCGGCATCAATGCCCTGCTTGATGCGCAGCCGACCGTGGCGCCGGGCGGGACGGAACTGCGCCTCGGTGGCGACGGTCCCCGGCCCTCCATCACCTTTGAAGGCGTGCGCTTCGCCTATCCGGGCGGGCGCGCCGCGGCGCATGATGGGCTGGATTTCGCCATCGCGGCCGGGGAACGGGTGGGCATCGTCGGGCCGAGCGGCGCCGGCAAATCCTCGATTCTGCGGCTGCTGCTGCGTCAGCACGACCCACAGGCCGGGCGCATCACCATCGGCGGGCAGGACGTCGCGGGGCTGGATCCCGCGAGCATCGCCGCCCAGGTGGCGATCGTCGCGCAGGACGCCACGCTGTTCCACGGCACGGTGGCCGAGAACCTCCGCCTCGGCCGGCCCGACGCCAGCAAGGCGGAGATGGAGGCCGCCTGCCGCGCCGCCAATGCGCATGACTTCATCGCGGCGCTGCCCGGCGGCTATGAGGCGGTGATCGGCGAGCGCGGTGCGCGCCTGTCCGGTGGCCAGCGCCAGCGCCTGGCCATCGCCCGTGCGCTGCTGCGCGACGCGCCCATCCTGATCCTCGACGAGGCGCTTTCCGCCGTGGATGCCGAGAACGAGGCGGTCATTCAGCAGGCGCTCGACCGGCTGATGCAGGGTCGCACCACGCTGATCCTGGCGCATCGCCTGTCGAGCGTCATCGGCGCCGACCGCATCCTGGTGCTCGACCACGGGCGTGTGGTGGAAAGCGGCTCCCACGCCGCGCTGATCCGCCAGGACGGCATCTATCGCCGCCTGATGGGCGGGCAGGCCGCCGAGCGTGGCACCGCCGTGATCCCGGATCGCCTGGACCAGGCGGCCGGCCCTGCGGCGCCAGCCGAGGCCGGCGGCCCGCCGCCCATCGAGATCGGGGCCGAGGCCGCCGCCATCGGCTGGCGGGAGACGCTGGCGAGCCTGCTGCACCACATCCTGCCCTGGCGCGGCAAGATGGCCATGGTGGTGCTGCTCGGCATCGGCCGCGTCACGGCCTTCATTGGCGTAGGCGTGCTGGGCGCGCTGCTGATCGCCGCGCTGCGCGACAACGCACCAACCATCTGGCTGGCCATTGCGCTGCTGATCGTGGCTCCCGTGGCGGGGCTGCTGCACTGGCTGGAATCCTGGCTCGCGCACGATATGGCGTATCGACTGCTGGCCGAGATGCGCATCGACCTTTTCGCGCGGCTGGACCGGCTGGGCCCGGCCTATCTGATGCGCCGGCGTTCGGGCGATCTCGTTACCCTCGCGACCATCGATGTCGAGACAGTGGAGTATTTCTACGCGCACACCGTTGGCCCGGCCGTGGTGGCGCTGCTGCTGCCGCTGTCGGTGCTCGGGGTGCTTGCCGTGATGGCTTGGCCGCTGGCCGTCGCGCTGCTGCCTTTCCTGCTGTTCGCGGCCCTTTCGCCGATGCGCGGTCGGGCGCGCATCGACCGGCTGGGGACGGCCGGGCGGGCCGCGCTGGGCGCGATTGGCGCGCATGTGACGGAGACGATCCAAGGGCTGGGCGACCTGCTCGCCTTCCGCGCGGTGCCCGCGCGGCGGGAGGGGTTCCTGGAACGAATCGCCATCTATCAGCGCCATCGCCTCGCGCTGCTGGACGACCAGGCGCGGGCCGCCGCCGGGCTGGAAGTCGCCACCGGGCTGGGCGGCATTGCCGTCGCCGCGGTGGGGGCGTTGCTGGTGGCACAGGGGACGCTGCCGGCCGGGCTGTTGCCGGTGGCCATACTGCTCGCCATCGCCGCCTTCCTGCCGGTGTCGGAGATTGCGCAGGTGGGGCGCCAACTCGCCGACACCATCGCCTCCACCCCCGTCTTCGGGTGGTGGAACGTGAAGTGCCGCAGGTCGCCGATGGCCGGTTGATCCCGGCGCGCCCGGCGGGTGGGTCCGCCGTCGCCTTCGAGGAAGTGGGCCTCACCTATCCCGGTCGGAACCGGCCGGCGCTCGCAGGATTGGACCTGTCCATCCCGGCGGGACGCACCATAGCGCTGGTCGGTCCGTCCGGCGCTGGCAAGTCCACGGTCGCGAGCCTGCTGCTGCGTTTCTGGGACCCCGATGCAGGCCGCATCACGCTGGACGGGGTGGATCTGCGCGGGTTGTCGCTGGACGGGCTGCGCCAGCACATCGCGCTGGTGGCGCAGGACACCTACCTGTTCAACGACACGCTGGAGGCGAATATCCGCCTCGCTCGGCCCGAGGCGACGGCGGCCGAGCTGCAATTGGCATTGCAGCGGGCCGCGCTGTCGGACTTCGTCGCCAGCCTGCCGGAGGGGCTCGCCACGCCGGTCGGCGAGCGCGGCGTCCAGCTTTCAGGCGGGCAGCGCCAACGCATCGCCATCGCGCGGGCCTTTCTCAAGGACGCGCCGGTGCTGGTGCTGGACGAGGCGACCTCGCATCTCGACACGATCAGCGAGGCACAGGTCCGCACCGCGCTGGAGGCGCTGATGCAGGACCGCACCGTGCTGGTCATCGCCCACCGCCTGTCCACCATCCGCAACGCGGACAGCATCATCGTGATGCAGCAGGGGCGGGTGGTGGAAAGTGGTTCGCATGCCGTGCTGGCGACGAAAGGCGGCGCCTATGCACGGCTGATCGCCTGGCAGACGGCCGAAGCGGCGGAATGACCAACCGGAGACCGCCCGCGCTGCTATGGCATCAGGCAGCGCGCCACCGCGGGCAGGAAATGCGCGATGGCGGGCGTCTCCAGACCCTTGACCTTGGCCTTCTCATCGTAGCGCCGCAGCCGAACCGCCTCGGCGCTGTGCGGCAAGGCCTCGAAAGCCTTGACCTCCTCGGCCGACATCGGGCCGCCCTGTAGCGCGAGGCTCGTCACACTGTCGGGCGAGAGCTTGGCGAAGTAGTCCGGCTCCACGGCGCAGAGATAGCGCTTGGCGGCCACATGCAGCCGCACGGGCGTGGTCACCTCCGGGCCGAAATGGTTGACCAGCCAGGCATGGCCCAGCTCCTCATGCCGGTCGTCAATGCCGGCATCGGCCGGGTTCTCGCCGAGGTCGTGCACCATATGGCCGATATCGTGCAGCAGGGCCGCCACGACCAGCGCATCGCCGCAACCTTCGCGTTCCGCGAGTGTCGCCGCCTGCAGCGCATGCTGCTGCTGGTTGATCAGCGTCAGGCCGTAGCGGCCATTCGCCTTCTGCTCCAGCAGCTGGCGGATCTCGGCGATGATGTCAGCGGCTTCAGTCATGGTGGGGATTCCTTGCAGGCAGTGCTTGGCCCGGCAGCGTCGGGCGTCGTCATCATCCTGTCATTTGATTTATGCATGTCGCAGTATCTAGATATAGATCGATCCTATGGATCAGCGCCAGCCATTTCCACCGCCAGGCCATCGGCAAGGTCGCCACGAAACGGGAGTTCCGCCCATGTCCCTTGCTCGCCGCGACCTGATGGCCGCTGCCGCCGCCGGCACCCTGGCCTCCGCCCTGCCGATGCCCGCCATGGCCAACCCGCGTGAATTGCGCGTCGGTGTGCAGACCCACACCCGCACCCTCGATTTCCAGGCTGAGACCGGCAACAACACGGCCCAGTTCCTCGACTGCCTCTGCGACACGCTGGTCGAGATCGACACGCGCAGCGTCACGCCGCGCTACCTGCCCGGGCTCGCCACCGAATGGCGCCAGCTCTCCCCCACGGTCACGGAGTTCCGCCTGCGCGAAGGTGTGCGGATGCATGACGGCACGCTGATGGATGCCGATGACGTCGTGTTCTCGCTCCAGCGCGTGTTCGCACCGACCGATGCGCGCTATCGCGGCAATAACGGCCGTTATTTCTCCAACTTCGCCCGCATCGAGAAGCAGGATGCGATGACGGTGCGCATCGTGACGCACCGGCCCGATCCGTTGGTCGAGGCGCTGCTGTCCTGCCGCAATGCGGGCATCGCGTCCAAGGAGCAGGCCGAGGCCATCGGCCTCGACCGTGCCGCGCAGGCCCCGGCCGGCAGCGGGCCCTATCGCGTCGGCAGCTTTCGCCCCAATGCCGAATTGACGGTGGAGCGTTTCCCCGATCATTGGGGCCCCGCCGCGCCGCTGGACCGCGTGCGTTTCACCCGCGTGGCGGAAATGGCGCCGCGCGTGACCGCGCTGCTCAATGGCGATGTCGATTTCATCGTCTCCATCCCGCCCGACCAGCAGGCGCCGATCCGAGGGCGGCGCGGACTGCGCCTGGTCGAGACAACCTGGCCGATGTTCTTCCTCTATGTGCTGAACATGAACCGGCCGGAGATCGCCGATCCGCGCATCCGTCGCGCCATGAACCTCGCCATCGACCGCGATGCGCTGGCCGCCGCGCTGTGGGGCGGCAAGGCGCATGCGCCGCGCGGCCACTACTTCCGCGGCTTCGCCGACCATGACTACCTGAACGATCTGAACCTGCTTCCCTACGACCCCAGCGAGGCACGGCGCCTGATGCGCGCTGCGGGCTATAATGGCGCGGAGATCGTGCTGTCGTTCCAATCCGCCTACTACACCTATGGCGATCAGGGGGCGCAGGCGGTGCTCGACATGTGGAAGGATGTCGGCTTCCGTGCGCGGCTGCAGGTGATCGAGGGTTTCGGCCAGGACAGCAGCCAGTTCTTCACGCGCGACTGGTCGAACCCGCTTTACTACCCGGACATGCTCGGCGCCTTTGACACGCATTGGGCGCAGGCGTCCTGGGTGACGCGCGACAAATGGTTCGCCCCGGAGAAATTCCCCGCCTACCAGCCGCTGTATGACGCGGTGCGCTTCGGCACCGACCCGCAGGCGCGGCGTGACGCCTATCGCCGCCTGGTGATCCTGACAGAGACGGAGATGGTGCCCTGGGTGCTGCTGTATCAGCCGGCCGAGGCCTATGCGATGCGCGCCAATATCGCCTGGGAGATCCCGCATAATGTGCGGCCCTACCAGCTTCCCTTCCGCGCTGGCCTGGTGAGCGTCAGCTGATCGGCTTCCTCGCGGGACGGCTCGCGCGGGCCGGCGTCACGCTGCTGCTCGTGCTGGTGGTGACCTTCGCCGGCGCGCGCATCTCGGGCAATCCCTTCGACTACCTCTACGACGATGGCCTGACCGCCGAGCAGCGCGCCGAGCTCTCCGCCGAGTTCGGGCTCGACCGTCCGCTGCCGGCGCAATTCGCCGCCTATGTCGGGGCGCTGGCATCGGGGAACTTTGGCGTCAGCATCGCGCAGCGCCGCCCGGTGATCGATCTGTATGCGGAGGCGCTGCCCTCGACACTCGGCCTGGCCGTCTCGGCCTTCGCGCTGACGCTCGCACTCGGGCTGCCGCTGGGCGTGCTGGCGGCGGTGCGGCGCGGGCGTATCTGGGGTGGCATCGCGATGGGCGTCGCCTTTCTCGGCTATGCCGTGCCGCATTTCGTCCTGGCGATCATCCTTGTGCTGGTCTTCGGCCTGGCGCTGTCCTGGCTGCCATCGGTCGGCGGCGACACGCCCTGGCACTACGTGCTGCCCACGGTCACGCTGGCCGCCGGGCTGGTCGCCGCCGTGGTGCGCTTCCTGCGCGGCGAGATGCTGGAGGTGATGGGCCAGGATCATGTGCGCACCGCGCGTGCCACCGGCCTTTCCGGCTCGCGCGTGCTTTGGGGCCATGTGGCGCGCAACGCCGCGCTGCCCGTGCTGACCATCATGGGCCTGCAACTCAACGGGCTGATCAATGGCAGCCTGATCATCGAGACGGTCTTCGCTTTGCCCGGCATCGGCCAGACCTTCGTCGGTGCCGTTCAGCTGCGTGACTATCCGGTGCTGCAATTCGGCGTCATGGCCTATGCGTTGGTCGTGGTGGTCATCAATCTCGGCGTCGATGCGCTCTATGCCGTGGCGGATCCGCGCATCCGCCGCGGCGGCGCAACTCGGATGGCGGAGGCATGAGCGCCGCCGCCACCTTGCGCCGCGTCGCGCCGCGAATCCCCTGGCCGATCGCGCTTGCATTGGCCACGGCGGCCAGCTTGCTGATCGCCGCCCTGGCGGCGCCCTGGATCGCGCCTTTCGACCCGGACCGCACGCAGTTGCTGCACCGGCTGCGCCCACCGCTGGGCTTCGAGGGCGCGCATCCCGCCCACTGGTTTGGCACCGACCAGCTTGGCCGGGACCTTGCATCGCGCGCGCTGCACGGCCTGCGCACCTCGCTCGGCATCGCGCTGATCGGCTCGGTGATGGGCTGCCTGATCGGCACCGGCATCGGCCTGCTCGCCGGCTATCTGCGCGGGCGGGTCGAGACGGCGCTGATGGTGATCGTCGATGCGCAGATCGCGCTGCCCTATCTGCTGCTGGTACTGCTGGGCCTCGCGGTGTTCGGAACCTCGACCTGGGTGTTGATCGCCTTGGTCAGCCTGGCAGGGTGGGAGAATTACGCGCGGCTGGCACGCGGCCAGGTGCTGTCGCTGCGCGAGCGGCCTTTTGTGGAGGCGTCGCTGGCGCTGGGCGCGGGGCCGGGCTGGGTTTTGCGCCAGCACATCATGCCGCATCTGGCGGCACCGCTCGCGGTGCAGTTCACGCTGGGATTGCCGGCGGTGCTGCTGCTGGAATCCTCGCTGTCCTTCCTCGGTATCGGCGTGCAGCCCCCCACGGCGACGCTCGGGCGCATGATCGGGGAGGGGCGGCACCAGATGCTGACGGCGCCCTGGGTGGTCGTGGTGCCGACCCTGGTGATCCTGGCCCTGACGCTCTGCGTGCAGGCCATCGGCGACTGGCTGCGGGACCGCGCGGATCCGCGGGCATGAGGCCGGGCGCATGACTCCGCCACTGCTCTCGGTGCGCGGCCTGGCCGTGACCTTCGACACGCCCTTTGGGCCTGTGCGCGGATTGGATGGCGCGGATTTCGACGTTGCCCCCGGCGAGATTCTGGCCCTGGTGGGCGAGAGCGGCAGCGGCAAATCCGTCGCCTCCCTCGCCCTCATGGGCGTGCTCGGCCCAGGTGGCGACGGCGCGCGCGCGCGGGTGGAGGGCAGCGCGATCTGGGACGGGAAGGGCGATCTCCTCCGCGCCGCCGCGCGCCCCGGCCTTGCCATGGTGTTCCAGGAGCCGATGACGGCGCTCAACCCCGTGCTGCGCATCGGTCGCCAGATCGGGGAGGCGGTGGCGCTGCATGATGGCGTGTCGGGCGGTGCGGTGGCCGATCGGGTGATCACGCTGCTGGCCGAGATGGGCCTGCCCGATCCGGCGCGGGTGGCGCGCGCCTATCCGCACGAACTATCGGGCGGCATGCGCCAGCGCGCACTGATCTCGCTGGCCATGGCCTGCCGGCCGCGCCTGCTGATCGCCGATGAGCCGACCACGGCGCTGGATGCGACGGTGCAGGCGCGCGTGCTGGCGCTGCTGGCCGGGCTGCGGCGCAGCCATGGGCTCGCCATGCTGCTGGTGACGCATGATTTCGGCGTGGTCGCGCAGGTCGCGGACCGGGTCGCGGTGATGTATGGCGGGCGGGTGATCGAGACCGGCCCCGTCGCGGCGCTGCTGTCTCGTCCAGCACATCCCTATACGCGCGCTTTGCTGGCCGCCGTGCCGCGCCTTGACCTCACGCGGGGCGAGGCGCTGCCGGCCGAGGAGATGCCCGGCACGCCACCCGATCCGCGCCATCCACCGCAGGGCTGTCGTTTCCACCCGCGCTGCCTTCTGGCGAGCCCGGGACTCTGCGACGTTGGCGCGCCACCGCCGATGCGCGCCCTGTCGCCCGACCGTGGCGCCGCCTGCCACCTGATGGCCGCATGACGCCGCTGCTGGAAGCGGTTGGGCTGACACGACGCTTCGGCGCCGGGCTGCTGCGTCGCCAGGTCGGCGTCACGGCGGTGGCCGATGTCAGCCTGCGCCTGATGCCCGGGGAGTCGGTGGGCATCGTCGGGGAATCGGGCAGCGGCAAATCCACGCTGGGCCGGCTGCTGCTCGGCCTTATCCCGCCTTCCTCCGGGGTGGTGCGCTATCGTGGCCAGCCGCTTGGCGCGGCGCTGGCCAGGGACCGGCGCGGCGTGCGGCGCGCGCTTCAAATCGTGCAGCAGGACCCCACCGCCTCGCTCGATCCCCGCTGGGATGTGGCACGGCTGGTGCGGGAAGGGCTCGACATTCATGGTCTCGGCACCCCGGCCGAGCGTGCCGCGCTGGTGGCGGGGCTGCTGGCGGATGTCGGGCTCGATGCCGGCTTCGCGGCGCGCCGGCCGCATGAGCTGTCGGGCGGGCAGAAGCAGCGCGTGGCGATCGCGCGGGCCCTGGCGCTGGCGCCCGACTTCCTGTTTGCCGATGAGCCGGTTTCGGCGCTGGATGTCTCGGTGCGGGCGCAGGTGCTGGGACTGTTGAACCGCCTGCGCGCGGCGCGCGGCATCGGGCTGCTGATGGTCTCGCACGATATCGCCGCCGTCGCCGCCTGCTGCGACCGCATCCTGGTCATGCAGGCCGGTCGGATTGTCGAGGATGCGCCCCGGGCGACCCTGCTGCGGGGCCCGCGGCACCCCCATACGCGCGACCTGCTGGCCGCGGTGCCGCCACCGCCCCTGGCGCTGGCGGCGGCGGTTTGAGGCCGTCCCGAGTCAGCCGAAGAAATACGGGTTGGACCAGGCGCGCCGTCCCTGCGCGTCGGCCACCACGATGCGGGCGAAGCCACGCTCCCGCAGCTTGCCGAGCGGCAGGCTCACGCGCGTCTGCAAGGGCGCGACGGATTGCGCGGCGCGCGAGCCATGGCCGAGCACCATCACGCTGGAGGCGGGCGAGCACTGCACCTCCACGCTGTCCGCGCCCCAGGCGATGCCCTCGATCCGCGGGCCCTGCGTGGCATAGAAGTGGCCGGCCTTCAGCGCGGCCAGCAGCGCCTCAGGCTCATTCTCCGTGGCCTTCACCATGACCCAGCCGCCAAACCAGTCGGGGCAGTGGAAATGCGCGTCATCGACGGCGATCAGGCTGATGCGCCGCCCCTCGGCCAGCAACTGGTCCGCCAGGTGGCTGCCATCGCCGCGATCGGTGCGCAGCTGCGTGGTGTGGTTGTAGATCTCCACCGCATGCGCGCCGGGGAGCGTGTTGGCATCGGCCGCCGACAGCGCATACCAGCCTGGATGCGCGATGCCGACGAAGGCTCCGGCGGCAAGGCAGCGCGCGGCGAGCTCCGCGCCCGTCTCGCTGGGCGCAGTCGGCGCGAAATCCAGCGGCAGGCCCACCGCGAGAATGTGCCAGATCTCGCCGAGCGAGGTGGCGGGCGCATGCACCTCCGCGCCCAGCAGGGTGGTGAAGCCGGGCGTGCGGAAGGGCCGCGTGTCGACGATCGGGAAACCGAACTTCGCCAGGAAATGATCGGTCAGCGCCATGAAGTCGTAGCCGCCCGCGCGATAGGTGGCGCAGACCTCCGCCGGGCTGAGGCGGGCGTCGGAGACGTTGGAATGGGTGTGGATATTGCCCTTGAGGAAGTGGCCGGGCGCGGCGAAGGTGGGGTCGGTCTGCATCATGGTCTCCGCGTCGGGGCAGGGCGGTGTCGCCGTGCTCCATAGAATTTTTCTATAATTGATCGAAGTATGATGTATTTATCTAAGACAATGGGTGACAGCTTGATGATGGCGACATGGTCGATGCGTGACGATGGCTGAGGCGCCCGGGAACGATGCCCTGCACAACGACGCGCCGGCCGAGCGGCGGGAAGGGCGGATCAGCCTGGCCGCGCTGCGCTGCTTCGTCGCGGTGGTGGACGGCGGCGGCCTTTCCCGCGCGGCCGAACATCTTGGCCTGAGCCAGCCCACGATCTCGGTCACTCTGGCAGGGCTGGAACGCGCCTGCGGCACGCTGCTGCTGCATCGCCGGCCGCGCCTTCTGCTCACCGATGCCGGGCGTGACATGCTGGTGCGGGCGCGGCTGGTATTGAGCCGCATGCAGGAGCTGGAGAGCTCCATCAGCGCCTTTCGCGGGCTCAGCCGCGGCAGCCTGGCGATCGGCTTCTCGACCCCCTTCTTCGCCATGCCGATGATCGCGGCCTTCTTGCGCGATCACCCGGGCATCGGGCTCCGCACCCGCCTGGGCAACACCGCCGGGTTGCTGGAGGCGGTAGCCGGCTGCGAAATCGAGGTCGCGGTGATCACGCTGGTCGATCCGGTGGAGGGGATGGCCTGCACGAAGCTGGCGGATCAGCGGCTGGTGGCCTGCATGCCCCGGGGCGCCGCGCCGACGAGCATCTCGCTGGAACGGGTCGCGGCGGGGCCGCTGGTGCTGCGCGAGCCGGGCTCGATGACACGGCTGATGCTGGAGCGCGCGCTGGCGTCACGAAACCTGTCGCCGCAGGTCCGGCTCGAAGTCGGCAGCCGTGAGGCGGCGCGGGAGGCGATCGCCGCCGGAATCGGCATCGGCGTCGTGCTGGACGGGGAGCTGGGGGAGGATACCCGCCTGGTCGCCGTGCCGATCGAGGCGCCGTCCATCAGCGGCGGCGTCTATGCCGTGGCCTTGCCGGAATCCCTGGAGCTGCCCGCTGTCGAGGCCTTCATCGAAGCGGGGCGATGCGCGACCAAGCCGTACGAAGGCGCGTCACGGCTCCGTCCTGACGCCTGAGCCATGGCGCCCATCCGGCAGGCACACGGCTTCGCCAAGGGCCGGCACCAGCCCGAGCCAGTCCCGCGCGGGCAGCCCTGCCAGCCTGCCTCGCAGCGCCGCCACCGGCCCGCCATGCGTCACGGCCAGCACGCCCCCCGCGGGCAGGGCCTCGAACCAGGCCAGCACGCGCTGCGCCAGCTCCGCCGTGGTCTCGCCACCGCCGGGCCGAAAGCTGTCGGGCGCGTCGATCATGCCCATCATGGCATCGCCCTCCTCCGCGTGAATCGCGTCCCAGCGCCGGCCTTCCCATGCGCCGAAATCGCGCTCCCGCAAGGCGGGCACGATCTCCAGCGGCAGGCCGAGGCGGCGGCTCAGCATCCCGCCGAGGCAGCGAGCCCGTCGCAAGGGCGAGGACTGGAGGCGCGTGACCCCTGCCACGGGCAGCGTATCGGCCAGCGCGCGGGCCGCAGCTAGGCCCTCGGCGGAAAGCCCCACATCGCTGGCGCCATAGCAGCGCCCGCGCCAATGCGCGGCCACCGCCGTATGGCGCAGCAGCGTCACCATGCGGCCAGCGCCAAGGTGGTGCCGACCAGCCCGGCATAGGCGGCCGCGCCCATCGCATCGCCATTGCTGCCGCCCAGCCGGCGCAGCAGCAGTGCGCGGTACCAGGCCAGGAAGCCCAGCCCGGCCCCCAGGGCCAGCGCCATCCCCGCTGGCGCGACCCAGACACCCGCCAGCAGCACCGGCGCCGCCAGCAGCAGCGCCATGGCGAAGCGCCGCCCATCCATCGCCCCCGCCACCTTTGCGCCGAGCCCGGGCAGCGCCGGCACTTGCCACATCACCGCCAGCATCAGCAGGCGGGAGGCAGCCCCTGCCACCACCAGGGCCATCATGGCCCGCCCTGGATCTTCCAGCGCCACCATTCCCGCCGCGCGCAGCGCCACCGCGAAGCCGAGGGCCAGCGCGCCGAAGGCGCCGATCTGGCTGTCCTTCATGATGCGCAGCACATCTTCCGGCGTGCGGCCGCCCCCCAGCCCGTCGCAGAGATCGGCCACCGCATCCTCATGCAGCCCGCGCGTCAGCCAGGCGTCGAAGGCCAGCGCGACCAGCACGGCGAGATACAGCGGAAACACCAGCGCCGCCGCCCAGAGCACAAGCGCCGTGATGGCGCCGAGCAGCGCGCCCGCCAGCGGGAAGAAGGCCAGCGCGCGCGGCAGGTCGCGCTCAAAACGCGCCATCTCCTCGCCGGGGGGCGAGAGGCGGCTGAGGAAGCGCAGCGCCAGCGCCGCGGGCTGGGCCCAGTCCCGCATCACCCGCCCATCACCTTATACCAACGGCCCTTTCGCGTGACCGCTCCAGGGCCCCTCAATCGCCGGGCGGAAACCTCCGGTTTCCTTGGCTGCGCGGCACTTGCCGCGGCGCCCATTCGGGCGCTCAGACCGGTCAAGAGACCGGTCCGCCGATATCAGACAGCGTCGCCACCTCGGTCAGCAGCGCTGCGGCGGCATCGAGCAGTGGCAACAGCAGCGCCGCGCCGCTGCCCTCACCCAGCCGCAGGCCCCAGTCGAGAAAGGGCTCAAGCCCCAAAACCTCCAGCATCTGCGCATGGCCCGGCTCCGCGCCGACATGCGCGGCGATTGCCGTCTCTAGCGCGCCGGGCACCAGGCGCTGCGCCACCAGCGCCGCGGCGCCGACGATCAACCCATCCAGCACCACCGTCACGCCAAGCCGCGCGCAGCCCGCGATGCAGCCCGCCAGCGCCGAGATCTCGTAACCACAGACCGCCGCGATGGCCGCGCGCGGATCGGCCTCCGCGCGGGCGCGCAAAACGCCGGCGGCGACCACGGCCCGCTTGCGGGCCAGTGTCTCCGGATTGGCGCCGGCGCCGGGGCCGACCATCGCCTCCGGCGTCGCCCCGGTCAGCAGCGCGCCAAGCGCGGCGGCGGCGGTGGTATTGCCGATGCCCATCTCGCCCAGCGCCAGCACGGCGATACCCTCCGCCGCCGCTTCGGCCGCGATGCGCGCGCCGAGCGCCCAGGCAGCGTCGAACTGCGCCGGGCTCATCGCCGGGCCCTGGGCAAAACTCACCGTGCCGTGCCCAATGCGGGCATCGAGGAAGCCGGGCCCCGGCGCCATGCCCTCGGTGCAGGACCCCGCATCCACCAGCAGGAAATCCGCCCCCGCCGCCCGGCCCAGCGCGCTGGCGGAGGATCGCCCTTCGCGCATCAGCCGCATCATCGCCCCGGTCACGGCGGAGGGCCAAAGCCCCACCCCCTCCGCCACCACGCCGTGATCGCCGGCGAAGACCACCAGGCGGCGCGGCCGGGTGCGCGGATCGAGCCGGCGCTGGGTGGTGGCGAGCCGCGCGGCCAGGCGCTCCAGCCTGCCGAGGCTGCCGGGCGGCTTGGCCAGTGCGTCGAGACGGGCTTGCGCGTCAATCAACGGTCGCGTTCCTCTCATCGCACCTCCACGCAGGTCTCGAGGCTGTGCCGGCTTTCCCAGCCCTGCCGCGCCAACTCGGGTTCATCGGCGCTGGATTGCGGCCAGCCGATGGCGAGATAGGCGACGAGCCGCCAGCTCGGTGGCACATCCAGGATGCCCTCGACGATGTGCGGCCGAAGGATCGAGATCCAGCCGACACCAAGCCCCTCGATTCGCGCCGCGAGCCAGAGCGTGTGGATGGCGCAGACCACCGAATCGCGCAGCGTCTCCGGCTGCGTCTGCCGCCCCAGGCCATGGCCGCTCCGCGGGGCGGAGTCCATGCAGACCGCGAGATGGACGGGGGCCTCGGCCAGCCCCTCCAGCTTCAGCGCGCGATACTGTGCGGCCCGCGCATCGGCATAGATCGCGGCCGCCTCGATGTTGCAGGCCTTGAATTCGGCGCGGATCGCGGCCCTGCGTGCGGCGCTTTCGACGCGCAGGAAGCGCCAGGGCTGCGACAGCCCGACAGAGGGAGCGAGGATGGCGGCTTCCAGCAGCCGCGTGACCAAAGCCGGCGGGACCGGGTCGGGTCGGAAGCGGCGAACATCGCGCCGCCAATGCAGCAGCGCGGCGAAACCTTCCGCAAAGGTCGCTGTCTCGAAGGGCTGGGCCGGGTGCGCGGTCACGGCTCCTCCGCCGCGATCATGTGGAAGAAGCTGCCGGAGACCAGCCCGCGCTGCCCGCCGGCCGGGCCAAGGTCGCGCCCCTCGCCGTCGGCCAGCAGGGCGAAGGCCGTGTCGCGGGTGGGATCGACCTCGGTGGCGTAGTGGAATTCATGGCCGCGCAGTTGCCGCCCCGCCGGGCCGAGCGGCCCCTCGGCCAGGAGCCGCGCCCGGCGGTAGCCGAGATGCAGCCGGCGCTTCGCGAAGCTGGTGCCATGCGACAGCAGCCCGGTCATGGCGTGGTCCTGGCCCACGGCGTCGGTCAGCCCGGCGCCCAGCACCATGTAGCCACCGCATTCGCCATGCACCGGCCGTGTCGCCGCGAAATGCGCCAGCCCGGCGCGAAAGCGCCCCGCCGCGGCCAGCCGCCCGGCATGCAACTCCGGATAGCCGCCGGGCAGCCAGCAGGCGTCGCAGGAGTCGTGCGGCGCTTCATCCGCCAGCGGCGAAAAAGAAAGAATCTCGGCCCCCGCCGCGCGCCAGCCCGCCAGCACATGGCCGTAGACGAAGGAGAAGGCGGCATCGCGGGCCAGCGCGATGCGTTGCCCAGGCGGGCGCAGCGCCACGGGCGGCCGGCTGGCATGCAGGTGGAGCGGCGCGGCGGCGGCCAGGATGCCGTCCAGGTCCAGGTGCGCCTCCGCCATGGCAGCGAGTGCCGCCAGCGCCGCGGCCAAAGCCGGGTGTTCCTCCGCCTGGACCAGGCCGAGATGGCGTTCCGGCAAGGCCGGCGGCGCCTCCTTCGGAATGGCACCCAGCACCGGGATGCCGAGCGGCGCCATCGCCTCTTCCACCAAGCGGCGATGGCGCGGGCTGCCCACGCGGTTCAGCATCACCCCGGCGATGCGCACGGCCGGGTCGTGGGTGGCGAAGCCGCGCAGCACGGCGGCGGCGGTCTGCGCCTGGCCGCCGACATCCAGCACGAGTAGCACCGGCAGCCCGTGCCGCGCGCAGAGATCCGCCGCCGAGCCGCGCTGCCCCTCCGGCCCTGGAATGCCGTCGAACAGCCCCATGGCGCCCTCCGCCAGCAGCAGATCGGCCCCGTTCGCGGCCTCCGCCAGCAAAGCGTCGCGCAGCGCGGCGGGCATGGCCCAGCTATCAAGGTTCAGCCCCGGGCGGCCGGTGGCGGCGGCGTGGAAGGCGGTGTCGATGTAGTCCGGACCGATCTTGGCGGCGCGCACCGCCACGCCGCGCGCCGCCAGCGCCGCCAGCAGCCCCAGCGTCACCGTGGTCTTGCCGGCGCCGGAGCGCGGCGCCGCGATCACCAGCCCGCGCATCCCGGTCAGGCCAGCAGCCGGCTGGCATGGGCCAGCAGGCGTTCCCGCACCGCCACGATGGCGCCGATGCCGATGATGGCTGGGGAGGGGATGTCCAGCCCCGCCAGCGCATCCAGCCGGGTGAGCAGCACGGATTGGTCCGGCGTCGTCGCCCCCACCACCACGGCGGCCGGCGT
This sequence comes from Roseomonas sp. F4, assembly GCF_053891155.1. Taxonomy (NCBI): domain Bacteria; kingdom Pseudomonadati; phylum Pseudomonadota; class Alphaproteobacteria; order Acetobacterales; family Roseomonadaceae; genus Roseomonas; species Roseomonas sp. F4. The sequence goes on from NZ_JBSSHK010000003.1 coordinate 801,834, forward strand.
CTCCGGTGCCATCCCGCCCGCCATCAGCCCGGCGACGATCGCCGGCAGCGTCCGGGTCGCCATGTAGAGCAAAATGGGCTGGCCGGTGCGGGCGAGCGCCGCCCAGTCCAGCCCGCCGCCGTTTTCCGCCGCATGGCCAGTTGCCAGGATGATGGCCTGGTTGGTCTCCCGCATCGTCGCCGGGATGGTCGCCGCCGTCATGGCGGCGAGGCCCGAAGTCAGGCCCGGCAGCACGCGGAAGGGAATGCCGGCCTCGGCCAGCGCCACCGCTTCCTCCCCGCCCCGTCCGAAGACGAAGGGGTCGCCGCCCTTCAGCCGCAGCACCCGGCGCCCGGCGCGGGCTTCCGCCACCAGCCGCGCCGAGATCTCCGCTTGGCGGGCGGAGGGGCGGCCGCCGCGCTTGCCGACGAAGGCGAGTTCGGCGCCGGGGCGGGCGAGGGCCAGCACTTCGGCCTCGATCAGCGCGTCATGGATGATGATATCGGCCTGGCCGAGGGCGGCCAGCACTTCGAGCGTCAGCAGCCCCGGGTCGCCGGGGCCGGCGCCGGCCAGCCAGACCTCGCCCGGCGCCATGCGGCGTGTCTGGGCAAGCAGGGCGGCGATGGCGTCGGTATTCATGGCCATGGCGCGGCGGCCCGCTTGGCGCTACCGGGAAGCGCATGGATGAGGGCAAGGCCTTGCGGCGCGGCTGGACCACCGGCGCCTGTGCCACGGCGGCGGCCAAGGCCGCCTATGCTGCGCTGCTTCATGGCGCCTTCCCCGATCCGGTGACCATCCGCCTGCCCGGCGGCGAAACCCCGGCCTTCGCTTTGGCACAGGCCGAATTCGTGGCGGGTGGCGCGCTGGCGGCCGTGGTGAAGGATGCCGGGGACGATCCCGATGTGACGCATGGCGCGCTGATCCTGGTGACGCTGCGGCCGCTGCCGCCGGGCGCGGGGGTGGTGTTCCGGGCCGGGCCGGGGGTGGGCATGGTGACGCGCCCCGGCCTGCCGATCCCGCCCGGCGAGCCCGCCATCAATCCCGGCCCGCGCGCCATGATCCGCGCGGCGCTGGCCGAAATCGCACCCGATCCGGATGTCGAGGTGGAGATCGCCATAGCCGATGGCGAGCGGTTGGCGGAGCGCACACTGAACGGCCGGCTGGGGATTGTCGGCGGGCTCTCCGTGCTGGGTACCACCGGCATCGTCATCCCCTATTCCTGCGCCGCCTGGATCGATTCCATCCATCGCGGCGTCGATGTGGCCCGCGCCATGGGCATCGGCCATGTGGCCGGCAGCACCGGCTCCGCCTCCGAGGCCGCGGTGCAGGCGCTGCACGGGCTGCCCGATCTGGCGCTGATCGAGATGGGCGATTTCGTCGGCGGGTTGCTGAAATACCTGCGGCGCCATCCGGTGCCGCGCGTGACCATCGCCGGCGGCGTGGCCAAGATGACCAAGCTGGCCCAGGGCCGGCTCGACCTGCATTCGAAGCGCGGCGAGGCCGACCTGGCTGCACTGGGCGCCCTGCTGCCGGATGTGGCGTTGGCCGCACGCATTGCCGCCGCCAATACCGTCGCCGAAGCCTTCGCCATCGCCGAGGCTGATGGCCACCCGCTGGGTGATGCCATCGCGGCGCGTGCCTGGGCAGTGGCTGCGGAAGCGCTCGCCCCCGCGCCCAGCGCATTGGAGGTCGTCGTCTTCGATCGCACCGGCCGGATGGTGGGCCGTGCGGATTTCGCGCCGCTGCCTCACAGCCCCTCCCTCCCGCGAAAGCGCCGCTGATAGTCGGGCGCGTACAGCGCGCTTTCGCGAAACCCCTCTGGCGCCAGAGCCGGGCCGACCAGGATCAGCGCCGTGCGCTCCACCCCCGCCGCGGCCACGACCGGCGCGATATCGGCCAGCGTGCCACGAAACAGCTGCTCATCCGGCCAGCTCGCGCGCACCACCACGGCGGCGGGGCAGTCCGCGCCGTAGAAGGGCGTCAGCTCCGCCACGATCCGCGCGAGTTGCGGCACGGCCAGGTGTATGGCGAGCGTGGCGCCCGTGGCGGCAAATGCCGAAAGTGTCTCGCCGGGCGGCATGGGGGAGGCGCGGCCCGGCATGCGGGTCAGCACCACCGATTGCGCCAGCGCCGGCACCGTCAGCTCCCGCCCCAGCACGGCGGCGGCGGCGGCGAAGGCGGGCACGCCGGGGGTCAGGGTCACGGGGATGCCGCGCGCCTCCAGCCGGCGTTTCTGCTCGGCGATGGCGGAATAGATGGAAAGATCGCCGGAATGCAGCCGCGCCACATCCTGCCCGGCTTCGTGGGCGGCGACGCATTCGGCCTCGATCTTATCCAGGCTCAATGGTGCCGTATCCACCAGCCGCGCGCCGGGCGGGCAATGGGCCAGCATCTCGCGCGGGATGATGGAGCCGGCGAACAGGCAGACCGGGCAGCTTGCCAGAATGTCCCGCCCGCGCAGCGTCAGCAGATCCGCCGCCCCTGGCCCGGCGCCGATGAAATGCACGGTCATGGGGTGGTCTCCGCCAGGGCGCAGGTGACGGCGCGGGCCACGGAGACGCGCGGCCCCAGCAGCCGCGCGCCCGGCCCGGCGGAGGCCAGCGCCGCTGCCTCGGCCAGTGAAGGCAGGCCCGTCTCGGCCAGGACCCGCGCGGAATGGCTGAGGCAGCCGGGCGCGGCCGCCAGCAGGGCCGGCTGCGCCACGGCGTCGAGCGACAGGCCCAGCGCCGTCGCCGCCGCGCGAAGGCCTGGTTCCTCCGCCTTGGTGGCGCTGGTGGCCAGCCGTGCCAGTTCCGCCGGCCGACGCCCGGCCGTTCTTAGCGCCAGGGCGACGGCCGCCGTCACATCCTCGGCCAGCGCGCCACGTCGGCAGCCTAGACCTGCGACCATCATGGCTGGTGCCAGACCCATTGGGTGACCGGCATGGCCGGGCGCCAGCCCGTCATCCCGCCCACGGCGACCGCGCGGGAAAGGCCGATGCGCAGCAGCTCGCCGCCCAGCATGGCGTGGCGGGCCAGCAGCAGCGCCTCGGTCTCCAGCGTCACCGCATTGGCGACGAAGACGCCGCCCGGCTTCAGCGCCGCCAGCGCAGCGTCGAAGACACCCGGATCATTCGCGCCGCCGCCCAGGAACACCGCATCCGGCGGCGGCAACCCGGCCAGCGCGGCGGGCGCCTCGCCCACAACCAGGCGCAGGCCGGGCACGCCGAGGGCGGCCGCATTGGCCTGGGCGCGCGCCGCGCGATCCGGCCGCGCCTCGATGCCGATGGCGCGGCAGGCGGGATGCGCCAGCATCCATTCGATGCCGATGGAGCCTGCCCCCGCCCCCACATCCCAGAGCAGCCCGCCGGGGAAGGGCCGCAGCGCGGAGAGGGTGATGGCGCGCACCTCCCGCTTGGTCAGTTGCCCGTCATGCTGGAACAGATCGTCCGGCAGGCCGGGCGCGCGCGGCAGCCAGCGCGCATCCGGCCCGGCCAGGATCTCGATGGCCAGCGTGTTCAGCGGATGGAGGCCGTCGAGTGCGAAACCCTCCGCCGTGGCGTGGCGCAGGCGTTCATCCGGCCCGCCCAGCGCCTCCAGCACCGTCATCCGGCTGCCGCCAAAACCCTGTGTGGCCAGCAGGGCGGCGATGGCGGCGGGCTGGGCGGCGTCGCTGGTCAGCAGGATCAGCCGCGCGCCCGGATGCAGATGCGGGCGCAGCAGCGCCGGATCTCGGGCATGCAGGGACAGCACCGTCACCTCCGCCAGCGGCCAGCCCATCCGGGCGGCGGCGAGGCTGGCGGCGGAGGCCTGCGGGAAGCCCCGCGCCTCATCGGCCGGAAGCGCCCGCAGCAGGGTGGCGCCGACGCCGTGCCACATCGGATCGCCGGAGGCGAGCACCGCCACCGCCTGCCCGCGCAGCGCCAGCACCGGCGCCACGCTGAAGGGGGACGGCCAGGGCTGCGCCGCGCCGGTGATGCCGCCGGCCGCCAGCCGCAGATGTCGCGCGCCGCCAAACACAGTGCCTGCGCCGGCCAATGCTTCGCGCGCGGCCTCGCCCAGCCCGGCCAGGCCGTCCTCGCCCAGCCCGATGATGGACAACCAGGGCGCGGCGCGCGAAGCCTCATCCATGCGACCACACCTTTTGCTGCTGGGAGGCACGACCGAGGCACGCGCGCTGGCCTTGCGGCTGGCAGAGCGCGCCGATCTCACCGTCACGCTGTCGCTCGCCGGCCGAACCTTGAACCCGGTGGCCATGCCGGTGCCCGTGCGCAGCGGCGGTTTTGGCGGGGCGGAGGGGCTGGAGGCGTTTTTGCGCGAGCATCGCGTCACAGCGCTGCTGGATGCGACGCATCCCTATGCCGCACGCATCTCCGCCAATGCCGCGTTGGCCGCGTGCCGGGCCGGGGTGCCCCTGCTGGTGCTGCACCGCCCGGCCTGGCTGGCCGAGCCTGGGGATGACTGGCGCTCGGTGGCCGATGTCGCGGCGGCCTGCGCGGCGCTGGGGTCGGCGCCGCGCCGCGTCTTCCTGGCGCTCGGCCGGCAGGAGGTGGCGGGTTTTGCCGCGGCGCCACAGCACCGCTACCTGATCCGCAGCGTGGACCCCATCACGCCGCCGCCGCCCATGCCGGAGGTGACCTGCCTGACCGCCCGCGGCCCCTTCACCCTGGCCGATGAGGAAGCCCTGCTGGACGCGCACGGCATCGAAGCCATTGTCTGCAAGAACAGCGGCGGGGTCGCGAGCTTCGCCAAGCTGGTCGCCGCCCGCGCCCGCCGCCTGCCGGTGTTCCTGCTGGAACGCCCGGCCCTGCCGGAGGCGCAGCAGGTCACGACGGTGGAAGCGGCGCTCGACTGGCTCGATCATGCGCTGAGCCGCCGCGCGGTATAGGCCAGCGGCGCCAGGCCGGGCCGGGGCACGATGCGGGTGTGCAGCGTGCCGATGATGATGCAGCTCGCCATGCTGGCGGGCTGCGCGGCGGCCTCCGCCAGCGGCACGATCACCACCTGCTCCGCCGCGCGCGCCACGGCATGGCCGAAGATCACCGGCACCTCCGGCGGCAGGTGCCGTTCCAGGCAGGCGAAGGCCGCGCCCAGCTGCCAGGGCCGCGCCCGGCTGATGGGATTGTACAGCGCGATGGCGAAGCCGGCGCCCGCCGCCGCCGCCAGCCGCTGCTCCACCACCGGCCAGGGCTTCAGATTGTCCGACAGCGAGATGGCGCAGAAATCATGCCCGAGCGGCGCGCCGGCCTTTGCGGCCAGGGCTAGCATGGCGGTGATGCCGGGATGCACTTCGAGCTCCACCGCGCGCCATTCCGGCCGGCCGTGCTCAATGGCCTCGCAGACCGCGGCGGCCATGGCGAAGACACCGGGATCACCGCCCGTCACCATGGCGACGCGCGCCCCAGCGGCGGCGGCCTCCAGCGCGGCCGCGGCGCGGTCCATCTCCTCGCGGTTGTCGGTGGGGTGGCGCTGCTGGCCCGCGCGTTCGGGCACGCGCGCGAGATAGGGGCCGTAGCCATACAGCGCCTCCGCCGCCGCCAGCGCTGCGGTCGCGGCGGGGGTGATCAGCGCCGCACCACCCGGGCCGATGCCCACCACATCCAGGCGCCCTGTCATTGCGCCCAGCCCGGCACGAGGATCAGCGAGAAATAGGGCGCGGGCGACGCATCGCGCTCGGCCAGCCGCAGCACGCGCTGCACCGGGGTGCCGACATGCTCCGCATAGAGCGCCTGGTCCAGCCGTCCCGCACGCGCCAGCGCGGCGCGCACCCTGGGCAGGTTGCGGCCGAGCTTCATGATGACCGCGGCCTCCGTGCCCGCCAGCCGTGTGGCCAGCGAGGCCTCGTCCAGCGTGCCTTGCAGCACGGTCAGCACATCATCGCCCTGCGCGATGGGCAGGCCGGCCAGCGCCCAGGCGCCGGACATGGCGCTGATGCCGGGCACCACCTCGGTCGGGTAGCGATGCGCCAGGCGCAGATGCAGATGCATGTAGGAGCCGTAGAACAGCGCATCCCCCTCGCTCGCCACTGCCACGTCGCGGCCGGCTTCCAGGTGGCCGGCGATGGTGGCGGCGGCCTCGTCGTGGAAGGCATCCAGCGCGGCGCGATAGGCCGGGTCGCTACGGGGGATTTCGGTGGTGACGGGGTAGAGCAGCCGCAGTTCCACCACCCCCGGCCGCAGCCGATCCGCGATGATGGCGCGCGCATGGCTGGCGCTGCCCTGCTTGGCGAAATACGCGACCACCGACACGGCATCGAGCAGCCGGGCCGCCTTCAACGTCATCAGCTCCGGATCGCCGGGACCGAGGCCCAGCCCGTAGAGCCGTCCTGTCACAGTCCGGGCCTCGCCAGCGCATTGAGCGCGGCCGCTGCCATGGCGCTGCCGCCCATCCGGCCGCGCACCACGGCCCAGGGAATGTCGAGCGGCGCAGCCATCAGCGCCTCCTTCGATTCGGCGGCGCCAACAAAACCCACCGGCATGCCGATGATCGCGGCCGGGCGCGGGGCGCCCGCTGCCAGCATGTCCAGCAAATGGAACAGCGCGGTCGGCGCATTGCCGATGACGACCACCGCGCCAGCCAGATTCGCGCCCCACAGGGACATCGCGGCGACGGAGCGCGTATTGCCCATCGCCGCCGCCATCTCCGGCACGCGCGGGTCGCGCAGCGTGCAGATCACCGCATTGTCGGCGGGCAGGCGGGCGCGGGTGACGCCGCGCGCCACCATCTCGGCATCGCAGAAGATGGGCGCGCCGGCCCAGAGCGCGGCACGGCCGGCGGCGACGAAGCCGGGCGCGAAGGCGAAATGGGCGGCGGCCTCCACCAGCCCGCAGGCATGGATCATCCGCACCGCCACATCCTCCTCCTCCGCCGAGAAGCGCGCGAGGTCCGCCTCGGCGCGGATGATGGCGAAGGAGCGCTCATAGATCGCCGCTCCGTCGCGGATATAGTCATGCATCGGCGGCAAACTCCCGCGCCAACAGGGCGCGCGCTTCCTGGGGGTGGAGGTGATGGGCCACCGTGTCGCCCGCCCGTCCGTGCCGGATCAAGCCCAGCCCTCGCGGCGTGCCGACCAGGGTGCGGGTGGCGGGGCGCGGATGAGCACAGCCCTTGGCGCAGCCCGAGACATGCAATAGGGCGCCCGGTGGCACCAGCGGCGCCAGCGCGGCGGCCATCGCGCGCGTATCTAGCAGCGCGGAAGCGCAACCGGGCGCGCCAGTGCAGGCGGCAACGCGGCGGCGCGGATCGTCCGGCTGCGTGATCAGGCCGAGCGCGTCCGCCTGGCGGCGCAACCCCGCCGGGTCCGGCACGCCAAGCGCCAGCAACACGCGGCCCGGCGCGCCGCGCAGCGCCCGCGCGCCGCTGGCCTCCGCGAAGGCGATCAGCGCCGCGGCCTCCAGCCGGCCGAAGGGCAGGCCGACGCCGAGTGCAACGCCTGTGCGGAGCCTGTGCACGCCGATGGCCTCCGGCGCCGGGGCCGCAGGCGGGGCAGGGGCCGGGGCCAGCATCCGCGCGGCGGCGGCGCGGGACTCGGCCGAAGGCGCGCGCGTGCCATCCCGCGCCATGGCGTCCAGCAGAAGCAGGGTCGCGGCCAGGACGGCTTCGGCATCGCCCAGGCCAAGCCATTCCTCGCCGCAGCCCAGCAGCCAGCCCTGCGGCCGCGCCACCAGCCGCAGATCCGCGGTTTCGCCGGCCAGATGCAGCGCGCCACCGCCATCGACCAGCACCGTCGCCTTGGGCGGCAGGCCGGCGGGCGCGGCGGCGCCGATGCCTTCGGCGAGGCGGCGTGGATCCGCCACCTCCTCCACGGCGTCGCCCGCCAGCGGCGAGGTCATCACCAGCGCGCCGCGCGGCCAGTCCGGTGGCACCAGGCTTTCCGCGAGGTCCAGCGTTTCGGCGCGGAGCCCGCGAATCTGCACGCTGCCGCGCGCGGTGATGTCGAGCAGCCCATTGCCGGCACGCCGCGCCGCCTGCGCCAGCGCCACCCAGGCGGCGGGCGGCATGGTGGCGGGTGGCAGCCGGGCGAGCAGCCCGTCACCGGTCTGCATCGGGGCCGCGAGGCTCGGGCAGGCGCCGCGCCGCATCAGCCGGGCTCCATCAGCAGCGCCAGCTCGGCGGGGATCGCATTGCCGCGCGGGTGCCACAGCCCGCGCCGCAGCGCTGCCCCCAGGCGCAGCGCGATGGCCCGCGCGGCGGCCGGATTTTCGCGCCGCAGGAAGTCGCGCACCGCCGCGTCCCGCACATAGGCGGCGTGGACGCGGTCGAGTAGCGCGCTGTCCACCGCGTGGGTGGTTTCCGCAAAAGCCACCAGCCGGTCCACCGTCTCCGCCAGTTCGGAGGCCCCGCGCGGGCCGTGCCGCATCTGGCCGGCGAGGAAGCGCGGATCGACCGCGCGGCCCAGCACCAGCCGGCGCAACGCATCCTCCAGCGTCCGGGCGCGTGGGCGGGCGGGGTCGGTGGTGTCCAGGGTAATTAAACGGGGCGCCCCCCCCAGCGCCGCCGCCGCCGCCGCAAAGCCGCCGAGATGCGCGACATCGGCGCCGCCTTGCAGCAGGTCCCGCCCCGGATCGTCGCCGGGATGCAGCAGCGCATCGGCCGTGGCGACCCGCGCGCCAAAGCCCGCATCGGGCGTCGCCTCGCCGCCGGCCCCGCCATAGCGGTGGGAGGCGCCGGCGAGATAGGCGCGGCCCAGCTCCTCCCGCGCCGTCCAACTGCCGGTGGCCAGCGCATCCTCCAGCCCCGCGCCATAGGCCCCGGGGGGCGCGCCAAAGATGCGGGCCAGGGAATGGCCGGCCAGCCGGGCCTCGGCCAGCGGATTTTCCTCCGCCGTCTCGTCGCGCGCTGCCACGGCGCGCACGGCGGCATCCAGCAGGGCGATCTGTGCCGGGAACAGGTCGCGGAACAGGCCGGAGATGCGCCAGGTGACATCGACGCGCGGCCGCCCCAGCACCGCCGGCGGTTGCACCTCCACCCCGGTAACGCGGCCCGTCGCCCGGTCCCAGATCGGCACGCAGCCAAGCAACGCTAGGCCTTGGGCGATCTCCTCCCCGCCGGTGCGCAGCGTGGCGCTGCCCCAGAGGTCCAGCACCAGGCGGCGCGGCGCCTCGCCCTGCTCCTGCGCATAAAGCCGCAGCGCCTCCGCCGCCGCCAGGCGGCCGAGCTCCATGGCGGTGGGGGTGGGCAGGCCGCGCGGGTCGGTGGCGGTAAGGTTGCGGCCGGTGGGCATCACGTCGCGACGGCCACGGGCGGGCGCGCCGGAGGGGCCGGGCGGGACGTGCCGCGCATCCAGCGCCGCCAGCAGCCCGGCGCGTTCCGCTTCGGCGCAGGCGGCGCGTTCCGGCGTCGCCCCGGGCGCGGCGCGGCCATAGATGTGCTGGCCGTCCTGGATGGCCAGCTCCTTCACATCGCAGATCCAGGCATCCAGTGCGCGCAGCCGGTCATCGGGGTCGGCGGGGAGGGCAGGCAGGCTGGGCACGGACTCGGCGGCCTGCTGGATGAGCTGCGCCAGACGCTCGCGACGGCGGCGGTCCATGCCGTCCGCGGCGGCGAATTCGTCGAGCAGGCGGTCGAGGTCGTGCAGCTCCGGCGCCAGGCCGGGCGTGGTCAGCGGCGGCGGCAGGTGGCCGAGCGTGACCGCGGCGATGCGCCGCTTGGCCTGCGCCGCCTCGCCGGGGTTGCTGACCAGGAAGGGATAGACCACGGGCAACGCGCCGAGGATACGCTCGGGGAAGCAATCGGCGGTCAGCGCCACGGCCTTGCCGGGCAGCCATTCCAGCGTGCCATGCGCGCCCATATGGACCAGCGCATGCACGTTTTGTGCGTGACGCAGCCAGAGGCCGAAGGCGCGCAGCGCATGGCGCGGTGGCAAGGCGGGATCGTGATAGGTGGCGCGGCGATCGCTGGCGCGGCCACGATCCGGCGCCACGGCCAGCAGGATGTTGCCGCAAGGCACGGTACGGAAGCGGAAGGCGCCCTCGGCGACGTCCGGGTCCTGATCCGGCGCGCCCCAGGCGTCGTCCTCGGCGCCGCCCAGTGCCGCGTAGTCAGCCACGGGCCAGCTTGCGGCGGGCGTGGCCAGCGCATCCAGCAGGGCGCGCGGCGTGGGCGGCGCCTCGCCCAGGCTGTAGCCGGCGGCACACAGATCCTCGAGCAGCGCCAGCACGCTGGCCGGCACGTCGAGCCCCACGGCATAGCCGGTGCGGCCGCCCGCGCCGGGGTAGTCGGGCAACAGGATGGCCAGCCGCCGTTCGGCGGGCGGCGTGGTGCGCAGGCGCAGCAGCGCCATCACCCGCGCGGCCAGTTGCGCCACGCGGTCAGGCTCGGCGCGGTTCACCTGGCGGGTGAAGCCCAGCGCGGCATCGCTCGGTGCCTGATCCTTGAAGCCGATGGCGCCGCCCAGCACGCGGCCATCCAGCTCCGGCAGCACCACATGCATGGCGAGGTCCGCCGCCCCCAGGCCGCGCGCCCCGCCGACCCAGGCGGTGCGGGAAGTGGTGGCGATGACGGCCTGGATCACCGGCACGCCACAGGCCGCCAGCACGGGCTGGTCCTGCCCCTCGGCGAAGGCGGTGCAGGCGATGATCAAAGCGGGGTTCAGCCGGGGCAGTTCGGCGCGAAGGAAGGCGACCGCGCCGGGCTCCTTCAGGCTGGCGACGAAGATCGGCACGGGCACCGCGCCCTGGGCGGCCAGCGCTTCCGCCAGCGCGGTCACCGGCGCCGCATCCTCCGCCAGCTGCATGGAGCGGTAGAAGATGATCGGCACCACCGGCCGTGATTCGTCCTGCACGGGTGGGGCGGCTCGGAAACCTGCCAGCGGCAGGGTCTCGGCCTCGGTCAGCTCGAGCGTGGTGCCCGCGTACCGCGCCATGCGCCGCAGCACGCCGCCGAGATGCGCCACGCCGCCCGCGCGAAAGCCGGCCAGCAGCGCCGCGCAATCCTCCGGCGGCAGGGTGGACAGCGCAGGCAGGCGCGGGTCCGCCCGGTCCTCGCCCGGCAGCACAGCCAGGGCGATGCCGCGTTCGCGGCAAAATGCCGAAAGTTGCTCGGCGCCGTAGCGCCACCAATCCAGCCCGCCCAGCAGCCGCAGCACGATGATGCGCGCGCCCACCGCCGTGCGGTCCAGCCAGAGGTCCACCGACATCGGGTGGCGCAGTTCCCGCAACGGCACCAGGCGCAGGGCGGGCAGCACATCCCGCTCCACCTCCCAGGCCGCCGCGAGGCCCGCGAGGTCACTGTCGGTAAAACTGAGCACCGCCATCGGCGCGGGTGGCTGGCGGAGGTCAACGGGCTCCGTCTGCTCATCCAGCGTCGCGGTGGTGGTGTTCAGCAGGTGCATGGATTCAGACGGCGGCCAAAGCGTCGGCGACGGCGGCCGCGTCGAAGCCATGCAGGCCAAGCACCACCAGATGCCCCGTCCGCGCCTCGCCCGGCGCCCAAGGGCGGTCGAAGTGATGGCCGACGCGCTGGCCCACCGCCTGCACCAGCAGCCGCATCGGCTTGCCCTGCACCGCGCCGAACCCCTTGGCACGCAGCACCCCCGGCACGGCGCAGGCGGCGGCGACACGGCGGGCGAGTGCTGTGGCGTCCGTCACCTCTGGCAGCGGCAGGACCACGGAATCGAAATCCTCGTGATCGTGGTCCTCCTCATTGTCGTGATGCGTTCGGCGGGCCTCGATGTCCGATTCGGTGGCGAGGCCGAGGCCCAGCAGCAGCGCCGGCGCAATGCGACCTTCCCGCGCCTCCAGCACACCGATGGCGCGCGGCAGGGCGGCGGCCAGCGCGGCGCGGGCGCGGGCCAGCGCATCGGCGTCCAGCAGGTCCGCCTTGGTCAGCACGATCAGGTCGGCGCAGGCCACCTGGTCTTCGAACACCTCCTCGACCGGGTCGTCATGGTCGAGCGCCGGATCGGCCGCGCGCTGGGCGGCGAGCGCCGCCTCGTCATGCGCGACGCGGCCCTCCGCCAGTGCCGCGCCATCCACCACCGCGATCACGCCATCCACCGTGACGCGGCCCTTGATGGCGGGCCAGAGGAAGGCCTGCACCAGCGGCTTGGGCAGAGCGAGGCCCGAGGTCTCGATCAGGATGTGATCGGGGCGCGGCTCCCGCGCCAGCAGCTTGTCGAGCGTCGGCACGAAGTCATCGGCCACGGTGCAGCAGATGCAGCCATTGGCGAGTTCCACGATATCCGCCTCGGCGCAGGCGGCGATGCCGCAGCCGCGCAGGATCTCGGCATCCATGCCGATATCGCCAAATTCGTTGACGATGACGGCCAGGCGCCTGCCGCCCGGATTTTCCAGCAGATGCCGGATCAGCGTGGTTTTTCCGGCGCCGAGAAAGCCGGTGACGATGGTGCAGGGCACCTTCTGCAAACTGGTGCTCATGGGGCGGGCTCCGCGGGCGAAAAGTCGAAGGGGGGGATGCGGGCGATCATGTTGCGCTTCAGCAGATCGGGCCGCCCCTGCCAGGGCATCAGCCCATCCGCCGAGCCGCCGAGCAGGGCGGCGCCCTTTTGCAGGGCCTCCGGCGCGCTCTCGATGTCGAGCTGGCCGAAGACGTAGCTCCAGCCGCCTGGGCGGACGATGGCGGCGGCGGGGCCGCGCTTGCAGCTCGACAGGCATTTGACGGGCTGGACGCGGAAGAGACCGGGGGTGGAGGTGGCGGCCTCGGCCAGGGCGGCGCCGGCGCGCGGCGCATCGGCGGCGTCACCCTCCCGCTTGCAGGTGGTGCAGACGAAGATCACGACGTCGGGCGACACACAAAACCTCCTGCCCGGCGCGGCGCGCGGGCAAAAGGGGTGCGTGCGGCGCGCGCCAGCCGGCGCGCCCCTGCCAAAATGGCCATGCTCCGAGGCACCCCGCCCGGCGCGTCCTGTGTTCGAGGGCAGGTCTCCTGGCTCACGGATCGCCGCTGGGCATCGTCTTCCCGGGCTGGAGTCGCGTGACTCCGGGGCCCAGTGACAATTGATGCCTGCTCACCGTTCACAGTTGCGGGGGCAGCTTCGGCCTGGGGCGGGGAGGCCCCTTCCGAATTCCCTTTTCATCCCCCTTCCGGGGGAACCTTCGAACCCGCGCATCAAGCGTCGCGGGGCGGGCCGTGTCAATCGCAGCCGCATCGGGCATGCTGGGGGGGTGAAAACCCTGACCTTGATCCTGGGGGGCGCGCGGTCCGGCAAGAGCCGGCGCGCGGAGACGCTGGTGACAGCGCTGCCCCCGCCCTGGACTTACATCGCCACCGCCGAGGCTTTTGATGCCGAGATGGAAGCGCGAATCGCCGAACACCGCGCCCGTCGTGCGGAGGGTTGGGACACGCTGGACGCACCGCGCGACCTGCCGGCGGCGCTCGCCCGCGCCCGCCCGCCGGTGCTGGTGGATTGCCTGACGCTGTGGCTGTCCAACCTGATGCTGGCCGAGGCCGATCTGGCGGCCGCGCAATCCGCCTTGGAGTCGGCTTTGCTGGCCCGCACCGGCCCGGTGGTGCTGGTTTCGAACGAGGTGGGCTCGGGCATCGTGCCCGCCACCTCGCTCGGCCGGCGTTTCCGGGATGCGCAGGGCGTGCTGAATCAGCGCATGGCGGCGCTGGCGGATCATGTGGAACTGGTGGTGGCGGGTCTTCCGCTGCGGCTGAAATGAAGGAGCGCGGGCAATGAGCGACGACGAAGCCGCGCGCCACCGTGCCAAGATGGAAGCCCGCAAGGCGGTGCAGGATGCGGAAGTCGCCTCCAAGACCATCACCCAGAAGGGCCTGCTGATCGTCCACACCGGGCCGGGCAAGGGCAAGTCCACCGCCGCCTTCGGTCTGGCGCTGCGCATGCTGGGCACGGGCGGGCGCGTCGGCGTGGTGCAGTTCATCAAGGGCGCCTGGGAGACCGGGGAACGCGCCGCGCTGACGCAATTCGGCGACCGGGTGCGCTGGCACACGATGGGGGAAGGCTTCACCTGGGAAACCCAGGACCGCGCTCGCGACGTGGCGGCGGCGGCGCGGGCCTGGGAGATGGCGCGCGACATGCTGGCGGACCCCGCCATCGACCTGCTGCTGCTGGACGAGCTGAACATCGCGCTGCGCTACGACTATCTGCCGCTGGATGGGGTGTTGGCCGACCTCGCCGCGCGCCGCCCGCTGCTGCATGTGGTGGTCACCGGGCGCAACGCGAAGCCGGCGCTGATCGAGGCCGCCGATCTCGTCACCGAGATGGGCGCCCAGAAGCACCACTTTGCCGCAGGCGTTAAGGCGCAGAAGGGCATCGAATTCTGATGGCTCTGGCGTTGATGTTCCAGGGCACCGGCTCCGATGTCGGCAAGTCGCTGATCGTCGCCGGGCTGGCGCGCGCCTTCACGCGGCGCGGGCTGAGGGTGCGACCCTTCAAGCCGCAGAACATGAGCAACAACGCCGCCGTGACGGCCGATGGCGGGGAGATCGGGCGCGCCCAGGCCTTGCAGGCGCGCGCGGCCTGCGTCCAGCCCTCGGTGCATATGAACCCGGTGCTGCTGAAGCCGCAGAGCCTGGTGGGCGCGCAGATCATCGTCCAGGGGCGCGTGGTGGGACAGGCGCGGGCTGCGGAATACCAACGCCTGAAGCCCGGCTTCATGGCCGCCGTGCTGGACAGTTTTGGGCGGATGCGGGCCGAGGCGGATATCGTGCTGGTGGAGGGCGCGGGCAGCGCGGCGGAGGTCAATCTTCGCGCCAACGACATTGCCAATATGGGTTTCGCACGCGCCGCCGGCGTGCCGGTGGTGTTGATCGGCGATATCGACCGGGGTGGCGTCATCGCTAGCATTGTGGGGACGCATGCGGTGCTCGACGCCGAGGATGCCGCGATGATCGGCGGCTTCATCGTCAACCGTTTTCGGGGCGACCCTTCGTTGTTCGCGGACGGCATGGCGCTGATTGCGGCGCGCACCGGCTGGGCGGCGCTCGGGCTGGTGCCGCATTTGCCCGATGCCTCCAAGCTTCCCGCCGAGGATGCTCTGGCGCTGGACCATCCGCTGGCCCGCAAGCCCGGCGCGAAGCTGCGCATCGCCGTGCCCATCCTGCCCTCCATCGCCAATTTCGACGACCTCGATCCGCTGGTGGCGGAGCCAGAGGTGGAGGTGATCCGCGTGCGGCCAGGCCAAGCGCTGCCGGGCGACGCGCAGCTGGTGATTCTGCCCGGCTCCAAATCCACGCTTGCCGATCTGCGCGTGCTGCGGGCGGCGGGGTTAGATGTGGATATCGCGGCCCATCTGCGGCGGGGTGGGCATGTGCTTGGGCTCTGTGGCGGCTACCAGATGCTCGGGCGCAGCCTTGCCGATCCCGAGGGCGTGGAAGGCCCGCCGGGCAGCGCGCCGGGCCTGGGGTTGCTGGAGGTGGATACCATTTTGGCCGGCAACAAACGCCTGGTGCCGGTGCACGGCCAGAGCCACGACGGCGCGGCGCTCTCTGGCTACGAGATGCATATGGGCCGCACCGAAGGTCCCGCTTGCGCCCGGCCCTTTGCCACCCTGGCGGAAGGCGGCGCGGAGGGCGCGGTCTCGCCGGATGGGCGCGTGACAGGCACCTATATCCACGGCCTGTTCGGCGCCACGGCACAGCGCGCCGCCTGGCTCGCGCGCTTCGCCGCCGGCGCGCCACGGCTGGATCATGAGGCGCAGGTGGAGGCGGCGCTGGATGCGCTGGCGGCGCATCTGGAAGCGTATCTGGACCTGGACGCGCTGCTCAGCCTGGCAGCGCGAGGAACAGCGCCACCAGCAGGCCGATGAGCAGCGCATCGGCCGTGCGATAGAGGCGCAGCGCGGCGCGGATATCGGCCGCGGTGGCGTTGCGCCGGCCGTCGCCCATGAAGGCATCCTCCACCAGCACGCCGCCATACTGGCGCGGCCCGGCCAGAGCGAGGCCCAACGCGCCGGCCATGGCCGCTTCCGGCCAGCCGGCATTGGGGGAGCGATGGCGGCCCGCATCGCGCCGCAGCGCCCGCCAGGCTGCGCGCGCATCCATCCCCGGCAGCAGCGAGGCGGCCGCGATGATGGCCAGGCCCGAAAGGCGCGAGGCCGGCAGGTTCACCCCATCGTCGCAGCGCGCCGAGGCCCAGCCGAAGGCCTCGTGCCGCGGGGTGCGATGGCCGATCATGCTGTCCGCCGTGTTCACCGCCTTGTAGATCGCCGCCCCCGGCAGCCCGCCCACCGCCATCCAGAAGGCGGGGGCGACAACGCCGTCGGAAAAGTTCTCGGCCAGGCTCTCGATGGCGGCGCGGGCGACGCCGGCCTCATCCAGCGAGAGCGGGTCCCGGCCGACGATATGGGACACCGCCTCCCGCCCCGCCTCCAGCCCACCCCGTTCCAGGGCCGTCGCCACGCGGGCCACATGGTCGTGCAGGCTGCGCTGGGCGAGCAGGCTGCTGGCCAGCAGCGCCAGGGCCAGCAGGCCAAAGGGCAGTGCCAGCAGGGCCGATTGCAGAAGCAGCCCGACACCGCCCGAAACGCCCACCAGCACCAGCAGCGCCACCACGCCGGCCGCGCGGCGTGTGGCGAAGCCGCGGGCGGCCTGGTTCCAGCGATGGTCCAGGATCGAGATCAGGCGCCCGATCCAGATCACCGGATGGCCGATCCGGTCCACCAAGCGCTGCGGATAGCCAAGCGCCGCTTCCAGCAGCAGCGCGAGTAGCACCAGCCCGATCACGCCAGCGCCGCCGCGAGCCGGGCGAGTCCGGCGTCATCCGCCGGCAGGCCGATGCGCAGCCGATCGGGCCAATGCGCGAAGCCGCGCACCAGGATGCCGGCGCGGCCCAGCCGGTCGAAAGTGCCGGGCGTGGCCTCCACGAAGCGGAACAGCGGCGTGCCGCCCAGCACGCGCAGCCCGCCCGCCGCCAGCACGCCGTCCAGCCGCGCGGCCGCCTGCCGCAGCCAGGTCCGCTGCGCCGCGGCCCAGCCGTTATCGGCCAGCGCGGTGAGGCCGGCCTGCAAGGCCGGTCCGGACACCGCCCAGGGGCCGAGCAGCGCCTCCAGCCGCGCCGCCACGGCCTCCGGCGCCACCGCGAAGCCGAGGCGCAGCCCGGCCAGCCCGTGGAACTTGCCGAAGGAGCGCAGCACGACCACGCCGCCGCCGGGGATCAGCTCCAGGGCACTTGGCAGCTCCGGATCGGTGTCTAGAAAAGCCTCGTCCACCACCAGCAGACCGCCTGCCGCGCGCTGCTTGTTGGCGAGTTCGGCCAGCGCCTCGGCCGGTAGAATGCGGCCGGTCGGGTTGTCGGGGTTCACCACGGTGGCGAGGCTGGCCGGCACCAGCGCGGCCAGGGTCGCGACCTCCCGCGTTTCATGCCCGGCCAGCGCGGCGGCGCGGGCGTGTTCGGCATAGGTGGGGCCGAGGATGCGCGCGGTGCCGGGCGGGCGCAGCGCTGCGATCATCGGCAGCAGGATCTGCGTGCCCGGCGCGGCGACCACCCGCGCGCCCGGCGGCACGCCCCAGCGAGTCGCCGTCAGGGCACAGAGCGCGGCGAGCTCCGCGGGCTCCGGCAGGCGGGTGACGCAATCGGGCGGCAGGGGCGGCAGCGGATAGGCGCGGGGGGCGATGCCGGTCGACAGGTCGAGGAAAGGCGCGGGCGCCCCCGGGAAGCGCCGGCGCGCGGCATCCAGATTGCCACCATGGGCGAGGGGAGGGGCGGCGCGGTCCATGCGGCCTCTAACTCGCGCCGTCCGCGCGCGACGGCAAGCGGCCTCAAGTGATGATGTTATTGAATAACATCACAGATCAGATGCGTGTCGCCGCCTCTGCACAAGCGGGGCAGGTGCCCACCAGCTCCACCACTTGGCTGTCCACCCGGAAGCCGGTGCGATCGCCCAGCACGCCCAGCACGGCGGCGAGCGCCGCATCTTCCAGGTCCCGCACCGAGCTGCATTCGCGGCACACGGCGAAGGCAGAGGGATGGGCGTGGTCGTCATAGGGGGCGGGGGTGCAGCCACAGCTGCCTTGCGTGCTGACGCTGGCCACGAAGGCGTTCAGGCTCTCGATCCGATGCACCAGGCCGGATTCGCGCAAGGAGTCGAGCGCCCGATAGACGGTCTGCGGCCCGCGGACGCCATCCGGGGCGAGGCGTTCGAGCACCTCATAGGCGGTCATCGCCCGGCCCGGCTGCGTGCGCAGCACGCGCATCACAAGCGCCTGGTTGCGCGACAGCCCGGCCCGCACAGCCTCGGCCGGCGCGGCCACGAAAGCGTTTCGGACGGCCATGCCGGAGCCGAGCTGGGAGAAGGGAACGCTCTTGCACATATTGTGATCTTATCACATAGGCCTGCGGATGACACCTCATCCTACGCTGTCAGGCCTGCCGAATCGTACCCCCCAGCCAGGCACTGAGACTCGCGCCGTCTGGCCCGACCGGGCGGCGCGCTTCTATGCCATGTCGCTGGACCGCTCCGACTATGGCGCGGCCATCGCCGGCGCGCTGGGCCGCGAGGTGCCGGCCAGCCTGCTGGATATCGGCGCAGGGGCGGGCCACCCCGTCGCGCCCTGGCTGCCCGCGGAGGCCCGCTGGACCGCGTTGGAGCCGAACCGATACCTGCGCGCCCGGCTCGGCCGACTGCACCGTAGCGGCCGGCGCGGTCTTCGCCCGATGGCGGCGCGGTGGGAGGCGCTGCCCGACCTCGGCCTTGCGCCACATGACTGGGCCTTTGCCGCCAATATCGGCGCGACCCTCACCGCGCCACGCGCCCTGCTCGGCCGCATGCGCGCGCTGGCGCGGCGGCGCGTGGTCTGGGTGGTGCCGGCCCAGCAGGGGCCGCGCCGCTGGTGCCTCGCCGGCGCGCTGCCGGCCACCTTGCACGGCGAGGATGAAACGCCCGCGCTGCGGCAAGTGTTGGCGGCCCTCGGTCCCGAGGCGCCGCACGACATCCGCCTCGCACCCTGGACCTTTCGGGCGCATTTCACGGGTCTCGATGCCGCGCTGGCGCATTGCGCCGCGCAGCTCGCCTTGCCGCCCGGCGCCGCCGCCCGGGACACGCTGGCCGAAACGCTGGCCGCCACAGCCGAGCCGCTGCCCTGCGGCGGCGTCGCCCTGGCCGCGCCGAAACTTTCCGCCCTTCTGATCTGGAATCTGTGATCGATGCGACAGCTTCTCCTGGCCGGCTCCGCCCTTGCCGTGCTCGCGGCCCCGGGCCTGACGCCCGCCGCGGCCCAAGGCGGGCCGCGGCCACAGGAGACGACGCTGGATGATCTGGTGGTCACCGCCACGCGTCGGCCGGAGCCACGCTCGGCCCTGGCCGGCACGGTGCAGGTGATCGACGAGGCCACGATCCGCGCGAGCACCGCCCAGAATCTGACCGACCTGCTGGCCGAGAATGCCGTGGGCTTCTTCAGCGAATGGACGCCGGGGCAGACCAGCATCAACATCCGCGGTGGCGCCTCCGACGGCCAGGGGCGCGACTTTCGCAGCCAGGTGCTGGTGCTGGTGAATGGCCGGCGCGCCGGCACCGCCAACCTCTCCAAGCTCAGCCCGGCGGAGGTGGCGCGCATCGAGGTGATTCGCGGTCCGGCGAGCGTGGTCTATGGCAGCCAGGCGATCGGCGGCGTCATCAACCTGATCCTGCGCGACGGCCTGAATTCCCCCGGCGGCCAGGCCGAGATTCGCACCGGTTCCTGGGGCCTGCTGGACGGGCGCGTCGGCCAGGGTGGCGCCGTGCCGGATTCGGGCGTGGATTATTATCTCGGAGTCGCCGGCGGGAGGCGCGATTCCTACAGCGCCGGCGGTGGCCGCGAACAGGGCGGCACGCAGTGGAACCGGATGGGGGCGCTGGGCGCGCTCGGCGTGCAGACGGGCCTCGGCCGCCTCGCCACCACGCTGCGGACGGATGGCATCTACGATGCGGGCTTTCGGGGCTCCGCCTGGAACACCACCAATAGCGAGGACCGCACCAACGCCTCGGCCGATGTCACGCTGGATGGCGCGACGCCGGATGACCGCTTCCGCTGGTTCGGCCAGTTCTACGCGGTGCGCGACCAGGATGATTTCCGCTGGCGATCGCCGGTGCTGCGCAGCAGCGCCGGGCTGCCTGTGCCCGGCACCGATTCCGACCACAACGAACGCACGCTGGATATCCTGGGCCTACGACTGCAGCCTTCCATGCGGCTGTGGCAGGGGGCGGAGCTGGTGACGGGGCTGGATGTGGAGCATTCCACCCTGCGCTCCACGCGTACGCGAGTCGGCCTGCCGGGCAGCGGCATCACCACCCAGGTCTCGCCCTATGACAATGATCAGACCGAGCAGACGCTCGGCCTGTTTTCCGAACTGTCGCAGCGGTTGCTGGATGATCGGCTGACGCTGCGCGCCGGCGTGCGCCAGAGCTGGGGTGAGACGCAGCTCGATGCCACCGACAACCAGCCCCTGCTGCGGCTGCGCAGCGCCAATTACGACGCCACCACCTGGTCCGCCGGCGCCAGCCTGCGCGTGGCGGAAGGCGCCGTGCTGCGCGCCAATGCCGCGACGGGATTCCGGGCGCCGACGGCCACCGACCTCGCCGCCGATTTCACCGCGCTCGGCGGCGGCCGCACCTTCGGCAATCCGGATCTGAAGCCCGAGACCAGCGTGCAATACGAGGTCGGCGCCGCGCTGTTCCGCCCGGGCTGGCGGGCTGATCTGGCGCTGTTCCAGAACACCATCAGCGACCGTATCACCACCGCCGCGCGGCCCGGCGTGGCCAATACCTCCGACTACGTGAACAATCCCGGCGACATCGTGGTGCGCGGGGTGGAGCTGCAATGGCAGGGCGATGTGGCGCGCGCGCTGGGCATCACCGATTGGCGCTGGACCACCTTCGCCAATGCCTCCTGGAATTTCGACATGGTCGATGAGGGCGCGCAGCTGGGCCCGACGGTCAATACCCGTACGGCGCAGCGCATGTACCGCTACCAGGCGGCGCTCGGCACCACGGTGGGGCAGCCGCGCTGGGATGTCACCGTGATGGGCGTGCTGCGCGGCCCGATGTACTACGACACGGAGGAGAATCTCGTGGTGCCGACGGCCGAGCCGTACCGCAGCTTCATCCATCGCAAGGACCCAGTCTGGGTGTGGAACCTGCGCGGCAGCTTCCAGCCGGCGCCCGATGCGGCGCCCGGCCTGCGCATCTTCGGCGCGATCAACAACGTCTTCGACACCAACTACCACCCGATCTTCATAGCCACCGCTGGTGGTTCCGAGGCCGATGCCCGCTTTGCGAATGGCGGGCTGGGCAATTCGGCACCGGGGCGGGAATTCCTGGCCGGGCTGCGCGTGTCATTCTGAGGCTTTCGCGCCGCGCGCTGCTGGCGGCGCCCCTGCTGGCGCCGGGCAGCGCGCGGGCGGATGGCTGGCCGCGCGTGCTGACGGATGGCCTCGGCCGTCGCGTCAGCATCGCGCGGCCGCCGCGCCGGATCGTCGCCATCTTCGCTTCCAACACCGAAATGCTGGCTGCGATCGGCGCGCTGGATCGCGTGGTGGGGATCGAGGCCTATACAAACTACCCGCCCGAGGTGCGGGGCCTGCCGCTGGTGGGTGGGCGGCTTGGCTTCTCGGCGGAGGCCATCGCGCGGCTGGGGGCGGACCTCGTGGTCATGACACCCGGCCGCAGCGCGGCCCATGCCCTGGTCGAGCCCATGGCGCGCATCGGCGTGCCGACCCTGGTGGTGACGCATCGCGACCTGCCGCAGGTCTTCGGCAATCTCCGCCTGCTCGGCGCCGCCACGGGGCAGGAGGCGGTGGCGGAGGCGCTGGTGGCGCGGCTTCAGGCGCGGCTTGATGCCGTGCAGGCGAGCCTTGCGGGGCGTGCGCCGGTGCGGGTGTTCATGGAAACCTCCAGCACCGGGCGCGGCGTCTACGGCACCATCCGTCCCGGCAGCTACAGCTGGGATGCGGTGCGGCTGGCCGGCGGCGCAAGCGTTTTCCCGGAGCTTTCGGCCAATGGCCCGCCGCTGGTTTCGGGCGAGGCGATCCTGCGCGCCGATCCGGACGTCTACCTGATGGCTGGGCGGCCGGATCAAGCGGCGGAGGTGCCCGCGCGCACCGGCTTCGGCGCGCTGGCCGCGGTGCAAGCGGGCCGCGTGCGGGTGGTCAGCCGCGCAAACTTCCTGATCCCCGGGCCGCGCGTGGTGGACGGGGTGGAAAGCCTGGCGCGGCTGCTGCACGGGGTTGGCGGATGATCGCCTGGCTGCTGCCGCCGCTCGGCCTGCTGGCCGGGCTGATGCTGGGCGCGGTGACGCTGACGCCGACCGAGGCCTTCTCCCTGCTCGCCGATCCAGCGCAGCCCCTGGCGCAGCTGCTGCTGCAATGGCGGCTGCCGCGCGTGCTGGCGGCGGGCTGCGTCGGCGCGCTGCTGGCGCTTGGCGGCGCCGTGTTCCAGGGCGTGTTCCGCAACCCGCTCGCCGAGCCCTATCTGCTCGGCAGCGCCGGCGGGGCCGCGGTGGGGGCGACGGTGGCGCTGCTGGTCGCGCTGCCCCTGCCGCAGGGCCTGGCGCTGCCGTTCTTCGCCTTCTGCGGAGCCTGGGCCGCCACCTGGCTGGTGCTGGCCCTGGCGCGACTGGCGGATGGCACCTCCGTCGCGGCTTTGCTGCTGGCCGGCGTGGCCGTCGCGGCGCTGCTGGGGGCGGTGCGGTCCTTCCTGATGCTGGCGCTGTCGGATGAGACGGTGAGCCTGCAGGCGGTGCTCGCCTGGGCGCTGGGCGGGGTGCAGACGCCGTCCTGGCCCGAGCTCGGCCTGCTGGCCGCGCTGACGGCCGCGGCGCTGCTGCTGTGCCGGGGGCTGGCGCGGGGCCTGGACCTGCTGGGGCTGGGGGAGGCCATGGCGGAAAGCTATGGCCTGGCGGTGCGGCGCTTCGTGGCGCTGGCGGTGTTGGCCGGGGCCTTCGTCGTCGCCATCAGCGTGGTCTGGGGCGGGCTGGTGGGCTTCGTCGGGCTGATGGCGCCACATCTGGCGCGCTGGACCTCCGGCCCGCTGCATGCCCGGCTATTGCCGCGGGCCGCGGCGATCGGAGCGGGGCTCGCCATGCTGTGCGACGGCGCCGCCCGCGCCCTGCTGCCGCCGGCCGAAATCCCCCTCGGCCTGGTGACTGCCACCATCGGGGCGCCCTTCTTCCTGCTGGTCCTGGCGCGGGAGACGCGGCGTGGCTGAGGCGGTGCTGCGGGCGGAGGGGCTGGGCTTCGAACTGGGCGGGCGGGCGCTGGTCCAGCATGTCGCGCTGGAACTGCGCGGGGGTGAGGTGCTGGGCCTCATCGGCCCCAATGGCGCGGGCAAGAGCACGCTGCTGCGCCTGATGGCCGGGCTGCTGCGCCCCACGGCCGGGCAGGTGCATCTGCGCGGTCGCGCTCTGGATGCCTGGCCGCCCCGCGAACGCGCCCGCCGCATCGGCTACCTTCCCCAGCATTTCGCGCCGCACTGGGACTACACGGCGCGGGAATTGCTGCGCCTGGGGCTGGAGCGCGGTGGCGATCCCGCCGGGCTGGAGTCGGTGGCGCGCCAGCATGACATCACCGCTTTGCTGCCTCGACGGTGGCAGAGCCTTTCGGGCGGGGAGCGGGCGCGGGTGCTGGCGGCCTCCGTGCTCGCCACGCGGCCCGAGCTGGTGTTGGCCGATGAGGCGACGGCGGCGCTGGATGTGGGGCAGTCCCTCGCGCTGATGCGGCGGCTGCGCGCGGCGGCGCAAGACGGCGCGGCGGTGGCGGTGGTGGTGCATGACCTGAACCTGGCCTTCGCCTGGTGCGACCGCATCGCGCTGCTGCATGAGGGGCGGCAGCAGGCCCTGGCCACCGCGCCGGCCTTCGCCGAGGATCCAAGGCTGGATGCGGTGTTCGGCGTGGTGTTCGAGCGAATCCGGACCCAGGCCGGATGGATGCTGACCGCGCAGGCCGATGGCGGCGCGGCGCGGCCTTGAAGCCGCCTTCGGACAGGCGACCACACCTTCACCCGGCGACGGGACAAGACCTCAGCAACTCGGCCCATCAGGCGAAAAGCGGTCGGCGCCGGCTTCGTTCGAATCGACGAGCAGCGCATGCGCGGGATGGTGCTCGCGCCCATCCTCGGTCAGCCAGACGAATTTCGCGAAATGGGCCAGCTCGATCCGCTGGTCGCTGACCTGGAAACGCAGGCCCTTGCCCACGGCGGCCAGGAAGCGCAGGCCCGGCACGGGATTGAGTCCGGGCAGCACCGGCCAGGTCGGAAGCTTCAACTGATGCGAGACGTCGTAATGGACAATCGCACCATCGACCTTCGCCACGAACCAGCAATGCATCCCCGGCGCGTGGTTGCTGCCGGCCTTGAACCAGAAGCCCGCCGTATAGGCCGCGGTGATTCCCGTGGCGAGGCAGGCGGCGACGCAATAGCCATGCATGTCGAGGCAATGCCCACGGGTTGGCCCGGTGAGCAGCGGCACCGTCGCGCGCCCCTCCATCAGGCTTCCCGGTCCATGCCCGTACCAGAAATGGCCTGCTGCGTGATCAACGATCCGCCGTAACGCTTCGGCCTCGTTCGACGCTCCCTTCACCAGTTCGGCGACGAAGCTCCGTAGCTCAGCCGATGGTTCGACATAGCGCGTTGCCGGCGGCGTCCATATCCAATCGGGCGGGTCGCCGGCAAAGACGTCCATGCGGTAATGCAGAACGGGCCGGGTCGGCGCCGAGGTCGGGCGGATCAGATAGGCTTCCTGCGCGGAATTGGTGGCCTTCACCGCGCCCAGAACTTCGCCATGCTCGACCTCGAAGCGATCGAGGCGGAAGCCGAAGGCGTCCGGAAAGCGGGGTGCCAGCAGCAGCGGCGCGCCGGGCGGCACCGGATCGGTGAAGTTGACGGTGACGATGGGCAAGGCTGGACCTCCTTCGGATCAGGCGCCGGCTGTCGCCAGCCACGCGGCGGCGCCGGCCTGCTTCGCCAGGCGGCGCGGCATGGCGGCGACCAGGGCCTGCGCATAGGGGGTGGCTGGGCGTTGCAGGATGACCTCGGCCGCGCCGATCTCCACCACACGCCCATCCTTCATCACCGCGATGCGCTCCGACACCGCGCCGACGGCTTCAAGGTCATGGCCGATGAACAGCAATGCGAGGCCGCGTTCGCGCCGGATACGGCCCAGCAGATCCAGCACCTGCGCCTGCACCGTCATGTCGAGCGCCGAAACCGGCTCGTCACAGACCAGCAGGCGTGGATCGACCGCCAGGGCGCGGGCGATGGCAACTCGCTGCCGCTGCCCGCCCGAAAGCTGATGCGGATAGCGATCCAAATGCATTGCCGTGAGCCCGACCTCCTCCAGCAGCCGCTGCGCATGGGCACGGCGTTGGGCGGGCGGGGCCAGCGCATGCACCGCCAGCGGTTCGGCCAGGATCCGCGCGATGGTCAGGCGCGGATTTAGGCTGCCGGCGGCGTCCTGGAACACCATCTGTACGGCCCGGGCCATCGCCTTGCGGCCGCCCGGCGCGGCCGGGTCGTGGCCGAAGACGCGGATGGAACCACCGGCCGGCGACACCAGCCCGACGGCCGCCTTCGCCAGCGTGCTCTTGCCCGAGCCGCTTTCCCCGACCAAGCCCAGCGCCTCGCCGGGTACGATGCGGAAGGAAACGCCATCCACGGCGCGCAGCTTCGCGCCCCCCAGGCGATGCGGCCGGAACAGGACCGACAGGTCACGCACCTCCAGCGCCGGCGTGGCTACGCCCTGGACCGTGCTGGCGCGCAGCACCCGCCCGGGGCGGGCTGCGAGGAGCGCCGCGGTATAGGGGTGGGAGGGTGCTGCAAAGACCTGCGCCGTGGGCCCGGCCTCCACCACTCGGCCATGCCGCATCACCGCCACGCTCTGCGCGATGCCCTCGACCACCGCCAGGTCATGCGAGACGAACAGCATGGCGAGCCCGCGCCGCGCCTGCAACGCCACCAGCAGCGCCAGGATCTGCGCCTGCACGGTCGCATCCAGCGCGGTGGTCGGTTCATCGGCGATCAGCAGCGCCGGATCGGCGGCCAGCGCCATGGCGATCATCACGCGCTGCTGCTGCCCGCCGGAAAGCTGGTGCGGGAAGGCCGCGGCCTTGCCCTGCGGATCGGGCAGGCCGACTTCGGCCAGGGCATCGAGGACACGGCGCGCAATCTCGGCCTTCGGCAGGCTGCGATGGGCGTTGATGGACTCGGCGATCTGCGCGCCGACCCGCATGGACGGGTTGAGGCTGCCCATCGCCTCCTGGAAGACCATGCCGATGCGGGCGCCGCGCAGCGCGCGCCAGGCGCGTTCCGGCGCGCCGAGCATCTCCACACCGTCGATCCGGAGGCTGCCCGAAAGCCGGGCCGCGGGCGGCGCCAGCCCGGCGATGCCAAGCGCGGTCAGCGATTTGCCGGAGCCGCTCTCCCCCACCAGTGCCAGGGTCGCGCCAGGATGAAGCGACAAGGAAACGCCATCCACCGCGGTCGCATCGCCGAAGCGCACCCGGTAGTCGCGCAGGGCCACAAGCGGGGTTTCGGTCATCGGCGGAGCCTCGGGTCCAGGCTGCGTTGGGCCAGATCGGCCAACCAGTTCACCACCACCACGCCGGCCGCGAAGACCAGCACCACGGCCTGAATGACGGGATAGTCGCGCCCCGAAATCGCCTGGTAGGCTAGCGTGCCCAGGCCCGGCAGGCCGAACAGCACCTCCATGGTCAGGGCGCCGCCGATCATGCCGGCCAGGATCAACCCGCCGAGCGCGACCACCGTGGTCAAGGCGTTCGGCAGCAGGTGGCGCAGCACGATACGCGCGGGCGACAGGCCCTTGGCGCGGGCGGTGCGGATATGGCTGGCCGTCGTCGCTTCCTTCAGGTCCTCATGCAGCGGCTTTGCCACCTGTCCCGCGATATCGACGCCGAGGATCAGCACCGGCGAAAGCCACTGCCCGATCACCGGCAGCCAGCCGAGCCAGACCGAGAAGACCAGGATGGCGGCAAGGCCGACGCAGAAGGTGGGCAGCGCGATTGACCAGAGGTTCAGCGCCTCCACCAGGGCGGGAAAGGCCGAACGTGGCCAGAGCGCCGCCGCAGTTGCCATCCCGATGCCGAGCGCGAGCCCCGCCGCGAGCGCCAGCGTCGCCAGGCCGAGCGTGGTCGGCAGCGCCGCCAGGATCAGCTCCGCCGCCGGGCGGTCGAAGCGCAGTGAATTGCCGAAATCGCCGACCAATGCGCGCGACGCCCAGATACCGAACTGCGTCAGCGCCCCGGCATCCAGGCCCAGCTCGGCGCGCAAGGCCGCGATCGCCTCGTCGTCGAGGCTGCCTTCCAGCGCCATGGAATCCACCACGTCGCCGGGGACGATGCGGATCAGCAGGAACACCGCGATGGCGATCCCGGCCAGCAGCAGGGCCTGGCGCAGAAGGCCCAGGCCGGCATGGAGCGTGAAGCTCATCGCCCCCGCTCCCGCAACGGGTCGAGCGCGAGGCGCAGCCGGTCGCCGACCAGCGCGAAGCCTAGTGTCACGACACAGAGCGCCAGGACCGGCGCCAGCACGGCATGGGGGGCTGATTCGGCGAAGCGCGAGGCGCCCGCGATCATGCGGCCCCAGCTCGGCGTCTCTGGCGAGACGCCCAGGCCGAAGAAGGACAGCACGCTTTCCGTGGTGATGGCGCGGGGCATGATGATGGCCGCCTGGGTCACCAGGGCGCCGGCGATATTGGGCAGCACATGGCGCCAGAGTGTCGCCAGCGGCGCCGCCCCCATCACCCGCGCGGCGGCGACATAGCCAGTCGCACTCTCTCGCCGCCATGCCGCGCGCGCGACCAGGGCCATATGCGGCGCATAGGCGACGCCCAATGCGAGGATCAGCGGCCAGATCCCGATGCCGAGCGCCACCATCAGCGTCAGCGCCAGCAGGATGGAGGGCATGGCCCGCACCATGTCGAAGGAGCCGAAGACCAGGAAGGAAGGCCAGCGCCCCAGCGCCTCCGCCGCCAGCCCCAGCCCCGCGCCGAGCAGCAGCGACAGCAGGGTCGCGCCAAAGGCCACGGCCAGGGAGATGCGCGTGCCCGCGGCCAGGCGCGCCAGCACGTCGCGGCCGAGATGGTCGCGGCCGAGCCAGTGCGCCAGATCCGGCGGCGCGTTGCGCGCCGCCAGTTCCTGCGTCAGCGGGTCATGCGGTGCCAGGACCGGCCCGAGGATGGCGACCAGCAGCGCGAAGCCAAGGATTGCCATGCCGAGCGCGAAGCCGCTGATCCCGCCAGCGCGACGCGGCACCGCCATCGTGCTGGCGGACATGCTCAGCCCCGCGCCGTCAGCGCACCGAAGGCGAGGCCGCCATCGACGCGGTGCTGGCCCCAGGTGAAGCCGGGCGAATAGCCCGTGACGTCGCGCCGGTTGACGATCGGCTCCGGCGCATGGCCGATGACCACCGTGTAGTAGTTGTCCATCGCGCGCTGCCAGGCGGCGAGATACAGACGCCGGCGCTCGTTCAGATTGACGGCGGCGACGGCGCCCTGCACCAGCCGGTCGAATTCAGCATCGCGCGTGCCGCCCCACAGGCCGACATTCGGCCCATCCGACATCATCCGCACGAAGCGCAGGAAGATGTCCGCGCGCGGACCGGAGGCGAAGGGGGCGAGGTCCCAGTCATACTGGCCAAGCCGGCGCTGCGCGCCGATATCGTCCAGCGCCAGATGCTCCACCTGGAAGCCGAGCTTGCGCATCGCCTGCACCGCGATCTCGGTATAGGCGCTTTGCCAGGACACGATGCGGCAGGGCGTGTTCGCCGGGTTCACCCCGGCCTCGCGCAGCAGGGCACGCGCACGCTCCTCATTTGGGGCCGCGTGCATATCCGCGTCATGCATCGCCTTGTCCCAGAAGAACTGCCCGGGGGCGGCCATCTGGTTGGTGACCGTACCGGCCTCACCGGCCACGAAGCGCATGAAGGCGGGCTTGTCGAGCATGAAGCTGACCGCCTGGCGCACACGGATGTCGTTGAAGGGCGGGCGCGGGTTGCGGTTGTTGAAGGACCAGAACCACCAGGTGGTGTCCTTCATGAACTGCACTTCCAGATTCGGATCGGCACGCACCGAGGCCAGCTTGTCGTAGCCAACGCGCGCGATATGCAGATCGCCCGCGCGAAGCGCCAGCGACAGGTCGCTGTCGTCGCGCAGCGAGAATTCCACCGCTTCGGCGCGCGGCAGGCCGGGCTGCCAGTACTGCGCGAAGGCCGGCGCATGGAAGCTGACATTGGGCTGCCAGCGGCCGAAGCGGAACGGGCCGGTGCCGATCGGCTGGCGGATGGTCTGCGCCCAGCCTTCACTTTCCGGCGCGACGATCCAAAGCTCCGACAGCAGGTTGAGCAGCGGGCCGTAGGGCTCCTTCATGGTCATCACGAAGGTCCGCGCGTCCGGCGCTTCCAGGGACTCCACAAGGCGCATCGGCGCGGAGAGCCAGCCGCCGCGCACCTGGTCGCGCACGCGCACCGCATTGGCGCGCACATCCTCGGCGGTCAGCAGTCGGCCATTGTGGAAGCGCACACCCTCGCGGATCGTGAAGCTGTAGCGCTTGCCGTCCGGGCTGATCTCCCAGGCCGTGGCGAGGAAAGGCTTGACGGTGCCGTCATCGGCGATCGAGGTGAGCGTCTCGACAAAGACCTGCTGCACCGCGATCGAGCCGGTGTGGCGATGCGGGTCCGCCGTGTCGAGGCCGAGGAAGGCGACCTTCAGCGTGCCGGCGCGGGGCGCAGTCTGGGTCTGAGCCAGGGCCGAGGTTGGCAAGGCCAGCGCGGCGCCGCCGAGCAGCAGGTGGCGACGCAGAAGGTTCAGCGGAACATCAGTCATCGTCGTTCTCCCCTGTGGGTAGCTGCAGCGCCCTGCCATCGCATCCATCCGCGGGCAGGCGCAGATGACGCAGGATGGTGGGGGCAAGGTCGATGGGGCTGCTCGGCGCATCGCGCACCGTGCCGGCCTCGAAGCCAGCGCCATCGATCATCAGGAACGGCATCTGCTCGGCCGCGCCCAACCCGCCATGCTGGCCGCAGCCCAGCCGGTCCGGCTTGGCGCCGGCGGGCCGCGCGGCGAAGGCAAGGCCGGGAACGCCGTATTCGTTCGGCGCCGGCCGCGTTACCATCGCCACCGCGCAGAGCAGATGGTCGCGCGGCGCGTGCCCAATTTCCGCCAAGGCGGCGCCGCTGAACACATTGCCGGCCCAGGGGCGCGTGGCGAGGAAGCCCAGCACCGCATCGGCATCGTCCACGCGATCCGGATGCAGATAGACCAGCGCGGCCGTGCCGTTCGAGACGGACAACAGGCTTGCATCCGCCGCATCGCGCTTCAGCCCGGCGGCGACGAACTCGGCTTCGATATCCACCACCGCCTCGACGGTTTGGTGGCCATGGTCGGAGCAGGCCAGCAACAGGATGTCCTCCCCAGCCTCGCGCCGCGCCGCGACGGCGGCGCGAACCTCCGCGAAGCGCGCATCGGCGGCGGAAATGGCGGCCATGGCGCGCGGCGCGCCGAGTGGCACGGCATGCTGGGTCGCATCCGGCTCACCAAGCCACAGCACGCCAAGCGCCGCCTGCCGCCCCGCCAGCGCACGGCCAAGAAAGGCCTCGGTCAGCATCGCATCGCCCGCGGCATCGAGTGTGACGGAGGCGACCGCCTCATCCCCCTCCAGCCGCCGCAGGCCGGGGCCATGCGCCCAGGCGCGATGCAGGACCCAGCCATGCCCGTCCGGGTCATGCGCGCGGGCCGCGCCGGGCGAGACATTGGAGAATACCATCGCTTCCCGCCCCGCGCCGGCGAGACGCTCCGCCAGCGTCGGTACCTCCAGCGTCCTGCCTCGGTTGCGGCGCAGATCGTCCATGAAGTCCGGGCGGCCGACGTCATGCGCCACCAGCACGCCATCCTCCATCAGGGCCAGGCTGTTGCCAGCCAGGCCATGGCGTGCCGGCACGCAGCCCGTCGCGAAACAGGCCGAGACGACGCGGGTGGCGGAGGGAAAGACGGAGCGATACGCCGCGAAGGATGTGGCGCCCGCCGCGAAGCGCGCCAACGCCGGCGTGGCATCGGCGCCGAGCATGTCACGGCGTAGCCCATCCAGCACGACGACGACGACACGGCGCGTCATGGTGCCTGCGTCCCGTTCAGGGCGGCATCGATGATGTCGTAGTTGCGTGGCATCGGGTGCGCCGCCTGCCAGGCGGGATCGAGTGGCCGGGACAGCAGGAAGGGCACTGCGCATTCGAACAGCCCGCCATGTGAGCGCAGCCGATCACCGGCCAGCTGGCTGAGGTCATGCTCCGCGGCGCGTGCGCCCAGGGCGACGCCGCGCGCGCCCAGCACGGCGACATCGCCTTCCATCTGCGGCACCAGCTCATAAAGCGCGCAGGCCTGGGCGCCGGTGATCGCCTGATGGATACCAGGCACGTGCTGGAGGCAGTCGATGACGGCCTCCGGCGTCGGGCCGCCTTCCGCCAGATAGACGCGCACGAAGCCGCCGAGCGCGCCGTGATGGCGCACGAAGGGGTCCGTGATGGGGCAGATCACGCGCGCCATCCCGGCGCCGAAGCGCGCATCCAGCACATCGCCCACGAAGACGATGTTCGGGCTGCCATCCACGAGTGCCATGTCCGTCATGCCATGGTCAGCCGTCGCGGCGACCAGGGCACCTTCCGCCATCAGCGCGCCGATGCGCTGATCCACGGCGCGCAGAAAGGCCCGCGCCTCCGGCGCTTCCGGTGCATGGCGATGCTGGACGTAGTCGGACAGCGACAGATACAGGAAGCGCGCGCGCCCGGCCCGCAGCAGCGCCAGCCCCGCATCCAGCACGAACAACGACAGTTCCGCCGAATACTGCGCCGGCACCGGCGCGCCCACCAGGCCCGGCAGGTCGTCCACGCCATGCGTTGCGAGGGTCGCCTCCGACGCCCGTTCCGCCGAGACCGCGATGCCGCGCGGGCCGATCGGCAAGCCCTTCGCCAGGGCGCGGCGCAGCTTGTCCTTCGCGGTGACGATCGCAACCGGCACGCCGGCATCGGCCAGCGCGGCCAGGATGGTGGGCACGCGCAATTCGGCGTCGCCGGTGACCATCACGGTCTCGCCGGTCGCGCGATCCAGATAGGTGTTGCCGGACACGCCATGCACCGCCGGCGGCACGCCGGTGACCAGGGAGAAGTTGTTCGGATTGGTGAAGCTCGGCATCGCCGAGACCGCCGGGCCATGGAAGCCCTCGGCGATGCAGCGCGCGATGGCGGGCAGTTCGTTAGCAGCGAGGGAAAGCGCCAGATAGGCCGGGTCCCAGCCATCGAGGCAGATGACGGCGATGGCGCCGGCGGGGCGGCGGTAGTAACGCCCGTTCACCAGCATGTCGGGCCCTGGCGAAGTCCCTGTCGCTTGCATGCTGCGCATCACCCTTCCGAAGCACCGGTTCGGGGCGGTATATGTCGCAGGTGAATGGCACGGTCGAATGACGAATATTCGTCAGGGACGCGCCGCTATTTCGTGCAGATATCTGAATTTCACGATTTATTCGCGGAACCATCACGATGGCACCCTCCCCACGGCTCCGCCCGCCGCTTCGCATGATCGAGGCTTTCGAGGCCGCCGCGCGGCTTGGCTCCCGCAGCGCCGCGGCGGCGGAGCTGAACGTGACGCCGGGCGCCATCAGCAAGCAGCTTCGTGCACTGGAACAATGGCTCGGCCTGAAACTGTTTGCCGAGGACGGGCGCGACGTCATGTTGAACGAGGCCGGGCGCAGCCTGGCGCAATCCGTCACCGCGGGCATGGCGCAGATCGGTGACGGGCTGGCGGTGCTTCGCCCTCAGCAGGGCGAACGCTCACAGCTCAGCGTGCTCGCGCCGGCGACCTTCGCGATGAAGTGGCTGGTTCCGCGCCTGCACCGGCTGGAACGCGTCGCACCGCTGCTGCAGGTGACGCTCCGCCAGACGAACACGCATGACGACTGGCTGACACTGCCGCACCATGTCGCGATTCGTCGGGACGGCTTCGTGCCCACCGGCTACGAGGCGCAGCCACTGCTTCGGGAAACTCTGACCGCCTTCATCGCGCCGACTCTAGCGGCGCCGGCGATGACGCCGGATCAACTGCCGCTGCTGGAAAGCGGCACGCGATCCGGCGACCTGGAGCGGTGGCTCATCGCCGCCTCCGTGCAGCGGCTTGGCCAGCCATGCCGCCGCTTCGCGCATTTCTACATTGCCTATGAGGCGGCGCTGGCCGGGGAGGGTCTGATCGTGGCGCCGACCGTGCTGGCCTCCGCCGATGTTGCGGCGGGGCGCCTGGTGGCGCAGTGGCCGGGGATCACGGTGCCTGGTGCCGCCTACAACATCGTCATGCCCGCGACCGCGGCCATGCGGAACCGTGCCGCGCCGTTCCTGGATTGGCTCTATCCGGAGATCGAG
This sequence comes from Roseomonas sp. F4, assembly GCF_053891155.1. NCBI lineage: Bacteria > Pseudomonadati > Pseudomonadota > Alphaproteobacteria > Acetobacterales > Roseomonadaceae > Roseomonas > Roseomonas sp. F4. Next base: position 835,096 of record NZ_JBSSHK010000003.1, read on the forward strand.
GCCCTGGCGGCTGCTTCGGCATAATCCTCGTCGCGCGTGACGTCATCGGTTGGTCAAGGAACTGTCATCCGGTTGTCTGCACCAATGGCTGATCTTTCACCGGAGGCCATGAATGGCCAGCCGGCGAAGGATACCCTTGATGCGCGCCCTTCTGACCTTCTGCGCCGCGATGCTGCTGGGCCTTGCCGCCCGCCCAGCCGAGGCGCGCGAGTTGGTGATCTACAACGCCAGTGACAGCGTCAACACGCCGCTGGTCGCCGCCTTCCGCCAGGCGCATCCGGATATTCGCGTCACCTTCGTCTCCGGCTCCACCGGGCCGATCACGGAACGCGCCATCGCCGAACGGCAGCGGCCGCAGGCAGATGTGGTGTATCTGGTCAACAACCTGGCGCTCGAACAGCTCAAGACCGCCGGTGTCTTCGAGCCCTATCGCCCGCGCGGCGCCGAGCTCGCGCCGCAGTTCCGCGAGCCGGACGATTTCTACGTCATGCACTTCGCCACCACGATGTGCATGGTGGTGAATACCGAGCGACTGGCTGAGCGCCGACTGCCGATGCCGGTCGCCTGGGAGGATCTGGTGCGCCCGGTCTATCGCGGGGAAATCTCACTGCCTTCGCCGCTGCGCTCGGGCACGGGTGTCGCCATCCTGACCACCTTTGTCGATGCCTTCGGCTGGAACTTCGTCGAGAACCTGCACCAGAATGTGCGCAGCTATTCCGATGGCGGCTCGGGTGGCGCGCAAATGGCGGCGCGCGGCGAGTTGGCGATCGGCCTGTCCTTCGACTCGACATGCCACGCGCAGAAGGCGCAGGGCCGCCCGGTGGAGGTCGTCTATGGCCGCATCACGCCCAATGTCATGGAGGGTGGCGGGTTGGTGGCCGGTGCGCGTAACCGTGCCGAGGCGCAGCTTTTCCTCGACTTCATGGCAGGCGAGGCGGCGGCGCGCGTGCTGACCAACCTGGTCGGCGCCACGGCGGTGCCGGGCTTCGGGTTGGTTGATCTGAACACCATCACGCTGTGGCAGATGCGGCGCCCCGTGGATCAGGCGGCCTTCCGCCGCACCTTCACCGAACGGTTCCAACGCTGAGCGGCGCCACGCCGCGGCTGCGGCTGGAGGCGGTTCGCAAGGCCTTCGGCAGCGCCCGCGCGGTGGATGGCGTCAGCCTCTCCGTCGCCGCCGGCGAATTCGTTTCGCTGCTTGGTGCCTCAGGCTGCGGCAAGACGACGCTACTGCGCATCGCCGCCGGCTTCACCGCCCCGGATGCCGGGCGTGTCGTGATTGACGGCGCCGACGCCACGAATGCACCGCCGGCCGCGCGGGGCATGGGCTTCGTGTTCCAGTCCTATGCGCTGTTCCCCACCAAGACAGCGGCCGAGAATATCGGCTTCGCGCTGCGCGTTGCCGGCCGCCCGAAGGCGGAGATCGCGGCGCGGGTGCGGGAGGTTTCGGCGATGGTCGCTATCCTGCCGTTGCTCGACCGATATCCGCATGAATTGTCGGGGGGACAGCAGCAACGCGTGGCGCTGGCGCGCGCGATCGCGCCGGCGCCGCGGATGCTGCTGCTGGATGAACCGCTCGCGGCCCTGGATGCGCGTATCCGCCACAGGCTGCGTGACGAGATCCGCGCTTTGAGTGACAGGCTTGGCATGACCGCGCTGTATGTGACGCATGACCAGGAGGAGGCGCTGGCGATCTCCGACCGGGTGGTGGTGATGCGCGATGGGCGCATCGAACAGGCAGCGGCGCCAGCTGATCTCTACCTGCGCCCAGCCAGCCGCTTCGTCGCCGAATTCGTCGGCCAGGCCACGTTGCTGGAGGCCGAAATCGTGCAAGGCGTGGCGCAGGCGCTGGGCATTGCCTGGCAGACGGAAAAGGGGCTGGCCGATGGCCCCTGCCTGATGGTGCTGCGGCCGGAGGAGTTGGCCGCCGATCCCGACGGTCCCCTGCGCGGCGTCGTCGAATCCACCCGCTTTCTGGGTGCGATGTTGCGGGTGGGCCTTGTGCTGGGTTGCGGTACCCGCATCGCCGCGGAGCTGCCTGCGCGGCACCTGCGCCCCGCCCCGGGCGATGTCCTGGCGTTGAGCCCCATCGCGGCGCCCGCGCTGGTGCCCCGGTGAACTGGCGCCGCCGTCTGCCGGGCTGGCTGCTGGCGATCCTGGTCGCGACACCCGTGCTGCTGTTCATCGGTTGGCCGATCGCCGCTGTGCTGGGGCGCGGCTTTGTCGTCACTGGCCCGATGCCGGAATGGCGCCTGCATGAGACGACGCAACAGGCCCTGGCCCTGTTGCCGCAGGAACGCCGCGACGCCGCCCTCGCGCGCTGGTCCGTGCCGCGCAATGCGCAGGAGGAGGTGGAGGCGCTGGCCACGGCCTTCCGCCTTGCCGGCGTCACGCCGCCCTGGGACCTCGCCGCCCCCTTCGAGGCGCAGCGCGAGGCCGCCTTCGCGGCGCGCAGCGCCCTGCCGGCGGAAGTGCAGGCACGCCTGGAAGGCTTTCTGCCGCTGGCCGCGGTGATGCGCCATCGGCGCGTCGCGCTTGCTTTCCAGGTTCGCGACCAACTCTCCCCCGAGGCCTTCGAGGCGCTGCGCACGGGCGAGGAATGGCGCATCGGCCTCGACCACTATCTCGCCCCTCTGAACGATCCGCATCTGCGCCGCGCCGCGCTGAACAGCCTGGGCTTCGCCCTGTTCGCCTGCCTCGTCACCACGCCGATCGCCTTCGCCCTGGCCTTCGCGGTGAATCGCCGCGGCGTGCGCTGGCCGGGCCTATTGCGCGCCGTCACACTGCTGCCGCTGGTGGCGCCGCCGGTGTTGGTGGCGAGCGCCATCATCATGCTGTTCGGTCGCCGGGGCCTGCTCACGGACCAGCTGCTGGAGAAGGGGCTCGGCCTGATCGACGCCGACGAGACCAACATCTACGGCATCGCGGGCGTTTTGCTGGCGCAGGTGCTGTCCTTCGTGTCCGCCGCCTTCATCGTGCTGGACAATACGCTGCGCCGGCAGGATGGGCGGGTGGAGGAAGCCGCCGACATTCTTGGTGCCTCCCGCGGGCGGACCTTCCGCGAGGTGACTCTGCCGCTTGCCAGCCCCGGTCTGAAGCGCGCCGTGGTGCTGGTGTTCATTCTGAGCCTGACGGATTTCGGCAATCCACTGCTGCTGGCCGGGCGCGACGTGCCGGTGATTGCCGCCGTCATCTACGATGAAATGACGGCCTTCCGGAACACCGGCCTTGCCTCGGCATTATGCGTGCTGCTGCTGGCGCCGGGCCTTGTCCTGCATCTGGCGTTGGAGCGCATCGGCCGGCGCAAGCGCTACGATACCGGCGCGGCGGCAGGCACTACGCCGGAGGCGGCACTGCCCCGTGCTTGGCGGCGCGGTCTTGGGGCGCTGTCGCTGCTCGTCGCCGGTGCCATCCTGGCCGTCTATGCAACCGTGGTCGTCGGCGCCTTCACGGTGGAATGGGGCATTTCCTGGCGCCCGACGCTGGAGCATTTCGCCGCCGCCGGCACCGGCTATGGCAGCAGCGAGCGCGGTGTTGCCGTGGTGTGGGACAGCCTGTGGGTCGCCGCCCTGGCCGCGCCGCTGGGCGGCGCGCTGGGTGTGCTGTTGGCCTTCGTGATCGAACGCATCCGCCCGCCGGGGCGCGAGGCTCTGGCCTTCCTCGCCCTGCTGCCGGCGGTGCTGCCGGGGCTGATCTTCGGCATCGGCTACATCCTGGCCTTCAACCTGCCCTTCGGCCTGGAATCCCTGGCGCTGACGGGCACGGGCGCGGTGCTGGTGCTGAACATCCTGTTCGGCAATATGTTCGTGGCCGTGCTGGCGGCACGCGCCAGCCTGCAGCGCATGGACCCCGCCATTGAGGAAGCTGCGGAGGGGCTCGGCGCTGGCGTGCTTCGTCGGCTGGCGGAGGTCACGCTGCCGCTGCTGCGCGGTGCCCTGCTGCTCGGCACGCTGTATGTCTTCGTCGATGGCATGACCACGCTCTCCTCCGTGATCTTCCTGGTCAGCGGCGATCATAAGCTGGCCTCGGTCGCCATCTTCAACCATGCCGGCAGCGGCGACTTCGGCCAGGCGGCGGCGAAGAGCGTGGTGATACTGTGCTGGGCTGGTGTGGCGATGGCGGCGATCTGGTGGCTGGAACAACGCGGCGGACGCCGCCTGGCGGGGCTTCGATGAACGATCTCGTGGCGCGCGATGCCGTGGCCTTCTTCCACCAGCGCGGCTCCTCGCCCTGCCTCGCCGCGCTGCGCGCCGTGGGCGGATGCTGGATCGAGGATGCGGATGGGCACCGCATGCTCGATTTCCACGGCAACACCGTGCACCACATCGGCCATGCCCATCCGCGCCTGATCGCAGCCTTGCAGGCGCAGTTGCTGGACCTGCCCTTCTGCCCGCGCCGGCACACCAACGCGCCGGCCGTGGAACTGGCGGAGGCGCTGCTGGCCCGATGGCAGGGGCCCCGCGCGCGCGTGCTCTTCGCCACCGGCGGATCGGATGCGATGGAGATCGCGCTGAAGCTGGCGCGGGTGGCGACCGGGCGGCATGAGAGCATTTCGCTGGAAGGCAGCTACCATGGGGATGGCCTTGGCGCGCTCGGTCTTGCATCGGCACGGCATGACGCGCGGCTGGGACCGCTGCTGCCGGGGCGGCATCATGTGACGCCCTACTGGGTGGATGCGGACCGGATGCGCGATGAGATTCGCGCCGCCTTCGCCACGAGCCGCACCGGCATCGCCGCGGTGGTGGCGGAGCCGATGCGTTCCAACTGCCATGTGCCGCCGCAGGGGCTCTGGCCCGCCGTGCGCGCGCTGTGCGATACCCACGGCGCCAAGCTGATCTTCGACGAGATCCCCTCCGGACTCGGCAAGACCGGCCGTTTCTTCGCTTTCGAGCATTTCGGCGTGGTGCCGGATGCGGTGGTGCTGGGCAAATCTCTCGGCGGCGGCATGGTGCCGATCGCTGCCGTGATCGCCGATGCGGCGATGAACGTGGCGCCGGAACTCAACCTCGGCCACTACACCCATGAAAAGAACCCGCTGACCTGCCGCGCCGCGCTGGAGACTCTGCGCATCATCGCAGAGGAGGGCCTGGTGGCGCGGACCGAGCGGATGGGCGCGGCGCTGCGGGTCGCGGTGCAAGCGGCCACGGGACTTGCTCCGCGCGGGCTCGGCCTGCTGCTGGCACTGCCGCTGCAAGGGGCTTGGGAAGGACGGGCAGCGGACCTGGTGGCGCGTCTGCGACCCCTGGGTTTCTCCTGCACTGCCAAGGGCAGCGACGCGATCGGCCTGTCGCCGCCGCTGGTGATTGACGAGGCCGAGATCGCGCTGGCGGTGGGGATGCTGGAGCAGGCGCTCAAGGGCTGATACGACGCGCGCAACGTCAACTTCTTTGTGAAGCTCTACATCTGAGTCACATGACGCGCAGCGGCACCAGCCGCACTTTACTTGTCGGCGAGTGTCCGGCATTCCATCTGCGCGTTTGCCTCTCGCCGGACTTTCCTTGGCGATTGAGATGGCTCGAGGATTTCATGGCGACCTTGTCTCGTGCTGCCGTCGATCATGGCGGTTGTTCTGGTGTTGCCCGTGCTGGCAAGGCATCTGACGAAGCAACAGCGCAGCATGCGGCAGCGGGAAGCTGGTCCCGACGCGCCGTGGTGCTGGGGGCTACGGCAGCGCTTGCCTATCCCGCCACCTTGCGGGCTCAGACACTTTCCCATCGTCCGGTGACCCTCATCGTCCCCTTCACGCCAGGCGCGCCACCCGATGTCGTGGCGCGGATCGTGGCGGAGGGTATGCAACGCCGGCTCGGCAATGCCGTGGTGGTCGAGAACCGGCCTGGCGCCAGCGGCAATATCGGCGCCGATGCCGTGGCGCGCGCCACGCCCGATGGCCACACCTTGCTGGTCCACACCACGACGCTGGTCATGAATGCGAGCCTCTACCGCGCATTGACCTACGATCCGCTGCATTCCTTCGCGCCCATCACGGCCATGGTGGATGTGGACTACGCCCTGGTTCTGCACCCATCCGGCGGTGCTTCATTCGAGGCGTTCCTGGCGCGAGCTCGGGCGCAACCGGGTGTGCTGAATTATGCCTCGCCCGGTGTCGGCACACCGCATCATCTCACGATGGAGCTGTTCAAGCGCGCAGCGGCGGTGGATGTGACGCATGTGCCTTATCGCGGCACCGGTCCGGCGGTGACGGATCTTCTGGCAGGGCAGGTCGCCGCGATGTTCATGCCTGTGAACGCCGCCTTGGAATTGGCCCGGGGCGGCCTGGTGCATACGGTCGCGGTCGCATCCGAGGCACGGCTGTCACTGATGCCGGATGTTCAGACGGTCGCGGAGCTGGGTGTGCCTGGCGTCACGATCAGGGACTGGTTCGCCCTGCTGGCACCCGCCCGCACACCCGCGCCGATCATCGAGCGCCATGCGGAGGTCGCCCGCGCGGTGCTGGCATCGCCCGAAGTCGTGAGAACGCTGACGGCGCAGGGCTTCAACGTGCTGGGCGGCCCGCCGGAGGCGCTTGGCGCCACCATGGCCGCTGACCTGGAGCGTTGGGCCAGCGTGATCCGCAGCGCCAATATCACCACGGATTGACCGGCGCAGCGACCGGCGGCGGGATTCGGCCCGCCGCCCATCGCGTCAGGTCTTGCACCACATGCGCATGAGGTTGTGGTAGCAGGCGGTCAGGCCCAGCACGCTGGGATGGTCGTCCGGAACCGCCATGCGCATCTGGATGATGGACATGTCCATCTCGAACAGCAGCCGGCGCTGCCGATCATCGTCGATCATCGATTGCGTCCAGAAGAACGAGGCCCAGCGGCTTCCCCGCGTCACCGGATTGACGCGGTGCAGACTGGTCGAGGGGTAGACTATCATGTCGCCGGCCGGCAGCTTCACGGACTGCGCGCCATAGGTGTCCTCGATCACCAACTCACCGCCCTCATAGTCTTCCGGCGATGACAGGAACAGCGTGGAGGACACGTCTGTGCGCATGCGGCCGCCGCCGGGCAAAGCGCGGATGGCGTTGTCCACATGCATGTCGAAGGTCATGCCCACATCATACCTGTTGAACATGGGCGGATAGACCCGCAGCGGCAGCACCGCGGAGGCGAAGAGGGGGTTCCTACCCAGCGCCCGCAGAACGACATCACCCAATTCGCGCGCCGCCGCCGAATCCTCCGGCACCTGGAGATTCAGCTTCACCTTGGCGGATTGGTCGCCGGCCGTGACCCTGCCATCCACCCAATCGGCCCGCTCCAGCCTTTGCCGGCACTGCGACACTTCATCCGCCGTCAGCACATTCTGGATATGCACCAGCATCGCATTCCTCCTCGCCGTCTGTGCCTTTTGCGCGACCGGCTCCGTCGCGCGCAAGAGAAAGGGGCTGCGCGGAGCGATCTCCGTGCAGCCCCTTTCCGGTTGGTCGCCCGGCCACGAAGGGCCGGCGCATTCAGAAGCTCGCGGCCACGCTCATGGTGAAGGCGCGGCCGGTGCCCAGGGCGGCGCGGCCGCTGGAGAGCTGGGTGTAGTTGCGCTGATCGGTCAGGTTGTAGCCGTTCACCCGTACCGTTACCTTGTCGTTGATCTGATGCGAGGCGAAGGCATCCAGCGAGAAGGTCTCCGGCACTTCCTGGCTGTTCGCGGCGTTCAGATAGATGCTGCTCGCATAGGTGATGCCGCCACCGATGGTCAGGTTCAACCGGTCGCCGCGGCCGATCTCATAGGCCGTCCACAGCGTGGCGGAATGCTCCGGCACCAGCTGCACATCCTTGCCGACATTGGCGGCGGTCAGCGAGCGCGTCGTCTCGCTGTCCATGAAGCTGTAGCGCGCATTCAGCGTCCAGTTCGGCATGAGCTGGCCGGTGGCGCCGAGATCGACGCCCTGGATCCGCTGGCGGTCGCCGGAGGAGAAGGTGGTGCCGGTCAGCGCATCCGTCTCGGTCGCGTTGTTCTTGGTGATCTGGTAGACGGCCGCGCTCAGGCCGAGCCGCCCGTCAAGGAAGTTGCCGCGCGCGCCGGCCTCGTAGATCTCGTTGCGCTCCGGCTCGAGCCGCGTGTTGTTGGTCGAGGCCTGGCCCGGCTGCGTGGCCCAGTTGGAGCCGGGCGCGAAGGACGACTGCGCGTAGGACACGTAGAAGGTGTAGTCCCGCGTCGGCTCCCAAATGATGGAGGCGCGTGGATCGACGAAGCTGTTATCCGCGTTCAGTTCGGTCTGCGCGATACCCGGGCCGGAGGACTGGTAGTCGGTCTGGAAGCGGTTCCAGCGGACACCGCCGAGCACGGAGAATTCCGGGGTCAGCCACAGCCGCTCGCTCGCGAAGACGCCGACGGCGGTGGTCTGCGCGGCGCGCGTGGCGGTCGCCGCCGTGGAGCGCGTGTAGCCGTAGGAGGTATCATTGTCCGGCGCGAAGAGATTGCCGCGGAAGGCCGTGCGATCGGCGCCGTAGCTGTAGCCGTTGCGCTCGAAGTCCTCGTACCAGCCATCCAGGCCCAGCGTCGTCTCGTGCCGGAACCCGTAGGTGTTGTAGCGCGCCACGGCGGTGGTGACGTTCTGCACGCCCCAGGTGGTGGATTCGTAGGGCGAGCCGGCGCCGCTATAGGTGTATTGCGGCGTGCCGGTGCGGTTGAAGAAGTTGCTTGTGCAGGTCGCGTCGCAGCCGAGGATGCTGTAGCTAAAGAAGCGTTCCTGGTGGCTCGCGCGCGTGTCGTTGTAGATGGTCAGCCAGTCCGTCGCATTGTGCTGCAGCCGCGCGGTGATGCGGTCCAGCGTCGACTGGTCGCGATCCGTCGGCGTGCCGTACCAGTTGCGGCGGCTGACACCATATTCGGTGATCGGCTGGCCGACCGAGCTGCCCGGGCGCGTCAGCACCGGCACGCCTGTGTCGGTCGGCTCGTCATACTCGTAATGCAGGTATTCCAGCGTGAGGATGGTGTTGGTGCCGAGCCCGAAAGCGATGGAGGGTGCGACGCCCCAGCGGCTACCCCAGGGCATGTCGCGGCCCGAGGTGCTCGACTCCTGCCCCATGACGTTGATGCGCATGGCCGAGGTTTCGCTCAGCTGGTAGTTCGCATCCGCTGTGCCGCGGAACATCGGGCCCATGCCGGCCGTCGCCTCGGCATTGAAGAAATTGCCCAGGCGCGGCGTGCGGCTCACCACATTGACGGTGCCGCCAGCCGAACCGGCGCCAAAGGTCTGGCCGGAGGGGCCGAGCAGCGCCTGCACTTCCTCGAAGGTGAAGGCATCACGGCGGAAGGTGCCGAAGTCGCGCAGGCCATCGACATACAGGTCGTTCTGCGCGTTGAAGCCGCGGATGCGAAGCTGGTCACCATTGACGCCACCATTGCCTTCACCAACCGAGGAGGTGATGCCGGGAACGTTGCGCAGCGCCTGCTCCAGCGTCGTCACATTCTGCTGCCGCAGCACTTCCTGCGGCACCACCTGGATGGTCTGGGGGATGCTCTGGATCGGCCCGGAGAGCCGGCCGAGACCGGTTTCGCCCCGCAGCGTGTTCTCGGGCCGGTCGCCGACCACGTTGACCCCCTGCAGCCGCACGGTCGGCGCGCCGGGGTCCGGCTCGGCCTGGGGTTGGGTCTGGGCCACTGCGCCGCCGCCGAGCATCATTCCAGCCGCGAGGCTGGCACCGAAGGCGGTGCTGGATACGATCATGCGCAATGTTGGCTTGGCGGTCATCACTCGTCCCCTGAATCGCGGGGCGCGAATGCACACCCGACGGACAGCCGAGCATTGATGCAACTGAGAGTCACTCTCAAGTACACTTCTTAATACAACCGGCGGGAGCGTCCGCTTTTGACAAGGTGTGACATTCGGGCAACGTGACCCGTCCTCAGATATCGCGCGCCGCCGGCGCTGGCCAAAGCCGTTGTGGACCGATGTCCTGCAGCCTCCGGCACCCCGTCATCGCCATCGCCACCTCGAACTCGCCGCGCAGAATCTGCACCACATGCGCGACGCCGGCCGGCCCCGCCACGGCCAGTCCGAAGACATAGGGCCGTCCCACCATCACCGCGGTCGCGCCGCGCGCCAGCGCCTTCAGCACATCCGTGCCGCGGCGTAGGCCGCCGTCGACCAGCAGGGGCACGCGCCCGCGGACGGCCTCGGCGATCATCGGCAGGACATCGATGGTCGCGGGCAGCGAATCCAGCACCCGCCCACCGTGGTTGGACACCACGATGCCATCCGCACCTTCGCGGATCGCACGCTCCGCATCCTCGGGCGCGGTGATGCCCTTGACCAGAAGCGGCAGCCGCGTGGCGGCCCGCAGCCATGCGAAATCCTGCCAGCGCGCGGCGCTGTCGATGAAGCCGTCGAACACCAGGCTCTGCCCCAGCCCGGCCTGGGGCATCGGTCCCGGCCGGGCGCCGCGCAGGTGGATCGGCTCCCCCAGCAAAGCGGGCGTGACGCCGGCGCGCTGTTCCCGGTTGCGGAAGCCGCTCAATGGCGCATCGGCGGTGACGACGATGGCACGCGCGCCGGCACGTTCGGCCCTGGCGAGGAGCGCCAGCGTGAAATCGCGATCATGCTGGATATAAAGCTGGAACCAGAAGGGACCCCGCACCGCCGCCGCGATCTCCTCGACCGCGCAATCCGCCTCCGTGCTCACCACCATCAAGGCCTGCGCGCCGGCCGCGCCCACCGCGGTGGCGATCTCCGCCTGGGGACAGGCCAGCCGCTGATGCGCGACGGGGGCCAGCAGAATCGGATGCGCGAGGCGGTCCCCGAACAACTCCAGATCCGTGCCGCCGCCGCGCAGATCGGCCCAGACCCGGCCTTGAAGCTGGATCGCGTCATAGGCCGCGTGGTTGCGCCGCAGGGTCAGCTCATCCGCCGCGCCACCGGCGATATAGGCCCAGGCCGCCTCCGTCAGCCGCGTCCGGGCATGGCGCTCGTAATCGGCGAGGCAGACGGCATCCGCGGGAATCTCGAAGGCGGCGGACATGACGTATCCTTAATGCCGGCGTTTCCGGCAGCGCGACGGGGCCGGCGGCTTTGTGCTTGCCGCGCGCGAGAACTGCAAGTAGCACGCATAATCATTCGCATCTGATCGGTGAGCGCCGCGTGGATACCCACCTTCTTCCGCTGCTGGCGCGACAGGAGGCCGAGATGACGGCCATCCGTCACGACCTGCACCGCCATCCCGAACTCGGCTTCCAGGAAAGCCGCACGGCCGCGCTGGTCGCGGCGAAGTTGCGCGGTTGGGGGATCGCGGTGACAGAGGCCATCGCCCGCACCGGCGTGGTCGGCACGCTGCGCGGCCGGCGCGGCCCCGGCGGCGCCATCGCGCTGCGGGCCGATATGGACGCCCTGCCGATTCAGGAGGCGACCGGCGCCGCCTATGCCTCCGCCACGCCGGGCGTGATGCATGCCTGCGGCCATGACGGCCACACCACCATGCTGCTGGGCGCCGCCCGCCACCTGGCCGAGCATCCGAATTTCCACGGCACCGTGCACTTCATCTTCCAGCCGGCGGAGGAAGGCCTCGCCGGTGGCCGGCTGATGGTGGAGGAGGGTCTGTTCGACCGCTTCCCGGCCGACGCGGTCTTCGGCCTGCACAACGAGCCAGGGCTGGCGCTGGGCCGCTTCGGTCTGCGGTCCGGGCCGATGCTGGCCAATGTCGATGGTTGGTCCGTGCGCTTCCAAGGCAGTGGTGGCCATGGCGCCGTGCCGCATCGCGCCACGGACCCGACCCAGCCCATGGCGCAGTTCATCGGCACCTTGCAGAGCGTGATCGGCCGCAACATCCCGGCCGGCCAGACCGCGGTGCTGAGCGTCGGCCATGTCGCCGGCGGCGATGCGCGCGCGCCGAATGTGATCCCCGCCGAGGTCTTTATCTCCGGCACCGGCCGTTCCTTCCTGCCCGGGGCGCGGGAGGTGATGGAACGCCGGCTGCGGGAACTCGCCGCGGGCTGCGCCATGGCGCATGGCTGCGTGGCGGAGGTCACCTACCAGCACGGCTACCCGGCCCTGGTGAACACGCCGGAGGAGGTGCGGCTCGCCGCCCGCGCCGCCGCGGCGGTGGTGGGACGGGATGCGGTGGATGATGACTATCCACCGATCACCGCCGGCGAGGATTTTGCTTACATGCTTCAGCAAAGGCCTGGCGCCTTTATGCTGGCCGGCAACGGTCTTGCGGCTGATGGCAGCTACCACCACGTCCACACGCCGCATTTCGATTTCAATGATGGCCTGCTAACGGTCGGTGCGGCCTATTGGGTCAGCTTGGTGGACCACGCGCTGGGTGACGCGGCGGCGGCCGCAGGGTGATGAGCCCTCCGGCGGAGGCGGCCTTGGCGCCGCGCGATCCGGTGCTGCTGGCGCTGATGGCGGCGGTGTTTTCCGGCAGCGTGGCGATGATGGCCTTCGTGGCGCTGGTCGGCCCGGTGGCGCGGCTTGCGGGGCTGGCGCCCTGGCAGGCCGGGCTGGCGGTCACCGCCTCCGGCGTCGCCTGGATGCTCGGGGCGCGACCCTGGGGCCTGGCGAGCGACCGCCATGGCCGCCGCCCGGTGCTGCTGGCCGGCGCCATGGGCTTCACCCTGGCCTATTGGGTGCTCTGCCTTCTCATTCTGGCCCTGCTGTACTGGGAGGTGCCGGCGGCGCTCGCCTTCCTCGGCCTGATGCTCTGCCGCGGTCTGGTAGGCGGCGCCTATGCCGCGATTCCCGCCGCCGGCATGGCCCTGATCGCCGACCGCACCCCGCCGGCAGGGCGTGCGCAGGCCATGGCCAGGCTTGGCACCGGCAGCGCCGCGGGGTTGGTCGCCGGGCCGGCCCTGGCGGCCCTGCTGGTGCCCTACGGCCTCGGCATGCCCCTGGTCGTGACCGCCGCGCTGCCGCTGCTGGCCTGTCTCGCGCTCTGGTGGAAGCTGCCGGCGACGCCGCCCCGGCCGAGTCCGGCGCGGCGGCGGCTGAAACTGACCGATGACCGGCTGCGGCCCTCGCTCGCCATCGGCTTCACGGCCATGTTCAGCGTCTCCATCGCCCAGGTCAGCATCGGCTTCTACGCCATGGACCGGCTGGGCCTGCCGCCGGATGCGGCGGCGCGCGTCGCGGGCCTGGCGCTGACGCTGGTGGGTGTCGGGCTGGTGCTGTCGCAATCCGCCGCGGCGCGCTGGACGATCCGGCCGGACCGGATGGTCCGGTACGGCACGTTCGTGGCGGCGCTGGGCTTCGGAAGCGTCGTGCTCGCCGACCAGGGCTGGATGCTGGCCGCCTGCTACTTCGTCGCCGCGCTGGGCATGGGCTGGGTCTTCCCGGGGTTTTCCGCGATGACGTCCAACGCCGTCGAGGCAAGCGAGCAGGGCGCGGCGGCCGGGGCGGCGGGTGCGGCGCAGGGGCTGGGCATGGTGGTCGGGCCGGTGGTGGGGTCGCTGCTCTATGCGGTGACGCCGGCACTGCCCTATGCGCTGGCGAGCGGGCTGCTGCTGGCCGCCTCGCTGATGGTGTGGCGGCTGCGCCCGGCCCTGACGCAGGCGCCCGGGCATCCGGGCTGATCCACGGGCCGGGTCACGCTTGTCGCCGCCCTTTGTGAGCGCTAATGAGGATCATTCGCAGTTGAGCCCCGGCTCCGCGGGGCTTCTGGTCGGCCTGCTCGCCTTGCCGCAGATAGAACGGACATCTGCCTTGCTCCCACTTCGACAGGTCTGGCCCGCCGAGGCCGCCGCCCGGTACCGCGCCGCGGGCCACTGGCGCGGCGAGACCCTGCCGGGCTTCCTGCGCCAGCGCGCGGCCGAACGGCCGGAGGCGCTGGCCGTCATCGGCGGCGACCAGCGCTGGAGCTATGCCGAGCTCTGGGCACGGGCGGGCAGGGCGGCCGCCGGCTTCCTCGCCAGCGGCCTGCGCCCTGGGGACCGCGTGGTGGTCCAGCTCGGCAATATCCCCGAATTCTTCGCCGCCATCTTCGGCCTGTTCCGCGCCCATCTCGTGCCGGTCTATGCCCTGCCCGGCCATCGCCTGACCGAGATCACTCACTTTGTCCGTAAGGCGGAGGCCGCCGGCTATATCTGCGCCGATCGCGGCCCGGATGGCTTTGACTATCGCGCTTTGGCGCGCCAGGCGCGGGAGGCGGAGCCCGGCCTGCGGCATGTCTTCGTGGTGGGCGAGGCCGAGGAGTTTACCTCCTTTGCTGAACTGGATGGCGATGTTGCCGCGCTGCCCGGCGATCCCGATCCGGCCTCCGTCGCCTTCCTGCAAATCTCCGGCGGCACGACGGGCCTGTCAAAACTGATTCCGCGTACCCATGACGACTACATCTACAGCTTCCGCGCCAGCAACGAGATCTGCGGCGTCACCGCCGACAGCGCCCTGATGGTGGCGCTGCCCGCCGCGCACAACTTCCCGATGAGCTCGCCCGGCCATCTTGGCGCGCTGCATGCCGGCGCCCGCGTGGTGCTCAGCCCATCGCCGAGCCCGGAGGTCGCCTTCCCGCTGATCGCGCGGGAGCGGGTGACGATCACCGGCCTGGTGCCGCCGCTGGCGCTGCTCTGGGCCGAGGCCGCCACGGCCACGCCGCACGACCTTTCGAGCCTCCAGGTGCTTCTGGTCGGCGGCGCCAAGCTGACCACGGAAGCGGCGCGGCGGGTGGTGGAGGCGCTGCCGCGCTGCCAGCTGCAGCAGGTTTTCGGCATGGCCGAGGGCCTGGTGAACTACACCCGCCTCGACGACCCGCCGGAGCTGGTGCTGACGACCCAGGGCCGCCCGATCAGCCCGGATGACGAGGTGCTGATCCTGGACGACCAGGGACATCCGGTGCCGGAGGGCCAGCCCGGCAACCTGCTGGCGCGCGGCCCCTACACCATCCGCGCCTACCACAACGAGGAGGCCGCCAATGCGCGGTCCTTCACGCCGGATGGCTACTACCGCACCGGCGACATCGTCAGCCGCACGCCTGAGGGCTACCTCATCGTGCAGGGCCGCGCCGGGGACCACATCAACCGGGCGGGCGAGAAGATCTCGGCCGAGGAGATCGAGGACCACCTGCTGGCGCATCCCAGTGTCTTCGATGCCGCCGTGGTCTCCATCCCCGACCCCTATCTCGGTGAGCGCAGCTGCGCCTTCATCATCGCGCGTGGCGAAAGACCGAAGGCGGCGGCGATCCGCGGCTGGATGCGCCAGCGCCAGATCGCCGACTTCAAGGTGCCGGACCAAGTCGTGCTGGTGGAGAGCTTCGAGACCACCGCCGTCGGCAAGATCAGCCGCAAGGAGCTGCGCGCCCGGCTACGCGCGCGGCTGCTCGCGGACGAGCCTGAAATCTAGAGCGGAGGCCCACTGCCATGGCCGCGGAAGCAACCTCGCCGATGACGCGCGACCGTATGCGCGCCGACCTCGCCCGCGTGCTGCGGATGCCGCCGGAGGAGATCGGCGACGAGGACGAGCTGATCGACCTCGGCCTCGATTCGATGCGCGCCATGGCGCTGCTGACGCGCTGGGCGGAGGCGGGCGCGCCGCTGGAACTCGCCGCGGTGGCGGAGAAGGTGACGCTCGGCGCCTGGTGGGCCCTGGCCGAACGCGCGCTGGCCAGCCGCCGCGATGCTTGACGGCGCCATGCCCGGCGCGGCGCTGACCGAGGCGCAGGAAGGCCTTTGGTATGCGCAGCGCCTCGACCCCGGCAACCCGCTGTTCAACACCGGCCATTACCTGGAGCTGCGCGGGCCGCTCGATGTCGAAGCTTTCCGCGCGGCGGTGGATGGCATGTTGGGGGAGGCCGATGCGCTGTCCTTCCGCATCACGGATGGGCCCGATGGCGTCACCCAGCGTCCGGACACGGCGCTGCGGCCTGTGCTGCAACTGGTCGATTGCACCGACGAGGCGGATCCGCTGGAGGCGGCGCGCGCGGCCATGGCGCGGGATATGGGCACGCCGGTGGATCCAGCACGCGGGCCGTTGGCGGCCGAGATGCTGTTCCGCCTCTCGCCGCAGCATCATCTCTGGTACCACCGCGCGCATCACTTGGTGCTGGACGGCTTTGGCACGGAGCTGCTGATGCGGCGCGTCGGCGCGCTCTATGCGGCGCGTATTTCGGGCCGCGATCCCGGCCCGCCGCTCTCGCCCTTCGCGGCGGTGCTGGCGGAGGATGCCGAGTACCGCACCTCGCCACGCCGCGTGCGCGACGCCGCCCATTGGCGCGCGGCCATGGCCGATGCGCCGGAAGTCACCGGCATCGGCCAGGGCGTCGCACTGACCGCGCGCGCCGTGCATCGCGTGCGGGCCGCGATTCCGCCGGAAGCCGCCGCCGCGCTGCGCCGCTTCGTCGCCGCGCATGACCTGGCCTGGCCGGATGTCATGACGGCGCTGCTCGGCGCCTATATCCGGCGGCTGACCGGGGAGACGGAATCGAGCATCGGCATCACCTTCATGAACCGCTTCGGCAGCGCCGCGGCGCGGGTGCCGGCCACGCTGATGAACGTGCTGCCGCTGCGCATCCGCTTCGACGAGGCGCGCCCGCTGCAGGAGGGGGTGGAGGATGTCGCGGCGCAGCTTGCCGCGCTGCGCCGGCACGGCCGCTATCGCGGCGAACAGCTGCGCCGCGATCTGGGGCGCGTGGGTGCCGGAAGGCGCCTGCATGGGCCGATCGTCAATATCCAGCCCTATCACGCCTTGCCCGATTTTCCGGGGCTGACGGCCAGCCTGCATCTGCTCGGCACCGGCCCGGTGGATGACATCACCTTCGACCTGCGCGGCGACCCTGCGGCCCAGGCGCTGCAGCTGGAGGTGGAGGCCAACCCGGCCCTGCATGGCGCCGAGGCGACGCAGGCGCATGCGACCCGCGCCGCCCACTTCATCGCCGCCGCGCTGGAGGCTGGCAGCCTGGTCGCCCTGCCCACTGCGACGCCAGATGAGGCTTTTAACTTCGTACATACTGTGAACGCCACCGCGCATCCCGTGCCTGACACGACGCTGGTCGGCCTGATCGAGGCGACGCTCGCGGCACAGCCGATGGCGGAGGCGCTGATCTTCGAAGGTCGCGCCATGACCTATGGCGAGCTCGACCGGCGCAGCGCTGCGCTGGCCGGCGCGCTGGCCGCGCGCGGCATCGGACCCGGCGATGTTGTCGCGGTCGCGCTGGAGCGGTCCTTCGAGCTGATCGTCGCGCTGCTTGGCACGATCCGGTCCGGCGCCGCCTATCTGCCGCTTGATGCGACGCATCCGCCCGCACGCATCGCCCGCATCCTGGCGACCGCCGCCCCGCGCCTGACGCTGGCGGAGGCGTCGCTGGCCGGCGGCAGCGCGGTGCTGCCGCCCGCCGAATGGCCGGGGGAGGGAAGCGCCCCCAAGGGGCCGGCGCCCGACGATGCGGCTTATGTGATCTACACTTCCGGCTCCACCGGGGAGCCAAAGGGTGCGGTGATCGAGCATCGCGCCATCGTCAACCGGCTGGAATGGATGCGCGTGCAATATGGCATCGGCCCTGGTGATCGCGTCCTGCAAAAAACACCGGCCACCTTCGACGTCTCGGTCTGGGAGTTCTTCCTGCCGCTGATCGCCGGCGCGCCGATGGTGATCGCCGCCCCCGGCGCGCATCGCGACCCGGCGGCGATCGCCCGGCTGATCCGCGAGCAGCGCGTGACCACTGCGCATTTCGTGCCTGCCATGCTGGCCGCCTTCCTCGCCCATTCCGCAGCTGCCGGCCTGGCGATGACGCGCGTCTTCTGCTCGGGGGAGGCGTTGACGCCCGAGCTGCGCGACCGCTTCCACGCCACGATGTCGGCGCAACTGCACAACCTCTACGGCCCCACCGAGGCGGCCGTGGATGTCAGCCACTGGGACGCCTCGCGTGGCGACCGCAGCGACCCGATGCCGATCGGGCGGCCGGTCTGGAACACGCGGCTTTATGTGCTCGACCATGCGCTGCGCCCGCTGCCACCCGGCGTCACGGGCGATCTGTTCATCGCGGGCGTGCAGCTTGCGCGCGGCTATCTGGGTCTGCCGGAGCGCACCGCGCAGGCCTTCATCCCGGACCCTTTTGTACCCGGCGCGCGGATGTACCGCACGGGCGACCTCGCACGCTTCCGGCCGGAAGGTGCGATCCTGTATCTCGGCCGGAAGGACGGCCAGGTGAAGCTGCGGGGCCAGCGCATCGAACTGGGTGAGATCGAAGCCGCCATCGCCGGCTTCCCTGGCGTGCGGCAGAACCGCGTGATCGCGCGGGAGGATCGGCCCGGCGACAAGCGGCTGGTTGCCTATCTGGTGCCCGGTCCCGATTACGACGCCGCCGCGCTGCGCAACCATGTCGCGGCGCGCCTGCCGGACTACATGCTGCCCTCGGCCTTCGTGACGCTGGAGGCGCTGCCGGTGAATGCCAGCGGCAAGCTGGACCAGGCGGCCCTGCCGCGGCCCGACCACGCACCGGGTGCGGGACGTGCGCCAGCGACCGGGACCGAGCGCCGTGTCGCCGCGCTGTTCGCCCAGGTGCTGGGCGTGGCGACGGTCGGCGCGGAGGATGACTTCTTCGCCCTCGGCGGCCATTCGCTGCTGGCGGTGGAGCTGATGCAGGGCGTCCAGCGGGATTTTGGCCGCGATCCCGGGCTGGGCGCGCTGTTCGAGTATCCAACGGTCGGTCGCCTGGCCGCGCTGCTCGATTCCACCGCCTTGCCGCCGCCTGATGACGGGCTGCGGCCACTGATCGTGCTGGGGCGTGGCGCGGCGGAGTGCGCGCCGATCTTCACGGTGCATCCGGCCGGCGGCATTGCCTGGTGCTATGGCGGGCTGGCGCGCGTGCTGGCGCCGGAGCGCACCGTCTATGGCCTGCAATCGCCGGCGCTCGATCCAGCTATCGCCCCCAAGGAAAGCCTGGAGGCCTTGGCGGCTGACTATGCCGATCGCGCGCTGGCCGCCGCTGGGTCAGGCCCGGTACATCTGCTCGGCTGGTCGGTGGGCGGGCTGATCGCCCAGGCGATGGCGGTGCGGCTGCGCGAGCTCGGCCGTGAGGTCGGCCTGCTCGCCATGCTCGATGCCTATCCGTCGGACACCTGGCGCGCCTCGCCGGAGCCTGACGATGCGGCGATCTATGGCGCGCTGCTGAACATTGCCGGCCATGATCCCACGCTGCACCCCGAGCTGCGGATGGAGCGGGGCGCGGTGATCGAGTTCCTGCGCCGCGGCGGCATGCCGCTCGGCCGGCTGCCGGAAGCGGCGCTGGATGGCGTGGTGCGCGTGGTGGAGGGCAATAACCGCCTGGTGCGGGTGCATCGGCATCGCCGCTACGACGGCACCATCCTGCACTTCCGCGCCGCGCGCGACCATGTCGGACGGGCGATCTCGCCGGAGATGTGGGCGCCCTATGCGACGCGGCTGGATGTGGTGGAGGTGCCGGCGCTGCACTCGGCGATGCTGGGCGAGGCTGCTATGGCGGTGATCGTGCCCGTGCTGCGGGCGCGGCTGGCGCGCGGGCAGGGGGTTTCAGGATGACGGTGCAGTGGCGCGATACGCCGGAACGCTATGGCTTGGTCTCGCGGCTGCTGCACTGGCTGATGGCGGTGATCCTGCTGTGGCAGTTCACCGGCATGATCCTGCGACTGATCCTCGGCCGCACCCCGCTGATGGGCTTTTGGGTTGGCACGCATCAGTCGATCGGCACGGTGCTGCTGGCGCTGATCCTGCTGCGGCTGGCCTGGGCCTGGAGCAATCGCCGGCGGCGGCCTGCGCCGACGCGGAATCTCGCGGGGCGTGCGGCACGGATGGGCCATGCGGCGCTGTATGGGCTGATGGCGGTCATCCCGGCGCTCGGCCTGCTGCGCGCCTTCGGCAGTGGCAGGGGCTATGCCTTCTTCGGCCACCAGCTGGTGCCGCGCACCGGCCAGCGCATCGAATGGATGGCGGCGCCGGCGGACCTGCTGCACAGCAAGCTCGCCTGGTTGCTGCTGGCGCTGATCCTCGGCCATGTGGTGATGGCGCTGCTGCACCATTTCGTCTGGCGGGACGGCCTGCTGCTGCGGATGGCAGGCCGGGCGCGACGGGTGCCCTGAGCCCCGCCGCGACCGCCTGGACTATCTCAGAGGCGGATGATGCTCACCGTGTCGCCATTGGGATCCTCGACCGCTACCGGCTGCGGCGGCGGGGCGGCCGGCGCCTGACCCGCGGCGGGGCGTGGACCGCGCGGCTGGGCGCGCGCCTTGTTCGAGACATAGGCGAGGCCGCTGCTGGGATCGACGGTGACCGTGTTCGGATGCGTGCCGGTGGCAAGGCTCGCCACCACGGCCATCGTCCGCGTATCGACCAGGCTCACCGTGCCGGCGCCGCGATTTGCGACGTAGCAGATGCCGCCATCGGCGGAGAGGGTGACGCCGAGGGCGCCGGCGCCCGTCTCGATGGACTTCACCACCTCGCCCGAGGCGGCATTCAACACCGTCAGCGTGCCGCTGCGCTGGTTGGCGCAGAACAGCCGGCCGCTGGCCGGGTCGAAGGCGATGTTGACCGTTCCCTCGCCGCCAGAGGCAAAACGCCGGATGCCCGCATTGCGCGACAGGCTCACCTCAACAACCTCGTTGGCGGTCAGCGCCGTGGCGAACAGGCGGTCATTGGCCGCATCGAAGGCCAGGCCGGTGATGCCTCCCTCAAGACCCTCGGTGATGACGTTCGCGATCCGGTCGCCGGCGGTGTCGACCACCCAGATGGCGCTGGGCCGATCGCGCGCACCGAAGGAGGTGGCGAAGGCGCGGTCGCGCGCCACATCCGCCACGACCTGGCGCAGATGCGACGATTCGCCCTGCGTCAGCTTCGCACGGACGCTGCCGCTGCGGATGTCGATGATTTTGAAGGCGCCGGAGCGCGTGCCGGTGGCGAAGAGAAGGCCGCGGCGATCATTCGTCGTCAGGCCGAAGGCCGCATCCTCGCCCAACGAGATGACCGAACGGACCGCCAGGCTGCGGGCGTCGAGCCCGAGGATCTTCGCGTCATTCGCGCCGCGCGCCCCGACGGCGGCAACATGCACCAGGCCGCTGGTGCTGCTGAAGGCCAATTCGTAAAGGCCATCGCCGACTTTGGCCGAGGTTTCCACGACCGGCGCCGCGCGCAGCGTACCGGGGCGCAGAACGGCAAGGCTGGCGCCGGCGCCGAGCAGTCCGAGAAACTGCCGGCGCGAAGGCGCCGTCGCGGCGATGGTTCTGTTGCGCATGGGGGCCGTTCCTGAAAAGCGGGTGGTGTCTTGTGATAATGACTCGCATTATCATCCGTGCCCGGTGCCATGCAATGCCCCACCACCCTGGCGGATCGAACCCAAGACCCGGGATGCGACAGGCAACCTAGTCCCCATGTTGCTCCGGTCCGGCCTCGCGGATAGGTTCCCGCGCCGTGAAACGTCCACTCCGCCCCTTGCTCTGCCTGTTCGTCGCCGTTCTGCTCATGCAGACCCTGGTGGCGCCCGCGCATTGCTTTCTGCGAATGGCGGCCTCCGCTGGCTGGGACGTGCTCATCTGCTCGCCGGAGGGGATGCGCAGCGTCCATATCGGGTCGGATGGCCAGGAAATTCCCAGCCACCCGATGGCACCCGGCTTCTGCGCCGCCTGCCACGCCTTGCCGGAAGCGATCTTGCCGGAGGCGCCGGCTGTTCCCGCCCCGGCCTGGTTCGCCAGCGCAGTGGATTACCGACCGGCAGCGGACCATCGGCTGCTGCCCCCGGCACGCGCGCCGCCCTACGCGCCCACGGGTCCACCACAGCTCTCCTGAGGTCGTCCGCTCGGTGGACGACCGGTTGTCGCTCGCCGTTTCGACGCCACAGGATGAGGTCCTGATCCAATGTCGCATATCCACTCCGGGCCGCGTTTCGCGGCCGCGGTGACGCTTGCCGTCGCCGCATCGCCCGCCTTTGCCCAAACCGCTTCGCCCACCGCCGACGTCACCCTGCCACAGATGCTGGTGACCGCCCCAAGGGTCGCCGGCAGCAACACGCGCCCCTCCGATGAGGAAGCGATCGCCCGTGCGCGGGAAGTGCCTGGCAATGTCTCGGTCGTCCCCGCCACCGAGTTCCGCGACCAGGCCGGCGTCACCACGATTCGCGACATGCTGCGCTATACGCCCGGCGTCTTCGCCGAGCCGAAATGGGGCGAGGACAGCCGCATCTCGATCCGCGGCTCCAGCCTGTCGCGCAATTTCCACCTGCGCGGCATCCGCCTGTATCAGGATGGCGTGCCGGTGAACCAGGCCGATGGCAGCGGCGATTTCCAGGAGCTGGACCCGCTGACATTTCAGCGCGTCGAGGTCTATCGCGGCGCCAATGCCTTCACCCTCGGCGCCAATACGCTGGGCGGGGCGATCAACTTCCTCACCCCCACGGGCCGCACGGCGCCCGGCGGCGTGGTGCGGCTGGAAGCGGGTTCGGACGGCTTCGCGCGTTCCCAGACCTCCTACGGCTATGCCCATGGCCCGCTCGATGCCTGGGCCAGCATCAGCGGGTTGACGCAGGAAGGCTATCGCGACCACAGTGCGGGCCGCTCCATTCGCTTCAACGGCAATACCGGCTACCAATGGTCGGGCCAGGCGGAGACGCGCTTCTTCGCCGCCTATAACAACATCTGGCAGCAGATCCCGGGATCCGTCAGCCGCGATGCGGCGCTGAACCGCCCACGCGGCGCCGCGGCCGGCAATCTGCGCCTCGACTACCAGCGCAATATCGAAAGCACGCGGCTGGGCACCGTCACGGCCATCCGGCCGCAGCAGGGCGTGCTGATCGAAGTCGGCGGCGGCTATGTGCGGCGCGAGCTGGACCATCCGATCTTCCAGTACCTCGACAACACCTCCGACGACATCTCCGCCTTCGCTCGCACGACGCTGGAGGGTACGGTCGGCGGCTTTGCCAACCGGCTGACCTTCGGGGTCAATGCCTCCATCGGCCGGATGCTGAACAACCGCTTCGTCAACAATGCGGGCCATGCCGGCGCGATGACCTATTCCTCGGTCGATCGCGCGACCAATCTCGACACCTATTTCGAGAATGCGCTGACCGTCGCGCCGGGGCTGTCGCTGATCGCCGGCGCCTCGATGGGCACCTCGCGCCGCATCAGCCGGGACGAATTCCTGAGCGATGGGGACCAGTCCGGCAGCGGCACCTGGTCCTGGGTCAATCCGCGGGTCGGCTTTCTGTGGCAGGCAACGCCGGAAGCGCAGCTGTTCGGCAACCTGTCCTGGGCGACGGAGCCGCCGACCTTCAGCGACCTGATTGCGCTGGTGCCGCAGGGCGGCTTCTCCCGCCTCAATGCGCAGCGCAGCACCACGGCCGAGATCGGCACGCGCGGCCAGCGTGGCGATCTGGGCTGGGAGCTGACGCTATACCGGTCCTGGATCCGCGACGAGATCCAGCTTTTCACCCTGCCCAGCGGCGCGTCCTTCGCCCTGAATGCGGACCGCACGGTGCATCAGGGTGTGGAGGCGGCAGGAAGCTGGACCTTCGCCCGCGACATGGTCGCGGCGGGTGACGGCCTGACCTTCCGCCAGGCCTATACTTTCAGCGACTACCGCTTCGACGGCGACGCGACCTATGGCAACAACGAACTGCCCGGGGCGCCGCGCCATCTGCTGCGGGCGGAGCTGCGCTATCGCCACCCCTCGGGCGGCTGGATCGCGCCGAATGTGGATTGGGTGCCGCATGCCTTCTACGTGGACAATGCGAATACGACGAAGACCAGCGCCTATGTCCTGACCGGCCTGCGGGCGGGCTGGGACTTCGGCAATGGCGTTTCGGCCTTTGTCGAGGGCCGCAACCTGGCCGATACCCGCTACATCTCCTCCGCCTCCGTCGCCACGCGCGCGACGACGGCGAGTGAGCTGTTCGAGCCGGGGCAGGGTCGCTCCGTCTATGGCGGCATGCAGTTCCGGTTCTGAGAAAAGCGGCCTGGAACGGCATTCCCCCGTCGTGAAGTCGCGGCGGGGGCGAACGGTACCGGGCCGATCGACACGAGGTTCGTCAGGGACGTCGCAATCTTGGGCCGAGGGGCGATCCAAGCAGTCAAATCCACCGCTTTCTGCGGATTGCCCGCTGCCGGCGCTGTCCCCTGCCAACTCAAGGCAAAGCCGGCAGCAGATGTTGGTGGAGCTGGCGCAGCGCGAGAACCTGTCCATCTGCCAGCTTGCGCGAAGCGACACCACCGCGCATGGCCCCGAGCCAAGCAGGCCGAGTCAAAATGATGGCAATGTCGCATTGCAAGCGTCGCCTGACGCTCATCCGTGATAGACAGGAAGCCGTTGCAGATCACTTCGAGCCGCCGAAGCGGACCAGTCTTGGCGCCAGCGTGACGCGAACCACGTCGCCGGAGCGCCAGGTGCTGGCTAAGGCCGCGGGCACGGGTGGACCCGTGGCGGGACCGGAGCGCCCGGCCTTGCTCAACTCGGGCGCGACGAGGACGCGATCAACCTGCCAAGGCCTCATGCATGATCGAGAGCGATTGATGGACGCCATTCAGACGGAGCGGTTGATCCTGAGGAACTTCAGGAAGGCGGATGCTGCCGGTCTGCTGGCATATCTCCACGAGCCAAGGGCGGGCTGCTTTCTGTCCGAGCGGCTCGAGGATATGGCAGCAGCGGAAGCGGAAGCGGAACGGCGTGCCGCAAGCGACCAGCATGTCGCGGTCGGCCTGAAGGGCAGTGAAACGTTGATCGGTGACCTGTTCTGCTTCTTCGAGGAACCGGATACCTACAGCGTCGGCTGGAACTTCAGTGCGGATTTCGGGGGCAAGGGATTTGCCCTGGAAGCCGCGCGGGCACTGTTCACGCATCTCTTCGAGACGAGGCAGGCACGACGCCTTTATGCCTATGCGGAAGAAGACAACGCACCATCATGGCGGCTCTGCGAGAAGCTTGGCATGAGAAGGGAAGGCGCTTTCATCGAGTTCATCTCCTTCGGACCCGACGAGAAGGGCGAGCCCATCTACGAGAACACCCTTCAATACGCCGTCCTGCGCAAGGAATGGAATCGCTCCGCCTGCCAGCAACACGCGCGATAGCACCAAGGGCGCATCAATCGCCGGGCAGCGAAGCGACAGCCGCGGCGACCGAGGCGACGAAGCGCTCGATCCAGCCCATCTGGTCACCCGTGCGCCAGGCATAGGCGCTGAAGGAGAAATCGATCGCGGGTTCGAAGGCGTGGCTCACGCCGCCGGCCGCCTCATGGGCCCGGGCCGTCATCGGGTCGACGATGGCGCAGCCGAAGCCGGCCTGGACGAGTTGCGCCGCCGAGAAGGCCTGCATCGTCTCGATCGCGACGTGAAAGGCCACGCCGAACCGGGCGAAGGCCTGCTCGGTTTCCACCCGCATCACGGAATGGGCCGCTAACGCGACCATGGCCTCCCCTGCCAGCAACTCCGGCGTCAACGCCCGGCTGGCATCCGCAAGGCGGTGTGCGGCCGGGAGGATAACCCGCCCGCGCATCGGGAAGGTAGCGACCTGCCTGCCGATCTCGGGCGCGGGGGCGATGGAGGCGAAGGCCAGGTCGCAGCGCCGCTGGGCGAGCATGCTCAAGGCCTGCTGCGACGGCACGATGTGCAGATGGACAACCGGGGCGCCGCGCAAGGCCTGGAATCCTCTCAGCACCTCCGGCAGGAGCGTATTGCCCAAGGCCGGGATGGTGGCGACCGAAAGCACTTCCGAATGGCGCGTGCGGATCCGCTCCGCCGTGTCGATCACGCGCGCCAGACCGAGGAAAGACCGTTCGACCTCGTCATGGAGTTCGATGCCTTCACTTGTCGCTGTCAGGCGCGTGCCGCGCCGGTCGAACAGCCGCAGGCCCAGACCCGCTTCGAGATCCGCCAGAAGTCGGCTCACCGAAGGCTGCGAGATGTTCAACATCCCGGCCGCCCGCGTGACGCTGCCGCTTTGCATCACGGCGCGGAAGGCTTCGACCATTCGATGGGTGACCATCAGTAGCGCCCGTCTTTCATAGTATTTTTGCATGGATAGGCGAAGAAATACGATTGGACACTATCTGAAATCCACCGTGATGATTGCGAGGTGGTGCCAAGGCGTCGAGCGCCCGGCGGTCCTTCGCAGGAGATCAGGTTCAGTGCCCATCTACAGGAGAAGCCTGCTGGCCGCGGCCAGCGCGAGCCTGCCCATTGCGGCCCTGGCCCAGTCTGGCGGGGCGGGACCGCTCCGGCTCGTCGTGCCCTTCGCGCCGGGTGGTTCGGTTGATGTGCTGGCCCGCCTGATGGCGCCGCATCTCAGCGAGCGGTTGCACCAGGAGGTGGTGGTGGAGAATCGCACCGGTGCGGCTGGCCTGATCGCGGCGGAGAATGTGGTGCAATCCCCGGCGAATGGGACCAGCCTGCTGGTCGCCTCGGGCGGGCAGGTCACGATCGCGGCGGCGCTGGCGCAGAATCTCAGCTTCGATCCGCTGCGCGACCTGGTGCCGGTCACGCATCTGGTGGACGCACCCTACATCTTCTCCGCAGGTCCCTCGCTGCGCCAGCCGGGGCTGAACGAGATGATCGCCGACACCAGGGCGCGGCCGCGCAGTATCACCTACGCCTCGCCGGGCATCGGCTCGGTCACGCATCTGATGATGGAGATCCTCAACCAGGAAACCGGCGCCGGCTTCCTGCACGTCCCCTATCGCGGCACCGGCCAGGCCATGGCGGATCTGATGTCCGGCCGTGTCGACATGACGCTGGGCTCCGTCGCGTCGGTGAAGCCGGCGCTGGATCGTCGCGAATTGCGCGCCATCGCCGCGGCGGGTCCTGCGCGTCTGGCGCAGTTCCCGGATGTGCCGACGACGACGGAACTGGGCATTCCGGGCATGGACGTGCGCGTGTGGATCGGGCTCGTCACCCGTGTCGGCACGCCGGCCCCGGTCATCGCACGGGTGGATGAGGCGGTACGCGCGGTCATGGCGCTGCCGGCGCTGCGTGCGCGGCTGGAACCGCTGATCCTCGTCCCTGTGGGCGAGGGGCCAGCCGCCTTCGGGGCGACGCTGGCGGAGGATGCAGCGCGTTGGAAGCGTGTCATCACGCGCGGGAACATCACCCTGAACTGACGCACGGCGGGCGCCCGCCGCAAGGACGACACGCATGGATACCGAAGCAACCATCGCCACGCTGCGGCGCTACGACACGCCCACCGTCTGGAATGCCCTGACCAAGCTGCGCGGCCACCGCATCGAGGGGCTGACCTTCGGTCGGCCAATCGCGAGCGATCCCACCATGCGCATGGTGGGCTATGCGGTGACGGCACGTATGACTTCCGACCAGCCCGCGCCGCTGACCCAGGCCGAAAAGGACGAGATCCGCTTCGGCTACTACCGCATGGTGGGCAATGGTCCGGCGTCGCGCATCGTGGTGATGCAGGATGTCGGCGAGAGCCCCGGTCTCGGGGCGATCTGGGGGGAGGTGCATGCGGCGATCCATCGCGGCCTCGGCTGCGCGGGCGTCATCACCAACGGCGCGGTGCGCGACCTCGATTCGCTGGACGGCTTTCCGATCCTCGTTGGCAGCATCTGCCTCGGCAATGGCTTCACGCAGATCCGCGGCTTCGGGGAGCCGGTGACCGTTTTCGGCCTCACCGTGCATCCGGGCGACCTGATCCATGCCGACCGACATGGCGCGATGATCGTGCCGCCGGAGCATGTCGCGGCACTTCCCGGCGCGATCGAGGCCCTGCTCGCGAATGAACAGGCGATGATCCACGCCACAAGGGCGCCCGGCTTCGATGCCGAGGCGCTCATCTCCCTCTGGCAGAAGTCCCACTGATGAAGATCCTGGTCATCGATCCCCTCTACGACACCGTGCCCGATGTGGAGGAAGCAGCGGCCGGCCAAGGCGTCGAGCTGATCTACCGTCGCTCGGTGCAGGGCACGCTGCCGGATCCCGGCGATTATGCCGATGCGGATGCGGTGCTGAATTGCCGCAGCGCGCACCGCCTTCCTGCCGAGATCATCGCCAAGCTCGACCGCTGCCGTTGCATTGCGCAGGGCGGCGTCGGCTATGGCCATGTCGACCTCAAGGCGGCCGGTGAGCGTGGCATTCCGGTGATCAACACGCCGGACTATGGCACGACGGAGGTCGCGGACCACGCGGTCGCCTTGTCACTCGCGCTGCTGCGCGGCATCCAGGCCTATGATCGCCGCTTGCGGCGATCCAATGACAGTTGGGATGCCAGGCTGCTGAAGACGGTGAAGCGGCTAGGCGACGTGCGGGTGGGGCTGGTGGGGCTCGGCCGCATCGGCACCGCTGCCGCGCGCCGCTTCGAGGCCTTTGGCATGAAGGTCGGCTACTACGATCCACATCTGCCGGTCGGGCACCAGCTCTCCTTCGGCTGGGAACGGTTTGACACGCTGGATGCGCTGCTCGCGCGCAGCGACCTGCTCAGCATCCACTGCCTGCTGAATGAGGAGACGCGCAGGATGGTTGATGCGCGCGCGCTGGCCCTGCTGCCCAAGGGTGCGGTGCTGGTGAATACGGCGCGTGGCGGCATCATGGATTTCGGCGCCGTGGCCGATGCGCTGCGGAACGACCACCTCGCCGCCGCCGGGCTCGATGTCTTCGAGGAGGAACCGCTCGACCGCGAGGACCCCCTCATCAAGGCCTGGGCCGCTGGCGAGGAATGGCTGGATGAGCGGCTGATCCTCACCCCACATTCGGCCTTCTACAGCACGGCGAGCATCCTCGATATCCGTCGCCTGTCGATGACCTATCTGGTCGATTATCTGCGCAGTGGCCGCCTGCGCACCTGCGTGAATGCGCAGTACCTCGTCCATCCGCGGTGAGGGTGCTGCCGACCAGCATCGCCGGATTGCGCGAACAGGCGCATCGCTATCTTCCGCGCTTCGTCGCGGATTACCTTGAAGGTGGTGCGGGGCAGCAACGCACTCTCGCGCGCAACCGGGCCGCGCTGGATGCACTCGCCCTGTTGCCGCGCACGCTGCGCGATGTGTCCCAGGTCGATGTAAGCACCCGTCTGTTCGGCCTCGCCATGGCGGCGCCTGTCATGGTGGCGCCGACCGGTGTGGCCGGCATGATGCGGCCGGGCGCGGATGGCATGCTGGCCCGCGCGGCGGCGCGTATGGGCGTGCCGTTCATTCTCAGCGCCGCGTCGAACATGCCGCTGGAGCAGGTGGCGAAGGCCGGTGGGCAGGTGTGGATGCAGGTCTATCCGCTGCGAGATCCGGATGCGACGCAGCGGCTGATGGCGCGGGCGCAGCGTGCTGGCTGCGTCGGGCTGGTGATCACGGTCGATACACCGGTCGCCGGCATCCGCCATTGGGAGGCGCGGCATCTCACGCCGTCAGGGCGCCCGCGCCTGCGCACGCGGATCGACGCGCTGCGCCATCCCGCCTGGCTGGCCGCGTCGCTGCGGCATGGACCGCCGCGCTTTCCGAATATCGCGATGGAACTGCCGGACAACAGCATCCAGGCCGAGCGCAGGGCGATCAACGAGGGCAAGGATCCGACCTTCACCTTCGAGGGCCTCGCCCGGCTGCGCGATGCCTGGCGGGGACCGATGATGGTGAAGGGTGTGGTGCATCCGGAGGATATCGCGCGCGTCGCCACCATCGGCGCTGACGCGGCCGTGCTGAGCAATCATGGTGGGCGGCAGCTCGATGGCATGGTCTCGACGGTGGAGATGCTTCCTGCCTGTCTGCTTGCCGCGAAAAGCATGCCGTTGTTGCTGGATGGCGGTATCCGCGACGGCGTGGATATCGCGAAGGTGCTGGCCCTGGGCGCCAGGGCCGTGCTGGTCGGCCGCGTGCCGCTCTATGGTGTGGCGGCCGCCGGGGAAGCCGGCGCGGCCCGGGCGATCGAACTTCTGATCCTTGAGCTGCGGCGGGTGATGGCCTTGCTTGGGCGGACGGGAACCGAGGCGATGAATCCATGCAGCCTCGCGTCAGGGGCGATACCGCCGAACTGACCGCTGCCCCAGCCGATAACCCAATGGGGCGCGAGCCGGTGGGCTCCATGGCGTAGCGCCTGGCCGCATGAGGCGGCGCGCCGCGCGCGGAAGACGGCTCAAGCCTGTCCCAGGGCGCGCGGCCGATTTAAACTGGGCGCTGACATCGCGGGACGGGCTCCGGCGCCCCTCCCACGATGCGATGCATACGGTCGTCAGTCGACGGCGATCGGCGACAGGCGCAGGACTTCCTCCCAGCGCACCCGTTCGTCATGGATGAAGCGGCCAAAGGCCTCACCGTGCAGCTCGGAAGGCTCGGCGCCCTCGGATCGCAGCCGGGTGATGACATCGGGCTGGCGCAGGGCCACGCCGATGGCTGCGGCCAGCTTGTGCTTGATCGCGGCTTGCGTGCCCTTCGGCACCAGCACCCCATACCAGGCGGAGCTGTCATAGCCGGGCACGCCGGCCTCGGCGACGGTGCGGATGTCGGGCATGGTGGATAGCCGGTTCTTGCTGGTGACCGCGAGGGCGCGCAGCAGACCGCCCTCGATCAGGCCGACGACGCTCGGCAGCGCCGTCACCATGAAGGGGATGTGCCCCGCCACCACGTCGTTCAAGGCCGGGCCGGCGCCGCGGAAGGGCAGGTGCTGCGCCCGCAGATTGGCCTGTTGCAGCAACAGCACCGTGGCGAGGTGGCTGGCGGAGCCATTGCCGGCGGAGGCATAGGCCATGTCGCCACCCTTGGCGCGGATCTCCGCCAGCAACCCCTCCATCGTCGTGGCCGCGGTGCCCTTGCCGGAGACGACGATCAGCGAGGTATTCGCCAGCAGCGCCACCGGCTCCAGCGCCACCGCCGGATCGACGCGGAGCCTGTCGCCGAACATCTTGGGGTTCACCGCCATCGGGCCCTGGTTGCCCATCAGCATGGTGTAGCCATCGGGCGCCTGGCCGGCGACATATTCGGTGGCGATGTTGCCGCCGGCGCCAGGGCGATTCTCGACAACGACTGGCTGGCCCAGGGCCGCCTGCATCGCGGCGGCGACGACGCGCCCAACGGTATCCGTACCGCCGCCGGGGGCATAGGGCAGCACGAAGCGGATCGTGCGGGTGGGCCAGTTGTCCTGGGCGGTGGCGATCCGTGGAGCCAGTCCGGCGGCCGCGCCGGCCGCCAGAAGGGTGCGACGGGTGATCATGGTGTCTCTCCGATGTCCCGGCCTTGCCGCGAGAGCGGCTGGCCTGTTGTGATTGGTGCCGGGCGTAGGGCCGAGGACGGAACCAGAACCTCGCCCTGCATCAGGCGGCGCGCGGTGCGGTAGACCACCACTTCCTCCGCGATGCCGTCCCGCAGGCTGGCGGCCACCAGCAGCGTGCCGCCCGCATGTCCGATGCGCACATCGCCCGCCAGGCCGGGCCGCAGCATGGCGGCGGGGATGCTGCCGGGCACGCGCACGGCGACGGCGGTGCACATCGCGCCGGTCAGCGGCGTCGCCTTGTGCGGCTGGCCGGCCGAGATCATGCGCACCGTGACATCCACCGCCCCGGCCTCCAGCGCCCGGCCACTGGCCAGCCTGGCGGCTTGCGGAGGGGAGATGATGCAGACCAGGGGCAGGTTACGGAGCGTGGTCCACGCCTCAGCATCGCTGCCCAGGCCCATGGCGACGGCGGCGGCGACGCGGATCGATTCCAGGCGCGCGGCGATGCCGGTCTCGCCCAGGGCGTCCGACACCTCGACCCCGGTCAGGCCGAGCGTGGTGGCGGCGATGAACACAACCGGGTTGGCCGCATCGACCAGCGAAACCTCGACGGGTTCGCCGATATCCGGCACCAGCCTGTCGCGTACCCGGCCGGTCGGCAGCAGCCTTCCCGTGGCGGCGCCGCCCGGGTCGCGGAAGCCGAGCCGTACCGGCGCGCCGGTGCCCGCCACGCCGTCGATCGCAAGCCCACCCTCCACCGCCGGCACGCCGTCCTCCAGCGGAAAGGTGGAGACGATGATCTTGCCGGTATTGGTGTTGTGGATGCGCACCGTCGCGGTATCGCCGCTGGCGGCCACCAGGCCTTCCTCCACCGCGAAGGGCCCGATGGCGGAGGAGATGTTGCCGCAATTGGCGCGATAGCCAACGACCGGCGCATCCACCGCCACCTGGGCGAAGGTGTAGTCCACATCGGCATCGTCGCGCGTCGGCGGTCCGACCACGGCGATCTTCGACAGCGAGGATATCCCGCCACCCAGACCATCGAGTTGCCGCTTCCCGGGATCGGGGCTGCCCAGCGCCGCCAGGAAGATCGCGTCCCAATCAGCGCGATCCGCCGGCAGCGCCTTCTGGTGAAATATCAGCGCGCGGCTGGTGCCGCCCCGCATATAGATGGCGGGGATCCTGATCTGCCGCATGCGTTCAGGCTTCCACGAGTTCCTGGGGCGCGACAGCGATGGCGGCTACCTCGTCCGGCGCATAGACGGTGCCCGCAAACAGGCGCCGGGCGGTTCGCAGCACGCCGGCGCGGCTGACCGGCGCCTCGGCCGGGCCTTCTAGCTCCAGCGCGACGGAGATGCTGCCGGAGGGGTGCTCCAGCGTCGCCAGCTTCTCGCCACTGGGTGACAGCGGCGCGGTGGCGGCGACGTCATGGGCGACAGTGCCTTCCAGCACGCTGGCGGTGGCGACGCAGACCGAGCCTGTGGTGGCGAAGGATTTGTGGCAGCTCCACGGCACGAAGTAGCGCGCGGCAATGGTGCCCTCCCGCGCCGGCCTGGCGACCAGGCCGATCTTCGGCACGACCTTGCCGGTGACATCGCCAAAGCCCATGCGACGACCGGCTTCCTGGCGGATCGCCTCCATCCGCGCCATCAGCGCCGTGTCGGCGTCCAGCTCCGCGGCGCCCTCATGGCCGGTCTTGCCCATCGCCTCCGCGGGGATCAGGACCATGGGCATCGACATGTCGATGCAGGTGACACGCACGCCCTTGATGAGCTCAGCCCGGTTGCCGGAGGGAAACAGCGCGCCCGTCTTGGACCCCGCGCCGTCCAGGAAGGCCAGCTTCACCGGGGCCGCTGTGCCTGGCACGCCGTCGATGCGGGTGGTACCGGCATAGGTGACCGCACCGCCCGGCGTCTGGATCGCCGCCTCGATGATCTTGCCGGTGTTGACGTTGTGGATGCGGATCAGCGTCTCGCCAGGCTTGGCCGGGACCAGCCCCTGCTCGATGGCGAAGGGGCCCACGGCGGCGAGCATGTTGCCGCAATTCGGGCCGGTGTCGACGGTGCGATTCATGATGTGCACCTGGGCGAACAGGTAGTCGACATCGACGCCCGGCAGCTTCGAAGGGCTGATAATGGCGACTTTGCTGGTCAGCGGGCTGCCGCCGCCGATGCCGTCGATCTCCAACTCATGGCCCGAGCCCATCAGCCCGACCAGCAGCCGGTCGCGCGCCGCCGGGTCGGCCGGCAGATCCTTGGCATGGAAGAAGGGGCCGCGGGATGTGCCGCCGCGCATCATCACGCAGGGAATGCCGTGCATTTCGGGGTTTCCTCGCCGGGTTTTCACGCCGGAGATTAGCCCTGGGCATTGATGCTGTATAATGCGTTTTCCAGGCTTATTATCCCTGTAGGAGCAACAATGTCCATCGACCTCGACGGCCTGCGCGGCTTCGTCAGCGTGGCCGGTCTCGGCACCTTCCATGAGGCGGCCTCCGCGCTGGCGGTCTCGCAATCCGCGCTCAGCCGCCGGGTGCAGAAGCTGGAGGAAGGGCTGGGAATATCCCTGCTGGCGCGCACCACCCGCCGGGTGACGCTGACCGCCGCTGGGCGCGACTTCCTGCCGCGGGCGCAGAAGCTGCTGGAGGCGCTGGATGACAGCCTGCTGTCCGTGCGCGACCTGGCGGCGCGCGAGGCCGGGCGCGTCACCATCGCCTGTGTGCCCTCCGTCGCCTATTATTTCCTGCCCGCGGCGTTGCAGCGCTTCGACGCCCTGTTCCCCGACATCCATGTCCGCATTGTCGAGGACGCCGCGGCGGCCGTGCTGCAACGCGTTCGCGAGGGCGAGGCCGAGGTGGGCGTGACCTTCCTGGGCCAAGCGGATGAGGATATCGACTTCGTCCCCGTGATCCGCGACCCCTTCGTGCTGGCCTGCCGCCATGACCACCCGCTGGCGCGGCAGGCCGTGGTGCGCTGGCCGGACCTGCGGCCGTATCGGTTCATCACCGCTGGCCTGTCGAGCGGCAACCGCCTGCTGCTCGACCGCGCCTTCGCGCAGGCTGAATGGCGGCCGACCGCCTTCTATGAGGTGCGGCATCTTCCCAGCTCGCTGGGCCTGGTTGAGGCGGGGCTGGGCGTGGTGGCGCTGCCCCGGCTCTCGCTGCCCGGGGCGGCGCATCCGGTGATCGCGGGGCGGCGGCTGGTGGAGCCGGAGATCATTCGGACGGTTGGGGTGGTGCGGCGGCGCGGGGTGGCACTGGCTGCGCCGGCGCGGGAATTGTTCCGGGTCCTGGCGGAAAGGCGGGTGGAGGACAAGCCGGGATGGCTGTCTTCCTGATCGGCCTGCCGCGGCTATTCCGGCGGCAGCTTAAGCAGCTGGCGCAGACAGCGCAGGCCCTCTGACGCCGGACCCTCGAAGAAGAAGGGTCACATGGCGTAGGGCACCTCGCCGACATACAGGCAGGTCGCCGTGCGAAGCCACCGCGAGACCGTGCGGCCCCAGAAACTGATCCGGCCCGAGGCCTGGCGTGGCGTGCCGATGCGCGTGATCGAGCATCCGGTCGCCCTGTCACCCGCCAGACGTTTTCTTCCTGAGCCCGGGAATAAACCAGCGCTGCCGGCATCTCACTCGCAAGCCGTGTCGCCCCAGCTCGGGTCGACGCCTGACAGGAGCGCCCCGAGTGACCCAGAGCCCCACCCCCCCCACGTCCCGGCGCGAGGCGTTGACACTGGCCACGGGCCTGATCGCGGCTGTGGGGAGCATGGCTACCGCGCCCGCCCAGGCACAGCCGGCGCCCGCCGCTCAGCTTACGCCCGGCCAGGCTCCAGCCGCCGCGGCCTCCACGGGCGACGGCGTCTGGATCTGCTGCGAGGACAGCAACACGCTTGTTGTCATCGACCCGGTGCGCCTCGTGGTGCAGACCAGCGTCAATCTCACCTCCTTCGATGAGGATCGCCGCCCGCCGTTCCGCTTCGTGACCGGCGGCATCATGCCGACGCATGGCGCCATGGTGCAGAAGCCGCTCTATCACGGCGCCATCTCGATCCACGGCGCGGTGCCCAGCCCGGATTCCACACTGGTTGCCACCACCGGGCGCGGCACCAGCAACCTTTACCTCATTGATACCGCGACGCGGCGCATCGTCGGCAACCGCCCCAATCCTCAGGCTTCGGCGGAAACCAGCCCCGAACGCCTGACCAGCGGCGTCTTTCTGGGTCGCGAGCCCCATGAGCCGACCTTCACCCGCAATGGGCGGGAGCTTTGGGTGACCGTGCGCGGCGAGGATCGCATCGCGGTGCTCGACGTCCAGAAGGCACGGGAGGAAAGTGCCGGCGGCCGTCCGGGGCACGCCATCCGGGGTTTCGTCGATACCATGCCCGGCCCGGCGCATGCCTGGTTCTCGGCGGATGGAAGCCGCGCCGTGGTCATCAGCCAAAAGACCTCCCTGATCGACCTGCTGGACGTCACCTAAGATGCGTCGGGCTTCAGCACGGCGCGGCGCAGCGCGCAGATCGATGTCAGCACGCAGGACCGCTTCGGATTCAGCCCCTTCCTGAAGCTCAGCCCGGATGGGCGCGAATTCTGGATAAGCCACAAGCTGGCGGATTCGCTCTCCGTGCTCCCGGCCGATGGCCGGGCCATCGCGGAGACCCTCCCTCTCGGTGCCCTGGCGCGGCCCAACCATGTGGAATTCGTCGAAAATGCCCAAGGTCGCGCGGTCTATGCCAGCCTTGGCCGGATCGACGACGGCGCGGGGCCGGGCGGCGGCGCATCTTCCAAACTCGCCATCATCGACCGCTCGGCGCCGCTCGGGCAACGCCGGGTC
This sequence comes from Roseomonas sp. F4, assembly GCF_053891155.1. Taxonomy (NCBI): domain Bacteria; kingdom Pseudomonadati; phylum Pseudomonadota; class Alphaproteobacteria; order Acetobacterales; family Roseomonadaceae; genus Roseomonas; species Roseomonas sp. F4. The sequence goes on from NZ_JBSSHK010000003.1 coordinate 870,932, forward strand.
GTGGGCGAGATCGCGACCGGCGGGCGGGAAGCGCACGGGCTGTGGCTCGACCCTGCCGGCACCCGGCTGTTCGTCGCGCATGAGCAGGATGAGCTGCCGGGCACGCCTGGCGCCGGGCAGACGCTTTGCACGGTGCTCGATGTGACGGATCCCTTCCGGCCGCGCTTCGTCGATCGGGTGACGCTTGGCGATCTGGCGCTGCCGTCGGGCGGACTGCGGAACAAGAAGGGCATCAACCTCGTCTTCATCCGCCCCGGCGCCAGGAGCGTCACGGCATGACCGATACGGCGCACGCGCATCATCATCATGGGCAGCTGGGCGGTGCTCCGTCATGGGCAGATGCGGCCGACCCTTTCGCGCGGGCGATGTCCGCGGCCATGGAGCGCATGATGGCGGACATGCATGCCGCCCCACCCACTGGTGATCCGGATCAGGATTTCCTCGCCATGATGGCGCCCCACCATGAAGGAGCGATCGAAATGGCCCGGCTGCTGCTGCTGCACGGCCGGGACCCTCTGACGCGCCAACTGGCGGAGGAGATCATGGCGGGGCAGACCGTCGAAGTCGCAGCGATGCAGGCCCGCCTCGCGGCCCTGCGCAGACCGGGCGACGAATTCCCCGCCCTGGGCGGCACGCGCGGGAGTTCCCCTGCGCGATGATGGCCGGCGGCGAGCGCGCGATGGCTGCTTTGATCGAGCCGCATATCCCGGCCCTCCGTCGCTTCGCCTGGGCGCTGTTGCGCGATCGCACGGCCGCCGATGATCTGGTGCAGGATTGCCTGGAGCGGGCGGTTTCGAGCTGGCAGTTCCGCCGCCACGAAGCCGATGCGAAAGCCTGGCTGTTCGCGATCCTGCATAATCTGTTTCGGATGGGACGGCGCAGCGCATCCCGGCGTGGCCCTGCGCTGCCGTTGGATGAGCAAGGCGAGGAGGGTTTCCAGATTGCCGATCCCATCGCCGATCAGGTGGCCGAGCATCGCCTGATCTGGCGCGATGCGCTGACCGCCCTCGAAGCGCTGCCCGAGGATCAGCGCGTTGTCCTGTTGCTGGTTGGCGTCGAGGATTTTTCCTACGATGCCGCGGCGCTGCTCACCGGCGTGCCCGTCGGGACCGTGATGTCGCGGCTGGCACGCGGGCGCGAAAGATTGCGCCGCCTGATCGCCGGCGACAGCAGCGTTGATGCCGTCAAACCCCCATTGCGGAGAGTGAAGTGACAGAGAATGGCGCTCCCCTGCCAGTGGGCGAGGATGACCTGCAGGGCTGGGTCGATGGCCGGCTGAGCCAGCAGCGACATGCGCTTGTGGAAGCCTGGCTGGCCGAGAACCCGGAGAGTGCGGCGCGGTTCCGGGCGATGGCGGCACAGCGCCAGGCGCTGCGTGCCGCGCTGGGCGAAGGGCAGGCGGAGCCGGTTCCGGCGCGGCTGCGCGTCACCAACTTGCTGGCAGCGCGGCGCCAGGCCCGGCTGCACGGCGTCCGCCGGATCGCGGCCGTGGCGGCATGGCTGATGATCGGCGGTGGGCTGGGCTGGGCGGGGCATGGGCTGGTGCCGCAGGGCGCCGCGGTCACGGCGACGCGGCCGATGGTGGCTGAAGCGCTGTCGGCGCATCGTGTTTTTGCCGCCGACGCGCTGCGTCCCGTCGAGGTCGCGGCGGCGCAGGAGGCGCAGCTGGTGGGCTGGCTCTCGAACCGCCTCGGCCGGCCGCTGGAGGCGCCCGACCTGGCACCGCTCGGCTATCGCCTGCTGGGCGGGCGGCTGCTGGCGGGTGCAGCGGGCGACCCGGCAGCCCAGCTCATGTATGCAGGCCCCGGTACCGAGCGCCTGACGGTCTATCTCCGCGCCGACCGGGCCGGCGGCGCGGGCACCGAGTTCAGCTTTGCCGAGGCTCCGGCGCAGGGCATCACCGCCTTCTGGTGGGTGGATCGGGGCTTCGGCTTTGCCGTCGCAGCTCAGGGGCTGGAGCGGCTCGCGCTGCAGCGTGTTGCCGAAAGTGTGCATCGGCAGGTGGCCCGGTCGCAGGCATTATGACCGGTGCGGCGTGCGTTACCAGAACGAAGGAAGCAGCTGCCGCCCGCCTTTTTACCTCGGGCGACGAGGCGGAAGCAGCGGCTCAGTCGCCGCCCCGAGATCGTTGGGAAACAGCGGACGTGCCATGCCCGGCTTCGCTAGTCGCTCCAAAGGCCCACGCGTCCTCACGGAAATGAGGGCGCCGGAGCCCGGAAGGTAGGCTGGCCCCGGCAGGGCCAGGCTCGCCGCCTTTTTGCGTGCCGGTGGTTGTTGCTGGTGCTCGCTCGCCTCACGCTGCGCTCACCTCATCTCACCTTTGCTGCGCGCCTGCCTCTGTCACGGTCCGCCGCATGCCAGACGACCAGCACGCCGCACCGCCGGCGCTCCGCGACAGCCCGGCCACCCGCGCCACCGGTGACTTCGACCGTCGCACCTTCGAGGTGCGGGCGCGCCCGAGGCAGCCTCTGCTCGGGCTGCGCCCGGGCATGAGCGCCTATGCCGAGTGGTCGCGGTGATGCCGCGCGACGCCATGATGCTCGATCCCGTCCTGCCCTGCGGCCTGCTCGCGCTGTTCGGCCTGGTCGCGGCGCGCCTCGTGCTGCGCGGGCGCCCGCTGGCGCGGTTGCTGGCCGAGGCCGTGCTGCTCGCCGCGCTCACGCTGGCGCTGCTGGTGCAGGGCGTCGCGCCCTACGGGACGGAGGCGCCGGAGGCCGCGCCGCTGCACCATCTCGCGCTGAGCCTCGCGCGCATCGCCTGGTGGATCGGCGTCGCCCTCGTCGCCGTCGGCTTGGTCCGGGCCTTCCTGGTGCTGGAGCGCCGTCCGCGCGATGCGCGGCTGATCCAGGACCTGGTGGTCGGCACGGTCTATCTCGGCACGCTGCTGGCGATCGTCACCAATGTCTTCGGCGTGCTGCTCGGCCCGGTGATCGCGACCTCCGGCGTCCTCGCCATCATCCTCGGGCTGGCGATGCAGAGCACGATGGGCGATGTCTTCTCCGGCCTCGCGCTGAATCTCAGCCGGCCCTACGGCGTCGGCGACTGGGTCGTGCTGGATGACCGGATCGAGGGCCGGGTGGTCGAGACCAACTGGCGCGAGACGCGGCTGATCAGCCGCCGTAACAACCTCGTCGTGGTGCCGAACAGCACGCTGGCGAAGTCCACGCTGACCAATCTCAGCAGCCCGGAACCCAGCCGCGACGTCAGCATCGCGGTGCGCTTCGCCCTCACCACCTCGCCGGCCGCGATCCCGGAGGTGATGCAGGCCGTGCTGGCAAGCGCCAACGCCATCCTGCCGGTGCCCCCGCCCACGGCCCGCGCCCGGTCCATCGAGGCGAACCAGCTGGAGGTGGAGCTGACCTTCCGCGTGCTGGATCTCGTAACCGCCGGCATCGCGCGGAGCGAGGTGCTGGACCTCGTCTATCGCCACGCCAAGGCGGAAGGCCTGCGGCTCGCCTCGCCCGAGGGCGCCGAGCCTGTGCAGGGCCCGGACCCACGTCCACCGGCCCTGCGCCTGCTGGACCCCGTGCCGCTCTTCGCGTCGCTGATGGCCGAGGAGAAGGCGGTGCTGGCCGGGACGATGACCTTGCACAGCCATCCCGCGGGCGCCGTGCTGGCGGAGGCCGGCGCGCGGCTCGAGACGCTGTTCGTCCTGCGCAGCGGTGTCGCCGAGGCCGAGACGGGTGAGGGCGATCCAGCCACACGGCTCGCCCCTGGCGATTGCTTCGGCGAGGCCGGATTGCTGACCGGCGCGGCAGAACCCGCCACGATCCGCGCGCTGACGTCGGTCGCCATCCAGGCGATTCCGCAGGCAGGCCTGCGGCACCTGCTGCAGACACGGCCCGCTTTGGCCGAGGAGCTGGGCCGGATCCTGGCGCATCGCGCAGCGCGGGCGCGGCATCCCCTTCAGGCGGAGATCGCGCCCGACACACCGGGCGCGCTGCTGCCGCGGATCATCGCGCATATCCGTCACATCTTCGACGTCCATCACGGATCACCCTGAGACGCCACATCGCGCCGGGGTTCGTGGTGGACACACGACGACAACCGACGGTATTTCCGCCTGCGAAAGGCTGGGCACATCCGGCCGTGGGGCGCGGGCGATGGCCATCACGCAGGCTTGGGCTTGAACGATGCCGGACCCGGTATCGCGCGAGGACGTTGTTGCCGAACTTGCGCGCATCGAGGCGAGCAAGGATTTCCAGGACTCGGCCCGCCTGGTCGCCCTGCTGCGCTTCCTGGTCGAGGAGACGCTGCTGGGCCATGGCAGCCAGTTGAAGGAAGTGGTGATCGGCAACGCCCTGTACGAGCGGGAGCCGGCCTACGACCCGCGCATCGACTCCACCGTCCGCGTCGAGATGCGCCGGCTGCGTCGCAAGCTCATCGACTACTTCGCCGGCGAGGGCCAGGCGGATCCCGTGGAGATCGCGGTGCCGACCGGGCAATACGCCGCCATCTTCACCCATCGCGCGGCGCCCCTTGTCACTGTCGCCGAAGAGCCGGCCGGGGCGCCGCTGTTCGAGGCGGGGCAGGGCGCGACCGCGGCGGTCCTGCCATTCCTGGCGCTGTCGCGCGATCCGGCCGAGCAGGACCTGGCGGATCGCCTTACGGACGAGATCACCTTCATCCTGTCGCAGTGGGAGGGGTTGCGCATGGCCCCACGCGGGGCCGTGCTGCGCTACCGCGAAAGCGCCAATACGGGAAAGGCGGCCGCCGCGGAGCTCGGCGTGGACGCCGTGCTGCATGGCAGCCTGCGGCGGCATGGCGACATCCTTCGTGTGATCGCGGAGCTGTCGGACGAGCAGGGCTACGTCCTCTGGTCCGACCGCTTCGACACCCCCGACGCCGATCAGCTGCAGCTGCTGGAACGGATCGCCCGGACGCTGACGAGCCGCCTCGGCATCGACTCGTCGCAGGTTCGCGCCCGGACGATGCGGCCGCGGCCCGGCGCCGTGCAGGTGATGGCCACCATCAGCCAAGGGCGGCGCCTGATGGACAGCCAGCGTCCGGACGCCCTGCACAGGGCCATGGCGCTGTTCGAGCGCATCGCGCGTTCCGCGCCGGATGTCGCGCGCGGCCATACGGGGGTCGCGGATTGCGCCTGCGACCTCTATCGGCTTGGCCTGCTGGACCGCGCAACGGCGGCGCGCGTGGCGCGCGACGCGGCGCAGCGCGCCCTGCGGATCGACCCTGCCTCGGCGGAGGCGCATGCCGCCTTCGGCACCATCGCAGCCTGGATCGATTTCGATCGTGCGGGCGCGGAAGTCTGGTTCGCCCGCGCCGCGCAGCTTGGCGAAACCGCGCGCGCGGCCCGCATCCGTGGCGTCGCGCTGCTGCTGCTCCAGCGCGAGCCGGAGGGTGCGGCGCGCCAGCTGCGCATCGCGCGCACGCTGGAGCCCATCTCCGCCCATCAGGACATCGCGGAGGCCATCAGCCTCTTCCAGGGCCGGCAATTCACGGCGCTCGCCGAACGCTTCGGCCGAGCCCCGCGCGTCCCGGCTGCGGCCGAGGCGCGCTACTATGGCGCCCTCGCCCTTCTGGAGACCGGCGCCCCGCAGGCGGCGCGCGAGGTCATTGCGGAGATCGCGGACGAGCTGGCCGACCTGCCGGACCTCGCCTTGGGTGTTTCGGAAATCGCGGCCCGGCTGGGTGATCCCGCGCCGGCGGCCAGGGCTGCCGTGCCGGGCCGCCCGGTCTCGCATTTCGCGCGCGCGACCCTCGCCATGGCGCTCGGCCGCCATGCGGAGGCGATCGAGGCGCTGGCCGCCTGCGTGGCGCGGGAGGATCTGTCCCGCGCCTGGCTGCGCACTGACCGTCGCTTCGACCCGCTGCGCGGGATGCCCGCCTTCGAGGCGCTGGCCGCCGCGGTGCGCGATGCGGCCAGCTAGAGCTGTTTCAAAGTTCTAGCCCGCGCCACCCGCCTGGGGGTCCGGCATCGCGCGCAGCTGCTGGCGCATCATCTCCGTGTCGAGGTAGCTGTGCTGCTCCGCCACCTTGCCCTCCTGCCAGCGCGCGATCACGGTCAGCGTCACGTCGAAGCCGCGCCGGAACGGCTCCAGCAGCATGCCGTCGAGCGGCGGTGGCCGGCAGACCGCGTGGCCCACGAGGCGCGTGACGGCGACGCTGCGCGCGCCGTCATGGCTGGCGAAGAGCTGGAGGTAGGCGTCGGTGACGATCCGGCAGTCCGGGAAGGCGGCGCAGAAGGCCTGCGCCCAGGCCAGCTGCTCGGCTTTGTCCTGCGGCGCCAGGCTGCCGGCGACATGGGTCATGCAATCCTCCGCCAGATACGCGGCATAGTCCTGCCATCGTCGGTCGTTCCAGGCCCGATGGAGCCCACGTATCCGGTTGAGCGTGCCACGCGTCGCCATGAGTCGCATCGGTTCCGGCTGTCACGATGCGGGCCGCGTGGTTGCGCCGGCATCGGGATCGAGAGCCTAGCGCTTCACCGCGCCGCGGCGGCAGTGAGCTGCCGGCCACACGGGGTGAGCCATCCGCGCCACCGCGCAGCCTACGGAAGCGCGCCGCGCCGCTCACCGTGAGACGGCCGCAGTCTCACCTCCTCACCCGTCCGGAGGCGGGTGCGCCTCCCTAAGGTCCCGGCCATCACCAGAGGGATGAGGACGATGATGGCGACCTGCTTGCAGGCCGTCCGGGACGACGGTTCGCCCGGCGAGGCCGGGCCCCAGGCCGGCGATCTGCGGATTCCGGCCGGGACACGGCCCTTCCGCCTGCTTGCCGAGGCGATAGCGCAGCTGTGTGAAGGCGATGCGGGGCTGCTGCGGGAACACCACGCGGCGGCGCTCGTCATGCTGGCCGATGCCACTGCGCTGCTCTCGGCGGGCGCGCAGCAGCCGGCCAGGCGGGGTGGCCTTGCGCCATGGCAGGTGCATCGGTTGACCCGCTACATCGACGGCCATCTGCAGGATGCGCTCGGCATCGCGATGCTGGCCGAGATCGCGCGGCTGAGCCCGGCGCATTTCTGCCGCGCCTTCAAGGTAAGTTTCGGGCGCACGCCGCATGGCTACGTCCTGCACCGCCGGCTGAAATACGCGCAGCGGTTGATGCTGACCACGGATGCATCGCTGGCCCAGATCGCGCTGGACTGCGGCCTGTTCGACCAGGCGCATCTGTCGCGCGTGTTTCGCCGGGCGACCGGCACGACGCCGAATGCCTGGCGCCGCCAGCATCGCCGCCCCGCCGTGCCGGCAGCGCCGAACGGCATAGCAACTTTGTCAAAGAACCAAGCGCGCATGCAAGCCGCATGAGCCGCGCGCCGGCATCCTGCACCTACGCCGCATCCAACCGGACCGGCGAAGGTGGCGGGTGCAAGCAGGGCGCCCTGCCACCGTCCAACTTCTCCAACCATCCAACCAGGAGTTCATCCCATGACCATCTCCCGCTTTGCCCGCCGCACCACTCTGGGTGCCGCCATCCTCCTCGCCGGCGCCATTGGCGCCCAAGGTGCGATGGCGCAGACTGCCAACTGCATCGACACGCTGGCCGGGCTGCAGGTCGCCTCCCGCTTCGTCGGCGTCGCCTCGCGCGTGCATGTTGCCCAGGACCTGCGCGAGACCGGCCCCTTCACGATCTTCGTGCCGACGAATGCGGCGATCGACACCGTCCGGCCGACCGCCGTGCCGTTCCTGTTCCCCGGCACCGGTGAGGGCGGCGGCTCCGTCGACGCGGTGCTCGGCCCGGCGGTGGTGAATGCGCATATCCTGCCGGGGCGCTACACCTCCGCGGCGCTCGAGCCCGGCTCGACCGTGACGGCGCAGAGCCGCGCCGGCACGCCGATCACCCTGTCCAACACCGACGGCAAGGTGACGCTCATGGCCAATGGTGTCACCGCGACGGTCGTGCGCTCGGACATTCTCTGCTCGAACGGCGTCATCCACATGATCGACCGCCCCTTCGTGCGCTGAGTCCGCGACGCTGCGCCGCCAGTCTGGGGGGCCGGCCAGTGGAAGCACTGGCCGGCCCTGCGGACGGTGCGGGTTCGACCCGCTCCAGCATCGCCGTGCGCTCGGCGTTCCTGCTGCTGACGCCGGATGGCATCGCCGGGCCCGATAGCAGGCCGGTTCGGGCGCACCGCTGATGGAGTGATTCACATGAGATTGCCCAGTTTCTTTCCCGGACCGTCGCTTGCTGCGAGCAGGCGGGCCTGGTGCTGCATTTCGCTTGCCGTCCCGCTGCTGCTCTGGACAGCGGCGGCCGAGGCGCATGTCAAATGGTTCGCGCCCTACATCGTCGCGGCGCCACAGCGGCCGGTTATCGCCACCCTCACGGACGGCTGGTTCTGGCTTGGCATTGCCCTTGTCCTGGTGTTCTTCCTCGCTGCGCGCCTGGTCGAGCAGAGCCAGTACGGCGCGGCCCTGCTCGATGTGCTGGATCGCGTCACCGCATCGCTGTGGCGGCGGTTGGACGACTACGTGCGTGCCATCGTCGGCGCATTCTTCGTCGCGACCTTCGCGGTTGGCGGGATCTATCTCACGCCGGATCTGAAGACCCCGCATGAATGGGTATCCTGGATCCAGCTGCTGATCGCGGCCGGCGTGTTCTCACGACGCACCATGCCGCTCTCCGCCGCCGGGATCATCCTGCTCTGGGTTCTGGCGCTGCGCGACTACGGGACTTACCATCTGCTGGACTATCTGGCGCTCGGCCTCGCCATCGCGGCCTATCTGGTGCTCGCCGCCTCCCGTCGCGAGGTCTGGCGCGCCCATCGCTTCGAGGTGCTGCGCTGGGGCGTAGCGATTGCGCTGATGTGGTCCAGCCTGGAGAAGTTCGCCTATCCCGACTGGTTCTATCCACTGGTCGAAGAGAAGCCCTTCCTGACCTTCGGCCTGCCGCGCGACGCCTTCATCCCCATGTCTGGCATCGCGGAATTCACGCTCGGCTTCGGACTCGTCTGGACGCCGCTGATCCGTCGCCTGTCCGGCGCGGCGCTGTTCGTGATCTTCAACGCGGCGGTGCTTCCCTTCGGTCGCATCGACCTGATCGGTCACGGCCTCATCATGGCCATC